>NZ_JAPDCN010000001.1:0-550396 GCF_027706185.1 Aeromonas sp. Y318-3
GCGGGAATAGCTCAGTTGGTAGAGCACGACCTTGCCAAGGTCGGGGTCGCGAGTTCGAGTCTCGTTTCCCGCTCCAATCTCTCTTCAAATTCAGTATCTTTCCCCCCAAGCTCACGAATTCAGTTTCTCCATACAATCGCAGCCACATTCAGTTGGTAGAGCATGATCCGCGCTTGCCAAGGCTGGGGTCGCGAGTTCGAGTCTCGTTTCCCGCTCCAATCTCTCTTCGAAGTTTTCATAATCCCTTTGAATTGCCCTTCACATCGCGCTGCGATGCTTTGTCGTATCTGGCGTTTACTCAGCGTGTCTCTGCCACCTCCTGCAAACAGGAAGGGGATGTGGGCTCATGGTGCGGATTGTACGAGGCAAGCGGTTGTGACAGGTGGTGGGAGGCGAGAATTGCGGGCAAAAAAGAGGAGGGGCCTTGGCTCCTCCTGCATGATTCACTGGCGCGGGCTTAGACCAGAGTAACGTTCTCAGCCTGAGGGCCTTTTTTGCCCTGGGTCACAGTGAACTGGACTTTTTGACCTTCAGCCAGGGTTTTGAAACCGGTGCTCTGGATGGAGGAGAAGTGAACGAATACGTCCGGACCCTGGGATTGTTCAATAAAGCCAAAACCCTTGGTTTCGTTGAACCATTTTACCTGGCCGGTGCGAATGTCAGACATGTGCTAAATCCTATCAATAACAAAATGAAACTAAGCCCGTGCTGGGCTGCATTTGCCTTGCAAGCAGGGGTTGGCTCATGACTGACCACGTCTCTTTGTCCCAGTAGCACGCAGAACAATCCCTGTCTAAAGCACAAACGATTGTACGTTAGCGCCGATCCTTGTCAATTTGACCCCTTTCGTTTTTTGAACAAGCTAAAAATATTGTGAAGTCAGTAGCTTATTTGAAAATATTTGACTGAAAAAAACGGGAAGCCAGCGCCTCCCGTTTTTGTTATTCCTTGAGGGCGAACCCTTCGCCCTGCCGGTCGTAGCGGTAAACCGCCTGACCGTAGGAGCGGATCTCCACCCGCTGGATGCGGCGGGTGTCGTCCACCAGGATGAAGATAGAGCGGCCCGATTGCAGGCGGGTCAGGGGGCGATCCGGCCCCTCGATGGCGATCAGGCGGCTCAGCTCGGCACCCGGCAACTCGAATTTACGCCAGATGGAGTAGAGGGTCTCACCCGCCTGCACATCGTGTTGCAGCCAGGTGCCGTTAACCTTCTCTTCGACCGGCTTGGCTGCCGCGGGCGCACTGCCTGCCGCGCCATTACCGACAGTTAGAGCTTGAGCAGGTACGGCCAGCGGCACTTCCAGCGAGCCCGAAGGGGCTGCCTTGGGGGCGGATGGTGCTGGCTCCCAGGCCAGTACCAGCAACCAGAGCGGGATCAGGATCAGCAGACCTATGGTGTTTTTGCGGGGCAGCGGGCTGGACAGCTTGAATTTGCCTGCTTTGGCATCCTGGCGGCGTTGGCCGAGGTTGCTCATCCCTTGGCCAAAACGTTGGCGCAGGGACAGGGTCGCGGCATTGATGCGATGGAGCAGGGATCCTTGTGATTCGTCTTGGCGACGCTGCTGGGCTCGTCTGTTATGGCCTCGTGGGCGACGGTCCGGGGTGGGCACGGCATTTACCTCTCACTACATTGCCTGCCATCAGGCAAATTCGTCGCCTATGGTAAACGGACTCGCCCCCGAGGGGGAGAGTCCTGATGCGGAAAATTATCAGCTGAGACGAAATTGACCCAATAATTGCTGCAATTTGTCGGCCGCCTGACGCAATGCCTGACTGGCTTTGGCCGTTTCGGTCGCATCCTGAGCAATGTCGTTGGCCAGTGCGTTGGTTTTTGACAGGTTGCCGGAGACGGTTTCTGAGACCGAGCTCTGCTCTTCGGCGGCGGAGGCGATCTGATAGGTCATGTCGTTGATGGTGGAGATGGCCTGGTAGATGCTGCCGAGCGCCTCTTCCGCCAGATCCGCCTCGCCCACCGCCTGATGGGTCAGCTGCTGGCTCTGGGTGATGGCGTTGACTGCATTGGTGGAGCTGAGGCGGATCTTCTCGATCAGCTCCTGGGTGTTCTGCACCGCTTGCTGGGTATTGCCCGCCAGTTTGCGCACCTCGTCGGCGACTACCGCAAAGCCGCGGCCCTGTTCGCCAGCCCGGGCTGCCTCGATGGCGGCGTTGAGGGCCAGCAGGTTGGTTTGATCTGCAATACCCTGAATGACGGTGAGGATGCTGGTGATCTGGGCGCTGTCGTGAGCCAGCCCTTCCACCACATCGGCCCCTTTACCGGCTTCTGCCGCGACCTTGTGCATCGACTGGATCACCTGCTGGAAGCGCTCCTTGCCCTGATCCGCCGCGCTTTGCGCCTGTTTGGCCGAGTCGGCTGTATTGTTGGCGTGGGTGGCGACCTCCTGACTGACGTAGGACATCTCCTGTACCGCGGTCAGCATCTGCTCCATCTCCGCCTGATGATGCTGCAGATTGTTGTCGGTCTGACCGGCAATGCGATCGGTGTCACCGGCGTAGCGGTTCACCTCGCTGGCAGTCTTGAGCACATCCCCGAGCAACCCTTGCAGCTTGTCGATAAAGCGGTTGATCCCCTTGGCGAGATCCCCCAGCTCATCCACCGAGCGGGTTGCGAGACGTTTGGTGAGATCCCCTTCACCATCGGCGATGTCATCCACCAGGCTGACCATCTGACGGATGGGGCCGGTGATGCTGCGGGCAATCACCAGCATGGTGGCCAGCGCCAGTACCAGTACGATAACGGCGCCCACCAATTGCTTGGTCACCGCGGCCCGGTTCATCTCATTGAGCTGGCTCTCCAGCTGATCGGCCCCCGCCAGTACCACCTTGTAGGGCAGGGTGACGATGATGGCCCAGTTGCGGCTCATTCCCGGCACCATGATGGGGACGGAAATGCGGAATGACTCGTCCAGCTCCTGACGCTGCACTTCCGGTTTCAGGTACTGCTGCCACTGGTTGCCCAGCACCTTACTTGCGCTGCTACCGAGCAGGCTGGCATCGCCGCTGGTGCCGGTGATGACACCGGCGGCGCTGACGATCAGGGTTTCGCCCTTGCCGTCATAGATGTTGCTGTTGAGGCTCTTGGCCTGACGGCTGATGGAGTCCACCGCCAGATCCAGCGCGGCGATCCCCTTGAACTGACCATTCACCATGATGGGGGTGGTGATGGTGCTGACCAGCACCTGCTGACCGTTGATATCCACCTTGAAGGGATCGATGAGGCAAGAGCGTCCTTCCCGTTTCGGGCAGGCGTAGTAGTCGTTGGCGGGATTGCCGAATTCGTCCGGGTCGGTTTTTTCGATGGAGAGCAGCAGATCGGTACCGATTTGATCCTTGTCGCGATAGAAGTAGGGCACGAAGCGCCCCTTGCTGTCGCTACCGAGCGCGGTCTGACCGGCAAAGCTGGCATCCTGACCGTCGAAACCGTTGGGCTCGAAGCCGGCGAAGGCGCCATAAAGCTGGGGCTCCAACGCCAGTTGTGCCTTGAGCAGGTCGGTGGCCTGCTGGCGATCCAGCGGCAGTTTGCCTTGCTGTTGCAGGGCGAGGGTGCTGGCCATCTGCTGGGTGTAGGAGAGCCCTTTTTGCAGCAGTTGGGTGATGGTGGCCGCCTCGGCGCGGGCATTGGCGCTGACCTTCTGCCATGCCTCCTGCTGCAGCGCTTCACGGCTGGAGCTGATGGTGAGTTGTTGGGTCTGTTGGCCGGAGTATTGGTTGAGCAGGATCAGGATGACCAGGGCTGCGGTCATGGCGATCCCGGCCATCACTAGAATGCGATTCTGGATAGAACGGAACTGCATCGTCTCTTCCTTGTTCGTGAGAAGTGTGGTGAGCGTTATTTGGGTATCGACCGGAGGAGGCAGCTCTCCAGCATTGTGCATAGCAAATCGGAAACGGGGCTTCTGTTTTGCGATCCTCTTCAAATATCGGGCTACAGATGCAAATGGCGACAGATTTAATCCCCTACTTTAGCCCGCAATGGCGTCATGGTTTTCCCATCCGTGATTGTCGGTGCTAAAATGCGACGGTTTTTTCTAACGAATTGGCCCAAGGCCCTCTACACAAGGCTTAAAGATGAAAGTCAAAACCCGTTTTGCTCCCAGCCCGACCGGCTTTTTGCATGTCGGCGGTGCCCGTACCGCACTCTATTCCTGGTTGTTTGCAAAGAACCAGGGCGGTGAGTTCGTGCTGCGTATTGAGGATACCGACCTGGAACGTTCCACTCAGGAGGCGATCGACGCCATCATTGAGGGCATGGAATGGCTGGAGCTGAACTGGGATGAGGGCCCCTACTACCAGACCAAGCGCTTCGATCGCTACAACGGTCTGATCGACGAGATGCTGGCCGATGGCCGCGCCTACAAGTGCTACTGCTCCAAAGAGCGTCTGGAAGCGCTGCGTGAAGGCCAGATGGCCAACGGCGAGAAGCCCCGTTATGACGGCAAGTGCCGCGACCACGCCCACGATCACCCTGCCGATGCGCCGCACGTGATCCGCTTCCGCAACCCGACCGAAGGTTCCGTGGTGTTCGATGACCACGTCCGTGGCCGCATCGAGTTCGCCAACACCGAGCTAGACGATCTGATCATCCGCCGTACCGACGGCGCGCCGACCTACAACTTCTGCGTAGTGGTCGATGACTGGGATATGGAGATCACCCACGTGGTGCGTGGCGAAGACCACATCAACAACACCCCGCGCCAGATCAACATCTACAAGGCGCTGAACGCGCCGGTACCGGAGTTTGCCCACGTCTCCATGATCCTGGGTGACGACGGCGCCAAGCTCTCCAAGCGCCACGGTGCCGTTTCTGTGATGCAGTACCGCGACGACGGCTACCTGCCGGAAGCGCTGCTGAACTATCTGGTACGTCTGGGCTGGTCCCACGGCGATCAGGAGATCTTCACCCTGGACGAGATGATCAAGCTGTTCAGCCTGGATGCCATCTCCAAGTCCGCCTCTGCCTTCAACACCGACAAGCTGCTGTGGCTGAACAACCACTACATGCGCAACCTGGATCCGACCTATGTGGCCAAGCATCTGGCATGGCACATGGAATACCAGAAGATCGACACCAGCAATGGCCCGGCGCTGGCCGACGTGGTCACCTTGCTGGCCGAGCGCTGCAATACCCTGGTTGAGATGGCTGCCCAGAGTCGCTATCTGTTCGAAGATTTTGAGGCGATCGACGAAGCGGCTGCCAAGAAGCATCTGCGCGGCGTGGCTGCCGAGCCGCTGGCTCTGGCCAAGACCAAGTTGGCTGCACTGGATAGCTGGACCACCGAAGCGCTGCACGAGCTGATTGAAGCGACCGCTGCCGAGCTGGGTCAGGGCATGGGCAAGGTTGGTATGCCGCTGCGTGTGGCCGTCACCGGTCTGGGCCAATCCCCTGCCATCGACGCCGTGATGGCACTGGTCGGCAAAGAGCGCGTACTGGCGCGTATCGACCGCGCACTGGCTTACATCGAAGCCCGCATGGCTGCCGAGTAAGCCTGACGTTGCCGGTCGTCATCACCGCTCTGGGTAAATATCCCCTGCCATCGACGCCGTGATGGCGCTGGTCGGTAAAGAGCGTGTACTGGCGCGTATTGACCGCGCACTGGCTTACATCGAAGCCCGCATGGCTGCCGAGTAAGTGCTGCCGATATGGCAGGCGAGGGGATAATTCCGCTCTGCCACATACTGAATAGCAAAAATCCGAAACCACAGGTTTCGGATTTTTTTATGGCCAGCGCACAGGCCGAAAAACTTTGGATAAAAAAATGCCAGTCAGCTGACTGGCATTTTTATTGGGACAGAGTGCCGCTTAGTGGCTGTCGACCCAGACGAACTTGAGCACGAACAGCAGGGCCACCACCAGCACGCAGGGGTTGATTTCGCGCCAGCGGCCGGTACCTGCCTTCATCACGCAGTAGGAGATAAAGCCCACGGCGATCCCCTCGGTGATGGAGAAGCTGAACGGCATCATCACTGCGGTCATAAAGGCCGGTACCGCTTCGGTCAGATCTTCCCACTTCACCCGGGTCAGCTCGGAGCACATCAGCACGCCCACATAGATAAGGGCGCCAGCGGCGGCATAGGCCGGCACCATGGCGGCGACCGGAGAGAAGAAGATCGCCAGCAGGAACAGCAGGCCGACCACGATGGCGGTCAGACCGGTACGGCCGCCGACGGCGACGCCGGAGCTGCTCTCGATAAAGGCGGTAACCGAGGAGGTGCCCATGAAAGCTCCGCCGACGGAGCTGACGCTATCCACCATCAGCGCCTGTTTCATGCGCGGGAAGTGGCCCTTGTCATCGGCCAGCTTGGCGCGGTTGGTGACGCCGATCAGGGTGCCGGAGGAGTCGAACAGGTTGACCAGCATAAAGGAGAAGATGATCCCGGCGAGGCTGATATCGAGCGATCCCATCAGATCCAGCTGGCCGAACACCGGCTCGATGCTGGGGGGCATGGAGACAAAGCCCTTGAAGGTGACATCGCCAAACAGCCAGCCCAGACCCGTGGTGACCACGATGGCGATCAGCACGGCGGAGTGGACGCCGCGAGCGGAGAAGATGCAGATCAGGAAGAAACCGAGCAGACCCAGCAGGCAGGGCAGGGAGGTGAGATTGCCTACGGTCACCATAGTCGCGGGGCTGGCCACGACGATCCCGGCGTTGTGCAGGCCGAGCAGGGCGATCAGCAGACCGATACCGGCGGTGATGCCGACCCGCAGGGTGAGCGGAATGTTGCCGATCAGCCAATAACGCACCCGCAGCAGGGTGAGGATCAACAGACCCATGGCGCCCCAGAAGATGGTGCCCATGCCCACTTGCCAGGAGTAACCCATGCCGGCGACGACCACGAAGGCGAAGAAGGCGTTAAGTCCCATGGCGGGGGCCAGGGCGATCGGCAGGTTGGCCAACAGGCCCATCAGGATGCTGCCGATACCGGCGATGAGGCAGGTGGTGACGAACACGGCCTGGGTGTCCATGCCCGCCGCAGAGAGGATCTGCGGGTTGACGAACACGATGTAGACCATGGTCAGGAAGGTGGTGATACCGGCAATCACTTCGGTGCGGGCGGTAGTGCCATGGCCTTGCAGGGCAAACAGGCGCTCAAGCAATCCTTGCCCGGCGGCCTGATTGGCAGCTTGGTGTTGTTGATTCATGTTGGATTCCAATAGGTGACGTGAAATAAGCAGCAGGGGAACGGGCTATCCCATCCATGCGGGGTAAATTGCCCTGTTTCTGGCGGTTAAGTAACCAGACTCGTCCTGATACCGTGACAGCGCGCACATTTTTACACAGGCGGCGCCGTTTACAAACCCCGGATCTGCGAAGCAGATCAATGAATAGAGTAAAAATTCAAACGTTTGCTTTTTGAGCATGAAAAAAGGTTCTCAGCAGAGAACCTTTTATCGAAAATTGGGGGCTTACAGGGTTTTGAAGTAGCGCTCGACCAGCTGGGCCAGTACCGAGTCGAGCCGGTCTTGCACTTCACCCAGTTCACGGCCGAAGCGGCGCAGAAACAGGCTTGCCTGCTCTTCGGTCAGCTTGCGCCCCTCGATAAAGAACTCCTGCTCCGGTAGTTGCTTGTCGTAGCGGGGGATCAGCACCCAGCTCACCAGTTCGGGCTCCACGGCGGCAAAAATCTTGGCGGCAGCGGCACAGAAGGTCTCTATGTGCTCCTTGCCATCCGGCCCGAGGCAACCCGGTTCAACCCGGATCTGGATGGTGAGTTTTTTCTCTATGGGGGTCGTCATCGTGCTACATCCATGCAAAGGCATCCGTCTAGGATTGTAAGTCAAAAGGCAAGAGAAAGGGGAGCCGAAGCTCCCCTCAACACGCAGTCAGCCTTACTTGGCGATACGCTTGTACTTGGCGCGATGGGGCTGGATGGCCTCGGCGCCGTAGGTCTTCTTCTTCCACTCTTCGTATTCGGTAAAGTTACCTTCGAAGAACTCGATCTTGCCCTCATCCTGATAGTCGAGGATGTGAGTGGCGATACGGTCGAGGAACCAGCGGTCGTGGGAGATGACCATGGCACAACCCGGGAACTCCAGCAGGGCGTTCTCGAGGGCGCGCAGGGTTTCGATATCCAGATCGTTGGTCGGTTCATCCAGCAGCAGCACGTTGCCGCCGGTCTGCAGCAGCTTGGCCAGATGCAGACGACCACGTTCACCACCGGAGAGCTCGCCAACCCGCTTCTGCTGGTCGGAACCCTTGAAGTTGAAGCGGCCGATATAGGCGCGGCTCGGGAACTCGTAGTTGCCGATGCGCAGGATATCCTGACCGTCAGCGACCTCTTCGAATACCGTCTTCTTGTCATCCATGCTGTCGCGGAACTGATCGACAGAGGCCAGCACCACGGTTTCACCCAGGGTAATGGCGCCGGAATCCGGCTGCTCCTGACCCGACATCATGCGGAACAGGGTCGACTTACCGGCACCGTTCGGGCCGATGATGCCGACGATGGCACCCTTCGGAATGGCAAACGACAGATCGTCGATCAGCACCCGATCACCATAGGATTTGCGCAGGTTGGCCACTTCCACCACCTTGTCGCCGAGGCGGGGTCCGGGCGGAATGAACAGCTCGTTGGTCTCGTTGCGCTTCTGGTAGTCGTTGGTGTTGAGCTCTTCGAAGCGAGCCATACGGGCCTTGGACTTGGCCTGACGCCCTTTCGGGTTTTGACGAACCCACTCCAGCTCTTTCTCGATGGACTTGCGACGGGCCGCTTCGGAACTTGCTTCCTGCGCCAGACGTGCGTCCTTCTGCTCCAGCCAGGAGGAGTAGTTGCCTTCCCACGGGATACCTTCGCCGCGGTCCAGCTCCAGGATCCAGCCTGCCACGTTGTCGAGGAAGTAACGGTCGTGGGTGATGGCCACTACAGTGCCTTCGTAGTCGTGCAGGAAGCGCTCCAGCCAGGCCACGGATTCCGCATCCAGGTGGTTGGTCGGTTCGTCCAGCAGCAGCATGTCCGGCTTTTCCAGCAGCAGACGGCAGAGTGCCACACGGCGGCGCTCACCACCGGAGAGGTGCTTGATCTTGGCATCCCAGGCCGGCAGGCGCAGGGCATCGGCCGCACGCTCCAGCTGGTTTTCCATGTTGTGACCACCCTGAGCCTGGATGATCGCTTCCAGCTCGCCCTGTTCGCGGGCCAGCTTGTCAAAATCCGCATCCGGATCGGCGTAAGCGGCATAGACCTCGTCGAGACGGGCCATGGCGCGCTTCACGTCGCCAACCGCCTCTTCGACCGCTTCGCGCACGGTCTGCTCCGGATCCAGTTTCGGCTCCTGCGGCAGGTAGCCGATCTTGATGCCGGGTTGCGGGCGGGCTTCCCCTTCGATCTCGGTATCGATGCCCGCCATGATGCGCAGCAGGGTGGATTTACCGGCACCGTTGAGACCCAGTACGCCGATCTTGGCGCCCGGGAAGAAGCTCAAGGAGATGTTCTTGAGAATATGACGCTTGGGCGGCACTACCTTGCCGACCCGGTTCATGGTGTAAATAAATTGAGCCATTGGCTAATTCTCTTTAATTTACAGGTTGTTATTGTGTTGCTGTGAAATCTTGGGGCTGTATTGGGGCCAAATCAGAAAAGCTGGCCCCAAGCCTGCCCCAAACCCTGTCCGCTTCGTCGCGGTCTTGCTCGGGGATCCATTTGCCATAGACTGTTCGCACCATGGTGCTGTCCTCGTGCCCCAGGTATGACGCAACCCATTCAGGGTTGGCGCCCGCGGTTAGCATCCAGCAAGCAAATGTATGGCGCATATGGTATTGGGTTCGGCGGCGAATGCCAGCCCTCTTTATCAACCTGTCCCATTTGTCGCCCAAGGTGAAGGCTGTGTAGCAGATACTGAGCCCGGGCGTCTTGCTGGTGACGTCTGGACTAAATACAAACGTGACCTTCTCGTCGACCTGCCGGCGGTCCCTCAACGTCTTCTTGATGTAATGGGACTGGCGCATGGCTGTCATTGGCCGCATGCGCTTCAGCGCCTCGATTGCAGGGGGCAGGAGTACAATGGTTCGCTCATGTCCGGTCTTCGGTACCTTGAAGTTGCGGGCCTGGGTGATGTTGCGGCGGATTTGGAGCTCCCCGCGCTCCAGGTCAACATCCTCCCATGCTAGGGAGCAGAGCTCCCCAGTACGCATGCCTGTCCAGCATGCGAGCTGGATCCACATCGCATCCATATCGTGCCGAGCTGCTTCCTGCAGGCGCCGGAACTCATCTTGATCAAAAGGGTCTGGTTTATCCCGGATCACTTCCACCTTGGTCAGCACTGAAGAAAGGTCCTGGTGGGTGTAGCCGTTCTGCTTGGCGAAGTTGAACAGCCCAGCGGCGACCATCATGTAGTAGTTGACCGATCTCGGAGCCAAGGGCTTGCTGGTTCTGTTCCGCGGCTCGGTCATCAGGTACCGGCGCCATTGTTGCAGGTCTTCGGTCCGGAAGGTGCTGACGATCCGGGTGTGGTCCAGGTCGGCGGCCATCATCCCCAGAATGGAGCGATAGCGACCACGGGCGTTATCGCCGATGTCCACATCCTTGATCTTCAGGTAGTGCTCCACTAGGTCACCTAGCGAAATGTCACGGCTTGCAGTCGTGCCAGCGAACCGGTGGGCATTCTTGCTGTCTGGGAAGTGCTTGGCGTAGTCGAACACCCCGATGGCAATCTCGTGCAGGATGGCCTCCCGTTTTCGGGAGGCATGCTTGATGTTGGCTTTGGTGGCCGGCATGTTGAGCGTTTCCCGGCATCGCTTGCCGTGGAAGCGGAAGTCGATGCGAAGGCTCTTGCCGTGTAGTTCGACACCTGGTGTTACCGCAACGATGTCGATCAGTTCTTGGTTCCGGTCAGCCAATCCTCATATCTCCGCCAGTGATAGACATACTTCCCATCCGGGGCCAACTTGTAGTGGACCCCCTCTATAAGCTGGCCCTTCTTCCGCTTCTCGCTGATGGCCTTCTCAGTGTACCCGAACATCTCCCCCAAAACTCGAGGCAGAACCCAACTGGGGCGTTCCATCACAACCACTTTCTGATGCATATTCATGTCTCCTTTACGCCTCACTGCGAGAAGAGCGGCCCCATGGGGCCACTGTCTTTCGTTGGCCTAGAACGGCAGATCGTCGTCATAATCGATGGGTGGTTCGGTGTAGGCCGGCGACTGCGCCGGTTGTTGGGTTGGCCTTGGCTGACCGCTTGCTCCCTGCTGTTTCCCTCCTCCATTCCCTCCCAACATCTGCATCACACCGGTGAAGCTGTCGACCAGCACCTCGGTGGTGTAGCGTTCCTGTCCGCTCTGATCCTGCCATTTGCGAGTCCGCAGTTTTCCCTCCACGTAGACCTGGGAGCCCTTCTTCAGGTGCTTCCCTGCCACCTCAGCCAGCATTCCCATGAACACGACACGATGCCACTCGGTGCGCTCCTTGGCCTCGCCGGTCTGCTTGTCACGCCATGTTTCTGAGGTAGCCAGGGTGATGCTGGTGACAGCTTTCCCGCCGGGTATGTAGCGCACTTCCGGATCCTGGCCCAGGTTGCCGATCAGGATGACTTTGTTGATGCCTTTCATTCATTACCCCGCGACACTTGTCCTTCTGCCAGCTGCATCTGTTCGGCATCCCGGATACAGTCATGAAGTGAGTGATGGGGGACGAACCAGTCTGGCTTTTGCCACTCATCCAGATACCCCTTGCTGCCACCAGATAGCGCATCGATGTAGGTCCGTACATCCCGCACCTGGTTGTATTTCCATGGAACCGGCAGGCTGAAGTCCTCGAACAGGGAGACCAGAATCGGCGGATCAAAGTCGGTGCCGCGGGCAAAGGGCTGTGCTCCCTTCATGAAATCGGAGAGCAGGATCAGCGCCTCCCGCACCGGGGTATTGCTGCCGTTGATGATACCGTCACGGGCCTCTTTACCCTGCTTGTTCCACCAAGCCACCGTCCCCGGGTCAACGGTGCGACCCGCCAGCAACTGCTCGGTCACATTCAGCTTGAGGTGCAGGACGTTCTCGCCCTCGGTGGAGAGGCGGCCATTGTCGATGGTGATCCCCACCTCGGCATCGTGCTTGTTGAAGCGGACGGCAGAGAGAGTGAGCACCACCGCCTTCTTGTCCATGGCCAGGGTTTCGGTATCGAATACCACGGTGTCGCCCTGATACCGCTCGGCTTTATCGTTCATGTCGTGATTTCCTCTGGACGGTCAGCTGTTCGTGATGGTTGCAAGCAGGGCATGGATTGCGTTGATTGATACCGCCTTGTCCGCATCAGGAGCAGGAAGGGATCGCATAACCCCCTCCATCTGGCGCAACTCGGCCTCGGTGTTAACACCGATCAAGCCAGCCAGCGCCGAGCGCAGCAAGGCAATGTCAGCCTCGGCCTTTCGCAGCGGATGCGCCTTGCACACTTTGATGTGATCGGTCAGGACTTGGCTGCCATGTGCCGGGGTATCCTGCGGATATTCGTGGCCACAATACACACAGGTGAGAATTCTTTCGTTCATGTCGTGTTTTCCTCTAACCATTCTGTTCGCTTGATGCGACCGCCCAGCGATAGCCGCCGTGGGTCGCCTGGGAGTTATTCAGGCAGCGGGTGATGCCGACTCGAATAAAACCGCCAACACGCTCGGCATCGGTGATGCTGGCGAACCTGACGGTTTGCTCTTTATCGTTGGTGCCGATCACCGGGGTCTTGTGCCACCGCGGTGGCTGAACCTGGTCAACATAGAGACGGCGAGCATGCCGTCCCTTGCCGTTGTCGTCGGTAATGCGGCCATGCTCTACCCGGGTGGTGAAGCGTGGCTCACGCTGGATCTGGCTGATCAGTACGCTGGCCTTGATCGCGGTGATAGAGAAGGCCGTCGCCACCTCTCCACACAGGGCGCCCTCTTCCCTGGCGTGAATCCATTCGGCCACGTCTTGGACGATGCTCATGCCATCACCTCATTCACTCGGGTAATGGCGTTGATCATCACGCTCTTTTGCGTGACGGGGCTGAGGGTCGGCTCGTTATGCAGGGCGTTCAGTAAGGCGATGACGGCCTCCTGGCGGTGCAGGTCGAGCATGGTGAAGGCTTCTGTGAAGTTGTATCCCTCAACCTGCTTCAGAGTGGAGACAGCCTTACGCAGCAGCACCTTGGTTTCCTCGTCCAAAGTGGTGTATTCGTCCATGAGCTGCTCGTCGCTGACCGAGATGGCGATCGCTACCTCCCGGGCGGTGTAGTGCTCCTTGGCGCCGTAGAGCACGGTCAGCACGGCGACAAAGCACGACCACTCGGCGCCGCCCAAATTGAGCTCGTTGTTCTGGTAGTCGAAGGCCCATTCCTCGAGCAGCTTGGTGCTGGCTTCCTCGGTTGGGTGGTGGGCATCCAGCAGCTCGAGCTGCCGCTCTGCATGGCTTGGCTCTGGGCTGGTGGCTTCGGCACTCTGCGCCAACAGCTCGGCGGCCTTGGCGGTAGCCAGTTCCAGAAGATCGCCTGGGGCCGTCAGGTTGTCGATGATCCAGGCGGCCAGCTCGGCGGTCCTGGCCGGGGTCAGGATGTTCGCATCGTCGATCTGGTAGATAACCCCCTTCACTGCTGGGTGGCGTTGCCAGTGGGGCAGGGCGGGGGAACGACTCTCTTCTGCGACAAAGCCCTGATGGATAGGCTTGCCGGCCAGCAGGTTGGCGACGGCCAGATCGAGCCGATAGAAGATCTCGGAGAGTGGATAAGGTTCGTCCAGCCAGCCTTGCACATAACCCCTGACCGTATCCTGTTGCTCTTCGCCGAGATCAACGCACTCAATCTGCTTGGCCATGATGCTGCTGGCATCGGCATAGCCCAGTTCGGCAGCCGCAGCGGCGCTGGCCTCGTTATCGTCGGCTGCTGGTGGCTCCCCAGCGGCCGGTTCTGTTTCGGCGGGTTGCTCCTGGGTGACCACGGGGGCCAGCCTGGGGGCAGCGCTTCGGATAACGTGATCGGCGGCCAGGGTGAGCTCTACCGCTTGGCGGTGGATCATGTCGAGGATGATGCTGCCGGTGGTGATGAGGTCGTCACGGCGCAGGCGTGCCTCGGGGCGGCGCTCGCCCTGCCAACCGGCGTCGAAGATCACCACGGCTGAGGCAAAGCCGCTAGAGCTGGGTTTGTCCTTTTTGGGGTCGCGGGGCACGTACCAGCTCGGCACCTCAAAGCCGATACGGCCGCTGATGAACTGGATGAAGTCGGCATCTTCTGGCCACCAGGTTTCGCTGGTGGCGGCCTTGATGAGCAACATGATCTTGGCGCCCAGCGCCCGTTGCTCGCGGCAGTAGTTGAGGATGGCCTCCATCCCGGTGATGGGGTTCCCCTCGCTATCCGTGCAGGGGCGCGAGTAGGGCGGGTTGGCGTAGGCTGCGCCCCCCAGCCGGCGCAGGTCGGCGGCCAGATCCTGAGTGAGGGCGTTGTCTTCGGCGTCGTAGTAGTTGGGCACCAGGTGGTTGCAGTCGTCGGCGAACATGTCGAGCACCACCGGCCCCAGGGTGGGGGCGAACTGGTGGAACAGGCCCCAGGCCAGCGCCTTGGGGGTCTGCCATTGGTCGCCAATCTGCTTGAGCTCGTGGTCAGGCTGGGCCTGCAGTTCGGCCAGCGCTTGGGCGTAGTGGTTCATGCTACCTCCCGCTCTGTGGGTTTCATGAACACGAGCCAGTGTGTGAGCCCATGGCGGCCACTTGGGTGACCGAACAAGGGCTTGACGTCAGTGAGCGCCAATACCTCCCCAACTTTCACCTGAGTCTCATTCCACTTAAAGACAAGCACTCCGTCAGGAGCCAGGACGCGGAAGCATTCAGAGAAGCCACGACGCAGGTCATCACGCCAGTCAGGACCGAGCTTGCCGTATTTGGCTGCGAGCCAGCTATTCGGTCCTGCTCGTTCCAGATGTGGTGGGTCGAATGCAATCAGTTTGAATGCGCCATCTGGGTAAGGCAGCGCCCGAAAGTCCATTTGCACATCAGGTTCTATGCGAAGCGTTCTCGTACCGTTCTGGTTGCCGTGGGAACGGTCCGTGACGGAAATCACCTCGCGGCGCAGATCGCCAAAAACCACGTCAGGGTGCTGACGATCAAACCACATCATTCGGCTGCCACAACATGGGTCCAAAACACGTTTCTCGAGATGCAAGGTGGTGTGGCTCATGCTGCGGTCTCCGGGCTGGTGGGGTACCAGGCAAAGCCGTCTTCGGCTTGGCGGATGACCTTGCCGCACTTCATGGCGAGGTGGAACTCGGCAGTGGCGCCCTGGCTATCGCGCCAGCCGGGCAGCATGATCACCTCGTCGGCGATCTTGACCATTTCGATGCAGATGCCCATGTATTGCTGCTGGGTGAGGCCGTCCGGCAGGATTGCCGGGTTGAGTACGACGTGGCCTTTTTGCTGTTGATTGAGAGCTTCGTCGTTGAAGGCAGGGCGGTTGTATTCCGGCAGGCCAGACATTGGCCCTGCGATGTAGACGATTTTGCGTTGTTGGTTCGACATGGTTCATCCCGTTTACTGGTGTAACTGGGATAAAGATATGCGCTATACGCAAATGCGTCAAGCGCATATTTGCGAATGTAAAAAAGCCCACCTTGCTGGTGGGCTTAGCTGATCATTGGCTAACTGCAAAGCACCATCATGATTGAGCCCAGTGCGGCATCTGAGCCAGAAAATAACGCGGACGACCGTTACCAACTTGCGTTTTGGTGACGTCGATCTGCACGGCTTGGTGCAAATGGCTATTGATGGCGTCCACGTCTTGCACCCGTGGGGAGACTTTGCCACGGACAATCTGCCCATCGCCGACGAGTCTGAATTCAAAGCTGCGGCTGTTTGGCAACACGCCGACGAATTCGCCCTGTAACTGTTCCACGCTTTCGTGCAGGTTGTCTGCTTCCAGTCGCGCCAGACTACGGCTGACCTGCCCCACATCGGTAAAGCGGACACCCTGACCACCATATTGCAATGCACAGACAGCACCATTGTCTGCCAGCACTCTCAAGAAGTTACGCACCTTATCCAACGCACGCGGATCGGTCTCCGAGGCAATATCTGCAAGAGCATCGTCATCGCCCAAGGTGCTTTGCAGCAATGCCTGTGTACGCTCCAGCGCGATGGCTACTGGACTCGCATTCTCTAGCCCTAGCACCAGTTGCTCTGCGCTATGCTCTTCCAGTTCAAACCCGAATGAACCCACGGCGGTACTAGTGATCAGCAACTGGTTCTGATCCCGGTTGGGTATGCGGCCCATGGCTGCCAAGGGGGTGGTGAGCGAGGCGGCTATGGATGCTACCGCATCGGTAAAGCTGCTCACGGCCTTCATGCCAAAGTCGGCGAAGATACCATGGCTGCGGATCACGGGGACGCCGTCAAACGTCAGTTTGGCGCGGGCAAGCACTCGTTCATCTGCGGGCAGTGCCGCGAGCTGTGCCTCGACTGTGTGCAAGCGGGCTTCTTGACTCATTCGGGTCAGGCGTGCCGTGGTCGGCGTGTCAGCCAGCATCCGTTGCAGGAAAGTGCGCTCAGCCAGCAGGTGCTGGCGATCTTCGTTGTTCATGGCTGCACCTCCGGAGTATTGAGTTGGTTTAGTCTGGCACGAGCATCCGCATCGTAGGCGGGGTTCAGGTCGATTTGCAAATACCCTTTCCAAGCCTGATTGCGACGGTGTGACCACATGCTGTACCAGTATGCGCTTTGCTGGACGATGGCTTCGAGCGGCAAGAAATTGAGTTCGACGATATAACTATCCACCAGAAAGCTGGCCTTCGCGGTATCGTGATCCAGTATCTCAAGTTGTGCATCAGACGGGGCAAAGTCATCAGGGGTATGCAAGAAGGTCACCACGTCGATGTCTCTTGGTGGACGGCGCTCCAGGGTTTCCACCTGTTCTGTGAAGCTGCCATCCAGCCACTGAAAACCGTTGACCAGTCCCATGCCATGCAAGGCTGCGCGATAGTCCAGAAAGCCCAGCAGCACCTGGCGGCGCTCGGGCGATGTGGCAAAACGCATGATGACGTCCAGTAGCGCAACGTTATAAGGAGAGCGCTCGGGACTGATTGGGTTAGCCTGATTAATGGGGGGTAATAGGCCCACGGTGTTCCATTCAGGAATGGAAACAATTGTCATGCCATAACTCCTTACTCTACCCCGGCATATGCGGGTAGAAATACGATGTTGGTGATCTTCCAGCCAAACAACCCCTGCCTGCGAAGGATCCAGTCCTCTATATTGACACCGTCGTATTCGACATTGATCACAAATTTATCAAGGGACTCGTAGGACAGTGATGCATCAGCGAATGCCTTTCGGTTTGAAGAGGTAGCGTTACCCGAGCTTTGAATTGAACTCTGCCTAGGCTCCAGAGCAGGTTTTTCGCTGGATATCAATTCAACTATCCGAGCCGGTGTCACGTAGGCATCGACCATCTGTTCCACCATCCTACCGCCAAGCGCTGCACCTGCTTTTGCAAATGGGTTATTTTTCATTTCTTCATTTTCGGCCATATCTTTTTCCAGCATGGCAGTTATCTGGCCTTTGTAGCTCTGGCGGAGGCTAGGAAAATCAATATATTCAGACAGTGTGGTCGCGTCATTATTCTCTGCGGCAGATTTAATTTGATAAACGGTTATATAGGGTGCTGCGAACATGTATGCGGCAAAGAGCCCTGCTGCGACCCCAAGTGCTAATTTACCTTTGCTCATAATTTTTTGCCTCACTACCGCCGTTTTCTGCGCCTGCGGTGTTCCACCATGGTGCCGATGATCTGGATATGCTGGCGATCGGAGCGCATGGTGGGGTAGTCGTCATTGAGAGGTGCCAGCTCGAAAATCTCCTGGCCATCTTCGCCGTAACCCCGGGGGCGGTACTTCTTGAAGGTGGCTTCTTCTTCGCCGTTCTTGGCAACCACGAAGTCACCAGGGTGAAGCGGTTCGTCCGGGTCGATCAGTACCAGATCCCCCTCGGTGAATTCCGGCTCCATGGAGTTACCCCGGATCACGATGGCAAAGGCACGGTCACCAAGATCGAGATCGGTGGTGATATAGGCCATGTTGCCGTCGCACTCGCGGATCTCGTTGGGAGCTGTCCATACCCCTGCCTGCACATAGCTGATCACCGGTATCCGGTGGATGTCAGGCTGGGCCATTTCCATGTTTTGGTGGGGAGAAGCGGGCGAGTCATCAGAAAAAAGCTCTGAAACAGGCACGCTCAGTGCGTCCGCGATCTTGGATAGTAACTGTGGACTGAAGCCCTGCAGGTCACGTTCCAATCGAGAAATATTGCCAACATCACTGTCCACCTGAGTGGCCAGTTCGTTGATCGTCATTTTGCGCGCTTTACGCAGCGCTCTGATCTTTGCTCCAACTTTCATTTGTCCATGATGGCAATTTATATGCGGTGTGCGCAAAGCGTGACACGCATATGTTTCTGTGCTTGAATATGCGTGTAGCGCATATAAGGGGGCGTTCATGCTTACACCTCTTCGAAAGCTGCGAGAGCAGCAGAAGGTAACGATCAATCAGCTGAGTCAGGCGGTAGGGATTGACGTTGGAAACCTGAGCCGCATTGAGCGGGGCCTTCAAAAGGCATCGTTAGAGCGAGCCCAACGGATTGCTGATTTTTTCTCTCAAGAAATCAGCGTTATGGAAATCATCTACCCAGAGCATCGCCAGTGATTGCCGCTCGGCCTGCTCTACGGAAACCATCATGACAGAAGCCAAAAAAACAACCACGAGAGTCAAGCGGGATTACTCCCACGCATCTGACCCTATTGACGCCGCTTATCAGCTGAGCCGCCGGTACAACATCACCGATCTGGCCCGCCTGATGGGCTCCAAGCGCCCGACCACCCTGAACAACAAGTTCAATCCTGCTTGCGAAGACCACCACCTGACCCTGTCCGAGGCGATGGCGGTGACCGAGCTGACCGGTGACAACGCCATCCTGCAGGCCTGGGCGCTGTCCCGCGGCCATACGTTGGTGGCCCTGCCGGATAGCACGGTGACCGAAGAGGAGCTGGCCGACCAGGTGATGCTGGTGGGTGAGGTGGTTGCGGCAGTGTTTGGTGAGTTGCGTGAGGCAAGGCAAGACGGGGTGATTGACCCCATTGAGCGGAAGGCTATCACGGCGGCAGTGCACCGGGCCATCAAGGAGCTGCTGAGCCTGGAAGAGTCGGTAGCCAGTCAGGTGCGCCCGTTCCCGGGGCCACATGCACAAGGAGAGAAGTGATGAAGGAAGCACAAAAAAAGTGGGCCGGCGCTGCGGTAACAGCCCGACCCGAGGTCCATTTTCGCGGAGAAAAGAACGTGGAGAAGCGTACCCAACAATCGCCGAGGGCGCAAGGCAGTCGCCGCTCGTGCATCCCGCCCATGTTGCCGAAGCTGGTGGTGGGCACCCGGGGGGCCTTTCTGGTCTACAGCGGGTTGCGCATCCCGGCCACGGCCGAGCAGGTGCAACGCCACCTGGCCTGTTTGCAGCAACACCTGCAGGAGGTGGCTCATGCATCCTGAGCTGTTTATCGAGCGCAACGTGGCGCAGCTCCTGACGGCGGGGGGATACACCCCGGATGTGGTGCACACCGCAACCCAGGCGGCCCTGCGGCATTTTCGCACCACGCCGTGCTTTGCCAAGGGGCAGGCCTTTGCCAAGTGTCTGGCGGAGGGAAAGAAGATGGCCAAGTTGCTGCAACGCAAGCTGCGCCAGCAGGAGAAGGACGCCAAGAAGGCGGCCAAACCGACGCGAGTGAAGAAGGTGAGCCATGGGTGAGGTAGTCAGACTGGCGGCCCCGGTGGCCGCCCCTGTTTCGCGAGGATGCAATGTGGCCGACAACCGTCGCAGTGGGTTTGTCCTGCTGTACAAGAGCCTGAAGGAGGTGCCGTTTTACCGCGATCCGGTGCGCAAGGCGCTGTGGCTGCACCTGCTGCTGGAGGCGGCGCACGAGCGCTGCGAGGTGAGCTTCAACGGCAATCGCCTGTTGATCCAGCGTGGCCAGGTCGTAGGCTCTGCCCGTTCCCTTGGGGAGGCCTGTGGCATCTCCGAAGACAGTGCCCGCCGATCCCTGGATGCTTTCGAGCAGGAGGGGATGATCAGCCGCTCCAGCAAGCAGGGTACCCGTGGTTATACCCTGGTCACCCTGCTCAATTACGACCCTTACCAGCGCGGAGTTTCAGAACACATTGGCGCGGAGTTTCGCGCGGAGTTGCAACCCGCATCAAAGCAGGGGACGGAGGGGGTATCGCAATCTGATGGCGCGGAGTTAGGCGCGGAGTATCACGCCGAAGATCTAAACAAGATAAACAATAAAACAAACAAAGATCTTAAAGACTCTTCGTCGCAACTCGCTGACGCGACTTTCGACCAACAGGGGGAGGGAACTGCCATCGAGGGGGTTGCCGATCCCGAACCCAAGGCCCGGGTGATTCCCGAGGCTGCCATCCAAACCCCGAGCGGCAAGGCGTGGGGAACCGGTGATGACCTGATGACCGCGCAGTGGATGTTCCGGCGGGTGCAGTTGATCACCCCGACCGCCATTGAGCCGAACTGGGCGCAGTGGGCTAACGTGATCCGGCTGATGCGCGAGCTGGACCAGCGCAGCCACCGCGATATCTGCGAGCTGTATGACTGGGTGAGCCGGGATGCGTTCTGGTGTGCCAACGTGCTGTCGCCGCAGAAGCTGCGCCAGAAGTGGGACCAGCTGCAGGCCAAGCGCGGTAATCCATCTGGCGGCCACCAGCGCCGCCTGTCCAATCTGGCGCAAGCCCAACAGCAGGCCCAGGCCCTGCGAGCCGCGGGGGTCGATTATGACGACAACACTCCCCTCTAACGTGACCAGCCTGCCCGTGAATCAGGCCACTTTGCAGGTGAGCACCGGCATGTCGATGTTCCTGGCCGACGAGCTGCTGCCGTTGATGGCCGGATGCTGGCCCGCCAGTGCCAGCCAGTTGGATGCCAATGCTCGCGGCGTGGCCATGGCCTGGGGTGTTCAACTGCGCGGGTTCACCGCCCAGCAGATCCGCGAGGCGGTGTTGGAACTGGCCGATGACGCCGGTCGTCAGTTCGCCCCACGCCCGGCCGAGGTCAAGGCCACCATCCTGCAGCGCAATCCGGTACCGAAGTCTGCCCCTGTGGGCCGCCAGGTCTCTTTGCGAGCCTGCGAGATGCAGGTGGAGGCCCGTGTCTATGTGCGTGATCGCGAGGTGACCGATGAGGCGGTGCAGGCCGAGCTGCAGCAACTGTTGACTGAGCTGCACAACCAGGGAGTGACGATTACGGGGAGGGTTGCCTGATGAACAGCTATTTCAACGGGGACGCCGAGCGCGATGTGCGTGAGGCACAGTTCTGCCGGGTCGCCATCTATTCGCCGGTGCGGGGCTGGGTGGGGGAGCGGGTACAGTTGGAGGTGTCGAACTCAGCGAAGACCCTGGGCCAGACCGATGCCGCCACTGGCGCCGGGCATTACCTGGTGATGGGGGGGCGCGGAGCAAGCGCAGGCGGAAGCGGCGCGGATCCGGGGCAGTGCGGTGGCGCTGGTGAGGGTAGGGGCATGATGCACTACTACGCCCAGCACACCCCGACCCGGAATCTGGATGCTCCGCTGCTGGGCATCGAGGAGCTGGAGAAGACCAGGCAGGCCGGGCTTTGTATCACGTTCGGCATGTTCATTTGGCATGAAGGCGGTTTTGACGAGTGGACCAGGGAAGTCGGCCTGGTCGTCGGTATGGCCCTGCGCAAGGCGAGTCGCCGGCCCAGGGAAGGGAGGGAGATGGGATGAACAAATTGATGGTGGTGCTGGTGACCTATGCCCTGATGGCACTGGTGTTTGTGGGAGTGGCCCTGGCGGTGGCCAGCAGCATGAGCAAGGGGGCGGTGTGATGGAGCTGATGACTCGGGGTTCTGCCCTGTTGACGATGACCAGCGTGGAGCTCGCGGAGCTGACGGGCAAGGAGCACAAGAATGTGCTGGCCGATATTCGCCGGATGCTGGTGGAAATTCAATCGGCTGAAAAGTCAGCCGAGTACCGGGACAGCCTTGGCCGTGCCCAGCCCTGCTTGTTGCTGGATAAGGAGGAGACCCTTTGTCTGGTGGCCGGTTACAGCGCCCAGTTGCGGATCCGGATTATTCGCCGCTGGCAGGAGCTGGAGCAGCAAGCCCACCAGCCCGCGATGATGATCCCCCAGACCCTGCCGGAGGCACTGCGCCTTGCTGCCGAGCTGGCCGAGCAGAAGATGGCGCTGGAACAGAAGGTGGCGATGGATGCCCCGGCGGTGGAGTTCGCCAAGCAGATCGCCAGTGTGGAGAAGGGGATCACCTTGTCGGCGTTCGCCAAGACGGTGGGCCTTGGCCCCAATACCCTGTTCACCCTGCTGAGGGAACGCAAGATCTTGATGAGTTGCCGCGGGGAGCGCTGGAACCTGCCGATGCAGGAGTATGTGGACCGCGGGCTGTTCGCGACCCGGGAGAGCTCGTTTGACAGCAACGGCGAGCGGCGCATCAGCTTCACCCCCCTGATCACCGGCAAGGGCCAGCAGTGGCTGGTGGAGCGACTGATCCGTGACGGCATCCTGCGTGGGGTGGCGGCATGAGTCACAACCTGGCCCTGTTGCCATCGGCTGAACGGCAGCGCATCGAGTTGATCAAGCAGGCGCACCTGCTGGTGTGGCGCCGTCGCCGCAACGAGATCGGGCGTGAGGTCGTGGTGGCCGCCATTGATGAGGTGGATGAAGAGCACCGTGAGTGGTTTCGCCAACAGTTGAACGCGATCAGGGGGCAAGCGTGAGCGCAGGTAACGCCGTGTTTGTCGAAGCGCTGGGGCTGGCCCTGGTGCCGCTGGGTGACAGCCTGCCAGCGGTGAGGCGCCAATTGGCTGGCAAGCCGGTGCGCTTGGTGCGCGATCAGGGATCCGACCTGCTGGCCCAGTTCCCTGAGCTGGTGTCGGCCCTGGCCTGCGCTGCGGTGGTCGATGCTGCCGGCGGGGAGCTGCTGACCGCCAATGCCACGGCTTGCGTGATAGCCGATGGCTGCATCGGGGAAACCGTCACCGCAGAAGTGGAGGGGGTGCATCTGCCTTTGTGCTGGCATCACGACAACGAGCACCGCAATGGACAGTTACCGATCCGCCTCGCTGATGTGGCCGGATGGCTGGCGCAGCTTGTGCTGCAGCGGGTTGCTGGCTGGTGTGGGGTGGCCGCTGCTGACCTGACTGCCCGGGATCTGTGCTGGTGGGCGACCGTCTATAAGGTGCTGCCTTCATTGCCGGATCCGCTGCTGCGCTCTGCCTGTCGCCTGGCACCCATCGAACCGGATCGGAAGTGGTCGCCCCGTGGTAACCGGGAGACCGATGCTCGCTATCGTGATCATCGCCTTGAGGTGGCAGAGCGCGATCCGCTGGCTGATCTGCGGGCTCGCATCAATGCCAAACCAGCTATTCGTCAGATCGACCCAGAACCCGCGGCCCTCCACCTGGGCAGGCCCAAGCGCCAGCGCTGGGAGTGTGCAGCCTACCTGGCCTTTGTCCGGCAGTTGCCCTGTGTGGTGACTGGCCAGCGCGAGGGCATCGAGGCGCACCATGTCGTAGGTCACGGTATGAGCGTGATGGGCAGCAAGGCGCATGATCTGATGGTGTTCCCACTCGCCCACCAGCCACACATGGAGTTGCACCGGATCGGGTGGAAGGCCTGGGAGGCCCAGCACGGTTCGCAGTTGGAGCACGTGATCAACACATTGGAGCTGGCATGCTCCCTGGGAGTGTTCAATGCCAAAAGCTGATTCATGGACAGTGACCCTGCCATGGCCCCCTTCAACCAACCGGATCTGGCGCAATGTGGCCGTGAGCGGCAAGCCCAGAACCTTGCTGAGCCAGGAGGGGAGGGTTTATCGCAAGGCCGCGGCCGATGCCTGCCTGGCTGCCAAGTTAGCCGGCAAGCAGATTCCCGACCGGCTGGCCCTGCGGCTATTGGTGCAGGCCCCTGACCGGCGAGCCCGGGATCTGGATAACACGGTGAAGGCGGTGCAAGACGCCCTGACCCACGCCGGGGTGTGGCTGGACGATAGCCAGATCGACCGGTTGCTGGTGGAGCGCGGGCCGGTAGTGAAAGGGGGAATGGTGTCGGTAACGGTGGAGGTGATGAGTGCGCTTTGAATATGCAATTACCGTAGGGGATCCGCGTTCTGTGATGCTGCAGGCCTATCAGGCCCAGTCAACGGGGCGTTCTCATCTGACAAAGAGTGATGTGATGACGGCATTGGGAATGGTTCAGAAGCACAATGGTGCCGGCATGGCGCTGGTGATGGCGCGTTACTGCAAAGACCTAGGGGATGCCAAGAAGGCCCTGCTAGCTGTGCAAGCCGAGTGCACCAAGATTGCCCCCCGCTATGTGGGGGCCAACAAGGAACGTGGCCATGGCATGGCCTTGCGCCGGGTGGCCGAGCTGGCCCTGGAACACTACTGCCGCACTGCTGACACTCCTGGGGCTTCCTGTCACCCGCAGTTCTGCCGGGGGCGGGGAGTGATCCGCGACCTGGAACTGAGCCGCCTGCACGGCAAGGCGATTGATAAGGTGTGCCCACGCTGTGGTGGTACCGGGCTACGCCCCATCCCGGGTACTCAGATCAGACGCGCCATTGAACCGTTGGCTGGTGGACTGACCCGTGGGCAATGGGAGCTGGGCTGGTATCCGCTCTATCTGGCCGTGCTGGATTGGTGCCACCAGCAGGAGTCAGCGGCGCAGACGCGCTATTGGTATACGACGCGGTAAGTCACTTGCCCCTAGAACCCCGCTTCGGCGGGGTTGTTGCTTGTGCAGGTGAGGGTGGCTTGACGGCCACCTGCAATTTTGTGTAGGCTGATTGCCAACGATGGAAGACTGCACCCGAAAGGTTGCGGTTTTTTTTGTTTCTTGCTCTCAAACCTCGGCTTAGCCGGGGTTTTTTCGTTTCTGGGGTGGATTCATGAATCAAGGCCATGAGCAGATCGCTACCACTGTGGTCGGTGAAACTGCGAAATCTGCCCCTCCTGTAGCGGTGGTGAGTATGTCGTGGGCTGGTGTCTCTTTGAATGACTGGGTGCTGATCGCGACGCTTGTATGGCTTTCGGTTCAGATCGGCTGGTTTATCTGGTCGAACATCATCAAGCCACGCGCCAAGCAGGTGGGGTAGGCATGACAAAAGTACGAATTGCCATAGCGGCGCTCACTCTCAGTGCTGCCGGCTTTGTGGGGATCCTGAATCGGGAGGGGTTTGAGCCGATGGCTTACCCCGACCCCGTACACGGTACCAAGCTCCCCACTATCGGCTTTGGGAGCACCGAAGGGGTCAAGATGGGTGACACCATCACGCCCGTCGCCGCGGTGAACAGGAGCCTTCGGGAGGTGCGGGTGTTCGAGAATGCCCTCAAGGCCTGCATCAAGGTGCCACTCCACCAGTATGAGTTCGACGCCTATGTCGAGCTCTCCCACAACATCGGTCCCGGCGCCTTCTGCCGATCCACCATCGTGAAGCGCCTGAACGCTGGCGACAACCCCGGGGCCTGCGAGGCGATCCTGCTATTCAAGCGTTCCGGCAACCAGGACTGCTCGGTACCGGGGAACCGGGTATGCCCCGGGCTCTGGAAAGACCGGCTGCGCCTCAATGCGAAGTGCAAGGGGGTGTGATGGGAGTGACTCAGCAGAGCAAGGTGCTGCCGTTCCTGGCCGGTGCCTTGGTGATAGCCGCCCTGGCCGGCGGCGGTGTGGCGCTCTATCGCTCCGGTCATGCTGCTGGGGAGGAGGGGGAGCGCAAGACCTGGCAGGCAAAGTGGAATGAAGAGGCTGCCCGCCTTGCCACAGCCAGAACTAAGGCTGAGCTGAAGGCTCGGGAGGAAGAGCAGCGCCGGCAGGCTGAAATTGATGAGGTGAGAGACCATGCACAAGAAGAAATCGCCCAAGCGCAGGCTGATGCCGCTGCTGCTGACCTTGAGTCTGGCCGGCTGCGCGAGCAAGCCCGCCGCCTGGCAGCCCGAGCAAGTCAGTGCGCCAGCAATCCCGGGGCTGCCCAAGGAGGCCCGGCAGCCGGACATCCTGCCATGGTGCTCGCCGACCTGCTCAGCCGGGCTGACGAGAGAGCGGGTGAGCTGGCAGCAGCGTATGACCGAGCTCGAGCGTCAGGACTAGCCTGTGAAAGAGCCTATCTCTCATTGACTCAACCCCGTTAACCCAACTATTGGCCGCAATGTCTATTTTGATGTGCGCTCGGTTGTGGATTACCGATGTGCGTGAGTGCATCAAGCAATGAGTAATGCCATGTTAACCGGTGCCATCCTGTTGCTTTCGTTTTGCCTTAACGTTTATGCGCTGCTCCAACTGCGTAAAGCAGGGAGGGCGCTGAAAGAGAGCAATGCCGCTCTCCTCGCATTCACGCGCCATCTGCAATCAGAGTCTGACCGCAAGGTTGTTATTCAGCAGATAACTGGTGATGCAATCCCTTGGCCTCCCAAAAGGAATACGCATTGATTTACCTTGCCGCCCAATGCTAGCGCCATGCAGCGATGCCAATAGCAGCAGCGGGCGGCCCTTATTGTGGAGTGACCATGCCGCTAAGACGGATGAAGCCATGCCGCCATCCCGGCGGTTGCAGTGCTCTGACCAATGACAAGTCCGGCTTGTGCGAGGCTCACCGCGTTTCTGGGTGGGAGCGATATCAGGCTGGGTTGTCCAGGCATCAGCGCGGGTATGGTTCGGCATGGGATAAGCTGCGGGAAACTATCTTGCAGCGTGATGGATACCTTTGCCTTACCTGCTTGGGCGAGGGGATATACACCCCCGCGAACATTGTTGACCATGTGGTGCCAAAGGCGCACGGCGGCACGGATGACCCGAGCAACTTGGCGTCCATTTGTACCGCTCACCACAAGGTTAAGACCGCGAACGAGCGGCTGAACCGGCGGTGAACTGGCGTGAAACTGAACGCCAACCCAGAAAACAGCCCTCCCCAGGCACCCTTTCGGCGAGATCCTCAAGAGATCCAAAAAGGCCGCCGAGATCCAGTCGCGGCGCGGGTCAGGCGGGGAGGGGGTGGTCAAATCCCTACCGTCTCAAGCCCCTTAGTACCGCCGCCTAGAGTTTTTTACGCGAGCGAGAAATAAGGAAAATTTCCTGAAATGGGGGCCTCTTGGTGTGACTAACGTGACATTCGTCATCGCTGTCACGGTTTAATGATTGGAGTATTAAACATGACAAGAGCCGCTGGGGGTGGCCGCAAGTCTGGCGGCGATCTGCCTGCTGCGCCATCCAATCAAGTCATCAAGCGGGCGCCGCCTGCTCCCCCTGAGTTGCATTATGCCGAGGCGCGTTTGCTTTGGCGTAGCACGGTCAAGATTCTGATCGGTCGCCAGCAGCTTACCGAAGATCACCTGCCGCTGGTGCTGGCTTACTGCAACTCGTTTGGTCTGTATCTCACGGCCGAGAAGATGGTGCTGGATGACGGCATCACCTCGGCCACCGCCGAGGGCATCAAGAAACATCCCGCCGTTGCTGTCCGTCAGGATGCGCTCTCCTCCATGGTCAGGATCGGCTCACTGCTCGGACTTGACCCTACCAGCTATCGCCGCCTGATGGGCGGAGGTGGCGGGACTGGCCCTGATGGCAGAAATGAGTTCGAGGATTTCTGATGGCCAAGAACCCGAACGTCAACGCCGCGAACAAGTACGCCCGTGACGTGGTATCGGGTCGGGTCATCGCCTGCAAGTACGTTCAGCAGGCGTGTCAGCGCCACCTGAATGATCTGGAGAAGTCCAAAGAAAAGGACTACCCCTACCGATTCGATGCCGCCAGGGCAGAGCGGGCCTGCAAGTTTTTGCAACTGCTGCCGCACACAAAGGGCAAATGGCGGCGCCTGCCGCTGGACAAGCGCCGGATAACGCTAGAGCCCTGGCAACTGTTCTTTCATGCGTGCGTTTACGGCTGGGTTCGCAAGAAGGACGGGCTGCGCCGGTTCCGGCGGGCGGCCCTATTCGTGCCGCGCAAGAATGGCAAGTCCATCGTGGCGGCGGGCAATGGCATCTACATGTTTGCGGCGGACGATGAGCCCGGCGCGGAGGTGTACTGCGGTGCCACCACGGAAAAGCAGGCGTGGGAAGTGTTCAAGCCCGCGATGCAGATCGCCGCCCAGCTGCCCAACCTGCGCCGCAAGTTTGGCATTCAGGTTTGCGCCAAGAAGATGCTTCGTCAGGATGGCTCGGTGTTTGAGCCGGTGATCGGCAATCCGGGTGATGGCTCAAGCCCGCACCTGGCGATAGTCGATGAGTACCACGAACATGACAGCCCTGAACTATATGACACCATGGAGACCGGCCAGGGGGCGCGAGAGCAGCCCATGATGCTGGTGATCAGCACGGCAGGGGTTAACCCTGCTGGCCCCTGCAAACAGTTCTGGGATGAGTGCGTCAAGATGCTCAGTGGTGCAGAACCGGATGAGGAGCTGTTCGCGCTGATCTACACCATCGACGATGATGACGACATCTTTGACCCGGCCAGTCTGCGCAAGGCCAACCCCAACTATGGGATCTCGGTGTTTGAGGACTACCTGCTTGCTCAGCTGATGCGGGCCAAGCGCAATGCGCGGCACCTGACCAAGTACCTGATCAAGCACCTCAACAAATGGACCACCGCCAGCTCCACCTTCTTCAACTACGACCATTGGCGCAGTGCGGCCGATGCCACCTTGAAGATAGAGGACTTTATCGGTTGCCCTTGCTGGTTCGCTCTCGACCTGGCCAGCAAGCTGGACGTCTGCTCACTGGCGATCTGTTTTGCTCGCTATGAGGCTGATGGACTGCTGCATTACTACCTGTTCACCCGCCACTGGTTGCCGGAGGACACCACCAACGACCCCGATAACCGCAACGCGGCGAAGTACCAGGAGTGGATCTCGACGGTGTGGCCAAATGCTGGCGGGATGGCACTGACGCCCACGGATGGTGCGGAAATTGATTTCGGCGAAATAGGGGCAGAGGTGGCCACCCTGGCCAGCACCTATGCCCCCCGCGAGATCCCGCACGACCCATGGAACAGTGCCCAGCTTGCCCAGCAGTTGGCTGCGGCTGGCTGGATGCCGGTGGCGATCCCCCAGACAACGGCGCACCTGTCACCGCCGATGAAAGAAATGGAGTCCGCGCTGGCGGCTGGCCGTCTGCACCATGACGATAACCCGGTGATGAACTGGATGATTGGCAACGTGACGGCGCGTGAGGATGCCAACGAGAACGTGTTCCCTCGCAAGGAGGGCAAAGACAACAAAATCGACGGCGCAATGGCGGCCATCATGGCTATCGGCCGCGCCATGCTTAACAAGGGCGCATTCAGCAGCCCCTACTCGGAAGATGATTATGACCCAACGGACGCGGTACTTGATTGATGCGGCCCTGCTGCTCGGCGTCCTGCTGATGAGCGGTGGCACCTACCTGATGTATGGCTTAGGCCCTGCCCTGCTGCTGGCTGGCGGTCTGCTGGTCGGTCTGGTTTTGCTGACTGTCTTGGTACTGGTAAAGCTCAAGCAACAAGGGGGCCGCGATGTTCAGTCTGCTGTTCGGGGCTGAGGCCCGCAGTGAAACCATCAGCTCATCTGATCCCGGTCTCGCTGAATGGTTTGGCCTGGGGGCCGCGACAGAGAGCGGCGTCTCGGTGACGCCTGCCAGCTCCATGAGGCTGGCAGCGGTGTATTCCTGTATTCACCGGCTGGCCAGCGCGATGGCCCAGATGCCCATCCATGTACTGCGCAAGGAAGGGGGGAATGTTGTCCCTGGCAATGACCACCCTGCCCATTACCTGCTGTCTGCCTCGCCCAATATGTTCCAGAGCAGCTATGACTGGCGGGAGCAGTCGCAGCAAACGGTGTTGGCACATGGCAACGCCGTGACGCGGCTAATCAGGGATCGCCGAACGGGGCAGCTGACCGAGTTGGTGCTGTTTGAACCAGAGCATATCGGCAAGCCGCAGCGCGGCCAGTCCGGTTGGTACTACCCAGCATACGATGATCAGGAGCATCGCTGGTTTGCCCTGCCCATCTATGACGCAGTGCACATCAAGGGCTTTGGTGCCGACAAGCTGTGGGGCGCCAGCCCTATCCGCTATCACGCCGAGACCATCGGCCTGGGGCTGGCCACCAAGAAATATGGGAGCCAGTTCTTTGGCGGCGGCGGTCGCCCATCCGGCATCCTGATCGACAAGACGCCGAACATGGCGGCAGAACAAGGCAAGCAACATCGCGCCAACCTGAAAAGCTCATGGCGTGAAGGGGGTATCGGCAAGGGCAGCGGGCGCACCGCCTTGCTGACCGGTGATCTGGATTACAAGGCGATCACCATCCCGCCGGAAGAGGCACAGTTTCTCGAAACGCAGAAGATGAACCGCAGCGAGGTAGCGGGGATCTACAACGTGCCTAGCTACATGATCAACGACCTGGACAGGGCCACCTTCTCCAACATCAGCGAGCAGGCGATCCACTTCGTCAGGCAATGCTTGATGCCATGGATTGTGCGCTGGGAGCAGGAGATCAACCGCAAGGTGTTCACCGAGGCCGAGCTGCGGGCCGGTTACTACGTCAAGTTCAACCTGGCCGGCCTGCTGCGCGGCACCGCCAAAGAGCGGGCCGAGTTCTACCACTACGCCATCACCGATGGCTGGATGAACCGCAATGAGGTGCGCGTGCTGGAAGATATGAACCGGGTCGATGGGCTCGACAACTTCCTGATCTCGGTCAACGCCGCCAGCCAGCAGGACAACAAACAACAAGAAGATGAGGTGACCAATGCCGAATGATAGCGAACGCCGCTTCTTTCGCTGTGAAGTCCGAGCCGATCCCGCCGCTGACGGGCAAGGCCAGAAGATTATCGGTTATGGGGCGGTGTTTAACCGCCTGAGTGAAAACCTCGGCGGCTTTCGTGAGATCATCAAGCCTGGCGCCTTCGATGGGGTGATGCAGGACGATGTGCGCGGGCTGTTCAACCATGACCGGAATTTTGTGCTGGGTCGCACCAAGAGCGGCACCTTGCGCCTGTCTATTGATGATGAGGGGCTGCGCTACGAGATAGATGCACCTGAAACCCAGATGGTGAAAGATCTGGTGTTGGCCCCCATGCTGCGCGGTGACATCGACGCCAGCTCATTCCAGTTCAAAGTGGCCCACGATGGCGAGCGCTGGTTTTACGATGACGATGGGTTGCTGACGCGAGAGATCACCAAGTTCGCCCGCCTCTACGATGTGGGGCCGGTGGCCTTCCCTGCCTACCCTGACGCAACTGCTGCCTCCCGCTCCATGCAGGAGTTCAAGAATAAAGAGAGCCGCGCCCAGGAAGACGAGGCCCGCGAGCGGCGCGAACGACACTTACAACTGATTGGCGCCTGATGGTGCTGTAAAACCTGACCCGCTTCGGCGGGTTTTTTATTGCCATAACGGAGCGTATGCCCATGAAATTGCACGAACTGAAGCAGAAGCGCGGCACCATCGCCGGTCAGATGCGCAAGCTGAACGATGAACACAGCGAGAAGCGTTGGGATGACGCCGCCTCCAAGCAGTGGGGGGACATGATCCAGGAGCTGGACGAACTGGACGCCCAGATCGCCCGCGAAGAGCGCCTGCTCAGCCTGGACTCTGACAAGGTCAACGACGAGCCCGAGCGCCGTTCTGGCATTGACCTCAATACCAGTGTCGCCGAAGCCCGCCAGATGAAGGTGCTGGAAACCGTGTTGCGCGGTGGCTATCAGGCGCTCTCCAGCGAAGAACGTTCGCTGTTCAAGGAGATGCGCGCCCAGGCCACCAACGTGGATACCAAGGGCGGCTTTACCGTCCCCACCGAATTCCGCAACCGCGTTGTGGAAACCATGAAAGCCTCCGGCGGTGTGGCCAATATCTCCACCGTGTTCGAAACCGATGGCGGTCAGCCCATTACCTGGGTGACCACTGATGGCACTGCGGATGAAGGCGTCATGATCGGTGAAGCCGAAGAGGGTGGCGATAAGGACATTGAGTTTGGCCAGGTTGCCATCGGTGCCAAGAAGATGACCTCCAAGACCATCAAGATCAGTGACGAGTTGCTGCAAGATAGCGGCGTGGATGTCATTGGCCTGATTGCCCGCCGCATCGGATCTCGCCTCGGCCGAGGTGAAGCAAAGCAACTGCTGAACGGCGACGGCCAGGGCAACAACATCAAGGGTCTGACCATGCAGCTGACCGGTGGTGTGACTTCTGCGGTGGCGGGTTCCATTACCCACGGTGATCTGCTCAAGCTCAAACATTCGGTGGATCCGGCCTATCGTGCAGGCAACACCCGCTGGGTGTTCAACGACAACACCCTGCTCGGCTTCAAGGAACTCAAGGACGGTAATGGCCGCCCGCTGTGGCTGCCGGATGTGGCCGGTGTTGCCCCGGCGACCATTGACGGCGATCAGTACCAGATCGACCAGGGTATGCCGGATGTGGCTGCTGGTAAGAAAGCGGTGCTCTATGGCGATTTCAGCTACTTCCAGATCCGCCGCGTCAAAGGGATGGCCCTGCGCCGTCTGGACGAGAAGTATGCCGAGGCCGGTCTGGTTGGCTTCCTGATGTTCCACCGCTTCGATGCGCTGTTGGAAGATACCGCAGCCGTCAAGGCGCTGACCCTCAAGGCTGCTTAATCAACTACGCTGGGGGCCATGCCCCCGGCTGGATGGAGAGAACCCATGCACGTAATTTTGCTCACCGCGCTGTGCGGTGAAAAGCGGGGCAACGTAGGCGATAAACTGCCGGTGGCCAGCCAGGAAGAGGCGGACGAGTTGGTCCGGCTCGGGATCGCTCGTTATGACACCGAGGCCGAACTCAAACGCCAGTTGGCAGAGCTTCAGGCCCGCGAGCAACAGCGGCAAGAAGCTGATGCCCTGGCGGCGGCACAAGCCCTGGCCGCAGAGGATGAAGCCGCCGAAGAGGCAGAACGGAAGGCCGCCGAAGAGGCAGAGCAGAAGGCGGCCAAGCAGGTAAAGGCGAAAGCTGACAAGGCGTAATCAGATGGCACTGCTCAACATCAGTCTGTTGAAAAAACAGCTTCGCCTCGATGCAGGCATGAGTGATGAAGACGAGCTGCTGGAGCTGTATCTGGGGGCTGCCGAAGTGGCGGCCTCCAACTACATGGGGCGCACGCTCTACGCCAGCGATGAGGACATCCCCGATACCGATCACTATGGCATCAGCGTAAAGAACCCGGCCGTTACTCTGGCGATCCTGATGTCGGCGGCGCAGTTCTACGAGAACCGCGAGCCCATCATCACAGGCACTATCGTGGCAGAGCTGCCGCTGGCCTATTCCCATGCGATTGGCCCATACCGGATCTTGTTCCCCGAGCTGTCACCGGATCCGTGATGGCTGGATCAGGGGGCTGATCGGATATACCCTACCGGGATTGATACGGGAGGGACAATGGCGCTTATCGAGTGTGGCGAATGTACCGGCAAGGTGTCTGACAAGGCGGCCAGTTGCCCGCATTGTGGGTCGCCGGTCATGCAGTTGGCTGATGTGGTGGACACCGGTGATCGGCTGACGACCACGCAGCAGACATCCAAGCAGCTTAAGGAGCAGGTGCTGTGGGCTTATCTGTTGATGGCCATGGGCTTGGCAATGACAGTTTTTACACCGCTTTGGCTCAATGCCAAGGGGAGTGACTGGACACTTTCAAGTCTGGGTTATGGTGGGGCTGTGCTGCTGCTCGGTGTGGCGTGGCAGATAGTCAACAAGGTTAGGATATGGTGGCACCACAGTTGACCGGTCACCAAAACAAACCCCGCTTCGGCGGGGTTTTTTATGGAGGTGTCTATGGCAGCCGGTGAGTACCGAGATCAGATCCGCATTCTGACCAAGGCGTCAGGGCAAGATGCGGCTGGCCAGCCGCTGGCGCAGTGGCAAGAGTCGAGTCCTATCTGGGCAGATGTCCGGATGATTGGTGGCCGTGAGCAGTTGAGGGCTGGCAAAGAGGTCGCTGCAGGACAGTACACCATCAAGCTGAGATACCGCTCCGGCGTGACCGCCGCCAACCGGGTTTTCCTGGTGCGCGATGATCTCGCCGTCAATATCAAACTTGTTCAGCCAGATGCCAAGCGCAGCACGCTGATCCTCTTCTGTGAGGTTGACCAATGATCAGCACCATCGACCTGGACGGGTTTTCTGATCTGGAGCAGCAGCTGGCGTCCCTCGATCTGGTCACCCAGAAGAAGGTCTTGCGTGAGGTGATGCGAGAATCAGCCCAGCCGGTGCTGGCCCGTACTCGGTCACTCTATGAGCAGAAGTGGAACCACGACACCGGCCTGTTGGGTGAGTCCATCAAGCTGCGCGTCTCCATTCCCAGAAACCCCCGGTTTGCTGATGTCGTTGCCTCTGTCGGTGTGTTCAAGTCCTACAAGGTACAACAGGCGGCAGGTAAATACGTGGAGGCGCCGGTCTATGCGTACTGGCTGGAGCATGGCACCCGCGAGCACAGTCTTGCCAGTGGGGCCAGCCTCAAAAGCCACAAGGATACCGAGCGGGCCAACAAGCGGGCACATCTGCGCCGCAGTCGCCCTGGGCAAGAGAGCTTGATCCACCCCGGCATCCCTGCTGGCCCATTCTTGCGCCCCGGTCTCGATGAGAACGTGGAGAAGGTGCTGGACGTGCAGAAAGATCACCTTGGCGCAGCCATCGACAAGGCAATCAGATGATAAAGCGAGCCGCTATTTTTGAGCTGATAAAGGCCGCCAGCCAGGTGCCTGTATATCCCGACTTCATCCCGCAAGAAGTGTCTATTCCTGCAATCGCCTACAGCCTGGTCAGCTCTCCTGACGGCCTGCGACCACTTGAGGGTGGAGTGAGTCTCCAACAGCATTTTTGGCAGTTGGAGATATTGGCCGCCACTCGCCTGGAGGGGGATGCCATCGGCGAGCGTCTGCGCCAGCTTGATGGCAGGCAAACAGACGACTTCCAATACATCGCTGTGTCCGAGCCGCGAGACTCACCCAGTTCGCTGGACACGACAACCAAGCAATCCATCGTCGAAATTCAAACCACCAACAGAAGGAACCGCGCATGACTGCCGCAACCCGCTTTCAGTACACCCCCCAGGATGCCGTGCTGGCCGCTGGGACTCAGACCAAGTTCAAGACCAAGGACGATGCCGATTTCACCCCCCTTCCTGGGATGCTTGCCATTGGCCAAGTCGGCGAGAAAAACCCCGTGCTGGACCAAACTACGCTGGAAGACACGGCCAAGCGCTCCATGGCAGGGATGTTCGATGGCCCCGAGAAAGAGTTCAAGTGCATGTCTTACCCGACCGATGCGGGCCAGCAGTTGTTTATTGCGGCGGCTCAGGCCACCAAGACAGTCATCGTTCAACATATTTGGCCGGACAATGTGACGGCGGAATACGAGGTGGTGTTGCTGGGTTATTTGCGCAATGAAACCCAGGGTGACAAGGCCATTGATTTCGTGGTGCCGTGCAAACAGAACGGCAAGACCAAGTGGGGCAAGGTGGGGGTAGGTGCATAATGGCCGCAAAGAAAAAACCATCGGTGACAGCGGCGCTGTTGCTCAACAAGTTATCGCTTCGTCAGGAACGCGTGCCTGTTCCAGAGCTGGGCGAAGAAGCCGAAATCATCGTGCGTGAAATGTCGGTGTCCAAGCTGCTGGAGTACCAGATCACCAACTTCAACCAGGTAACTGGCCAGCCGCTGGCAGATAACCCATACCAATGGATGATGTCGCTGCTGGTCTGCTGCATGGTGGACGAAGATGGCAACCCGATCGCTACCCAAGAACAGGTGCCAGCCTTGCTGGAAAGCCTGCCTCTGTCGGTACTCGACCGACTGGTGCCGGTAGCGAAGCGCCTCAACCGGATGGACGAGCTGGCGCTGGCCGCTGAAAAAAACGATAAGGGTCAGCCAGACCAAGCAGCTGGTGATCAGGTTAGCGATCGATCTGCATAAGACGATTACCGAAATCGAGGCGCTGCCCGTTTCGGAACTGACCACCTGGCTGGCCCATTACTCGCTCGAATATGAGCGCCTGCACCCTCCCCTCCCTGATCCAGAAAAAATCACCCCGGAAGAGTCTCAGTTGTCGCTGAGAGCCGTCCTGCTTTAACCACATCAGAGGATAACCTATGGCCGTATTGCGCAGCCTGGTCACTACGCTCGGCCTGAATGCGGCCCAGTTCCGGGAGGAGCTGGCCCGTTCCCGCAAAGACTTCACCACCTTTGGTGGTCATGTCGTCAACACCGGAAAAGTGGTGGCCGGAGGTGTTCGGACGCTGGTCACCGAGGTGTTTTCACTGCGCAGCGCCCTGATCGCCCTGGGCTCAGGCGCGGCGCTCGCCGGTATCAAGGCGGCGTATGACAGCATTGACAAGACGGCCAACCTTGGCCGAAACATAGGCATTGCCGCACAGCAGTGGCACGCCTACGCCCAGGCAGCGGAATGGGCTGGCACCAACGGGGAGCGCCTGTCGGATGTCGTCAAGGACTTGAACGTTCGGATCTCCGATGCGGCCAAGACCGGCGGCGGGCCCTTGGTGGACTTCTTCAAGCAGATTGGACAGTCGGCCCAGGACTGGGCGGCAATGTCGCCCGATCAGCAACTGCGCTCCTTCTCCGCCGAGCTGCAAAAGATGAGCGCAGCCGATGCCCGTTTTTGGCTCGATGAGCTGAATGATGCAGCGGCAGAGCTGTTCGATACCCTCTACACCAACAAAGGCGAGCTGTTCCGTTTTGCCGACGAGATCGACGGCATGGGCATGGCGTTATCCGGCGGCCAGTTCGCTGCCGTGCGTGAAGCCCGTCTCGAGATCCAGCGCCTGATGTCCGTCATGGGAGCGCTGTGGGAGCAGGTCAAGGCCAGCATGGCCCCAGCCATCTCCGAAGGCTCGCGCCTGATGCGTCAGTGGATTGTCGATGCTGCCGATGCCAAAGGCGGTTTCGCTGAGCTTGGCAAGGGGATGGCGCTCTATGTGATCGAAGGGGTGCGGTCTGCCTCTCTCGCTCTGGAGCAGTTCATCCGAACCATCGACACCACGCTTGAGAAAGCTTCCCTGGTATTTAACATCGGCGCCGACCAGGAAACCCGAAACGGCTACCTGAAAGCTGCTGCCGCCTACTCTGCTGCCCGAATGGATTACAACGAGGCGCTGAGAGATTACCAGGATGCGGGCGAGCCTGATGCCATGCTAGGGCAGCTCGATGCGCTGGGAACCGCTATGCAGCTCGCCAAAGGCGATATGGAAGCGTTCTTGTCCCAGTCCAGCGCTGACGGCTGGGCCTCATATTTCCAGAACTTGGACACCCTGAAAAAGTCTATCCAGTCCGCCGTGACCAGTGGCGGTGATAGCCTGCCTCCTTTGCCTGCCCCTGGTGGGGAGGGGCGCGGCGTAGCCGTGATCCCCGGTGCCATGAAAGCGCCGAAAGCCCCGAAGAAGCCCAAAGCCGTCAACTATGCGGCGGTGGATTCATTCAGGGTTGAAAACAAGGCCATTGCCGCCGAGCTGGACAAGCGTCAGCAACTGCTGGCCAACAGCAACCAAGCGATGGAAGGGATCGACAGGGATTTCTACGACGCCCGCAACGTGGCCCGTATCGAGCAGTATGGTGCCTCTGTCATCGAGGAGCAGAGCCGTTGGCAACAAGCCCAGCAGCGCCTGCAGCAGCAGTATTCGCAAGCCTATGATGCGGCGTCCGCTAACCACGACCTGCAATTCCAGCTCCAGATGGAGTACCACGCAAGCCGGGAAATGCTGGAGCAGGATCACCAGTCCCGCTTGCTGCAGATCGAAAACGACCGGGTCAACAAACAGCGGGAATACCAGTCGGCAGTATCTGCCGAGCTGCTGAGTTTTACCCAGCAGTCCATGAGCATTACCACCTCTGCCTTGCAGCAGGCTGGCATGGAGCACAGCGGCATCTATAAAGCCCTGTTTGCCATGCAAAAGGCTGCCGCCATCCCCTCCATCATCGTGTCAACGGAAGAGGCCGCCGCCAAGGCATTGGCCGCCTTCCCGCCTCCTTACTCCATTGGTCTGTCCAACAGCGTCAGGATGATGGGCTATGCGTCGGCGGGCATGGTGGCCGGTCAGGCGATTGCCGGTTTGTTTGATAAGGGCGGGCACATTCCGGCCAACCAGTTCGGCATTGTGTCAGAGCTGGGGGATGAGTTTGTGAATGGCACCTTGATAAAAGGCCCCGCCAATGTGACCAGTCGCCGCGACTCGGAAGCGATTCTGGCGCGGGCAGCGGGCAAGGGCGGTGATGGTAGTGACGGGGTCACCATTATCCAGCATATCGCTGTATCAGGTGCGGGGGATGCTGCTCTATCCGCCGCGATGGAGCAGGCGGCCCGGCGCGGTGCCCAGCAGGGAGCCCAGCAGGGTTACCAGATGGTGGTGCAGGATGTGGCGGGCCGTGGCCAGATCCGGCGAATGCTCAATGTGTGAGGTGCTTAATTGGCAGATGTAATCGATTGGCCTACGGACATCATCCCCAACGAAATGTCGATAGGGCTGGAGGGACTGACCAGAGACTTTGAATCCATGTCTGGGTCAACCCAGACCTTGGCAATACCTGGTGCCAAGGTAACCGCCCAATTGACGTTCAGAAACCTGCCTGCGCCGGTGGCAAAGCGGTTGAAGGCGCTCGTTTTCTCACTGGAGGGGACATCCGGCAGGGTCAGGATATGGGATTTTTCATCCCAACTGGTTGGCAATCCGCAGCCCGTGCTTGGTCATCCTGTTGTGACTGAAGCTATCTCAATGAAAAAGCAGTTCACATCCCGAGGGTGGACACCCAGCAGGCGGGTGTTAAGCCTTGGTGATTGGGTGCAGGTTGGTGATGAATTGAAAATGGTGCTGGCTGATGTCTATTCGGATGCAGCTGGTACAGCGCTTGTGCGTATCTCTCCGATGGTTCGTCAAAACTACCCGTCAGGCACCCCGCTGGTTGTCGCTCGGCCTTGTGGCGTATTCAAGCTACAGGACAACAAGCAAGGGGTATTCCACCATTCCCCTGGTGTGTTTACGGATGTCACCCTGTCCCTGATTGAGGCGTTTTACCCATGATCATGACCGGCCTTGATCCCGCCATTGTTGCCGCATTGAACCGGCCCAATGTGACGGCGTTCTATGCCACCAAGATAGATCTCCCGAGCGGCATAACCCGTCTGCACACCGGTCTTGGGGAGGCCGTGATCGGGGGTGAGGTCTATTACGGCATAGGTGCCATGGGGCAGATCAGCCCCCAGAAAGAACAGCTCACTACGTCCCCGACACAACTCAACATGACCCTGACCGGACTTGATAACTCCCTGTTGGCTGAGGTGATGAAAGAGCGCCTGGTTGGGCGCTTGGTCTGGTTGTTCCTGGTTGTGCTGGACGACACCGGAGCCTTGGTGGCCGCCGCCTTGCAGTATAAGGGGCGGATCGCGTCAACGCCGGTGAAGGTGGGCAGAACCAACGCGGTACAACTGACGATCTCCAACATCTTTGAGGACTGGAAAAAGGGGCTCTCCATGCGTTGCACCGATGAGAGTCACCGCCGCCTCTTCCCTAACGATGCGTTTTTCAGGCTCCAGACCTGGATGGCCAACTGCACCATCTTCTGGGGCTCCGCGAAAGATGGGCCTGACTCGACCTATAAGGATTGACCATGCGCTATCAAGACTGGCAGCAGCGGATCATTGCTGCTATCGAGGCCGCCTCCGGGCGGCCTTTTCTTTGGGGCTCGGCTGACTGTTGTTTGTTTGTCGCCGATTGCTGTGTCGCGGCTTGTGGCAAAGACCCAGCCGCCGATTACCGCAACCGCTACACCACGGAAATTGGCGCCAAGCGGGTGCTGGCCAAGCTGCACGGCTCCATCCCTGCCGTGCTGGATGCCCACTTTGAACGGGTGATCCCTGAAATGGCCCAGCGCGGGGATGCCGTGGTTTTCGAAAGTGACCTTGGCCAGACGGCTGGCGTGATGTGGGCCGGTCAAGTGTGGGCTATGACGGATCAGGGGGCCGCCCCTGTGCCTGGTGTTGTTCCCCTGATAGCCTGGAGAGTTGAATAAATGCCCCCTGTCATTGTTCCTGTGTTGGTGGGTGTGGCGGCTGGCTCCGGCGCGTTCTTTGCTGCCGGTGTTGCGCTGACTACCGCCTACGCCATCGGAGCCATGGCCTCCATGGCTGCCATGATGCTAACCACCAAGACCCCCTCCTTTTCTGATTTTCGTGGGGCCAGTGAGCGCAGCCAGGTGCTGCGAGCGGCCTCCTCTTCCAAGGTGGCCGTCTATGGTCGCGTGATCTCGTCTGGCCTGCTCTCCAATGCCAAGGAGCAGGTGGGGGATCAGACTGAGGGGGAGCTGATTTATCTGGCCCTCACTATCGCGGGGCACAAGATAAACCGGGTGGGCCGTCTCTGGCTGGGTGACGACCTGATCGAGACGTTCGGTGATCTGGCCAGTTACGAGCTGCACAATGATCGCCAGACCTGTGACCCCTACATGTTGGCGAACTGCCCGAACTGGCGAGAGGACATGATCGGGCAAGGGATCGCCTGGGTGCGTCTGACGCTCAAGTTCAACGCCGAGAAGTTCCCCTCCGGCCTGCCGAATATCAAGATGGAAAAGTTTGGCGCTGAGGTATGGGATCCCCGCGATGGCCAGGTCAAGTTTACCGACAATGCCGCGCTGGTCATTTTGGACTATTACCGCCGCTGGCTGGGGGTGCCGGATGATGAGCTGCGGCTCAATGAGTTCATCGTGGCCGCCAATATCTGCGACGAGTTGATCACCCTCCAGGACGGCACCAAAGAAAAGCGCTACGCGATCAACGGTGAGTTCGACCTGAGTGAGGCCCCCGCCAAGATCCTGGAAGACATGCACATGTCCTGCGCGGGTCAACCGACCTATGTCAGCGGCATGCACGGCATTGTCGTCGGAGCCTACTATGGCCCCGCCAGTGAGGACTTGTTTGATCATCAGTTGCAAGGTGACATTGATCTGTTGCCTGAGCCTCCGGCCAGCGACCGCATCAACACAGTGGTGGGGACTTTCATTGACGGAGAGACGTTCCAGAAGATGGACTTCCCCGCCGTCAAGGTGGCCCAGTGGGTTGAGGAAGATGATGGCCAGGAGCTGACCGAAGATCTTGATTTCCGGTTTGTCACCTCCCCCTGGCAGGCCCAGCGCCTGGCTAATATTTTGCTGCGCCAGCGTCGTACCTCCCGCACCATCACCTGTTCGGTCAATCTGTCAGGTTGGCAGTACCGCCCAGGCTCTTACCTTCGCCTCTACATTCCCGCCCTGGGGATCAATGGCGTGGAGTTCAGAGTGGTTGATTGGTCATTCGATCTGATGGATGGCGTCCAGCTGACCTTGCGTGAGGAGTCGGTGGGGGTGTGGGCCGATGCCATTGGCTTGCCGATGGAGCGCCCTGACATTACCGATTTGCCAGTGGGCGGCATGGCAATGCCTGACCAGCTCCGGTATGAAGTCGAAACCGTAGGGGAGATCGTTCAGGGCGTGCTGTCCTGGCGCAACGTCGGCACCATTGCGTACAACCAGGTGATCATACAGCGGCTGACTCCTGGCAAGCCGCCGGTTACCGTCATGACGGCGCAAAGCCCTGGTGAATCTTGCCGAATCAACGGCCTGCCTGCTGGTAACTATGTGGCGATGGTGCGAGCGGTAGCCTTGACTGGCGCCCACTCCCCGGTCGCATCCGTCTCGTTCACCATAGAAGTGCCCGCTATCCCTGTTGGGGTGGAGGTCGAGGCGGGCAACTGGTCCCTGGCATTCCGCCCGGTGTTCACCGGCGGCCAGTCCTACGGCACCTTGTGTGAATGGTGGTGGAGCAAAGTGCAGCTGCCCCTGTCCGAAGTGCAGGGCAAGGCCACCAATGCGGGCTTGGGCGCGTTCATGACGTTTCAGGGATTGCAGCCTGACACCACCTATTACGTGTGGCTGCGGGCCGTCAACGCCTATGGCAAATCCGGCCTGTTTGCCGCCAGCGGGAAAACCTCCTACGACGCCGCCTCCATTCTCGACATCCTGGATGATCAGATCGGTGGCGAGCACCTGCGCGAGGAGCTGCGCAAACCCATCGAGCAGATCCCGGACATCGCCGGCAAGTTGGCACTGGTCGAGCGCGAGTTCACCGATCTGAGCGAAACCATCGCGCCGATTGCTGAACGGGTGCCGGTCATTGATCAGCAGATGACGGGCTTGGGTGACGCCCTGGCGGCGCTCGATGATCGGTCAAAGCAGACCGAAAACCTGCTGCGCGATGAGCAGAACCACCTGGGTCAGATGGGGATAGATACCGTCCTGCAGCAAGACAAGCTGCACGGCAAGATTGACCAGGTGCAAAGTGAGATGGGCGATCTGCGCGATGCCATCTTCACGGTTAACCCTGGCACCGGCGAGATTGAAATGGATGTGGTGCGGGCGCTTCGTGATGAGACCCAGGCCAGCTTTACCGAGGTCAACCAGAAACTGGACGCCGCCACCGGCACCTTGGCCACCAAGGCCGATCATGCTGTGGTGGATGCCCAGGGCGAACGGCTTACCGAGGCCGAGCAGGTACTGGATGGCATCAATGCCAAGCTCACCCAGACGGTCACCAAATCGGAGTTCACCAGCGAACAGCAGCGCCTGACCGAGGTCAGCAGCTCTCTGGATGCCGCCCTGGGGCAGATCCAGCAGAAGGCTGCCCAGTCCACCGTGACCGAGCAGGGCGAACGGCTCGCGGCGGCAGAGCAACGGATCACCGTCAACAGCGATGCCCAGTCGGCCCTGGCCGAGCGCGTATCCGGCCTCAAGGCCGAGCTGGAGGCAGATGACCAGACCCTGCTGGCCAACATCACCGAAGTGGCGCGGGTCAGTACCGAGGCTGACCAGGTGTTAGCTGAGCGGGTCAGCGGGGTCGAGGTTCGCACCGGCACCGCCGAGGGCAAGATCCGGGCGCTGGAGCAGATTGTCGAGAGTGACGGCGGGGTCACCGCTGGCCGCTTTGACGAGATCACCGCCACCCTGGACCTGACGGCCAAGGCTGCTGACCAAGCCGCCGAGGCCGCCATTGCCAACGTCCTCGCGGGCGATAAGGGGGAGCAGCGTCACCGCCAGGCCGAGGCATCCATTCGCCGTGACCAGCAGGTGCAGCTTGATCTTCATCAGGCTCTGGCGAGCGAGGTCACCGACCTCAGTGCCAAGTTCGAAGGGGAGAAGGCCGCCACCACTGCCCGTCTGACCGAGGTTCGGGAGGTGATCGCCGGGGTGGAGCAGTCTACCGCCCGGGAGATCAGCCAACTCAAGAGCGATTATCAGGCGGCAGACAGCGAGACCAGCGCCGCCCTGGAGGAGAGCAATCGCACCCTGAGCGCAGCCGATCAGGCCATGGCTGAGCGTATGACCCAACTGCAAGCCACCCTGGAGGGGGATGACCAGACGCTCAACGCCGCTATCCTGGAAACCCAGCGCACCCAGGCGCAGGGGGATCAGGCGCTCGCTGAGCAAATCGGTCAGCTCAAGACCTCCACCGGTGAGCAAGCCGCCCAGCTTACCAGCCTGGGTAAGGTGGTCAGTGATGGCCAGCAGGCCACCGGCGAGGCGCTGCAACAGCTCACCACCAAGACGGATAACACCCAATCCGCCGTTGGCACCCTCTCCGAGGCCGTAGCAGAACAGGGCAAGGTGTTGGCAGCCAAGCAAGATGACCTCTCGGCAGAGGTCGATCTGACGGCCCTGGCCAGCATCGGCAATACACTGTCGGATGAGCGGGGGGAGGAGAGGGCCCGCAAGGCTCGCGCCGAGATCACCCGTCGGCAAGAGACCCAGGCCGACGAACACCAGGCGCTGGCCCGCGAGGTGACCCAGTTCCGTGCCGAGTTCGAAGGGGAGCAGGCGGCAACGTCCGCCGCGCTCACCGGGGTGCGGGAGGTGATCGCCGGGGTGGAGCAGTCCACCGCCCGGGAGTTAAGCCAGCTCAAGACCGATTACCAGGCGGCAGACAGCAGGACCAGTGCCGCCCTGGAAGAGAGCAACCGCACCCTGAGCGCAGCCGATCAGGCCATGGCTGAGCGTATGACCCAACTGCAAGCCACCCTGGAGGGGGATGATCAGACGCTCAACGCCGCTATCCTGGAAACCCAGCGCACCCAGGCGCAGGGGGATCAGGCGCTGTCTGAGCAACTGACCCAGCTTTCCGCCAAGGTGGAGACAGGTGACAAGGCGCTCGATGCGGCCATCAAGCAGACCCAGCAAGCCCAGGCGCAGGGGGATCAGGCGCTGGCCGAGCAACTGTCTCAGCTTCAAGCCAAGGTGACCAGTGGTGACACCACCCTGGGGTCGGCCATTCAGCAGAATCAGCAGGCCCAGGTGGCGGGGGACAAAGCCAACGCCGACGCCATCACCAAGGTGCAAGCCAGCCTCAACCAAACCACGGCAGCCGTGGAAACGGCGGCCAAGGCTGTTGCTGACCTGAAAGGCAACGTGGAGGCGGGCTGGTACACCAAGGCCCAAATCGCTGGAGAAGGGGGCGGCTTTGGCCTATCGGTCAAGCTGAATGAAGATGGCACTGTGCTGAGCACCTTCGTGATCGATGCGGATGTGTTCGCCGTGATGTCGAGGGCGGGCGGTGCGACGACAAAGCGCCACCCGTTCGTCATCAAAAACGGCACCGTCTACATGAACCACGCCATGATGGACACGGCAGAGATCGGCAATGTGATCGCTAAGTATATCAAGGTCACCAACCTGTCAGCCGTCACCATCGAGAACAGCCAGTTCAAAGGGGGAAATGCTGGGTTCGGGCCTGGCGGCCCTTACAGCGGCTGGGGCGAGGGGTGGCACACCATCATTTATTCCGATGGCACCATCCGCACAAACCGTCTCTATGCCGCTGAGGGGTCGTTTACCGGTGAAGTGAATGCCAATCGGGGCACTTTCAACAACGTAGTTATGCGAGAGAACTGCCAGATCCTTGGTAAGTTGAGCGCTAACCAAATAACGGGGGATATCGTCAGAACCTATGCGCTTAATTTGGCAGCGGAGGTTCATATCGCAGCGATGCCTTTTACTCGCAGATGTACCTTTATTCTCACTGTATCCAGTGGTTCATCAACCACTACCGCCCGCGTCTATATTAACGGTGTAGAAATGGGGGCTTTAACAGCAAGAGATTATGGAATTGGTCAAGGTTCAACGATGAACAAAAACTTTGATTTCACACTATCTGCAAATACGGAATACACGATCAAATACGATCGCGATAACAAAAACTATCAGTACGCATCTAGCTCGTGTCTAGCCATAGTGTGTATGGCGTAATTACGTAGTTTAAAAATATTCTTAATCGGATGTTCATGTATAAACCCGGCCTTGCGCCGGGTTTTCTTTTGAAGGAACCTTGCAATGGCAGGACTTTGGCCGCGCACCGGCAATGTGACAGTGACGAATGGCAGCAAGATCGTCACCGGTTTTGGCACCAAATGGAAAACTGGCACCCTTCCCATTCAGAAGGGGCACACCTTCTATGGCCCGGACAACTTCGCCTATGAAGTGGATACCGTGGTCAGCGATGAAAGCCTCACCCTGGTAGAAGCGTATCGAGGCGGCACCCTGGCTAACCAGGGCTACCGGATCGACATCACCCGCACCTCGACCATCAGCCAGTTTGCCGCCGACTTGGCGTCCCTGGTCGCCAAATACCGCGCCTGGTTCGACGGCATGATGACCTGGCTGACCGGCTCGGGGGATGTCGCCATCCTCAACCCGGACACCGGCGCCAACGTCACCATCCCCAGTTGGAAGAAGGTGGCCAGCGAGGGGGAGGGGCAGACGGCCCGCGCCAAGGTCGAAGCCGACCGGGCAAAGACCGAAGCGGATCGCGCCCTCACCGAGGCTGACCGGGCAGCGGGGATCGTGGCGCTGGCAGCGCTTCCCATGCCGGATGTGTGGGCGCCGCTCAGTGACAGTCTGCGCCTCATCACCGGCTATGGGCGGGATGTGCTGGTCGGGTCGGATGTGGTGGCGCGGATGGTGAATTTCAGCCGGAGCACAACAGCGTCATACAAAGGAAAGGATGGGCAGCAAAAATCAGCAGCCGTGAATGAACCGCGCTTTGAGCGAGAGGGGCTGCTGAATGAGTTGCAGAGCACAAATCTAATACAAACGCCAGGCACACTAACGACACAGACAATTCAAGTTTCAGCTGGGACGCACACATTGTCGTTTTTTGGTGTCGGGTCTGTCACCTTGTCTGGAGCTGCGACTGGCACTCTTGCTGGTGTGGGGGCGAGTGACAGGGTGGCTATGACATTTACTGCTACAGCGGGTGCGCTTACGTTAACCGTTGCAGGGGTGTGCTCAAACGGGCAGATTGAAGCACTTCCTTTTGCTACGTCATATATGCAGCCATCAGGCGCCGCAGTGACACGAGCTCCTGATGCCGCGTACCTGCCAGCCGCTGGCAATCGATTCGCTTTCCAAGGGTTTACTGTTGCGTTTGAGTGGGACTTGCTGGGAGTCAGCGACCGGATAGCAGATAACCGATTGATAGACCTCGATAACGACGCATCATCAAACCGCCACTATGTCGGAGTTTCTCAAGAGCGTCGGCTAGTGGCGATGTTCGGAACAAACAAAATTGTTTCACAATCAGCTGTGATGTCAGGCCTCTGCGTGCTTGTAGTGAACGGCCCCAGTTTTTCTCTGTACAACAACGGCTCGAAGATTGGGACTGCAACGGTTACAGGAAGAGCTGAGACTGCAAATGCCAGGTTGTATCTACTTTGTAACAACACGGGGCTGTTTCAAAGTTCTGGCCACATGCGAAATCTGCGCATCTGGCACAGAGCGTTATCTGAAGCACAAATAAAGGCTATCGCATGAACGACTTTATCGACCTCAACCTAAAGGCAGCCGATATGGCCGCCATGACCAAGGCGCTTATCTCTGCCGGATTTATCAAGGACGGCGAGACCGGTACCCTCTATCACCCTGCCGCCTCGCTGCAACTGTTGCCGCCTGGCATGGTGACGCGCCTGACTGGCGATGTGCAGGTTGTCGATGGGGTGGAGGTGGTAGTGCGCGAGCCCGTCCCTGGCTATCACGCCAACGTCAGAACCCAAGACCCTGCAATGGCCGCCGCCCTGGCGCCGGTGACGGTCGTTGTTGAAACCCCGCAATACGTCTGGGCATAGGGGACACCATGATCGTTCGTCTTGAGCCGATTACGGCTATCGTCGTCGCCGTGCTGCTGGGCTGGGCGTGGAATACAGCGACCGCTCCGGGGCCTGTCTGTCAGGTGCAGGAGCAGCACCAGGGTAAAACCGTCTTGGTGCCACGCCCCTGCGCCGATGTGCTGCCAAAGTAATTGAACCCGCCCCGGCCATGTGCCGGGGCTCTGAGGCTCGAATCGCGATCTGGAACTATGGGCGCCACAACAATCGCCATGATTACCTCCAGAAATGATGCTCCAGTTTGGGGCCATCTTGGGGCCAAAAAATGCAAGAATGATGTGTTTGGGGCTAAAATGGGGCCACGAAAAGAGCTGGGGAAAGCCAAGATTAGCTGCTGATAACTAATTGTAAGCCTCTGAATTTGCCAGCTTTGTGTGGCTCTTTGTAGCTCATGCTGGCTCGCGGGCGGCTTCAATGGTTCATCGTGTAAATAAATTGAGCCATTGGCTAATTCTCTTCCTTTTCAGCAGGTTAATGTCTTGGCATTAACAGACTGATGTCGTGGTGGGGCCAGGTCGACACAGGTCAACCGGGTTCCAAAAAACCCGTCGATTGTAAACCAACGGACGAGGGGGGGCAAAGGCGGCACCCGGCTATGTCCCCCCTTTGCCAACGAGGTCACGCCTTGCTGCATCAGCTGTGCAATTTGGGCATGATGTGGGCTGCCATTTTGTTCCGGAGTCCTCATGAACCCATCTCCTCAAGCCCCCCTGCTTGCCACCTTTTTGTGTGCCATGGGATTGGACGCTGCCCTGAGCGAAGCCCTCTGTCAGCGTTTGCCACGGCAGACGCTGCGCGCCGGTCAGGTGCTGTTGGCGCAAGGGGCCGAACAGGAGGCTGCCTTCTATATCGAAACGGGCATCTCTCGTGCCTGCCATTACACCCGGGACGGGCAGGAGCGCTGCAAGGAGTTCTACTTCGAAGGGGAGCTCTGCCTGCTCTATGACAGCTGGCTCACGGGGGCGCCCGCCCGCTACCAGCTGGAGGCGCTGACGGAGTTGCAAGTTGTGCGGGTTCCGATCGCCCTGCTGGAAGAGCCCGTTTGGCAGCCGGTTTGCATGGCCCTGCTGCGACAGCAGCTCGGTTACAAGGAGCGCAAGGAGGCGTTTTTGCTGCTCCACTCTCCCGAGGAGCGTTATCGGGAGCTCTGCCACACCTTCCCTCACTGGCCTGCGCGGCTCACTCAGGTGCAGCTCGCCAACTATATCGGTATCAGCCCGGTCACCCTGTCACGGATCCGCAGGCGCATTAACACGGGTTAATGCCGCTCTCCGACCATCCCCTCATGCTGCGCCATCCAAATGACGGATGAGGTGTGGATGATGTCGCTGTTTCTGTGGTCGCAGCTGGTAGTGAGCCTGGCCTTGTTGCTCGATCTGTTGTCGTTTCAGTTGCGGGATCGCCGTAGGATCCTGGCCTGTCTGGCCCTCTCCTGCGCGCTCAATGCCGGTCACTTTACCCTGCTCGGGCAGTGGTCGGCCGCCAGCCTGTTGCTGCTGGCCAGTATGCGCTTTGTTGTGAGTATCTGGCTGGTTCGCCGCATCTTGATGTGGTTTTTCATGGGGTTGGCCTGTGCAGCGGCGCTGGCGACCTATCAGGGCCTGCTCTCATGGATCGGGCTGCTGGCGAGCTTTCTGCAAACCCGTGCCGCGTTTTGCCCGGATGATCGCCTGTTGAGGCGCTGGATGCTGCTCGGTACCCTCTGCTGGGTGGGTAACAACTTGCTGGTGGGCTCACCGGTCGCCGTGCTGATGGAGGGGCTGTTTCTGATCAGCAATCTGGTGGGTTACTACCGCCACTATGGCTTCGATTATTGGGGGCGTGGCCGCCACAGTGAGCGTAGAAAGATAAGTGTGCCGCCTTCCGATCGGGCGACCTTCTGATTTTCCGCTCAGGGCTGCTTGTGGCCAGCGAAGTAAAGCACCCGTTTCACGTACTCCTGTGTTTCGTCATAGGGTGGGATGCCGCCATAGCGTTCCACCGCTTTTTCCCCGGCATTGTAGGCCGCCGAGATCCGCACCCAGTCGCCATCGAAGCGGCGATCCAGCCACTTGAGATAACTGACGCCGCCCTTGATGTTCTGAGCAGGATCAAAGGGTTGAGTGACACCAAAACGCTGCTGGGTTTCGGGGATGAGTTGCATCAGCCCCTGAGCATTCTTGGGTGAAACGGCGCGGCTGTTGAGATTGGATTCGGCGATGGCAATCGCCAGTACCAGCCGTGCATCGACCTGATGGCGCTTGGCTGCGTGGCGCAGCATGGTGGCCAGCTTCTGTTTGCCCGGTGACTGGCGCGCCAGATAGGCCTCGACATTGAACGGTGTGCTGGGCAGGGCGAAATAACTCCCTTGTCCGCCGCGCATGCCGACACCGCACTGATCGCCCATGGGGGCATTGCCGACCCGCGGGTTGTAGTAGCGGCTGGCCTGCTGGTTGCCAAGGCGCATCGCCATGGCGAGATAGCTGTTGGCCATTTTCGCGCTGCGCACCGAGGCGGGGCCGGTGGCGAGCAGACGCCCGATCCGGAAGTAACCTTCGGGATTGCCGGTGCTGGCGGCTACGCAATAGAGGGCTATCGCCTTTTGCAGATTGCCGTGTTGCTGGGCCACTTGACCCTGCTTGATCGCCGTTAGCGCCTTGGGGGCCTGTCTGAAATCCCTGCCTTGTGCCATCGCCCGCGGCGTACCTGCCAGTAACAACGACAAAAAAAGCAGCAAAAACAGTCCGTTTTCGCTGATGTGCCTCATGGGTTATCTCCTGTTTGAGTACAGAAGATATAGAGGAACATGGCTGCTATCGCCACGAACCCAGTGGATCCTGTTGTTATAGCGTGGAGATTTCAGAGAGCAAAACGGTATGGAACTAACGGCATCTCGACCGTTTCACACCATTTTTCATCCGGTTAAAAGTCGTGGTGATACTCCTGCTCATCCACTACGGCGGGAGGAAGCGCGCGATAGAAGCTGCCAATTTCGCTGACAACCCAGAGCGAAAGCAGGGCCAGCAGGCTGAGCAGGGGAAGCAGAGAGTGGCTCTGGGTCAGGGCATAGGCCGCAATGGCGGCACCGATCAAAAGCAGGGTTCGGATCATGAGGTGGCTCCTTGTCGTCATGGGGTGTTGCGTGGCCACGGACAGAGCGCCTGGGGTCGGGAGTTGTTCCCGGGTGGCACGAAGCGCACTGAGTATATCGCGTCATGCCGCTGCCGATCCGTGGTGTCATCACACTTTCCATAGTCATGGGTTTCGTATCGAGTTGGGCCCCGCCAGATGCGGGGCCAGTAATGGTTTGACGGTCAGAAGAAACCGCCGTTGTTATCGTCACTGTCGGCCCAGCCGCCACTCAGGTTATCGTCGTCGAGAAAACTGCTGCCAGCATCGGGAGGTGAATCCCAGCCGTCCCAGCGAACCGGTTCCGCATCGACCGGATTGGCGATGGGGGCAGGCTCTATGATGTCGATGATCTCCTCGGGCCGATTGCTGTGAAACAGCCCGCCGATCATATCGGCCAACATGACGCCACCGGCCACACCGGCGGCGGTTTGCAGGGCGCCGCCCAAAAAGGAGCTGGTACGGGATGCTGGCTGGGCAGGCGCGGATGCCGGTGGCGGCGTAAAGCGCGGAGGCGGGCTGCTTTCGCTACCAAACAGGCCGGAGAGAAAACTGCCACCACTTGGGGTGCTCTGGCTGGCTTCCAGCTCCTTGATCCGCTCGTTGAGGCGAGTAAGGGCAGCATGCTGAAGCAGCAGCGCCTGGGCCATGTAGTAGGGGGCATCGGGCTGCTGGGCCAGATGCTGGCGGATCAGCTGATCCGCTTGTTGGTCTCGCTTGCTATCCCTGGCTTGCGCTTGCTTGAGGCGGTCGAACAGTCCATCGATCAGACCCTGTTCCTGTGATTGCATCTCAAATCCTCGCTATGGTGCGCAGACAATGCGTTCAGCCATCCTAAAACCCGCGGGGCATCAGTGGTATCTGATTAACTCATCAATGACCGAGGGGCTACCCGCGCTCGTCAGCGGGCGGGCCGGTAGTAGTCGAGATACCAGCGGACAAACTCGGCAACCCCCTGCTTGAGGGGCGTGGCGGGGCGCAGGCCGGTGAGGGTGTGCAGCGGTTCGCTGTCAGCCCAGGTGGCGTGCATGTCACCTGCCTGCATCGGCAGCATCCGCTTGATGGCGGGCTTGCCGATGGAATCCTCCAGCGCCTCGATAAAATCGAGCAGCCGCACCGGCTGGCCGTTGCCGATATTGAGGATGCGGTAGGGAGCGGCGCTCTCGGCCGCTCTCTGCTCGCTGGCGTGCCAATCGGAATTGGGGCGGGGCGGCTGATCGGCGACGGCGAGGATCCCAGCGACGATGTCGTCTATGTAGGTGAAGTCGCGGCTGAGATCGCCGTGGTTGTACACGTCGATGGGCTCCCCCGCCAGAATGGCGCGGGTGAACTTGATGATGGCCATGTCGGGCCGACCCCAGGGGCCGTAGACGGTAAAGAAGCGCAACCCTGTGGTGGGCAGGCCATAGAGCGCCGAGTAGGCGTGGGCCATCAGCTCGCCGCTCTTCTTGGTGGCGGCGTAGAGGGAGACCGGGTGATCCACCTGCTGTGCGGTGGAGTAGGGCATCTGATCCCCCATGCCATAGACCGAGCTGGAGGAGGCGTAGATGAGGTGCTGAATCCCGTGGTGACGACACCCCTCCAGCACCGTCAGCATACCGGTGAGGTTGCTGTCGGCATAGGCGAACGGATTGTCGATGGAGTAGCGCACCCCCGCTTGCGCACCCAGATGGATCACCCGTTCGAAACGGTTGCTGGCAAACAGGGTCGCCATCGCCTCGCGATCCGCCAGATCCAGCCGCTCGAAGTGAAAATGGGGGAAACTGGCCAGTTGGGCCAGCCGCGCCTCTTTCAGACTCACCTCGTAGTAGTCGTTGAGGTTGTCGATCCCCACCACCTGATGACCTGCGGCGCACAGCTGGCTGGCCACGTGAAAGCCGATAAAACCGGCGACGCCGGTGACCAGATAGATCATGGTTGAGTCTCCGGGTTGCAGCTGGTGTTGGCAGGCGGCTTTTTGGCGGGAAGATGTGGTCGCCCGATGGCGTGATAGTCAAACCCGAGTTCGCTGAGCTGGCGCGGGTCATAGAGGTTGCGGCCATCGATGATGACAGGCTGGTTGAGCAGTGCTTTCAACTGTTGGAAATCGGGGGCGCGAAACGCCTGCCATTCGGTACAGATCAGCAGGGCATCAGCCCCTTCCAGCGCAGATTCCTGAGTGGGGCAGAGCAGCAGATCCGGCCGCTGGCCGTAGATCTGGCGGGCGCGCTCCATCGCCTTGGGATCAAAGGCCTGCACCCGGCCACCGGCAGCCCAGATGGCGGCCAGCAGCGGGCGGCTCGGCGCATCGCGCATGTCGTCGGTGCCGGGTTTGAACGCCAGCCCCCACAGGGCGAAGGTGCGGCCGCGCAGATCCGGGCCGAAGCGGGTCAGCAGGGTTTGCGCCATCTTCTGTTGCTGGCGCTGGTTGACCTGCTCGACCGCCGCTAAAAGCGGGGCGTCGCAGCCGACACTCGCCGCGGTATGGCGCAACGATTTGATATCCTTGGGGAAGCAGGAGCCTCCGTAGCCGCAGCCCGGGTAGATAAAGTGGTAACCGATGCGGGGATCGGCTCCCATCCCCTGACGCACCGCCTCGATATCGGCCCCCAGCTGCTCGGCGAGGGCCGCCATCTCGTTCATAAAGGAGATCTTGGTGGCCAGCATGGCGTTGGCGGCGTATTTGGTGAGCTCGGCGCTGCGCAGATCCATCACCACGATCCGGTCGTGATTGCGGTTGAAGGGGGCGTAGAGGGCGCGCAACTGCTCAAGTGCCCGCTCGCTGTCACAGCCGATGATGATGCGATCTGGCCGCATGCAGTCGTTGACCGCCGCCCCCTCCTTGAGAAACTCGGGGTTGGCCGCCACCTCGCAGGTGAGGGTCTGCCCACGTTCGGCCAACTGTAGCTCAATATGTTCCCTTACTTGCTGCGCCGTGCCGACCGGTACTGTGCTCTTGGTCACCACCAGCTTGGGGCGGCTCATCAGTCGGCCTATGGTGTCGGCCACCGCCAGCACATGTTGCAGATCGGCCGAGCCATCCTCGTCAGCCGGGGTGCCGACGGCGATCAGCAGCAGATCGGCGTGTGCCACGGCAATGGCGGGATCGACCGTGAAGCTCAGGCGGCCGCTGGCAAGATGGCTCTCGACCAGCGGGGCCAGCCCCGGCTCATAGAAGGGGATCTGCCCCAGCCTGAGGGCGGCGATCCGCTCGTCATCCACATCCACGCAGCAGACCTGATGGCCCACCTCGGCCAGAACGGCGGCCTGCACCAGCCCGACATAGCCTGTGCCAAAAATGGTGACCTTCATGAAAAGTGCCTCGTGCTGTGAATGGAGTGATGGCGCGCTTAAACCGCGGCATGCTGCATCTTGGTGCAGCGAGTGTCAATGCCAGATGACAGGCACCAGAATGGGGCGTTCAGCCTGACTGTTGTGATCCTTTTCACAAAAAATAGACTGGACCCCATAACGAAGCCCTGTGGACAGGGCTCGCAGCCCGCCCGCAACGGCAGGCGACAGACACTCTCTCTTTACTTCGCTTGGATACAGGTTATGGACAACACCTCGATTCGCACTGCCCATCCCATTTATGAGGATGTGCTGGCCCTGCTGACGGCGGCCGGCTTTGTTTCTCTCGGCATCTTTCTGTTTCATCAGGTTGGCCTGCTCACTGGCGGCACCGCCGGGCTGGCGCTGCTGCTGCAAAAGGTGACTGGCATCAGCTTCGGCCTGCTGTTTTTCGGCATCAACCTGCCCTTCTATGCGCTGGCATGGCTGCGGATGGGGCCCCGTTTTACCTTCAACACCTTTGTCTCGGTGGCGGCAGTCTCCTACATGACCGATCACCTCAACGGTGTATTGCAGATCGGCAAGATAGAGCCCCTCTATGCGGCGCTGATCGGCGGCACCCTGATCGGCATGGGGCTGCTCATCATGTTTCGCCACAAGTCGAGTCTGGGGGGCTTCAACATTCTGGCGCTCTTTATTCAGGATCGCTTTGGCATCCGGGCGGGCAAGCTGCAGATGGGGCTCGATTGTGCCATTGTTGTCGCCTCGTTTTTCGTGGTGCAGCCCTGGATTCTGGCGCTCTCCATCGTGGCGGCGGTCATCTGTAATCTGGTGTTGACACTCAACCATAAGCCGGGCCGCTACCAGATTGCCTGACGAGCGGCAGCCGTGACGCGATAAGACAAGAGTGACCCGATAGCACGAGGCGGCCTGATGGCCGCCTCGTCTGTTTCTCCCTTGGTGTTTGTTCGCTGCGCCTAGCTTGCCTGTTCCAGCCTGCTGTCGCCGCTCATGGCGTTGCCATTGATCGCGCTGCCACTGATGGCGTGATCATCAGCTGCGAGCGGGGTGTGGCAGGCCACCTGATGATGGGCCTCATCACACGCCTCAAGCTTGGGCGCCTTGCTTTTGCACAGCTCGGTCGCATGTGGGCAGCGCTGGTGGAAGTGGCAGCCGCTTGGCGGCGAGATGGGGGAGGGCACATCGCCGGTCAGCAGAATACGCTGGCTGCGCCTGCGCGGGTCCGGTACCGGAATGGCGGAGATCAGCGCCTGGGTGTAAGGGTGGCGCGGCGCCAGATAAAGCGACTGGGCATCCGCCAGTTCGACGATCCGTCCCAGATACATCACCGCGATGCGATCCGAGATGTGTTTGACCACCGACAGATCGTGGGCGATGAAGATGATGGAGAGGTTCATCTCCCGCTGCAGGCTGAGCAGCAGGTTGACGATCTGCGACTGCACCGAGACATCGAGGGCCGAGACCGCCTCGTCGCACACCAGCAGCTTGGGCTTGAGGGCGATGGCGCGGGCGATGCCGATCCGCTGGCGCTGACCGCCGGAAAACTCGTGGGGGTAGCGATCCACCGCACTGCCCGGCAGGCCCACTTTCGCCAGCAACTCCTGCACCCAGCCGCGGCGCTGCTCAGTGTTGCCTTTACCGTGGATGATAAAGGGCTCCTCCAGGATCTGGCCCACGGTGTGGCGGCTGTTGAGGGATTCTGCAGGGTCCTGAAACACCATCTGCATCTCCTGACGCAGGGAGCGCATCTCCTTCGGGCTGAGGGCGGTGATGTCGCGCCCCTCGAAGGTGATGGTGCCTGCGGTCGGCTCGAACAGCTTGAGCAGGCTGCGCCCGAGGGTGGACTTGCCGCAGCCCGACTCACCCACCAGCCCCAGCGTCTCTCCCTGCTTGAGATCGAAACTGATGCCATCCACCGCATGAACCGTATATTGCTTGCGCAGGAAGCCGCCTCCCAGCCGGAAGTGCTGTTTCAGATCCCTGACCGATAACAGAGTGTTCATGGGGTCAACTCCTTCCAGTAGTGACAGGCGACATGGTGGCGCGGATTGAGTTGCTCCACCGCCGGAATGGCGCTGATGCAGAGATCGGTCGCATGGGGGCAGCGGTTGGAGAAGCGGCAGCCAGCGGGCATCTCGTGCAGGGCTGGCACCTGTCCCTTGATGGTCTTGAGCAGGCTCTTGGGCTCATCCTCAAGGCGCGGGATCGAGCTCATCAAGCCGTGGGTATAGGGGTGACGGGGGTGGTCAAACAGCTCGAACACGTCGGCCTGTTCTACTGCCCGCCCGGCATACATCACCACCACTTCGTCGCACAGCTCAGCCACTACCCCCAGGTCGTGGGTAATAAAGATGATGGCCATCCCGGTCTGGGCCTGCAGCTCTTTCATCAGTTCGAGGATCTGTGCCTGAATGGTGACATCCAGCGCCGTGGTCGGCTCGTCGCAGATAAGCAGGTCTGGCTCGCAGGAGAGGGCCATGGCGATCATCACCCGCTGGCGCATGCCGCCGGAGAGGTTGTGGGGATAGACCGCAAAGCGCTGGGCCGGTTCCGGGATCCCCACCTTCTGCAGCATGGCAATGGCCGCGGCTTTGCGCTGGGCCTTGTCATACTCCGGGCGGTGGAGGCGAAACACCTCCATCAGCTGCTCACCGACCGTCTGCACCGGGTTGAGGGCCGTCATCGGCTCCTGAAAGATCATCGAGATGCGGTTGCCGCGCACCTTGTACATCTGATCCGGCGCAAGTGACAGCAGCTCCTCCCCCTGAAAGCGGATGGAACCGGCCACCACCTGACCGTGGGGCTTGGGCAGCAGCCCCATGATGGCGAGTGAAGTGACACTCTTGCCACAGCCGGACTCGCCAACGATCCCCAGCGTCTGACCCGGTGCCACCTTGAAGCTGACCCCGTCGAGCACCTTGATCTTGCCGTCGTCGACGGCGAACTCCACCTCAAGATCGCGTACTTCGAGGATTGGGGCCTGGTGCTGGCCGTGATCAACGGCGAACTCCCCCCCGTTATCCGGTACGTCAAGAATGGGGGCCTGAGTGTTGGGCATAACGGCTGCTCCCTTCGCAATGGCCTGAATATCAATGACGTGCATAGGTCTTGTCGAGCAGGTTGATGGGCGCCAGCGCCTCCCCTGCCTCCTTGGCGTTGCGGGTCTCTTCCTTCACCTTGGGATCGAGCCAGAGCAGACCGCCGCTACTGTGAGGATAACCATCCATCGGCCAGTAGAGCAGATCCGGCGTGTTCTTGGTGGCAGGCACTTCCGGCAGCATCACATAACGCCAGCTGCTGGCCCGCACATAGTTGAGCTGCACCCCGGGCACGAAGATGGCGAGATCATAGATGCGCTGCTGGATCTGCTGGGAGAGCTTGGCCCGCTTGGCCATGTCGAATTCGACGTTGTAGGCATCGATCAGCGCGTCGAGCTCCTTGTCCGCTACGTTGAACAGGTTGTTGGTCTGCGGCTTGTTGGCGTTGGCGGAGTGGAAAAACTCCCAATATTGCGGATAGAGACCGCCGCCGCCCCAGCCGAGCCAGGCCGCCTCGTGTTTCTTCTCCAGCATCACCTTGAAGCCGGTGGCGCCATCCACCAGATTGAGCTCCAGATCCAGACCCGCTTTCTTGGCCTCTTCTTTCAGCACGGTCAGTCGCTTGGAGTGCTCCTGACTGGTGTAGGTGAGCGCCAGCGTCAGCCGCTCACCCTTCTCATTTTGCAGGATGCCGTCCGGCCCCGGCTTGTTGTAGCCGCCCTTGGCAAAGTACTCCCGCGCCTTGCCAATGTCATAAGCCCGCTCCGGCAGTGTGATGTCAGTGAACTCGCCAAAGCCCGAGTCGAAGGTGGTGGCTCTGTCGTAATCGCCGCGCAGCACGGTCTCGATCATCTTGTCGATGTTGAAGGCGTGCTGGATGCCGAGGCGCACGTTTACGTCTGCCAGTTTGGGGTTGGCCACATTGAGGTGAACTCCCTGACCGCCCTGTTTGGTGTCGGTCATGGCCATCACCTTCTGCACGTACCCCTTCTTGTACTCCGGGGTGACCGCTTTTTCATGCCACCAGTTGGGCAGGATCATCTCGAAGGTATCGATCTCCCCTTTCAGGAAGTGGCGGAAGGCGATGTTGTGGTCGCGGATCACCTGCACCTTGATGGTGTCGATGTTGAATCTGTGCTGGTTGTAGCGATCGTCTTTTGCCCACCAATCCTTCTGCTTGCTGAAGGTGACCGACTTGCCCTTCTTGACGTCGCTGATCACGTAGGGACCTGTGGTGGGCACCACGGCCCAGTTGTACTGCTTCACCCAGTTGGGGGTCAGCTTGTAGTAGTGCTTGGGCTGGGGCCACAGCTCGGTGGTGTTGAGCAGATCCAGCTTGGCCTTGCGGTTGCCCGCTTTGACCAGAATGGTGTGGTCGTCGATCTTCTCTACCGCTACCACTTCAGTGGTGTAGTAGTTGTTGAACCAGGGTCCCTTGATGTGTTTGGAGCGCATCATCTCGTAGCCGAAGGTGTAGTCATCGGCATTGACCGGCTTGCCATCCGACCATTTGGCTCGCGGATCCAGCTTGAAGTAGACGGTCTGGCTGTCTGGCGCGATGGCCCAGTGGGTCGCCAGCGAGGGGATGGGGTTGCCGGTATTGGGGTGGAAGCTGATGAGCCGTAGTTGGTTATCGAGAATAAAGGAGCGGAACGATCCGTTGGAGTCAGGCCCCACGGTGCGAAACGTCAGCGGAAAGCTCTCCACAAACATATTGAGGCTGCCGCCCGGCTGCGCCTTGGGGGAGGCGAACACAGGATCCGTGTCGTTGGTCTCCCATTTGAGATCCGCGGGCAGGCTGGCCGCCCAGACCCAGGATCCGTTTACCAGCACAAAGAGAGCACCTATCCATTTGATTTTATTTTTCATGTTTGACTTCCAGGTCTGGCCCCTGCACTGGGGGTCTTGATTGATAACGGGATTATCCCTTGCTCCCGGGACCGCCGATGGCGGCGGCCCGTCCTTCATTAATGACTGTTTGTTACCCGACGCCTGCCGATGTGTGTTGGCGCTGGCTGGCTTATTGGTAACGGGTAAATTTGCGTGGATCGAATGCCTCGCGGATTGCCTCACCAATAAAGGAGACCATGATCAGCACCAGACTCACCGCTGCCACCACCGAGCTGACGATCCAGATGGCATCCAGATTGTTGATGCCCTGGGAGAGCAGCTCGCCCCAGCTCGGGGTCGGCGGTGCCAGCCCGAAGCCAAGATAGTCGAGGGCCGTCAGGGTGGAGATATTGCCCACCACGGCGAACGGCGCCAGGGTGACGATCATCATCAGGGTGTTGGGCAGGATGTGGTTGAAGATGATCCGCCCAGTGGTCGCCCCTTGCGCCCGCGCCGCCATCACATAGTCCCGCGCCCGCTCCTTGTAGGTGAGGGTGCGCATATACCAGGTGATCCCCATCCAGCCGAACAGCACGTTGATGGCGACAAACAGGCCGAAGTTGGGCTTGGCCAGCGACACCAGGATCATGATGACGTAGAGAAATGGCACCTGGGACCAGATCTCGATAAAGCGTTGCAGGATGAGGTCGAAGCGACCGCCGAGAAAGCCCATCAGACAGCCGATGGTGACCCCGATGGCGTAACTGGCCGCCAGCGCGATAAAGGCAAAGCCGATGGCGATGCGAAAGCCGTAAACCAGCCGCGCCAGCACATCGCGGCCACTGGTATCGGTGCCGAGGAAGTGGCGCTCGGCCGCGCTGGGGGCGTAGGGCGGGTAGGCATCCTCCTTGAAATCCTGCTCGTAGGGGTTCCAGGGTACCGGCGGCAGCAGTACCCAGTCGCCCTGGCCCTCTGCGGCAAACTTGGCCTTGAGCTGGCGGTAGTTGGTTTCGTACTCGTAATCGAGCCCGAACTGCTGACCGGGGATCACATCGCCATAGGTGGGGAAATGCAGCTGGCCCTGATAGCTCACCATCAGTGCCCGGCTGTTGACCAGCAGCTCCGCCAGCAGGGAGAGCAGCACCAGGGTGGTGAAGATGATGAAGGAGTAGTAACCGCGCTTGATCGACTTGAAGCGCTTGAGTTTTTTCAAGGTAACCGGATTGAGCTTCATGGTCAGTCTCCAAACCGCACGCGGGGATCAACGAGGGCAACGCAGATATCGGAGACGATATTGCCTATCAGCATAAGCATGGAGGTGATGGCCAGAATGCCCATGACGGTGGGGTAATCCCGCTCGACGATCGCCTCGTAACCGAGCAGGCCGATGCCGTCGATGTTGAAGATGGTCTCGATGAGGAAGGAGCCGCCAAAGAAAACGGTGAGCACAGACCCCAGGTGACTGGCGATGGGGATCAGGCTGTTGCGCATGGCGTGGTCGGTGACCGCCTTGCGAAACGGCAACCCCTTGGCCACGGCGGTACGCACATAATCGGCCGACAGGTTCTCCATCAGGCTGTTTTTCATGGTCATGGTGAGGATGGCGAAATCGCCGATGGCGTAGGCGATAAGCGGCAGCAGGGCGTGGGCAAAGACAGTGCGGATCTGATCCCAGCTGCTCTCCATGTACTCAAAGTCGTCTCCCGGAAATCCGCCCATCGGCAGCCACTCCAGATGGAAGGCGAAGACGGTGATGAGGAAGATCCCCACCACGTAGGCGGGCAGGGCATAGGCCATGTAGATAAGCATGGAGCTCAACGAGTCGAAGCGGCTGTTGTGCCTAAGCGCCTTCGCCACCCCCAGTGGAATGGAGACCGCATAGCTCAGCAGAAAGGTTGCCAGCCCGAAGAAGGCGGTAACGGGGAGCCGCTCCTTGATGAGATCCCACACCGGTTCGTAGTAGCGGGTCGATTCGCCCAGATCCAGCACCGCCAGCTTCTGCAGCCACTCCCAGTAGGCGACCAGCATGGGCTTGTCGAGGCCATAGAAGGCCTTGAGCTCCTCGATCTGCTCATCGGAGAGGGCCTGCGCCCCCTTGCTGCCGCTGGAGCGGCCAGATTCATTCTGGGATACCTGGGCTTGCAGCAGCATGCGTTCGACCGGTCCGCCCGGCACGAAACGGGTGATGGTGAAGACGAGCAGGGTGATACCGAGAAACGTCGGGATGATCAAAAGCATCCGGCGTAGGAAATACGACAGCATGGTGGAACCTCGTCCTTGTTGTTCTTTTTTGCGGCCAGTCAAATCCGGTGACGGGCCTGTCCTTCCTGGCATTACGCGCTGGATTGGTTGCCAAACAGCAGACAATCCGCTTGGCCACTGTAAAAGCTCTGCAACAAAAATCAAGTACAAGGAAATGGAAAACTGGGACAAATGACCCGCTGAGACCAAATGCACCGAAAAATGACGTTTTTTATCTGAAAAGTGAAAATCAAAACAAAACGCTACTGCTCAACATTATTTTAAAAAATATAAACAGCTGTTTGTTTTGGCTTTGTGTGATTTTAAGTTATTGATTTGCAATGCTTTTGTTTGGGGTGTGAAATTGAAGGAAAACGATATCATCTCGACAATTTTATCTGTTATCCCCATGAGAACGGTCAGGTGCAACCCTCATGAAGTTAGTGTTTTATTCTTATTAATGCCGATAAATCAAAATAAGATATAAACGGACAGCACGTTAACTAATAAGTTCATCAAATTTTAATTCAGCGCCATTTATGCCATTTAACAATGTTTTTACATTGCGTGGGTTGTTTTTGGCAGAATTATTCACTAATTATGCCGGTCAAAATTAATACACTCCGCTTATTCTACGCCTGACTTCGCCATACCCCTGCTCCATTGACGTCACTAGTCAAAGATTGATAAGCCTTACACATCGCTCCAAAGAGGGCGGTATCAGGAAGCAAACAATAAACAACCAGGAAGGATATAAGCGATGCTTAGGAAGAGCAGAATCTCTGCTGCGATTGCGTTCGCCTTGGCGAGCCTTGCGGCGGCCCCATCCGTATCTGCCGAAGAAGGGCAGAACGTCGAAAAACTGCAGAAAATCAAAGTCACTGGCTCCCGTATCTCCCGTGTTGATGTTGAGGGGGCGACTCCGGTTGTCTCTGTCAGCAAGGCTCAAATTGAACAGTCTGGTCAGCAGACTGTGGCCGATTATCTGAAACAGGCCTCCTACAACTCCTTTGGTGGTTACTCCCCTTCCTCTGGCGACTCCTATCAATCTCAGGGAACCGTTGGTCTGCGTGGTCTGGGCTCTACCCGTACTCTGGTACTGCTCAATGGCAAGCGGATCGCAGGTTCACCGACTATGGGTGGTACTTCCATCAACCTCAACACCATCCCCATGGCGGCGGTTGAGCGGGTGGAAGTGAACCTGGATGGTGGCTCCGCACTCTATGGTTCTGATGCCATCGGTGGCGTTATCAACGTGATCCTCAAAGAGGGTTTCGAAGGGCTGACTTTCCAGGGGCGTATCGGTTCGCCGACCGAAGAGGGTGGTGACGAGCAGAGTGGTTCCATTGTCAGTGGCATCACAGGGGACAAGGGTTCTCTGATGATGGTTTACGAGCACGATGTGAAAGATGTGATCTATTACAAGGATCGTGACTATCTGGCCAAGCAGGGTGCCGAAGCCCCCAGTATTTATGGTCGCAATATCAAGGGTGTTGATGCCACGACCGGCAAGACAGTTACCCGTACTCTGGACGGCATTGACTGTGCCAATACAGGCGCCGGTTTCGTGCCCGTGGGGACAGCCTGCCGCTTCGACTTTGCCCAGATAGCAGCCAAAACCGCTTCCCGGACGCGTGATACCGTCTATGTGAACGGCCGCTATCACATTAACGATAACGTGGACTTCGTTCCGCAGTTGATTGGCTCCCGCGTCACCAGTTTTGGTCGCTTCGCGCCAGCTGCCGGTGCCTTCACCGTGGATGGTTCCACCCCCGAAAGCGCAGCAGTCCTGTCTGCCAACAACTTCAGCACCGCCAAGGCTGCGACCGTTTACTACCGCTTTAACAACGTCGGCCCCCGTGACAACGATGTGACTGACATGACCGGTAACATGAACCTTGGTTTTGAAGGGACTGTGCCGACCGAAGCAGTAGGCGATCTGGAGTGGAATGCTGGTTACATGTATTCCAAAACAGATAACCGCAGCAATGGTTCAGGCTACGTTCTGGAGCCAGCAGTACAGACTCAGGTTAATAGCGGGAAATTCATTAATGGCAGCTTCTCTGATGCGGCCACCAAGGACCTTTCGTACGATACCAGCCGTACCTCCAAAATGGACTTCTTCCAGTGGTACGGTGGTCTGGGTTGGGAGATGGGTGAACTGCCCGCTGGCCCGGTCAGCTGGTATCTAGGGGCCGAGTATAACGATTGGGTTTACTCCGACACCTACGACAGCCAGTCCGAAGCGGGTAACGTACTGGGTTCATCCGGCAACTCCGGTAGCGGTGTGCGCGATGTGTTTGCCACCTACATCGAGAGCCTGATCCCCATCACCGAGCAGATCGAGTTGAACCTGGCGGGTCGTTACGACAAGTACAGCGACTTTGGCAGCGCCTTCTCGCCCAAAGCGAGTCTGCGTTATCAACCGCTCGACCAGCTGATGTTCCGTACCTCCTGGTCCCAGTCGTTCCGTGCGCCGGGTCTGGATGATCTCTATGCCGCAGACTCGTTCTCTGCCGACTTTGCCAAGGACTATGTAGGCTGCCAGGCCAATGGTATTGCCAACTGTTCCGAAGCGCAGTACGACACAACGCGTAAAGCGAACAAGAACCTGAAGGAAGAGACCGCCAATACCTTCACCATCGGGGCTGCTTACAACCCGCTGGACAACCTGAACCTGTCGCTCGATTACTACTACATCAAGATTGATGACGTGATCCAGCTGGCTACCACTCAGACCCAGTTCTATCAGGAGCTTAATACCGGCAGCAACCCGAACGTTATTCGTGATGCCAACGGCGATGTCGAGATGGTCTACGCCGGCATGGTCAACCTGGGGCAACTCAAGACCAGTGGTATCGACTTCAAGGCGGACTACAAGTACGACTTTAACTTCTTCACCATGCGCTATGACTTCGGTGGCACTTACATCCTGAAGTATGAAGAAGGTCTGTTTGCCGGTGGCCCAATGATCGACAAGAAGGGTTGGAATGCGTTGCCAGACCTTCGCTTCAACTCCGGGATCGGTGCCAACTTCCCGCAGTGGTGGAATCTGGATGCTTATCTGAGCGCCAACTATATCGACTCCCAGAGTCAGGATTACGTGAATGGACAGGAAGAGGGTCATATCGCTTCCAACACCGTCTGGAACCTGAACGTCGCGGTCGATACCAGCTGGAATGCCAAGATCCAGACCGGTGTGAAGAACATGTTCAACCGCGGACCTTCTCTGTCGAGCGATGGCTTCACCTATGAAGAAGACCTCTACGGCATCGACGGTCGCATCTACTACATCGATTACACCCAGAAGTTCTAATCAACCCTGTTGATATACAACCTCAGCCGGCCCGGTCGGGCCGGCTGTGCCCAACGTCCAAGGAAGTTACGGAGATAGGGTAATCCTATGAAGACAAGGACCATTACAATGAAGAAAGCGCTCCTTGGCAGCCTGGTTTCGGCCGCCTTGTTGACCAGCTTCAATCTGAGTGCCGCCACTGCCGGTCAGGCCGTGGACGCTCAAGCCGCCACCGACAACGCATCCAAAGTTTCCCAGCAGAAGATCGACAGCTATGCCGAATCTGCCGAATCCGCATTGGCCCAGTACAAGGCCGCCCTGCGTCAGGTCGACAGTCTGCGCACCTACAACGAGCAGGTGAGCAAGATGGTCGAGTCCCAGAGCGCCGAGCTGGCGTCGATGCAAAAGCAGATCGCCCAGATCGACCAGACCAGCACCGAAGTGGTGCCCCTGATGCTCAAGATGATCGACTCCCTCGAGCAGTTTGTGTCACTGGATCTGCCGTTCCAGAAGGTCGAGCGCGAGGACCGCGTGGCGGCTCTGACCGACCTGATGAACCGTGCCGATGTCACCATCTCCGAGAAATACCGCAAGATCCTGGAAGCCTACCAGATCGAGGAGGGCTTCAGCCGCACCATCGAGGCCTACAAGGCGAGCCTGGACAAGGATGGCAGCGAGAAGACCTACGAGTTCCTGCGCGTTGGCCGTATCGCACTGCTTTACCAGTCCCCGGATGGGCAGGAGACCGGCATGTGGAACAAGCAGACCCGCCAGTGGGAAGAGTTGCCCCAGGAGTATCGCAGTGCGGTTGAACAGGGCCTTCGCATCGCCAAGAAGCAGGCGCCTCCCGCGCTGATCAAGCTGCCGGTTCAAACTGCGGAGAAAGCATCATGAAAGGAATCAAACTTGCTATTGCCTCCCTGATTGCGGGAGCAACCCTGGTCACCCTGCCGGTGACCGCCGCCGAAAAACCGGTGGATCTCAATGCGTTGCTAAACCAGGTCAAGGCCTCCAGCCTGAGCGAATCCCAACTCAACAAGGAGCGGGAAGCCCGCTTCCTGGCTGACAAGAACGAGCAGGGAGCGCTGCTGGCCAAGGCCAAGGCCGAGCTGGCAGCCGAAACCGCCAAGGGCGAGCAACTCAAGGCGACCTTTGATGCCAACGACAAGCAGCTGACCGAGCTGACTGAAACCCTGCGCCAGCGTTCCGGCAACATGGGCGAGATGTTTGGTGTGCTGCGTCAGTTCGCCGGTGAGTTCAAGGGGATCTTCAACGCCTCCGCCCGTCGGGTCGAGCATCCAGAGCAATCCGCCCTGTTGACCCGTCTGGCCGAGAGTAAAGAGCTCCCCTCCAGCGACGATCTGGAAGCATTCTGGACCACCACCCTCAGCCGCATGGTGGACGGTGGAGAGGTGAGCCAGATCCCGGCGACCGTGGTTTACGGTGAGGGCAACCAGGCCGAGAAGACCGTCACCCAGATCGGCGAGTTCAACACTGTTTCCGAAGGCAAGTACCTCACCTTCGTGCCGGAGACCGGTAAATTCGAGCAGCTCTCCCGTCAACCGGAGAAGAGTGTGCTGGCTCCCATCGCCGAGTTTGAACAGGGCGGTGACGGGGTCAAGCCCATCTTTATCGACCCGTCTCGCGGCGTGATCCTCTCCCTGTTGGTGCAGTCACCGACCCTCAAGGAGCGTATCGATCAGGGTGGTTCCGTGGGTTATGTGATCCTGGCATTGGGGGTCATAGGTACCCTGCTGGCCATCTTCTGCGGTATCCGCCTGTCGCTGATCGGCTCGTCCATGCGCAAGCAGCTGAAATCCGATCAGATCATCAAGGGTAACCCCATTGGTGACATGCTGGGGGCCTACCAGAACCATCGCGGTGACAATATCGAGGATCTGGAGTCCAAGCTCGACGAGATCATCCTGCGCAACGTGCCCAAGTTCGAGAAGGGCATCAGCATCATCAAGCTGATCGCCTCCGTAGCACCACTGCTGGGCCTGCTCGGTACCGTGGTGGGGATGATTGCCACCTTCCAGGCCATCACTCTGTTTGGTACCGGCGATCCCAAGCTGATGGCGGGCGGTATCTCCGAGGCGCTGGTGACCACCATGCAGGGTCTGGTCGTCGCGGTGCCCATGCTGTTCCTCTACACCATTGTGCAGACCCAGAGCCGTCGTCTGATCCAGGTGCTGGAGGAGCAGAGCGCCGGTTTCGTGGCCCGTTATCAGGAACGTCTGCACGCCTCCAAAGCCGCAGCGTAAGGAGTCACCCATGTGGTTCTGGTTGATTGAAGAAGTCGAGTCGGTCCGTCGGTTTTTGGGATTGGGGGGCGATGTACTGGTCGCCCTGTTCTTCCTGACCCTGATGATGTGGGCCCTGTTGCTGGAGCGCTGGTTCTACTTCATGGCGGTCTACCCCAAGCAGGTGAAGCAGACCAAGGCCACCTGGCTGGCCCGTACCGATCATCTCTCCTGGTCTGCCAAGCAGATCCGGCGCGAGCTGGTCTCACGGGTTGCCATGGCGGTGGACAAGGGTATGCCGGTCATCAAGGTGCTGATCGCTCTCTGCCCGTTGATGGGGCTGCTCGGCACCGTGGTGGGAATGGTGCAGGTGTTTGACACCCTGGCCATCACCGGCACCGGTTCGCCGCGGGCGATGGCATCGGGGATCTCCAAGGCAACGGTACCGACCATGGCGGGCATGATCGCCGCCCTTTCCGGCCTGTTTTTTGTCAACCAGCTCGATCACAAGGCCAAACTGGCGGTGCAAAAGCTGGAAGACAACCTGAAACACGGTTGATGCAGGATGCATACCCCCGGCCAGGCATGGCCTGCCGGGGGCACAGAACAAGCAAGGAGTTTCTGCTATGAGAAAACGTTACAGCGACAGCGGTGCTGACGAGGCGGCTATCGATTTGACCCCCATGCTGGACATAGTGTTCATTATGCTGATCTTCTTTATCGTCACCACCTCCTTCGTCAAGGAGTCCGGTGTCGAGATCAACCGTCCCAGTGCCAGCACGGCCGAGACGGTGAAGAAGGGCAATATCATGGTCGCGGTGCGCGAAAACGGTCAGGTCTGGGTCGACAAGCGGGTGGTCGAGGTGGGGGCGGTGCGCGCCAACATCGAGCGGCTGCGGGCCGAGAACCCGGAGAGTGCCGTGGTGATCCAGGCCGATAACGAATCCCGTTCCGGTCTGGTGGTGCAGGTCATGGATCAGATCCGCATGGCCGGTGTCCAGAACATCTCCATCGCGGCAGACAAGAGCAGCTGATGCCGGAGAGAGACCTATGAGATACCTGATATCGTTGGCGGTCTCCTGTGTGGTGGTGTTCTTTCTGTTTCTGGGAATGAACAAGCTGATCACACCGGATCACCGGGAGCTGGTGGAGAAGGATGACGTCACCATGACCGATTTCATCCGCCTCAAGCCCCAGGAGACCCTGCAAGAGAAACAGCGGGAGCTGCCCAAACCGCCGCCGCCCAAGCGTCCGCCACCGCCTCCCGAGATGGAAGTGGCCAGCACGGATCGGCCGAAGATGGAGAGCGCGCCGATGGACATGCCCAAGCTCGACATCCCGGTCAACATCGGTGGTGGCAACGCGCTGGGTGCCTACAGCACCGGCGGCGGTGGTGGCGGAGTCGGTGGCAACAACGGCGCCATTCCGCTGGCAACCTTCGAGCCCATGATGCCCCGCAAGGCGGCGCTGGCGGGGCTGGCTTCCGGCAAGGTGCTGGTGGAGTTCACCGTCACCGAGCGCGGCACCGTCAGCAACGTGCGGATCGTCAAGGAAGAGCCGCGCAGCTATGACCTCGGCAAAGAGGCGCGCAAAACCATCGCCAAGTGGACGTTCAAACCGGCCATGGTGGATGGCAAGCCGCAGGCGAGCCGTATGCAGCAAGAGATCGAGTTTGCGGTCAACTAAGGAAGGTGGCGATGAACAAGTTACAGAAGATGATCCTCGCCCCGGTCGCCATGGCGGTGCTGCTCAGCACCGCCAGTTGGGCCGCCGAGCAGCCGGCCCTGTCGGATCGGGCCTATCGGGCGGTCAACAAGGCGCAGGAGCTGATCACCGAGAAGAAATACGGCGAGGCCAATGCCAAGCTGCAAGACGCGCTCTCCGGCGCGGGCGAGCGCGTCTACGACAAGGGGGTCATATTGCAGACCCTCGGTTTCGTGGCCGCCCAGCAGGAGAAATACGGTCAGGCGACCAAGTACTTTGCCGATGCCATCGCGACAGGAGGTCTGCCGCCACCGGTGGCTCAGCAGGTGCGCTACAACTTGGCCCAGCTCTATATGGCGGAGGGCAATTATCAGGGGTCGATCAAGACCATGAAGGAGTGGTTTGCCAACCAGGGCAAGGATGACAAGCCCAACTCCCATGCCTATATCACGCTGGCCAACGCACACGTGCAGCTCAAGCAGTACCGTGACGCGATCCCAGCAGTGGATCAGGCGATCAAGCTGTCGGCAGGTAAAGCGCCGGAGTCCTGGTATCTGCTGAAGATGGGGGCTCACTACGAGCTGAAACAGTACAAACTGGCGACCGAGGTGCTGACCTCTCTGGTCAACATGTTCCCGGAGAAGAAGAAGTACTGGACCCAGCTGTCGGCCATGCATATGCAGGCAGGCAACGATGCCAAGGCGCTGGCTGCGCTGGAGTCGGCCTATAACCTCGGCATGTTGACCGAGGCTGCCGAGCTGCAGCGCCTCGCCAACTACCTCGCCTTCACCGGCATTCCCCATCGCGCCGCACGGGTGATGGAGAAGGGGATGAAGGATGGGGCGATTGAGCAGAGCGCCAGCAACTACAAGACCCTGGCCAACTACTGGCATCAGGCCAAGGAGTTGGATCCGGCCATCGACACCCTGGCCAAGTCCTACCAGCTGGCCCCGAGCGCCGAATTGCAGCTGAAAATGGCGCGCATGATGATCCAGAGCAAACGCTATCAGGATCTGGTGGCGCTGGCCGCCAAACCGGCAACCAATGCCAATGGTGAACAGCGGGCGGATCTCAAGTTCCTGACCGGGGTCGCCTATTTTGAGCAACAAAAGCCGAAGGAGGCCCTCAACGCCTTCACCCAGGCTGCTCAGAATGGCAACGTCAGCGGTCGGGCATCTCCGTGGATCAGCTTCCTCAAAGAGCAGAGCGGTGCAGGGGCGGCAGCCGTCCAGTAATTCCAATGACAACTACCTGTAGTCCCTTTTATGGTTGCCTGGTGGCTCCATTAACCGCTCTTCGGAGCGGTTTTTTTATGGTGGCTGCCAGCACCGGCGGGTGGCCGATGCGCGGTTTTATCCCTCTTCATGCCAATACAGAGCCTCCATCGACATTGGTCTATCTCTCCCGGTGTGACAAACGTTTCAGCTAGGGCTGCAACCGTGAAGCAAGGTGGCGCTGCGTTGTGGTTGATGGGGGCTCGGGTGGCTTGCTGACAGGCGGGCCGTGCCATTCATCTTTCTCTTTGCTGCGACTTGCCTGTGTGGCTTTTGCCCTGTTGATAAGCGTCACACCGAAAACGGCTACTTTTAACAAGAAAAGCAACATATGGAAGTTGAAATTTTGGCCGACTCAGGAAAGAATGCGCGCTCGGTTATTGGCGTCGTGGGGCAGGTTGACCCGCCACCGGCAGACCGAGGATGAGACGGCCCCCGGCCCATTTGGTACAGGAAACCACACAGGAATTTTATGAATCCCCTTCGCACTGCCGCTTCGGCCCTTTTATGCACATTTGCGCTGGTCAGCCAGCAGGCTGCCGCCGTCGAGTACCGTCTGCCTGCGGCCAACAGCCGCCTGATCGGTGAAAACCAGGAATACGTGGTGCCTGCGGACAACCGTCCGCTGGAGCAGATCGCTGCTGACTTCCAGCTGGGTCTGACCAACATCATGGAAGCCAACCCGGGCGTTGATCCCTATCTGCCGAAAGCGGGTAGCACCCTGATCATTCCCCACCAGCTGATCCTGCCCAACGCGCCCCGCGAAGGGATCGTCATCAACGTTGCCGAGATGCGTCTCTACTACTACCCGAAAGGGAAGAACGTGGTGGAAGTACTGCCCATCGGCATCGGTCAGCTGGGGGTAAACACCCCGGAGAACTGGATCACCAAGGTAGAGCGCAAGCGCGCCAACCCGACCTGGACCCCGACCGAGAACATCCGTCGCCGCTATGCCGCCCAGGGCAAGACTCTGCCGGCAGTATGGCCAGCGGGTCCGGATAACCCCATGGGTCTGCACGCCCTCTACATTGGCAACCTCTATGCCATCCACGGCACCAATGCCACCTTCGGTATCGGTCTGCGGGTGAGCAGCGGTTGCGTGCGTCTGCGCGCTGACGACATCAAATATCTGTTCGACAATGTGCCGGTCGGCACCCGCGTCCAGTTCGTCAACCAGCCGGTCAAGACCACGGTCGAGCCGGATGGCGGTCGCTACATGGAAGTACACGAGCCGCTGTCGCGCACCGAGGAGGAGTTCAACTCCACCGCCTCCGTGCCGCTCCCGATGACACCGGCCATCACCCGCTTCATCGCTCACGCCGAGTCTGACTCCAACGTGGTCAAGCAGGTGCTGGAACAGCGAAGTGGTATGCCGACCCGCCTCAATCCCTGATTGAGCAAGTTGGCGGTGCCTGGCGCACTGGCTGAATAAAGAAAACGGCGACCATCTGGTCGCCGTTTTCTTATGGGGGAGTCACCGCTTGCTTACTGCACGCAGACCGGGCAGAAGGCGTAGGTGCCTTGCGGATCGTTGAAGCGGGTGAGCGGGTCGAGACTGCGGTTCACTTCCACCAATGCCTTGCCAAATCCTGCCGGCAGCCAGCTTTGCAACTGGGGGGCCAGCACGCGGGCACTGCTGTCAAACAGCTGGCGCAGGAACTTGTCCTTGGTGGACTCCTCCTGCTCGATGGGGGTCACCTGCCACTCTTTGAGGTTGGCCAGTTCGGCTGCTGCCTTGATGGCGTCATCCAGATTGCCGAACTCGTCCACCAGACCCAGGGCCTTGGCATCCTCACCAGTCCAGACACGACCTTCGGCCGCTTTCTCGGCCTCTTCCGGGCTCAGACCACGGCCCTTGCTGACCAGACCGATGAAGCGCTGGTAGGTATCTTCTACGCTCAGCTGGATTGCCTGACCGACGTGATCCGGCAGGGCGCGGGTCGGGCCGACGCCGACGTAATCTGTGGTGCCAACCCCGTCGGTATGGACACCGAACTGGGCCAACGCCTTGTCGATGGTGGCGAACATGCCGAATACCCCGATGGAGCCGGTGAGGGTGGTGGGGGAGGCGAAGATCTTGTCCGCATCGGCGGAGATCCAGTAGCCACCGGAGGCGGCATAGCTGCCCATGGAGACCACTACCGGTTTGCCTGCCTGTTTCAGGGCCAGCAACTCGGCGCGGATCTGCTCGGCGGCGAAGGCGCTGCCGCCGGGGCTGTCGACCCGCAGGACCACGGCTTTGACCTTGTCATCGCGGCGGGCATCGGCCAGCAGGTCGGAGAGGCTATCACCGCCTATGGTGCCGGCAGGCTGAACGCCATCCATGATGGCGCCGCTGGCGACCACCAGACCCACCTCATCCTTGCCGCTCTGGGGATATTGTTCCGGAATGGCAGCCAGATACTCTTTCAGGCCGACCCCTTTCCAGCCGTGGTCGTCCGCTTCACCCACCTCTTTAATGACCGCCTGGGTCATCTCGTCGCGGGTGGCCAGCTGATCCACCAGCCCGTTGTCGAGGGCGTAGTTGGCGGCATTGCCACCGGCCTTGCGCAGCAGCTCGAGGAAGCGATCCTTGCCCGGTGCGACCGCATCGGGTTCGATCTCCCGCTGCTCGGCGACATCGGCCACATAGGATTGCCACAGCTGATCCAGCCAGCGCTGGTTCGCCTCCTTGCTCTCGGGGGACATCTCGTCGCGGGTATAGGGCTCGACGAAGGATTTGTAGGTGCCGACCTTGAATACATGCGGGGTGATGTTGAGCTTCTCCAGCGCCGACTTGAAGTAGGTCTGGTAGACCCCAAGCCCCTCGATCACCACGGCGCCGCTCTGGTTGAGCAGCACGTGATCGGCGTGGGCCGCCAGCAGGTATTGCCCCTGAGTGTAGAAGTCGGCCATGGCGATCACCGGTTTGCCGCTCTCCCGGAAGGAGTCGATGGCGCTCGCCACCTCCTGCAGTTTGGTGAAGTTGGCTCCCTGCAGCCCTTGTGGCTTGATCACCAGCGCCTTGATGCGCTCGTCATCCTTGGCACTCTTGATGGCCCACAGCAGGTCGGAGAGAACAATCTCGCTCGGCTGCTCGTCGCTGCTGTCCATCTGGCGCAGCAGTTGTACGGTGGGATCTGTCTGGGAGCGTTGCTCCACCAGCACGCCGTTGAGATTGAGGGTCAGCGCCCCTTCGATGGGCGCCTTGGGAGCCTCTTTCTGGCTGACGCTGAAGACGATGACCAGCACTACGATGAGAAACAGCAGATTGACCAGCATCAGCCGGGTGAAATTGAGCAGGCGCCACAGGCTGCGGAACAACCAACCCAGACCTTTGAAAATAGACATAGTCGCGTTATCGCCCTGTTAATGGGTAGAGAAGAGCCATTATTAACCAGTTGCGGGCGAAATTGCCATTTCCGACTGGCGGATCCCGCCTATCTTCGTTCAGGGCACGGCTGTTCGCTGAAAAATTGTCCAAACATTTGTTTGAAAAAGAATTTTCGATTCTTTACTCTAGCCTCAGTTTGATAACAAAAAATTAACTGGAGGCATCGTGAGCCGCTATCCGACCCTGCTGACCCCGCTCGACCTTGGTTTTACCCAGCTGCGCAACCGTGTGTTGATGGGCTCTATGCATACCGGCCTCGAAGAGGAGAAGGGCGGTTTTGACAAGCTGGCCGCCTTTTATGCCGAGCGCGCCCGTGGTGGTGTTGGCCTTATCGTCACCGGCGGCATCGCCCCCAACCTGCGCGGGCGGCTAGTACCTCACGGCTCTCAGCTGAGCTTTCCCTGGCAGGTGAGCAAGCACAAGAAGGTGACCAGCGCCGTGCATCAGGAGGGGGGCAAGATAGCGCTGCAGATCCTCCATGCCGGTCGTTATGCCTATCATCCCTTCAGTCTGGCCCCGAGCGCCCTCAAGGCTCCCATCTCCCCATTCAAACCGCGCGCCATGAGCGAGCGGCAGATCCGCGGCACTATTCGCGACTTCGCGGCTACAGCAGCGTTGGCCAAGGCGGCCGGTTATGACGGCGTCGAGGTGATGGGCTCGGAAGGCTATCTCATCAACCAGTTCATCTGCGAGCGTACCAACAAACGCACCGATGGCTGGGGCGGCAGCAGCGAAAAGCGGATGCGCTTTCCGGTGGAGATTGTCCGCGCCATCCGCGAGCGGGTCGGCACCGACTTCATCATTATCTTCCGCCTCTCCATGCTGGATCTGGTGGAACAGGGCTCGACCCTGGAAGAGGTGATTGCGCTCGGCAAAGCGCTGGAAGCGGTGGGGGTGACCCTGATCAACACCGGTATCGGTTGGCACGAAGCGCGTATTCCCACCATCGCCACCAGCGTGCCGCGCGGCGCCTTCAGCTGGGTGACCGCCGAGCTGAAAAAGCATCTCAAGGTGCCGCTTATCACTACCAACCGGATTAACACTCCCGAGGTGGCCGAGCGGATTCTGGCGGGTGGCGAGGCGGATATGGTCTCCATGGCGCGCCCCTTCCTGGCTGATCCCGAATTTGTCATCAAGGCGGCCGAAAATCGGGCGGACGAGATCAACACCTGCATCGCCTGCAACCAGGCCTGCCTTGACCATGTGTTCAAGCAGAAGCGAGCTTCCTGTCTGGTCAATCCCCGCGCCTGTTTCGAGACCGAGCTGACCTTTGGTCGCGTGCCCCAGCCCAAGAAGCTAGCGGTAGTGGGGGCGGGCCCGGCTGGCCTGGCGTTCGCCTGCTACGCCGCCGAGCGCGGTCATCAGGTGAGCCTGTTCGATCAGGCCAGCGAAATCGGCGGCCAGTTCAACTTCGCCAAGCAGATCCCCGGCAAGGAGGAGTTTCACGAGACTCTGCGCTATTTCGCCAAACGGCTGGAGAAGTGCGGTGTCGAGCTCTATCTCGGCCAGCGTCAGAGTGCCGAGAGCCTGCTCGGCGGCGGTTTTGACGAGGTGATCCTCGCTACCGGTATTCGTCCGCGCACCCCCAATATTCCGGGCATCGAACATCCCAAGGTGATGAGTTATCTCGACGTATTGCGGGATCACAAACCGGTTGGCCAGAAGGTGGCGGTGATCGGTGCAGGCGGCATCGGCTTCGATGTGGCCGAATTCCTTGTGGAGAAAAGGGTAGAGAAGAAGGTGGAGACGGATGCCGATGGGCACCGTGATCACTGGCTCAAGGAGTGGGGCATCGACAAACAGCTTGGCGAGCGCGGTGGCCTCACGGCTCCTGAAATCGACGCCCCCGAGCGTCAGATCTGGCTGCTCCAGCGCAAGGAGAGCAAGGTGGGTGACGGACTTGGCAAGACCACCGGCTGGATCCACCGTACCGTGCTCAAGAACCGCAAGGTGCAGATGCTCTCCGGGGTGCAATATCTGGGGATCGATGACGAGGGCTTGCATATTCAGGTGGGCGAGACCAAGCAGTGTCTGCCGGTGGATCAGGTGATCGTCTGCGCCGGGCAGGAGCCCCTCAAGGAGCTGCAGGCCGGGTTGCAGGCGGCAGGCAAGCCGGTGCACATCATCGGTGGTGCCGACGTGGCAGCCGAGCTGGATGCCAAGCGCGCCATCCGGCAAGGGGCCGAGCTGGCTGCGATCATCTAGCCAGCTGAGCCATCCTGCCCTTTATAGTGCGATAAACCCCTGAGCCTCAGGGGTTTTCTTCATTTGGTGCTGTGCTAAGGTAGCGCCATCATTGCCCCAGAGAAGGAATTGCCCATGGATGCCCTCACCCTGTTGCTCAACCGCCACTCCTGTGGCCGCCTGACCACACCCGCCCCCAGTGGTGAGGTGCTCGACAATATTTTGAAGGCGGGCCTGCGTGCGCCGGATCACGGCACCCTGACCCCTTGGCAGTTCATTCTGTTTGAAGGAGAGGGGCGCGAGCGGCTGGGCAAGCTGTTGGCGGACGCCGCCCGTGCCCGTGGCGAAGATGAAGAGAGCATCAAAAAGTGCAGCGAAGCGCCACTGCGGGCGCCCTTGGTCGTCGCCGTGGCAACCCGTTATCAGGATCACCCCAAGGTGCCGAAACTGGAGCAGGAGCTCTCTGCCGGTTGTGCCCTGATGGCGATGCAGATGGCGGCGCAGGCACAGGGCTTCAACGGTATCTGGCGCTCCGGCTGGTTTATCTTCGATGAGCAGATCAACAAGGGATTGGGGCTGGCGGCAGAGGATCAACTGGTGGGTTTCCTCTATCTCGGTACTCCCATGCTGGAAGCACGTAAACTGCGCGAACTGCCGCTCGATGAGTTTGTCCGCCGTTTCTGACTTTTCGGCCATGTCGCGGTTGAGAGAAGCAAAGCCTCGAGAAATCGGGGCTTTTCTGTTTAACCGTGAATAGTAACCAGAGAAATTGGGGAAAATAAATGGGTCAAAGAGGCTTCGCGCGCCCTAGCAGGTAATTATTTAAATAGTGCGATGTACCTCGCAATCCTGTTGTATTTCACTATGTAAAACGTTTGCGCATTCGCTAATATCTCCCTGCCAGTTTAGAAGGGCACTCCTTCTAATTTTTCTGCGATGAGAGTCGCAATTCCGTAGCACCTTTTAACAGCCCAACGTCTTCGTGACATTGGGCTTTATTTTTTTATGGGGTGTCGGGGCTGTTGTGAGTTGATGGCGGTATCGGCATACAACCCGGTTGGCTGCCTTATGCTCTGTTTTTGGCTGGCAGGATCCGGGCCGGATTGCCGACTACCCGAGCACCGGCCGGTACATCTTTGGTGACTACGGCGCCCGCGCCGACGATCGCCTCCCGCCCTATGGTGATGCCGGGCAGCAAGATGGCGCCGCCCCCAATCCAGACCTTGTCTTCAATGGTGACCGGCAGCGCCGTCTCTGTGCCCTGAATCCTTTCGTCGGCCTCCAGTGCATGGGCTGCGGTATAGACCTGCACGTTTGGCCCAATCATCACATGGGCGCCGATGCGAATGGGGGCATTGTCCAGCAGGGTCGCCCCCATATTGATGTAGGAGTCCTTACCAAGCTGAATATGACGGCCATAGGTGCAGTAGAGGGGTGGGCAGATAAAGGCGTTCTCTGCCAATTCGCCAATCAGCTCCGCCAGTAGTGCCCGCTGCTCAGCCTCATCTTCCGCCTGATTGAAACGGCGATAGCGCTGGGCCGCCTCCCGGCGCAACTGGGCCAGCTCGGGTGCCATGCAGTTGTACGGTTGGCTGCTGATCATCTTCTGGTATTCGATCATGAAGGTTGCTTTCCTTTATCTGCCAGGGATTTGGATATTGGCGCCAATACGGCAGAAGTAACGTGATCATCCACCCGATATGGGCAGAACCAGGTTGGCAGGTCTGCCTTCGGCAAAGGCCAGCACATTCTCGAACGCCACGCGAAAGTAGAGTTCGTAGCTGTTTTGCTCCACATAGCCGAGATGAGGCGTCGCCAATACGTTGGGCAGACGCAGCAGGGGCTCGCTTCCCTGTGTCGCCGGCTCGATGTCAAATACATCGAGCGCGGCCCGTTTCCCAGGATGGGTACTTAGCTCTGCATAGAGGGCGCCCGGCTCGATAAGTTCGGCACGGCTGGTATTGACCAGCAGAGAGTCAACTTTCATGCGGGCCAGATCTGCGCGGGTAACAGCGCCGCAGGTTGCCTCGCTTAGGCGCAGATGCAGCGTGAGGATATCGGCTTGACTGAAGAGAGCCTCCTTGCTGGAGGCGCAGGCATAGCCATCCAGCTCGGCCTGCCTGCGCGAAGCCTCACTGCCCCATATCAGTACTGACATGCCAAATGCCTTGCCATAGCGGGCGATCCGCTGGCCTATCTTGCCGTAGCCCCAGATGCCGAGCGTCAGTCCATGCAGCGTGCGTCCCAAACCGAGGTCACCAGATTGCTGCCATTGGCCTTGGCTTAACGCCTGGCTGTAAGCAGGTATATGGCGGGAGGCTGCCATGATGAGCGCCCAGCAGAGCTCGGCGGGAGCAATAGGGCTGCCGATCCCTTCTGCCACGGCAACGCCGTACTGCTGGCATAGTGCCGGGTCGATATGCTGGCTGACTTTGCCGGTCTGGCTGATGAGTTTAAGGGTGGGAAGCTGTATCAACAGCTGTTCGTCGATGCGGGTACGCTCGCGGATGAGCACCAGTGCTTCCATTCCTTCCAGCAGGGCGGCAAGGCGCGTTGGATCTGGTTCGCTCTGGTTGAGGATTGTGACGTCATGACCCGCCAGCAGGGCAAAGCAGGGGAGGTGGCGCACCTGATCCTGATAGTCATCCAGAATGGCAATCCGCATAAGAAATCCTTCTCGCTTACGTTGGCTCGGACCGCTATCTTACCGGAATAAATGCATCTGTTGTTTTCAAATGAACACAGTCAGAAGGGAGTGCAATCAAGCCCATGTCCACGGACCGGGAATAGCCCGGCAGGCCAAAACAATCAGGGCCCCCGAACGGGAGCCCTGATGGCATGAGGTTGGCGTCTATGTTGCCCGCGCTTAGCCGTGCTTGCGGCCGGAGAGGCGGCACCACTCCTCCTTGACTGCGGTCGGGTCCATCTCGAACCACTGGCCGTAGATAGTTTCCAGCTCCGGGGCCTGGCTCTCCAGCACGCCGGAGAGGGCCATCAGGCTGCCCGCTTTGCCGTGGCCGGCGATCAGCGGAGCCAGTTCGCGCAGCGGGCCGGCCAGGATGTTGGCGACCACTACGTCCGCTTCGACGTCTTGCGGCTGGTCGGCTGGCAGATAGAGCTCAATCTGGTCGGCGACACCGTTGCGCGCGGCGTTGTCGCGGCTGGCCTGAATGGCCTGCGGGTCGATGTCGATGCCGATGACGCGGGCAGCACCCAGTTTCAGGGCGGCGATGCCGAGAATGCCGGAGCCGCAACCAAAGTCGACCACGGTTTTACCGGTCAGATCGAGGCCGTCCAGCCACTGCAGGCAAAGGGCGGTGGTGGGGTGGGTACCGGTACCGAAGGCCAGACCCGGATCCAGCATGACGTTGACTGCATCGGGGTTCGGCACATCGCGCCAGCTCGGGCAGATCCAGAGGCGCTCGCCAAACTGCATGGGGTGGAAGTGATCCATCCACTCTCGCACCCAGTCCTTGTCTTCCAGCTGCTCGACCTTGTAGCCGACATTTTCGCCGAAGATCTGCTGGAAGAAGGCGATAGTGGGGGCCGGATCGGTTTCGGCATCGAACAGCCCCATCACTTCGGTCTCACCCCAGAGCGGGGTTTCACCGGGCATGGGTTCATAGACGGGCACATCCTTGGCATCCATAAAGGTCACCGCCTGGGCTCCACGCCCCAGCAGCATGTTGCTCACCTTGTCTGCGGTCTTGGCAGTGGCGTTGATTCGAATTTGTATCCAGGGCATGGCGTCGACTCTTCATAAATGTGAAACCGCGAGATTCTACCATCATGGGGCAGTGCTGTCGTGGTTTGCCCATGACGTGGAGGGATTCGGGGGCTTTTGCCGGATTGGCACGGTTCCTGTATTGCTCTATGCAGGCGAAGACGACCGGTTTTCGCTGAACGCTTTGCTCAAGTTCCGTCATCTTTCACTGCCACCCTCGGGTGGCATTTTTTTATCTGCACTTGTTTGCCTGGTAAACAGTCTGCCAGACAAAAAAAGAGCAAGGTCGGCACCTTGCTCAAGGACGGGCTGACGCCGTTTTGGCGCATTCATGCTGCTGTTGGCATGCCAGATGCAAAGACTAATATGTCCTGCATAAGGATATGTGTGTGATTGTTACCCCAATGTTCAGGTATTCAGGCCATTTCTCGCGAAATGGCCTCTTTTTTGGCTGATTGTCGGACGTTGGCCTGCCACAGGCTGTCATGAGTGCCGCTGATTGTGCCCGTTTGGGGCATCTCCTTGGTGAACTTATCCCATCATGGTGCGTTGGAGGGCTTAGTTGGCAAAGCCGCTCATGTCGATCACCAGTTTGCCCACCATGCGTCCCGCTTCCACTTCTGCGTGGGCCTGAGCCAGCGTGACCGGGGTCAGTGAGGGGATGGTTCTGGTCAGGGTGGTCTGCAATACCCCTTCATCGACCAGTGCCGCCACCCGGCCGAGCAAGCGGTGCTGCTCGATCATGTCAGGCGTCTGGAACAGGGAGCGGGTGAACATGAACTCCTGGCTGAAGGTGACGCTCTTGCTCTTGAGCAGGGAGAGATCCCACGGCTCGCTCGATTCGGCGATGGTGCAGATATGGCCAAACGGGCGGATCAGCCCTGCCATGGTGGCCCAGTGCTCGGCGGTGGCGTTGGTGCAGAAGATGGCATCGACCTGAGTGATGCCAAGGGTGGTCAGCTCCTCCTGCAACTTGTGGTGGTTCACAACCTGATGGGCGCCCATTTCGAGGCACCACTCGCGGCTCTCGGGGCGGGAGGCGGTAGCAATCACCTCCATGCCGGTGAGCTGGCGGGCCAGCTGGATGGCGATGGAGCCCACGCCACCGGCGCCGCCGATGATCAGCAGTTTGCCACGGCTTTCGCGGGTAAGAGCGAAGCGCTCGAACAGGGTTTCCCAAGCGGTGATGGCGGTGAGCGGCAGGGCGGCGGCCTCCACATCGCTCAAGCTGGTGGGGGCGATCGCGGCGATGCGCTCATCCACCAGTTGCAGGGCGCTGTTGCTGCCGGGGCGGCTGATATCACCGGCATACCAGACCCGGTCGCCCGCCTTGAACAGGGTGACTTCGCTGCCGGTGGCGATCACTTCCCCCACCGCATCCCAGCCCAGTACCCGGGGCGAGCTTTCAATTTTTGCCTTGGGCGAGCGCACCTTGGTATCCACCGGATTGACGGAGGTGGCGGTGACCCGCACCAGCAGATCCCGCGGGCCCGGAACCGGATCGGGCAGGTTGGCGGCGATGAAGCAGTCGGGGTGGTCGCTTGGCAAATAGTGAGTCAGGGCAATGGCTTTCATGGTTTTTCCTTTCAAATCGCTGTGTTCGGGATTGCCACTCACTCTAGTCTGGTTGATTATCAAGATTAAGATGGGTAATCGGTAAAGACTGTTTGAATATATGAACAATGTCGATCTCGAGTTGATGGGACTGTTTGCCACCGTGGTGGAGCAGGGGAGCTTTACCCGGGCCGCCGAGCTGCTCGGTATGCCCAAGTCGTCGGTGAGCCAGAAGATCTCGCGGCTCGAATCCCAGCTCGGGGTGCGGCTGTTGCAGCGTACCACTCGCAGGTTGAGCCTGACCCCGCAGGGGGAGCTCTATGTGGAGCACTGTCAGGGGCTGCTGGCACTGGCCCGCAGCGCCAATCTGGCGATGGCACGGCTGCGCTCGGCCCCGGCGGGGCGGGTGCGGATCACTGCCCCCGAGGCGACCGGCACCCTGCTGCTTGGCCGGATCCTCGCCGAGTTTCGCGCCCTCTATCCCGAGGTGGTGCTGGAGCTGACCCTGAGCGACGATCAGCTCGATCTGGTGGGGGAAGGTTATGATTTGGCGCTGCGGGCGGCGCCGCTGAAAGACTCCAGCCTTATCTGTCGGCGTATCGGTCAGGTGGCGCGTCATCTGGTGGCAGCGCCCGCCTATCTGGCGGCCCACGGCATGCCACAACAGTTGAGCGAGCTGGGCCGTTATGCCTGTCTGGTGCACTCGGCCATGCCGGTGTGGCCATTGCAGGAGGGTGGCTGGCGGCCGCAGGGGGCCTGTGTCAGCAACAGCTTGCTGGCGCTGCGGGAGATGGCGCTTCATGACGGGGGGATTGCCCTGTTGCCCCACCATGTCTGTGAAGGGGATTTGGCGGCGGGGCGGCTGCAGAAGGTGTTGCCGGATCAGCCCATTCCGGCCAACCCGTTCTACCTAATCTATCCGAGTCGTGAGCATCTGGCCCCCGCCCTGCGCACCCTGATGGATTTCGTGGCCGAGCGGTTGCCGTTCGCCTGAGTTACCAGCTGCTCTGGCTGGCCGACTCCTGATTGGGTTTGAGGCCAAGGGGGACCGACTGGCGCTCCGCCAGCATGCGGATCTGCCCTTCAATCAGGCTGGCGCTGGGGCCCAGCACCAGCACCAGCTGGTGCTCGTTGAGCTGGATCCAGGAGAGGCAGCCCAGGCCCAGCAGGCGAGATTCATCCACCAGTGAAATATCGCGCACCCGCAGGCTGAGGCGGGTGATACAGACACTCATCGCCACCAGATTGTCCATCCCGCCCAGCACCTTGAGGTACTGGATCGCCAGCATCTGCGGGTCTGAGGGGGCAACGCTGGCAAGGCGCGGATGCTCCACCGCGATGGGCTTGCTCGGCATGCTGAGGGGGGCGCGCTCCAGCAGTTGGTAAAAGAGCAGGGTGTAGGCGACGAAAAACAGGATACCGACCGGAATGAGCCAGAAGCTGTGCTCCCCAGCCTGATAGCTCAGCACCAGATCCAGCAGACCGGCGGAGAAGTAACTGCCCACCTTGATCCCCAGCCCGCTACAGACAGCGAGCGATAGCCCGGTCAGCAGGGCGTGGGCGAGAAATAGCCAGGGGGCGGTAAAGGCGAACAGAAATTCGATAGGCTCTGTGATACCCACCAGTGCCGAGGTGAGCGCCAGGGTGAGCAGCAGCCCGCCCTGTGGCAGCCGCTGCATCCGCTGGCGGTGCAGCCAGATGGCAAAACAGGCGCCCGGCAGGCCGAACATGATGATGGGGTAAAGACCGGCCACATACCCTTCATGAAGGGGCTGGGCGGTGGCCAGCGCCTGCAGGTTGCTCTCGCCAAGGCCGATGACGCTGCCCAATACCTGATGCAGCCCGAGCGGGATCAGCAGTCGGTTGAGGGTGCCGTAGCAGAAGGCGCCAAACGGCGTGGTGAGCAGCTCGGAGGTGAGCAGGGTCAGCCCGCGCTCCAGCGGCGGCCATAGCAGCGAGAGGGGGATGGCAATCAGCAGACAGGCCAAGGCCGACACCAGCAGGCTGGGAAACTCCCCCTTGGCGATCTGCAGCCAGCGGGGCAGGGTTTGCTGGTGTACCCAGGGGTAGATGATGGCGGTGGTGAGCCCCGCCAGCAGGCCGCAGATCATGTCGGCGTGCAGGTTGGGGGCCAGCGTATTGAAGGCGGTGCTGAGCAGCAGGAAGTTGACCGCACCCGCCAGCGTCTGTCCGCCCAGCTCTTGCCGACTCAGGCCAAAGGCGATCGCCACCGCATAGATAAGCGGCATCTGGCTGAAGATCGCCTGACCGGTGAGGGAGAGCACCGCCAAATCGAGCACGTCGGGTTGACCAAGCCGGTATATCAGCGCCGCCATCGGCAGGATGGAGACGGGCAGCAGCAGGGCATAACCGAGCCGCTGCAGGGCTTGAGTAACGACTTGTCGAGTGGCTTTAACGGGCATACAGCGGCTACGTTCTGTGACTTGGCGCACAGTTTAACCGGAAAACACCTATTTGGGGATAGTTTTGGAACCCCTAATTTATATTTTTATTATTTCTGCCCGAAAAGCTCGCGCACTTCCCGCGATGGCGGTGCCGTCCGCAGGCTGACCGTGATAAAGACCACCAGCGCCAGCGTGAGGCTTGGCACGATGGCGTGCAGGCCAGCCAGCTTGATCCCCCACTGACTGAGTACCCCATAGCAGACGATGCCGCTGACCATGCTGGCCAGCGCGCCCGGGCCGTTGGCCCGTGACCAGTAGAGACCGAGCACCAGCGGCCAGAGGAACACCGCCTGCAGACCGCCAAAGGCGAGCAGGTTGAGCCAGATGATCATCTCGGGGGGCTGCAACGCCGCCAGCAGCACCAGGCTGCCCAAGATCAGGGTGCAGAGCAGCGAGAGGCGGGGGATGCGCACCTCCAGCTTCTCCTGCTTTGGATTGAGATAGTTGAGGTAGAGATCTTTCACCAGAGTGGCGGAAGCCTGGATCAGCTGGGAGTCGATGGTGGACATGATGGCCGCCATCGGCGCCGCCAGAAAGACCCCGGCCAGCCAGGGGGGCAGCACTTCCATCATCAGGGAGGGCATGATCTTGTCCGGGCTGTCCATGCCCGGCAGGATGGCGCGGCCAAGGGCACCCGCCAGATGCATGCCAAACATCAGCAGGGCGCTGACCACTGTGCCGATCAGAATGCCGCGATGGAGCGCCTTGCTGTCGCGATAACCAAAGCAGCGCAGCGCCGAGTGGGGCAGTCCCACCACCCCGACACAGACCAGGATCCAGAAGCTCAGCATAAAGGGCTGGGTCAACATGTCGCCGGCCCCCTGCGGGCTCACCAGTTTGGGGTCGATCTCCCTGAGCTGGTGGATGAGGTTCGGCAGGCCGTCACCGGCAATCAGAATCCCCGCCAGCAGGGCCCCGGTGCCGATCAGCATGATGATCCCCTGCAGGGCATCGGTCATCACCACGGCGCGAAAACCGCCGATGATGGTGTAGAGCAGTACGCAGCTGGCAAACAGCATCAACCCCTGCTGGTAGGAGAGGCCGGTGGCGGTCTCCAGCAGGCGAGCGCCGCCGATAAACTGCACCACCATGGTCGCGATAAAGGCGAGGATGATAGTAATGGAGCCGAGGATCACCACCGCCTTGCTCTGGTAGCGGGCCCACAGCATGTCGTTGATGGTCACCGCATTGACCCGGCGGGCGATGATGGCGAACTTCTTGCCAAGCACCCCCAGAGTGAGCCAGACGGTGGGCAGCTGGATCATCGCCAGCAACACCCAGCCCAGACCAATCTTGTAGGCCGCGCCCGGTCCGCCGATAAAGGAGGAGGCCGAGGTGTAGGTAGCCACTAGCGTCATCGCCAGCACCAGCCCGCCCATGCTGCGGTTGCCGATGAAGTACTCCTGCACGAAGTTGCCTTCTGCGCGATGGCGGCTGGCCCAGAAACCCACCCCCAGCACCAGCACCAGATAGATGACGAGCGGCAGCATCAACTCAAGATTCATGGGATGACTCCTTGCCGGAAGGGGAGTGGGTATCGAGGGGGATCTCCACAAACAGCCGGTTCACCATCAGGGCGCAGAGCAGAATGAACAGCAGCGGCATCACCATGCAACTGAGCAGGAACCACAGCGGCAGCCCCCACAACTCCAGCTGGAGCGGGATAAAATAGGCGGTGCCATACCAGGCAAAGAAGTAGAACAGGGTCAGCAGCAGGCAGAAAGCTGCTTCCCGGCGGGCGAGAGCAAAACGGTTCACCTTGGCCTCCGACAAATTTGAGGGGCGCAAGGATAACAAAAAAGGGCCATGTCGCCATGGCCCTTTTTCAGCAGAGGCTCCTTGCGGAGCAGACTTCCATCGGAAGTCCGGTCTCTATCAGCGATCCTTACAGACCCAACTTCTTGTGCAGATAGTGGATATTGGTGCCACCGTGCTGGAAGTTTTCGTCTTTCATGATCTCTTTTTGCAGCGGTACGTTGGTCTTGATCCCTTCCACCACCAGCTCGTCCAGCGCATGGCGCATGCGGGCGATGGCAATGTCACGATTCTCGCCGTAGCAGATCAGCTTGCCGATCATTGAATCGTAGTGGGGCGGTACCTTGTAACCGGCATAAATGTGGGAGTCCCAACGCACGCCCAGACCACCCGGCGCGTGGAAGCGCTGAACCAGACCCGGAGAGGGCATGAAGGTGGCCGGATCTTCGGCGTTAATCCGGCACTCGATGGCATGGCCACGGATGCGGATATCCTGCTGGGTGATCGACAGGGGCTGACCGGCGGCGATGCGCAGTTGCTCCTTGATGAGATCGATACCGGTGACCATCTCGGTGACCGGATGCTCAACCTGAATACGGGTGTTCATCTCGATGAAATAGAACTCGCCGTTCTCGTACAGGAACTCGAAAGTACCCGCGCCGCGGTAGCCGATCTCTATACAGGCGCGCACACAGCGCTCGCCGATGAACTTGCGCATTTCGGCGGTGATGCCGGGTGCCGGCGCCTCTTCCACCACTTTCTGGTGGCGACGCTGCATGGAGCAGTCACGCTCGCCCAGATAGAGGGCGTTGCCCTGGCCGTCTGCCAACACCTGAATTTCGATGTGGCGCGGGTTTTCCAGGTACTTCTCCATGTAAACCATGTCGTTCTTGAAGAACTGGCCTGCTTCGGATTTGGTCAGGGCGATGGCGCCCGCCAGTTCCGCTTCATTGCGCACCACGCGCATACCGCGACCACCACCGCCACCGGCGGCCTTGATGATCACCGGATAGCCGATGCGCTTGGCAATGGCGGCGTTGTGCTTGGCGTCGTTGTCGACGGGGCCGTCAGAGCCCGGTACACACGGTACGCCCGCTTTCTTCATCGCTTCGATGGCGGAGACCTTGTCACCCATCAGGCGAATGGTCTCGGCGCGCGGGCCGATGAAGATGAAGCCGGATTTTTCGACCACTTCGGCGAAATCGGCGTTCTCGGAGAGGAAGCCGTAACCCGGGTGGATGGCCACGGCACCGGTTACCTCGGCTGCGGCGATGATGGCCGGGACGTTGAGGTAGGATTCAGTACTGGCCGGTCTGCCGATACAGATGGATTCGTCGGCCAGCAGCACATGTTTGAGCTCCCGGTCGGCGGTGGAGTGAACGGCCACTGTCTTGATCCCGAGCTCTTTACAGGCGCGCAGGATCCGCAGGGCAATTTCACCGCGGTTGGCGATGACTACTTTGTCCAACATGGGTGGCGATTTCCCTTATTCGATGATGAACAGCGGCTCGTCAAATTCGACGGCCTGACCATTTTCAACCAGGATCGCTTTGATCACACCGGCCTTGTCAGACTCGATTTGGTTCATCATTTTCATGGCTTCGACGATGCACAGGGTGTCGCCGACATTGACTTGCTGACCCACTTCCGCGAACGGCTTGGCATCCGGGCTGGAGGAGCGGTAGAAGGAGCCAACCATCGGGGAGCGCATCAGGTGACCGCTCGGGGCGGCATCTGCGGCCGGTGCGGCGGCAACCGGGGCGGCAGCGGCAGGTGCGGCAACCGGAGCGGCTTGCTGCATCATCATCTGCGGCATGGCGGTGGTCACCTGACCGGAGAAGTTGCGGCTGATGCGAACGGACTCTTCACCTTCGGAGATCTCCAGTTCGGCGATGCCGGACTCTTCAACCAGTTCAATCAGCTTCTTGATTTTGCGGATATCCATTAGCATTCTCTTTCTTCTTTATCTGATCAGTGATTATCAAGCCGCGCGCAGATGGTGCACGGCCGCGGTTAAAGCGAATTGGTAGCCATCGGCCCCCAGACCACAAATGACCCCTTTGGCGACATCAGACAGATAGGAGTGATGACGGAACGGCTCCCTGGCATGGACGTTTGACAGGTGAACCTCGATAAAAGGGATGGCGACACCCAGCAGCGCATCGCGAATGGCGACGCTGGTGTGGGTGAAGGCGGCTGGATTGATGATGATAAAATCCACCTGGCCCATGGCCTGATGGATGCGGCCGACCAACTCATGTTCGGCATTGGATTGCAGATGTTCCAGAGTGACACCGAGTTCGCTGGCGTTAAGCTTCAGATCGGCGACGATCTCATCAAGCGTCTTGCTGCCGTAGATACCCGGTTCCCGTTTGCCCAGCAGATTCAGGTTTGGTCCGTTGAGCAGGAGAATTCGGTGATTTTGCGACATATTGAGTACATCCTCGATGATAATGCTGCTATCTATCAGCTATCTTGTGGACTACCAGAAATCTAGCCATTTTCTGCGCAAATCGGTGTGCCCTGGCACACAGATTTCGCAATTATATTGATTTCGTGAAAATTAGCAGCATTTTACTGGTCTAATCTCTACATCTGGCTATTTATTGCACGTTTCGACCTGAGATACTTCGTCGCCGCCACCTTGCTGTTTGCTGGCAGATAAGAAACGACAAAGCCGGCACAGGGCCGGCTTTGTTGAGCAACAAACGAAGCGGGATCAGGCTGCTTCCGACTTCTCGCGGATGAGTTTGTCTACTACCCCCGGATCCGCCAGGGTGGAGATATCCCCCAGGCTGTCGGTCTCGCCGGTGGCGATCTTGCGCAAGATGCGGCGCATGATCTTGCCGGAACGGGTCTTCGGCAGCCCCTCCGCCCAGTGAATGACATCCGGAGTGGCGATGGCGCCAATCTCCTTGCGCACCCACTCCTTCACCTCTTTATGCAGCTCGCGGCTTGGCTCTTCCCCGGCGATCAGGGTGACATAGGCATAGATGCCCTGACCCTTGATCTCGTGAGGAACCCCCACCACCGCGGCTTCAGCGATCTTGGGATGGGCCACCAGCGCCGATTCAATTTCGGCGGTACCCATGCGGTGGCCGGAGACGTTCAGTACATCATCCACCCGACCGGTAATCCAGTAGTAGCCGTCCTCGTCGCGACGGGCACCGTCGCCGGTGAAGTAGCGGCCCGGGAAGGTGGAGAAGTAGGTCTGCTCGAACCGCTCGTGATCGCCGAATACGGTGCGCATCTGACCCGGCCAGGAGTCGGTGATCACCAGATTGCCCTCGGTGGCCCCCTCCAGCGGCTCGCCCATGTTGTCGACCAGCGCCGGTTGCACCCCGAAGAAGGGACGAGTCGCCGAGCCCGGTTTCAGGTCGGTGACGCCGGGCAGCGGCGTAATCAGGATGCCGCCGGTCTCGGTTTGCCACCAGGTATCGACAATGGGGCAGCGCTCATCACCAATGGTGCGGTAGTACCACTCCCAGGCTTCCGGGTTGATGGGTTCACCCACCGAACCCATGATGCGCAGGCTCTGGCGTGACGTGCCGGTGACCGCTTCGTTACCCTTGGCCATCAGGGCGCGGATGGCGGTAGGGGCGGTATAGAGGATGGTGACCTGGTGCTTGTCCACCACCTGACTCATGCGGTTGGTGGCAGGGTAATTGGGCACCCCTTCGAACATGATGGTGGTGGCACCGTTGGCAAGCGGCCCGTATACCAGATAGGAGTGACCAGTGACCCAGCCCACATCGGCGGTACACCAGTAGATATCCTCTTCGTGGTAGTCGAACACATATTTGAAGGTGAGACTGGCATAAACCAGATAGCCGCCGGTAGTGTGCAGCACCCCTTTGGGTTTGCCGGTGGAGCCGGAGGTATAGAGGATAAAGAGCGGATCTTCGGCGTTCATCGCCTCGGGCGGGCAGTCGCTGCTGACGGCGGCGGTCGCTTCATGCCACCAGATGTCGCGGTGGTTGTGCCAGGCGACATTGCCGCCGGTGCGCTTGAGCACGATCACCTTGTTGACCTGGGTATCCGGGTTGGTGAGCGCTTCATCCACATTCTTCTTCAGCGGCACCGGACGGCCACCACGCAGCCCCTCGTCGGCGGTGATCACGATGCGCGAGCCCGAGTCGATGATGCGGCCGGCCAGCGCTTCTGGCGAGAAGCCGCCGAATACGATGCTGTGTACCGCGCCGATGCGGGTACAGGCCAGCATGGCGATGGCGGCTTCGGGCACCATGGGCATATAGAGGCAGACCACGTCGCCGCGGTGAACCCCTTGTGCTTTCAAGACGTTGGCAAACTTGCACACTTCGCTGTGCAACTCGCGGTAGGTGAGTTTGCGATCTTCGGCAGGGTTGTCCCCTTCCCAGATGATGGCGACCTTGTCACCTCGTTCGGCGAGATGGCGATCGAGACAGTTGGCCGAGACGTTGAGCTGGCCATCTTCAAACCATTTGATGGAGACATGGCCCGGATCGTAGGAGGTGTTCTTGACCTTGGTATAGGGTTTCATCCAGTCGAGAATTTTTCCCTGCTCTCCCCAGAAGGTATCGGGATCCTCGACGGAGGCCTGATACATGGCGGCGTAGTCGCCCTTGTCGAGCAGTGCATTGCTGCTGATGTGGGGTTTGACCGGGTAGACCTTGCTCTCGCTCATCACTCACTCCTTTGAATAGATCTTTTAATGGTTTCTTAACAACTTATACCTTTGGTTGCGGGGGGCAATTAGACTTTTGGATAGGCGGCAACAGTTGGTTACAGGACAAAGGGTGACAATTAATTGGTGGTTGAGTAAAAGGGGGCCGTGTCGATTAATTGGAGGTCATGATGTTTTCTCTGTTGCTCTGTGCATCCCTTTGGCAGTTTGATGCGCCAGTGCCCGCTGGCGAACCTCCGAAAGAGTTTGCGATCACCCATCAGGAGGCCTCACCTGCGCTGCGGGATCGGGTGGCTGATCAGCTTGGTCATGCATGGCAGGCCAAAGAGCCCGGAACCAGACTCACCTTCAGCGAGCCAGCTCCCCGTTATGCTGGCGAATCACCGCTGACGCGCATGCTCAATGATCGTGATGATGGTTGGGAATCCCGCTTGCAGATTGAGTGGTAATCCGGTCGGCAGCCAGGAGGCGGATGCCTCCCGGCTGGTGATGATGATTGCCTGCCGCTATGAGACGTAGCGTTGATGCAGGCGATCTCCCATATGTTCTACATGCAGTGGTTTGCTGAACAGATAGCCCTGTCCTTCGCCGCAGTTGAGTGATTGCAAGAAGGCGTGTTGTGCCTTGGTTTCAATCCCTTCGGCGGTGACCTCCATATCCAGGCTGTCGGCCAGATTGATGATGGTGCGGCAGAGCTCCCGACTGTTCTTGTCTTCCGGTAATGCCTGCACAAACGCCCGGTCGATCTTGATGCGATCGATCGGCAGGGTCTTGAGCAGACTCAGTGACGAGAAGCCGGTACCAAAGTCATCGATGGCAATCTGCACGCCGAGATTTTTCAGGCGGGTAAAGAGATCCAGACTCTGTTCGACCCGCTGGATGATGCTCTCTGTCACTTCGATCTCCAGCCGCTCTGGCGGAAATCCGGTCTCGGCCAGGATGGCGGCGACCCGTTCAACATAGCCCGGGGAGCGCATCTCCCGCACCGACACATTGACCGACAAGCGGGGCACCGGCAGTCCGGCGGCCAGCCAGTTTTGTCCCTGCTCGCAGGCGTTGCGCATCACCCATTCCCCAATTTTCTCTATCAGGCCGCACTCCTCTGCCACCGGAATAAAACGGGTCGGCGCTATCATTCCCTCATTGGGATGCTGCCAGCGCAGCAGGGCTTCCAGTCCACTCAGGTGGCCGCTGGCCAGATTGGTCATGGGTTGATAGAAGATGCAGAGCTGTTCGAGCTCCAGGGCCTTGAGCAGGCCCTGCTCAATCTGCATCCGCTCGCGGGCTCGAGCCGCCATGCAGGGGGTGTAGAACTGGAATCCGTTGCGCCCCTGACTTTTCGCCTCGTACATGGCGCTGTCGGCGGCGCTGACCAGGGTTTCCGGACTGTCTGCATGATCCGGATAGATGGCAATACCGATACTTGCCGAGATCGCCACTAGCTCATGGGCCAGCTCAACCGGTTCACGCAACACGGTCAGCAGGGTATTGGCCAGGGTCGCCAGCTCGTCAGGCTCCTCCAGATAGGGGATCAGCACCAGAAACTCGTCTCCCCCGAGGCGGGTCGCCAGATCGTTGTGTTGCAGGCAGCCGCGGATCCGCTCTGCCAGCCGCTTGAGCAGCTCATCGCCAACCCCGTGGCCCAGGCTGTCGTTGATCAGCTTGAAGCCATCCAGATCGATAAAGAGCAGCCCCAACCGTTTGCGATTGAGCTGCGCGGTTTTCAGCTCCAGGGCCAGCCGCTCCTGCAACAGATGACGATTGCCCAGCTCGGTCAGGGGATCGTGATAGGCAAGGTGGTTCAGCTCGGCCTCCACCTTGCGAATGGCGCTGATGTCGGAAAGGGCGATCACATAGTGAGTAGTGTTGTTGAAGTTGTCATAGACAGCGCTGATCTGCTGCCAGGAGGAGAAGTAGCTGCCATCCTTGCGCAGACAAACCATCTCGCCATGCCAGGCGTTGTTGCCGGGGCGCAGGTGATACCAGGGATAGTCGAGGTCAGTGTAGCGCCTGGGATGCATGATGATATCCGGGGTACGGCCTATCACCTCCTCGGCATTGTATTGGGTCAGCATGGTGAAGGCCGGGTTGACCGACAGAATATGGTGCTCGCTGTCGAGGATGATGATCCCCTCGGCCGTGGTATCGAATACCACGTTGGCCTGATGGAGCCGCTCCTCCTGACGGCGGCGGGCGGTAGCATTGTGAATGACCCCCATGACCCGGTGGCCGACCGACTCGGTGGCGGGGACATGGTCGGCATGAATATCGACCCAGTGGCGCTCGTTGAGAGCGGTGAGGTAGCTCAGGGTGAGATGGATGGGGTCATGACTTTGCAGGGCAGTCTTGAGCTGGCTGCCGGATTCCGGTTCAAAACAGTCGACGAACGCTTGCAGCCCGCCGTGGAATTGGTTGGCCTCAATGCCCAGCAGCGGCTCAATCTGGCCGTCGAACAGTAATCTGTCCTCCGCCACGTGCCACTCCCACACCCCGATTTGGGCCGCTCGCATTGCCAGTTGCAGCCGTTGCTCGGTTTCGTACTGCTCGGTGATGTCCCGCACGATGGCGAGGATACCGTTCAGCTCCCCCTTCTCATCACGCATCGGGCTGTAGGTGGCCTGAAAACGGCGGGAGCTGCTGTCGTACGCCGCGGTTTGGCCCGTGATGGCGATATCCACGTAGGGCAGGCCGCTGCGCATGATCTGCTGAAACATAGGCTCCAGGGTCGGTGCCAGCTTGGGAACCACCTCTCTGAGGTGCTTGCCCTGATGCTCCTCGATGCTTTTGCCATTGATGTCGGCCAGCACCTGATTGACTTTACGGTAGCGAAATTCGCAGTCAAAGACGCCGATGCCCAGAGGGGCATTATCCATCAGCTGTTCCAGGACGGTGTGATCTGACAGCTGGGTCAACATTGCCTCGGTGTCGGCGTTGAAAAGCTTCCCATCCATGATGACCTCGGCATTGATTGTTTTATCACTTGCATCAGTTGTCAGTATGGCACGAACTGTTTGGCCGGGAGTCAAGCGGAGTTATCTGGTTGTTTTGACGGCAAGAATAGGCAGAAAAACCTGATAAAAAGGATGGAAAAAGGGGGCGAGTGGTTATCCCTTCTGGCGACCAAACGCCTGAATGCCGCGCACCAGTACGAGCCAGCCGAGCAGATGGAACGGGAGGGCAAGCAGATAGAGCAGCAGGAAGTGCGACTCGCTGCCGCTGCTGTTGATGAAGTCTATCCAGGCGGCCAGTAGCGCCAGCATGCCGGCAATCTGGAAGCGGCGGCGCAACACCACCTCGACGCCGAGATTGGCAAGGTAGAGGGTGAGCAGGATGCCGGCAAAGCCGGTGAGCTGGGCGGTGCCGTAGAGCTCGCGATCAGGGTTGAACAGCAGCGCGATCAGGGGAGTAATGCCCTGATCCAGCGGGATCAGGGCCAGCAGCCAGCATGCAATCAGAAGCAGGGCTGTCTTCATCGCGGGCTCAGTCGGCGGACGGTGCCGGTTTGACCAGAGAGAGGTAGTTGGCATCCATCTTGAGGAAGACCCCCAGCAGACGGGCACTGGCGCCGTAGAAGCCAAACCGGTCGGCGGCGCGACAGGCGCTTTCGAACTTGGTGAACCAGCCCAGCAGATGACCGTGCAGCAGCGCTTCCTGCTCGTCGAGCCAGCGTTCCCGCTCGGCCGCGCTCTTGGCTTCCGCCGCGCGGATGATGAGATTGCCCATCAGATCCAGCTCGATGGCCAGATGGTCGGCAGGCTCTTTGTATTTATCGCTGACATTGATGCCGAGGCGATCGAGGCGGGCCTGCATCTCGGCCATCGGGGCCTGCATCAGTAGCTTGGCACCGCCGCGGTAGAGCGATTCATAGGGCAGGGCGCCCTGTTTGGGATCCACCAGAAACAGGCCGGCGAAGTCGGCGGCGAGTTCCAGCTGGCGATCCGGGCGCACCAGCAGGCGGGCGATGGCATCGTTGAGCTCGGCCACGGCTTCGCGCATCGGATCCAGGGTGGAGAGGCTTTTCAGGAAGCTTCGCACATCATAGGTGTCATATTCGGCGATCTGCTCATCACTGAGTTCGGCGGCGAACAGGGTGGAGAACCACCAGTAGAGTTCGGCCCGGCGTTCGCTGGTAGCCATAAATTCCTGCATTTTTCCTCCGTGGATGGCAATCAGGAGCCTTGATGGCTCCCGATTCTAACGACTTTAAAAATAAAGGAAACTCAAGGGGGCGCTTTCGTCCCCCAGGGGTCAGAGTGCCGGGAACATGGGGTCGATGCCCTTGGCCGATTCCGGCGCGCCGAAGGCAGTGACGGCGGGCGCCTGTCCGCGGAACTTCTCGATCTCCACCAGCGCGGTATGGGCCGTGGTGGCCTGCGCCAGGCTGGAGGAGCCGATGTCGGCGGTCAGCACGTTTGGATCGCCGTAGGTACAGAGAGTCCCGACCTTGCCACCCTCTTGCGGGCCATACCAGGCTCCTTCCTGAATGCGCACCACGCCGGGGGCGTAGTCATCGCTCACCACCAGACCGGCCAATACCTGACCGCGACCGTTGAACACCCGCACCAGATCGCCGTCCTTGAGGCCGCGGGATTTGGCATCCTGCGGATTCATATAGACAGGTTCGCGACCCTGCACTGTGTAGGTGGCGCGATAGTTGTCGGAGGAGCAGAGCTGGCTGTGCAGCCGCTTGTCCGGGTGGCAGGATTGCAGGTGCAGCGGGTACTGTTTGCTGCCCGGCCCGCCGTGAGAGCGCTCGTAGGGTTCGATCCAGACCGGGTGGCCCGGGCAATCCCCATAGCCGTAGTCGGCAATGGTCTTGGAGTAGATCTCGATAAGGCCAGACGGGGTACCGAGGGGTTCCAGATCCGGCTCCTGACGGAACGACTCGTGGCGCACCCAGGGTTGGCCCGCCGGGAAAGTGACGAAGCCCTCGCCGTGCCAGAACTGGCTGAAACGGGGCAGACGAATGCCGATGCCGCGACCCTGCAGGCGGGCGTCGTCATAGATGCTCTGGATCCACTCCAGCTTGCTCTTGCCGCCGGTGAACTCGGCCTCACGACCGAAGCGACGGCAGAGATCGGCGAAGATGTCGTAGTCATCCCGCGCCTCGAACAGCGGCTCTACCACCTTGTACATGGCCAGAATGCCCGCGTTGGAGTGGGAGCCCCACTGCTCGATGTCATCCCGCTCATAGGTGGTGGTGGCGGGCAGCACGATATCGGCGAAGCGGCAGCTGGCGGTCCACTGGTGATCGATGCTGACCACGGTTTCCAGCTTGCGCCAGGCCGCGACCATCTTGTTGCGATCCTGCTGGTGGTGGAACGGGTTGTTGCCGCAGAACACCGCCATCTTCATGTGGGGGTAGGTGATGGTCTGGCCGTTGAAGGCGATCTGCTTGCCCGGATTGAGGATGCAGTCGACGAAACGGGCCACCGGAATGTATTTGGAGTAGCCCTTCCAGTCGCCGTCATGGAGTGGTTTAACGCCGGGGATGACCGAACTGAAACCTGACATAATGGGGCCGCTGGAGGTGATGGTGCCCGCCCCGTTGTAGTGCCAGCCAAAGCCGTAACCGCCACCTGGTAGGCCGATCTGGCCAAGCATGGAGGCCAGAACCACCAGCATCCAGGCGTACTGTTCGCCGTGGTGCATGCGCTGCACACACCAGCCGCCGATAAGCTGGGTGCGGCCGCTGCTCATGGCGCGGGCCAGCTCGCGGATGGTCTCGGCAGGGACGCCACAGATGGCGGCGGCCCACTCGGCATCCTTCACCTGACCATCGCTGGTGCCCAGCAGGTAGGGCAGGAACTTGTCAAAGCCTGTGGTGTAGTTCTTCAGGAACGCTTCGTCGTGGCGCTTCTCGCTGTAGAGGGTGTGGGCGATGCCCAGCATCAGCGGTACGTCGGTCTGCGGATTCAGGGTCACCTGATCGCAATTGAGGTACTTCTGGGTCTTGGATTTGACCGGGTCGACACTGATCACCCGGATCTCGCCTTTGGCCACCTTCTCTTTCAGCTGTGCCCAGTAGTCGTAGACGCTGTGATCCGGCACCAGCCAGCCCACCTGCAGGTTCTTGATGGGATCGGAGCCCCAGATAACGATGGTTTTGCTGTGCTCCAGCACCAGCGGCCAGGAGGTCTGCTGTTCATACACCTCCATGGCGCCCGCCACGTGGGGCAGGATCACTTGGGCGGCACCGGTGGAGTAGTCACCGGCCTTGGCCAGATAGGTGCCGTGCAGGTTCATGGCGCGCCCCAGCATGGCACCTGCGGAGTGCAGCTTGCCCACTGACTGCCAGCCGGAGTGGCCGGCATAGAGGGCGCTCGGGCCATAGGTCTTCTGCACCCGCTCCAGCTCGTGATAGAAGAAGTCCAGCGCCTGAGACCAGGTCACCCGCACGAAGCGGTTCTGGCCGCGTTCGCTGGTGTCGGACTGGTGGCCCTTGCGTAGCCAGTCCAGTCGCACCATGGGGTAGCGGATGCGGGAGGGGTTGTAGACCACTTCACTCAAGGCCTTGAGCATGTCGGTGGGGTGCTTGTCGTGCTCGAACGGCAGGGTCTCGACCCAGCGGCCATCGACCACCCGGGCACGGAAGGCGCCCCAGTGGGAGCCGGACTGCACCAGCTTGTCGCCGGACTCGGCGGCCATCACGGCGCGGCCGAGCAGGGAGGGGCCGATCAGGGCAGAGGCACCGCTGGCCAGCAAGCCACCCAGAAAACCACGACGGGAAATATTGATCATCTTGTTATTCCTCTTTCGAATCCGGACTTAGTGGCTGCCCTGACCACCGGTATCGGCGGCATGGTTTTGCAGGTATTTGAGCAGGGTGCGCTCCTCTTCCTTGCTCAGGCGATAGTAGGCAGACATCGCCTTGAGCCCCGAGATCCAGCCGTTGGCAGTGAAGTGAGCGGGATCCGGCGCGCCGTGGCAGGAGTTGCAGGTGGATTTGTACATCTCGCCGGCGTAATCCCAGATCGGCTTGAGCGAGGACTCAAAGCCCTTGCCATCGACCCAGGCCTGCACCTGAACCTGCTCCCACTTGATATGGGTGGCGCTGTCGGTCTCCTGCTTGAGCACTTTCTCGCTCGCTTTCAGTTCGTCACGGATGGTGGCGACGAAGACCCGCTTGCCCATGTATTCGCTCAGCACCCGGCCCTTGCCATCGCTCTCGCGCCACCCTTCGATGGTCACCTTGAGGCGATCGCCGCTGCGGTCCACCACGTCGATGCGGGAGGCGGGCAGCAGTTTGCCGACCGGGTCGGTGCTCTGTTCGCTGGCGTAGAGATCTTTTTCACCCAGGTTGTAGAGGGTCTCGGCGGCTGGCGCCTCTTGCGCGTCGTTAACCAGTGTGGCGTAAGTGGCCCGGAAGCCGCCCGCCATGTTGGGCAGTTCGTGGGCGATGCCTTTGTGGCACTCGATGCAGTTCATGTTCTTCGCCGCCGCATCTTTCATCGCCAGCGCGGCCGCCGGGGACTGTTTGGCGTGATCCATGTTGTCGTAGCTGTGGCAGGACTTGCAGGTCTTGGAGTTCTGGCTGCTCATCCGTGCCCACACCTTCTCGGCCAGATGGAGACGCCGGTCCTCGAACTTTTCTTGGGTGTCGATGCTGTGGCCTATGTACTCCTGATAGAGGTCGTTGGCCGCCTCCATCTTGCGGGCCACCTTGCCGACGAAATCCTTCGGTTGATGACAGTCGGTACAGACCGCCTGTACCCCGGAGGCATTCTTGAAGTGGATGGACTCCTTGTACTCCGGATAGACGGTGTCTTTCATGGAGTGGCAGGAGATACAGAATTCGAGGCTGCTGGTTTTCTCAAAGCCATAGTGCAGGCCGACGGTGCCCGCGAGGGTGACGCCGACGCCCACCAGAAGCAGCGCCAGTACCGACCAGCGACGGCTGGGGGTGCGCAGGAAGTGCCACAGTTTTTTCATCATGCTCTCTCACATCACTTTTTTGATGGGAGCCATGATAGGGGGGCGTTGTGAACAGGGCTGCCGCCACAAATTAATGAAATAGGGGTATTTATGACAAAATGTGAATAGAATAATCCTCCCTTGTCGACCATCGTGAACCCTGCCCATGAGCTACCACATTCTGGTTGTTGAAGATGATGCGGTTACCCGCGAGAAGCTGACCGGCTATTTCGAGCTGGAGGGCTATCGGGTGACGGCGGTCGAAAATGGCCAGGAGATGCGCGCCGTGCTGGCGGAGCAGACGGTCGATCTGGTGATGCTGGATATCAACCTGCCGGGAGAAGATGGTCTGCTGCTGACCCGTGAACTGCGGGCGCGCAGCACGGTGGGGATCATTCTGGTCACTGGCCGCAGCGATGCGGTGGACCGAATTGTCGGCCTCGAGATGGGGGCCGACGACTATGTCACCAAGCCGTTCGAGCTCAGGGAACTGCTGGTGCGGGTCAAGAATCTGCTGTGGCGGATCTCGCTGGCGGCCGCCGCGCCGAGCGAGCCTGCGGTGGCTGACGATGCGGTGCGCTTCGGCCCCTGGCGTTTTGACATCCCCCGTCGCCAGCTCAGCAAGGACGGAGTGCCGGTGCGCCTGACCAAGGCGGAATATGAAGTGCTGGTGGCCTTTGTCGCCCATGCCGGGCGGGTGCTCAGTCGGGAGCGGATCCTGACCCTCATCAGCCATCGCGGCGATGGCCCGAGCGATCGCACCATAGACGTGTTGATCCGGCGGCTGCGCGGCAAGATGGAAGCGGATCCGCGGGATCCCCAGCTGTTTGTCACCGTCCATGGTGAAGGCTATCTGTTTGCTGGCGAGATAGCCTCCTGACCCCGTTGCGGTGGCCTTGACCTGTTTGACCGGGTATCAGACCGGCGGGCGGGTATCAAATTGCGGGCAGTCGTCGCCAATCTGGTGCCAGGGCGCCTTGGAGCCGACGAAGATGTGAAACGCGGGTCGCTGGCTCGGCACATCGTCCAGTACCCCGAGGCGCAGGTTGATCTTGCCGCTGCTGCTCTTCTGGCTGAACAGGCTGGAGCCGCAGTGACCACAGAAGGCCAGGGTGGTCTCTGCCGATTTCCGGTAGCGGCCGATGGCCTCTTCCCCTTTCACTATGGTGACCTTGTTGCCATCCAGTCCGCCGACCGAGGCGTAATCTCCCCCTGAAAACTTGCGGCATTCGCTGCAGTGGCAGTTCCCCATATAGTCGAACTGATCCGGCAGGGTCAGGGCGACGGCGCCGCACAGGCAGCTGGCATGTAACTCTTTCATCTCTTCTCCTTGAGTGTGCTGATCGGATTTGGAACGGCTATTCGACCCGATAGACGGGACGAAAAGCGCCATCCGAGAGGGAATCTGCGGGGTCGGCCAGCGGTGCAGAGAGCGTCAGAATGGGTGGCCCCATCACCCGCGGGCACTGCTCGGTATTGGCATCAGGGTGTTGTAGCAGGCAGACCGCCTGAGCGACCGCAAGGCGCCCCTGCAGCCGCATCTGATCGCTGTTGGCGGCCAGGATCTTGCCCCGGCGCAGTCCCCGCTGTACCCCGTGGCTGAAGTAGGTGCTCAGCACCTGGGGCCTGTCGAGATGGCGCTGCGCCAGCTCGTTGACCGCCACTTCGGCGGCGATGGCGCCCCCCACCAGATAGTCGAGGTCGGGATAGCGGGCCAGCGTCTGCTGCACCAGCGTGCGCTGGATTTCCCGGCTGTTGTCGCCGCGTTCGGTGGTGACCAGCTTGATGGCGCTCCCCTTGATGGCGTCGGCAAAGCCCGGCTCGACAAAGTTGTTGCCGCCACTCGCCTGCGGGCCGGGGAAGAGGGCGACCGAGACCGGCTTGCTGCCGGCGGGGTGGCGCTTCGCCAGCCAGTGGCCAATTTGCCAGCCCATCTGGTACCAGGAGACCCCCACCTTCGCTTGCACCAGACCGCTGGGTAGATCGTTGACCAACCCAAAGACCGGCAGCGGCGTGACCTTGATTGCCTCGCGCAAGCCCTGATAGCTCACCGCGCCGAGCAAGATGGCGTCGCTCCCTTCCTGCACGCAGCGCAGCAACTGCTGGCGCTGCTCGGCGAGGGCACCGTAACCCCCCGCTTCGTGGATCTGCAACTTGACTCCCAGCCACTTCGCTTCGTCCACCATGCCCTGATTGACTGAAAGCCAGTAGGCGTCGCGCAGATGGGGGTAGAGGGCACAGAGGGTCAGCGGCTTGGTTGCGGCGGCGGGTTCCTGCCACTGCTGGCGCAGCGGCTGGCCGCTGAATTCGCCGCCGGGCCAGATATCGACCGCAAAGGCGAGGGCGGCTCGGGGAAGCAGTAGCAACCAGATCAGCAACAACGGGGAGAGATAGACGCTTCGCATGGCCAGGGGTTTTGTTAAAGTGTTGGGCCATATTATCCGGTCAAAGCCGACCACAACCAAGGGACTTCCCGTGAGAATCTTTTCCGGCCTGGGTGGCAAGTTGCTGCTGGCCTTCTCCCTGATGGCGTTGCTGACCCTGAGTGCCTCCCTGCTGGGCTGGGTGGGGCTTAGCCATCTGCGCCAGCTGGAGCAAGGGGTGCAGCAGACTCTGGCCGATCAGGAGCTGGCCCGCACGCTCTCTCGCCTCAGCGGCGAGATCCAGAGCGCGTCACGGCTGCTGGCCACCGCGACCAGCGAGCAGGAGCGGGAGCATCAGGGACGCCTGCTCACCCTGCAGGGGCAACAGCTGCAGCAGGTGTTGGCTCAACTCGGCCGTGGGCAGGGTTCAACAAGCCTCGATCAGCTCAGTCAGAGCATCATCGGCAATCTGGGCCAGCAGGGCTGGCTGGTGGGAGAAAGATTGACCCTGATGGCGCAGGGGGAGGCGCAGCGGGCCCGTCTGGTGGCGGCGGCTGGGCAGATCGCCGAGCTGGCGCGCAGCCAGATGGAGAACGCCGAAACCGTGATGGTGGCGGGATTGGGCTCCCTCTACCAGCAGCAAGGGGGGCAAGCGGCCCGGACGCTGGACCGCCTGCTGGAGCAAGATCTCGACTGGCTGGAGCAGATGACCGAGCTGCGCCATCGCACCCTGATGCAGCAGCAGCGCATCGAAGAGATGTGGCGCAGCGAACGGCAGGAACAGTTGCAAACGCTATTGCAAGAGGGGCAGCGGGAGCTGGCTATCTTGCAACTGCGGGCCGGAGCGGTGACCGACCCGGCCCGCCGGCAGGCGGTGGAGCAGGCGCTGACCGTGCTGGCGCAGAGCGACAAGCTGGTACAACTGCGCAGCGACTGGCTCGGCAAGGGGGAGGCGCTGCGGGTGCTGGCCAATGCCAATGAGGCCCTGATGAGCAGCCTCAACCAGCAGGTCGGTGAGCTGGTCAGCCGTGCCCGCGATTCGCTGGGGCAGAGCCAGCTGGCGCTAAGCCAGCGCCTCAGGCTGCTGGAGCAGGCGTTGATGGCCATTGGCCTGCTCACCCTGTTACTGCTGATGCTGTTGATGTGGCGCATGGTCTACGGCCGGATCGTCTGGCCGCTGCAACGGGCGGTGGCGGGGATGAGCCGGTTGGCGCGCGGGGATCTGGCCCCTCTTGAGCCGATCGCCAGTACCGGGCGCGATGAGCTGGCGGAGCTGGGCCGAGCTTTACAGGTGTTTCGTGACAATGCGGTCGAGCTGGGCCGCTATCAGCGCGAGCTGGAGTCGCGGGTCGAGGAGCGCACTGGCCAGCTCAGCCACGCCAACGAGCGGCTCAATGAGGAGGTGGAGAAGCAACGGCAGGCCCGCGCCGAGGCAGAACAGGCCAACCGCGCCAAGTCGGTGTTTCTCGCCACCATGAGCCACGAGATCCGCACCCCCATGAACGGCATTCTCGGGGGCCTGACGCTGCTGGAAGATACCCACCTGAGCGATACCCAGCAGCGCTATCTGGCCGCCATCGAGCACAGTGGCGAATCCCTGCTGGAGATCCTCAACGACATTCTCGACTACTCCAAGATAGAGGCGGGCCATGTGGAGGCGCGCCGCGAGCCCTTCCCCCTGTTTCAGCTGGTGGATGAGCTCAGCGCGTTGTTTCGGCCAAAAGCAGAGGCCAAGGGGGTCACCCTGGCGCTGGAATATGCGCCCGGGCTGGCGCCTGTGGTCGAGGGGGATCTGGGCAAGCTGCGCCAGGTGCTCGGCAACTTGCTCGGCAATGCGGTCAAGTTTACCGCCCGTGGCCAGATTACCCTGACGGTAGCGCCTCTTGCCTGCCAAGGCCCTTGCGCCGAGCCCTGCATCCGCTTCGTGGTGCGCGATACCGGCCCCGGCATTCCGGCCGATGAGCAGGAGGCGGTGTTCGAGGCGTTTCGCCAGCGCAAGCGTGATATAGGCCATCAGGGCGGCACCGGGCTGGGTCTGGCGATCAGCCGCAAGCTGGTGGCCGCCATGGGGGGCGAGCTGATCCTTGTCAGCGAACCGGGCAAGGGGTGTGAATTCAGCTTCAGCCTGCCCTTGCAACGCTCGAGCGCCCAGCTGCCTGCCGAGGCGCAACCGCTGCACCTTGGCCAGTCCCGTGACATCCTGCTGGTGGAGGATAACGAGATCAACCGGCTGGTGGCGCACGGCATGCTGACCCGCCTCGGCCATCGCGTCACCCTGGCGGAGGATGGCCGCAGCGCGCTGGCGCTGGTGACCGAGCGCCCCTTCGAGTTGGCGCTGCTCGATATCAATCTGCCCGATATGGACGGCATGACCCTGCGCGAGGATCTGGCCGCCATCAGTGAAGAGATGCATGAGCGGCCGCTGCCAGCCATCGCCATCTCGGCCCAGATGTATCCGGAGGATATCCGCCACTGCCTTGCCGCCGGGTTTGTCGATTTTGTCGGCAAACCGGTGCGGCTGGCGGTGCTGGCGAACGCCATCGGTCAGCTGTTTCGGCAAGAGGGCGCCTCTATCGAGCCGCAGGCGCAGTTATCAGTAGCCGTTCCCCCAACTAACCAGCCTGAGTGGGCCAATCCGGTGCTGGATGCCGATCTGCCCCTGCTCGGTATGGCGCGGATCCGCCAGCTGGTCGCGCTGTTTGAGTCGCAAGGGCGGGTGTTGGTAGATAAGTTGGCTCAGGGTGAGGGGAGTGAGCAACGTCAGCTGGCGCATAAGCTCAAGGGGAGTGCGCTGGCGCTGGGGTTGACCGAATTTGCCAGCCACTGTGCGGCTCTTGAGGCGGGAGGCGGTGAGCCTGCGGCAATCGGGGCGCAATTTGACGCGGCGGTGAGCGGGTTGCAGCTGTGGCTGGCGGCCAACAGGGATGCGCCGTTCTGATCCCAGCTGGCGATGCACAACGTTCAGAGGGGGCCAGCCCCTGCGCCGTTATTCTATTTCGCGAAACAGCACCTGCTTGCACTTGGCACAGACCCATTCCCGGCGAAAATCGGTCAGGTGCACCATGCCCACCTCCAGCAACTCGTGGTGGCCGCAGTGATAACAGAAGATGATGTCGCCATCGACTGATTCAGGGTGGGCCGCCAGATATTCGGCTTTGGTGGGGAGTTGATCCCACGAGGTGGTGGGGAGATGTTTGCGTTGGCTGGTGTAGTAGACCCAATAGAACAGAAAAAAGACAGCCAGGATCACGAATGTCAGCAGATGGTCCATCTTGAACTCCTCCGGTTAGGTGCAGCCCCTCGGATGCATGGCTGCAATCAGCTCCATCATCATTAAATTTGTTTCGAATGAATATGTTACAGGATGGATAAAGAGGGCGTTGTGATCCCCTTCGGGTTTTGCCCGCCTGCAGCGGGATGAAAATGTGCCGTTTGGCGGAGCGGCCAGGGTATTGAACGGGGAGGGAATCTTGCTTTTTACAACATAAATTCAACATTTTTTTAGGTGGTTGGACTGTCTCTTTGATCCAGCTCACGTTACAATGCCCGCGCCCACTTCACCTAACGCGCAAACGATTTTCAGGAGAGAAACGGATGTTGAAACGTGACATGACCATCGCCAATTATGATCCGCAATTGTGGCAGGCCATCACAGACGAAACCCGTCGTCAGGAAGAGCATATCGAGCTGATTGCGTCTGAGAACTACACCAGCCCCCGTGTCATGGAAGCCCAAGGCTCCCAGCTGACCAACAAGTACGCCGAAGGTTACCCCTCCAAGCGTTACTACGGTGGTTGCGAGTATGTGGATGTGGTCGAAACCCTGGCCATCGAGCGCGCCAAAGAGCTGTTCGGTGCCACTTACGCCAACGTGCAGCCGCACTCCGGCTCCCAGGCCAACAGCGCCGTTTACATGGCTCTGCTGCAGCCGGGCGACACCGTACTGGGCATGAACCTGGCCCACGGCGGTCACCTGACCCACGGCTCTCCGGTCAACTTCTCCGGCAAGCTTTACAACATCATTCCCTACGGTATCGATGAGTCCGGCAAGATCGACTACGACGACATGGAACGTCAGGCTGTCGAGCACAAGCCGAAGATGATGATCGGTGGCTTCTCTGCCTACTCCGGCATTGTTGACTGGGCACGCATGCGCGAAATAGCCGACAAGGTCGGTGCCTACCTGTTCGTCGACATGGCTCACGTGGCTGGCCTGATCGCCGCTGGCGTCTACCCGAACCCGGTTCCCCACGCTCACGTGGTTACCTCCACCACTCACAAGACCCTGGCTGGTCCGCGCGGTGGTCTGATCCTCTCCGCCGCTGACGACGAGGAGCTCTACAAGAAGCTCAACTCTGCCGTCTTCCCGGGTGGCCAGGGTGGCCCGCTGATGCACGTCATCGCCGGTAAAGCCGTTGCCTTCAAAGAGGCGCTGGAGCCGGAGTTCAAGACCTATCAGGCTCAGGTCGTGAAAAACGCCAAGGCGATGGCTGCGACCTTTATCGAGCGCGGTTACAAGATCGTCTCCGGCGGTACCGACAACCATCTGATGCTGGTTGACCTGATCGGCCGCGAGCTGACTGGTAAGGATGCTGACGCTGCGCTGGGCAAAGCCAACATCACCGTCAACAAGAACTCCGTGCCCAACGACCCGCGCTCCCCGTTCGTCACCTCCGGTGTACGGATTGGTACCCCGGCTATCACCCGCCGCGGTTTCAAGGAGGCCGAGTCCATCGAGCTGACCCACTGGATCTGCGACGTACTGGACAACCACGACAACGATGCCGTGCTGGCCACCGTGCGCGAGAAGGTGCTGGATATCTGCCGCCGCTTCCCGGTCTATGGCTGATAAGTCAGACCGTCCGGTTTGAGACCAATGCCACCTGCGGGTGGCATTGTTTTTTCTGGCTTTTACCGGTTTTGGATGGCCGTGCTACACTGGCCGACCTAGATCCTGGCCCGCCGGGCCGGTCCCTGTTCCATTAACGCCGGAGGTCCGATGCATTGCCCATTCTGTAGTGCGGTTGATACCAAGGTGATCGATTCCCGTCTGGTGGCAGAAGGCCATCAGGTGCGCCGCCGTCGTGAGTGTCTGCTCTGTCACGAGCGTTTTACCACCTTCGAGATGGCCGAGCTGGTGATGCCCCGCGTCATCAAGTCCAACGGTTCCCGCGAGCCGTTCAACGAAGACAAGCTGCGCGCCGGCATCCTGCGGGCGCTGGAGAAGCGGCCGGTGAGCATGGAGGCCATCGAAAAGGCGGTCAACCATATCAAATCCCGCCTGCGTGCCACCGGCGAGCGCGAAGTCGCCTCCGAGCTGGTGGGCAATCTGGTGATGGATGAGCTCAAGAGTCTGGACAAGGTGGCCTATATCCGCTTTGCCTCCGTCTATCGCAGCTTCGAAGATATTCGCGAGTTCGGCGAAGAGATTGCCAAGCTGGAGAAGTAAACCTCCATGCTCACCCATGTTGCCGCGTCCGATTACGCTGCGCTAATCGAACCTACGATATTGCGTAAAGTCGAGATGTGTTGTCAAAGGAGCCCGAATGTTTAGTCAAGATGATTACCAATGGATGAGTCGGGCCCTCGAACTGGCCCGCCGCGGCCGCTACACCACGGCCCCCAACCCCTGCGTCGGCGCCGTGCTGGTGAAAGATGGCGTGGTAGTTGGCGAAGGGTGGCATCAGAAGGCGGGCGAGCCCCATGCCGAGGTTTACGCCCTGCGCGCCGCCGGTGACAACGCCCGTGGCGCTACCGCCTATGTGACCCTCGAACCCTGCTCCCACCATGGCCGTACCCCTCCCTGCGCCGAAGCGCTGATCAACGCCGGCGTGGCCCGGGTGGTAGCAGCCATGGTTGACCCCAATCCCCAGGTGGGCGGACGCGGCCTGCGGATGCTCTCCGAAGCGGGCATCAAGACCGATTTCGGCCTGCTGGCGAGTGAAGCCGAGGCGCTCAACCCGGGCTTTTTCAAACGGATGCGTACCGCCTTCCCGCGGGTGACCGTCAAGCTGGGGGCCAGTCTCGATGGCCGTACCGCCATGGCGAGCGGCGAGAGCCAGTGGATCACCTCCCCGGATGCGCGCCGTGATGTGCAGCGACTGCGGGCCCGCCACGATGCGGTGCTCTCCAGCGCCGAAACCGTGCTGGCTGACGGTGCCTCCCTGACCGTGCGCTGGGACGAGCTGCCCCCCTCGGTCAAGGCGAGCTATCCCAAAGAGACCCTGCGCCAGCCGCTGCGGGTCATCGTCGATTCGCAAAACCGCCTCACACCCGACTTGCCGCTGTTCCAGAGAGAGAGTCCGGTGCTGCTGGCCCGTCATAAGGCGTCAGGCGAGTGGCCCGTGTGGGTGCAGCAGCTGGAGCTGCCGCTGCTGGATGGCAAGCTGGATCTGGTCAGCCTGTTCATGTTGCTGGCCAAGCAGAACGTCAACTCGGTACTGGTCGAGGCGGGGCCACGGCTGTGCGGCGCCCTGCTGGAAAAAGGGCTGGTGGATGAGCTGGTGCTCTATCAGGCGCCCAAACTGATGGGTGACGAAGGGCGCGGCCTGTTCCATCTGCCCGGTCTGACCCGGCTGTTCCAGGCCCCCAAGCTCGCCATCAAGGATGTGCGCATGGTGGGGCCGGATATTCGCATTACCGCCAAAATAGCCTGATTTATCAATGTTCAAGGGGGCATAATCTGCCCCCGTCATCAGCAAGGTGATCTGCATGTTTACCGGAATTATCGAAGCGGTGGGAACCCTGGCCGAACTGCGCCGTCAGGGCGACGACATGGCCCTCACCGTCCATGCGCCGCATCTCGACTTCAGTGACGTTAAACTGGGCGACTCCATCGCCACCAACGGCGTCTGCCTCACTGTGGTGGCGCTCGGCGACAAGAGTTATACCGCCGACGTGTCGCTGGAAACCCTGTCACGCACCGGTTTTGCCGCCGCCAGAGTGGGCGATCGGGTCAACCTGGAGAAGGCGCTGATGCCCACCTCCCGCCTCGGTGGCCATCTGGTCTCCGGCCACGTAGACGGGGTAGGGGAAGTGAAAAGCGTCTCCAGCAGCGGCCGCGCCATCGAGTACTGGATCAAGGCGCCGAGCGAGCTCTCCCGCTATATCGCCGAGAAAGGCTCCATTGCTGTGGATGGCATCAGCCTCACCGTCAACGCGGTGCAGGGGGACCTTTTCCGCCTGACGATCGTGCCCCACACCGCGCAGGAGACCACCATCGCCAGCTGGAAGCCGGGCCACAAGGTCAACCTCGAGGTGGATCAGATCGCCCGCTATCTGGAGCGGCTGATGATGGGGAAAAGTCAGGAGAGCAGCGCCTCGACTCTGACCATGGAGACGCTGGCCAAGGCCGGTTTTCTCTGACGGTGTGCGCTGAGTCTGGCCACCAAAACGATTTTCTGTGATCCCGCTCTGATTGAAATGGAGCCGCTAGCCCCAATCTAGAGCAACATACACTCGCATTTGCGTTGAGCCTGCGGGCTCAACCCCCAAGCACACTGATGGAGTAGCCCATGGCGCTGAGCACAACCCAGGAAATCATTGCCGACATCAAGGCTGGCAAGATGGTGATCCTGATGGATGACGAAGACAGGGAGAACGAAGGGGACCTCATCATGGCCGCCTCCTGCGTCCGTCCGGAGGATATCAACTTCATGGCCCGCTACGGCCGTGGCCTCATCTGCCTGACCCTGACCCGGGATCGCTGCAAGCAATTGGCGCTGCCGCTAATGGTTGATCGCAACAATGCCCAGTTCTCCACCGCCTTTACCGTCTCCATCGAGGCGGCCGAAGGGGTGACCACAGGTATCTCAGCCGCCGATCGTGCGGTGACCGTGCAGGCCGCTGTGGCGGCCAATGCCAAGGCGGCCGATCTGGTGCAGCCGGGCCACATCTTCCCGCTGATGGCGCAGGATGGCGGCGTGCTGACCCGTGCCGGTCACACCGAAGCCGGTTGCGATCTGGCCCGTCTGGCCGGTTTCGAGGCGGCCGCCGTCATCGTCGAGATCCTCAACGAAGATGGCACCATGGCGCGCCGTCCTGACCTGGAGATCTTCGCCGAGGAGCACGGCATCAAGCTCGGCACCATCGCCGACCTCATCGAGTACCGCAACCAGCACGAGACCACGGTCGAGAAGGTGGCCGAATGCAAGCTGCCGACCGAGTTTGGCGAGTTCGACCTCATCACCTTCCGCGACACCATCGACAATCAGGTTCACTTCGCCCTTAAAAAGGGTGAGGTGCAGGCCGACCAGCCGACCCTGGTGCGCGTCCATCTGCACGATGTGCTGAGCGATCTGCTGCTGACCGACCGCCACGCCGCCCGCAGCTGGCCGCTGCCCAAATCCATGGCCCGCATCGCTGACGAAGGCGGGGTGCTGGTGATTTTGGGGGCGGAATCCCACGGCGCCGAGCTGCTGGCCCGGGTCAAGGGTTTTGAAGCCGCCGACAAGGGACTGGCACCGGAAGGAGCCAAGTGGCAGGGTACTTCGCGTCGGGTTGGCGTGGGTTCCCAGATCCTCAAGGCGTTGGGCGTGAGCAAGATGCGTCTGCTGAGCTCGCCGAAGAAGTACCATGCCCTCGGTGGTTTCGGTCTGGAAGTGGTTGAGTACGTCGGCGAGTAAGCGCGCCGGACTGGTTACATCGCGATCATGGCCGTCTATTGCGGCCATGGTTTTTGTCGTGGGTCTGTTGTGCTAGAATGTGCGCACTTTTGACTCCGGCCCTTTTGATTGCACAGATACAGGATTTCCAATGAAGGTTATCGAAGGAAATATCGCCGCTCCTGAGGCGCGCGTTGCTATTGTTGTTGCCCGTTTCAACAGCTTCATCAACGACAGTCTGGTGAACGGCGCGGTGGACGTACTGAAGCGTCAAGGTCAAGTGCAGGACAGCAACCTGACACTGGTAAAAGTGCCGGGCGCGGTTGAAATGCCATTGGTCATCAAGAAGCTGGCCAAGAGTGGTCAATACGACGCCATCGTGGCGGTCGGTACTGTCATCCGTGGCGGCACCTACCACTTCGACCTGGTGGCAAACGAGAACAGCAAGGGCATGGCCCAGGTAATGATGGAATATGAAATTCCCGTTGCCTTCGGTGTGCTGACCACTGAAAACATTGAACAAGCCATCGAGCGTGCAGGTACCAAGGCGGGTAACAAGGGTGCAGAGGCTGCACTGGCAGCGCTCGAAATGATCAACGTCCTGAAAGAACTGGACGTGTAACGAGGAGAAGTACATTGAAACCGTCTGAGCGCCGTAAAGCCCGCCATTGCGCCACCCAGGCCATCTACCAGTGGCAGATGACCAAGGCTAACGTGGGTGACATCGAAGAGCAGTTCAAGATCGATCAGGACACCAAGGGTGTAGACCTGAACTATTTCCGCGATCTGCTGTTCGGGGTAGCCCTCCACTGCAGCGAGCTGGACAAGGTGTTTGCACCTTTCCTCTCCCGTCCGCTGGAAGAAGTGGACATGGTGGACAAGGCGATCCTGCGTCTGGCGACCTACGAGCTGACCCGTCGTGATGATGTACCGCCGCGCGTGGTCATCAACGAAGCGATCGAGCTGGCCAAAGCTTTTGCTGCCGATGACAGCCACAAGTTTGTCAACGGTGTACTGGACAAGGTGATCAAATCGCTGAACAAGCGTTGATCCTGCTGTCCGTCAGCATCTAAGAGAGGAGCCAGCTTATTGCTGGCTTTTTACTGTATGGGTGAATTTGAGCTGATTGATAAGTACTTCAAGGTTCCCCACGCCCGCAAGGACGTGGTGATGGGCCCTGGAGATGACTGTGCCCTGCTGACCCTGCCCCCCGATACCCAGCTGGCGGTGAGCACCGACACTCTGGTGAGCGGCGTACACTTCTTTCCCGACATGGATCCGGTGGATCTCGGCTACAAGGCGCTGGCCGTCAATCTCTCCGATCTCGCCGCCATGGGGGCTGAGCCGCGCTGGGTGTCGCTGGCGCTGACCCTGCCTGCCATCAACGAAGGTTGGGTCGCCGGTTTTGCCGAAGGGTTTCTGGAGCTGGCCGAGTACTACAACGTCGCGCTGGTGGGCGGAGACATGACCCGCGGGCCGCTCTCCATCACCATCTCGGTGAAGGGGTCGGTGCCTGCCGGTCGCGCCCTGATGCGCAGTGGCGCCAAAGCCGGTGACGGCATCTATGTGACCGGCACCCTGGGGGATGCCGCGCTGGCGCTCTCCCACCTGCTGGGCAAACGCACCCTCAACGAGAACCAGTTGGCCGCCGTGCTGCCACGGCTCGACCACCCCCATCCCCGCATTCTGGCCGGTCAGGCCCTGCGCGGGCTGGCGGGCAGTGCGCTGGATCTCTCCGATGGTCTGGCATCGGATCTCGGCCATATCCTCAAGGCCTCCGGTGTGCGGGCCCAGATCGATCTCGATCTGCTGCCGCTCTCGCCGGTGCTGCAGGATGCGGTGAGCGAGCAGGAGGCGTGGCAACTGGCGCTGGCCGGTGGCGATGACTACGAACTCTGCTTTACCGTACCGGAGGAGCATCGTGGCGCGCTCGATACGGCGTTGGCCCACAGCGGGGTCAAGTTCAGCCGCATCGGCCGCATCGTGGCGGGCGAGCCGGGCATCGACTACCTGCGTGGCGACCAAGCGGTCGAGCTGCAACTGAAAGGGTGGGATCACTTCGCATGAGTTTGTTCAGGATAAAGCCCGAGCTGACACGACTGGATCTGAAAAATCCGCTTCATTTTTTGGCGGTGGGGTTTGGTTCCGGTCTCAGCCCCAAGGCGCCGGGCACCATGGGCACCCTGGCGGCCATTCCGCTCTACCTGCTGGTGAGCGGGCTGCCGACCCACTGGTTTATCGCCTTGCTGGCGGTGGGTTTTGTCGTGGGGATCCGTATCTGCCAGAGCGCCACCGATGCCATCGGCATGCCGGATCACGGCGCCATCGTCTGGGACGAGGTGATCGGTTTTGGCGTCACCATGATCGCCGCGCCAGCCGGCTGGGAGTGGGTGGTGGCGGGCTTCGCGCTGTTCCGGTTGTTTGATGTGCTCAAGCCCTGGCCCATCTCCTGGTTTGATCGCCGGATCCACGGTGGTCTGGGCATCATGCTGGACGATCTGATCGCTGGCCTGTTCGCCCTGTTTTGTATGCAATTACTGGCATTCTGGCTCGGTTGAGAGTCATCTTCCGGGGGATGACCGTTCTGGCATCCCCCGATTTATATCTGCTTAATTTTCATTCATCGGCATATGCTGCCGTTTATCATCCATTTCACATAAATATTCACTACTCATTCGGGGCTGGTTATCGTTTTGGAAATAGTGATAAATGCTGCTTGTTGCGTTGTTGTTGAAATTAAAGTAATGATACCAATAGATGTACGGACGCACCGGCCATTTGTGTGATGAAAATCATCATTTATCTCTGCCGAATTGGTGGTTATCTGCACAAAACATTGCGGAATTGTATAACTCAATCATTTACACCCGTGGTCAAACCGTCTAAGTTACTCGCGGGTTATTCCAAAAAAATGCAAAAAACCCGCCCGGATCGCTGGTTTCGCTGCCTCATGGATTGAGCAAATATTGCCCAAGGTAACAACCGGCATCTGCGGCTGATTTACGGACGAATTATTTGGGACGGATGTCCCCCGCAGAGGTAAACATGTCCTTGCTCGAAGTAAAGAACTTGCGGATCGAGTACCCCTCCCGCTACGGGGTACTGGCCGCGGTGAAGGATCTCTCTTTCTCTATCGAAAAGGGTGAGATTGTCGGGGTGGTCGGTGAATCCGGCGCTGGCAAGTCCACCATCGGCAACGCCGTTATCGATCTCCTGAGCCCGCCAGGTCGCATCGCTCGTGGCGATATCTATCTCAATGGCGAGCTCATCTCCGGCAAGAGCCAGAACGAGATGCGGGCCATCCGTGGCTCCCGTATCGGGTTCATCTTCCAGGACCCCATGACCTCCCTCAACCCGCTGTTCACCGTTGAGCATCAGCTGGTGGAGACCATTCTGGCCAATACCGACCTCTCTCGCGAGGCCGCTTTTACCAAGGCATTGGAGCTGATGGGGGCGGTGGGTATTCCGCAGCCGGAGCTGCGCATCAAACAGTATCCGCACCAGTTCTCCGGTGGCATGCGTCAGCGGGTGGTTATCGCCATCGCGCTCTCCTGCGATCCGGAGCTGATCATCGCCGACGAGCCGACCACTGCGCTCGACGTCTCCATTCAGGATCAGATCCTCCAGCTTATCCGCGCCCTCTGCAAAGAGCGTCAGGTGGGCTGCATGCTGGTGACCCACGACATGGGCGTGGTCTCCAACGTTACCGACAAGGTGGCGGTGATGTATCGCGGCGATCTGGTGGAGTTCGGCCTGACCGAACAGGTGCTGGGCAGCCCCAATCACCCCTATACCCGCAGCCTCATCTCGGCGGTCCCCCGTTCCGATGTGAAGCTGGTGCGCTTCCCGCTGGTCTCCTATATCGAGGATGCCAGTGCGCCGGATACCAATATCGACCTCAAGACCCACTGGCTCGGCCAGAGTCAGGACGAGCGTGCCTATGAAGGGGCGCTGCTGCGGGTGGAGAACGTCGATCTGAAGTTCGTCACCAAGGACTCCATCTTCCCGAGCCGCCGCCAGTATGTACGCGCCTGCAACAACATCAGCTTCGAGATCTTCGAGGGTGAAACCTTCGGTCTGGTGGGGGAGTCGGGCTCCGGTAAATCGACCATTGCCCGTGCCATCACCGGTCTCTATCCGCCTGATACCGGCAAGATTTTCTTCGAGGGGATCGATCTGACCGCTCTCAAGAGCGAGCGCGAGCGTCGCCCGCTGCGTCGCCAGATGCAGATGGTGTTCCAGAACCCCTATTCGTCGATGAACCCGCGGATGAAGGTGCGCGACATCATTGCCGAGCCGATCCGCTTCCATCAGCTGGCGAGCAGCGAGAGCCAGATTGAGGGGATTGTCGGGGATCTGCTGGATCACGTGGGTCTCGGTCGTGGTGCCGGGGTCAAGTATCCCCACGAGTTCTCAGGCGGTCAGCGCCAGCGTATCTCCATTGCCCGCGCCCTGGCCACTCGCCCGCGCTTCCTCATCTGCGACGAGCCGACCTCGGCGCTGGATGTGTCGGTGCAGGCCCAGATCCTCAACCTGCTCAAGGATCTGCAGCAGGAGCTCAAGCTCACCATGCTGTTTATCAGCCACGATCTGCCGGTGATCCGCCAGATGTGCGACCGCATCGGGGTGATGCAGCACGGTCATCTGGTGGAGGTGGCCGAGACCGAGAAACTCTTTACCAATGCCGAGCATGAGTACAGCCGCAAGCTGATCTCCCTCATGCCGGAGTTCAAGGGAATGTCCCGCGAGGGGCTGGAAATCGCAAGCTAGGAGAGCGCCGGTGCGCCGGTCTGCTTGTCAAAAAAAGTGTCATAAGAAAGCCAAAAGCATGGAGAACAAGATGAAGAAAGGATTGTCCAAGATTGCCCTGGCGCTGTTTGCCGCCGGTTTCGCCTTCAGTGTCTCAGCCGCTGATATCAAGGTGGGTGTCGCTTCTGACGCCACTTCGCTGGATCCGCAGGAGCAGCTCTCCGGTCAGACCCTGGAGATGTCGCACCTGGTATTCGATCCCCTGATGCGTTACACCCAGGACCTGCAGTTCGAGCCCCGTCTGGCCGAGAAGTTCGAGCGTGTCGATGACAAGACTGTCCGCTTCCACCTGCGCAAAGGGGTCAAGTTCCACTCCGGTAACGACTTCACCGCAGACGACGTGGTGTGGACCGTCAACCGCCTGAAATCCTCCGTCGACTTCAAGGCGATCTTCGATCCCATCAGCGAAGTGAAGAAAGTCGATGACTACACTGTCGATCTGATTACCGCCAAGCCGTTCCCGCTGGTGCTGCAGACCGTCACCTACATCTTCCCGATGGACTCCAAGTTCTACACCGGCAAAACCGAAGCGGGCAAAGACAAGGCCGAGATCGTCAAAAACGGCGACTCCTATGCCTCTACCCACGTCTCCGGTACTGGCCCGTTCACCGTCAAGTTCCGCGAGCAGGGCGTGAAGCTGGATTATGCCCGCAACGCCAACTACTGGGATAAAGCTTCCAAGGGTAACGTCGAGAACCTGACCGTGGTGCCGATCAAGGAAGATGCGACCCGTGTTGCAGCCCTGTTGGGTGGCGACGTGGACATGATCTATCCGGTTGCGCCGAACGATCTGGAGCGTGTGAAGAATGGCAAGGACTCCCAGCTGGTTACCCTGTCCGGTACCCGCGCCATCATCATCGAGCTGAACCAGAACACCAACCCGGCGCTGAAAGACAAGCGTGTACGTCAGGCCATCAACTACGCCATCAACCAGGTGGGTATCGTCGAGAAGATCAACAAGGGCTTCGGTACCCCTGCTGGTCAGCTGAGCCCGAAAGGCTATGCCGGTCACAACGAGGCGCTGGTGCCCCAGTATGATCTGGCCAAGGCCAAGGAGCTGATGAAAGAGGCCGGTTACGAGAAAGGCTTCAAGATGACCTTCATCTCCCCGGCTGCCCGCTACGTCAACGACGTCAAGATTGCCCAGGCGGTCTCCGCCATGCTGGCCAAGATCAACATCAAGGTGGATCTGAAAACCATGCCGGTGGCCCAGTACTGGCCCGAGTTTGACAAGTGCGCCGCGGACATGCAGCTGATCGGCTGGCACTCCGACACCGAAGATACCGCGAACTTCTTCGAGTTCCTGACCTTCACCAAGGACGCCAAGACCGGTATGGGTCAGTACAACTGCGCCGGTTACGCCAACGCTGAAGCTGACAAGCTGGTGATGGATGCCAACGCCGAGACCGATCCGGCCAAGCGTGCCGAGATGCTGAAGAAGGTGGAAGCCATGCTGATCGAAGATGCTGCCTACGTGCCGTTGCACTGGGAAGATCTGGCCTATGGCGCCAAGAAGAACGTCGACATCAAGCCGGTGGTCAACGTGATGAACTTCCCTTACCTGGGTGACCTGGTGGTCAGCAAGTAAGAGAACGTCGCAAGGAAGGACGGGGCGGGGTGGTCAGCTGGCCACTCCGCCCACTAACAGAAGCCTGTGCCACGACACAGGCCACGTAGAAGGACAAGCATGTTTACATTCCTGCTGAAACGGTTCTATCAGGCCGTGATAGTGATGTTCGTCATCAGCCTGGTCGCCTTCTCCATCCAGGACAACCTGGGTGACCCGTTGCGCGAGCTGGTGGGACAATCCGTCTCCGAAGCCCAGCGTCACGAGTTGCGCGAGAAGATGGGCCTTAACGATCCCTTCCTCATCAAATACAGCCGCTTTCTGAAAAATGCGGTGCATGGGGATTTGGGCACCTCCTATTTCTTCAAGCGACCCGCTCTCGAGGTGATCCTCGACAAGCTGGTGGCTACCCTTGAGCTGGTGTTTGCTGCCGCGCTCATCATCGTGGTGGTCTCCATTCCACTCGGTGTCTATTCGGCGATCCGCCCACGCAGCATTCCCACCAAGATCATCATGGCGGGGAGCAGTATCGGCATTTCGATCCCGGTATTTTTGACCGCCATCATGCTGATGTACCTCTTCTCCATCCAGCTGGGCTGGCTGCCGGCCTATGGCCGCGGCGAGACTCGTAACCTGCTTGGCTGGGAGTCGGGCTTCTTCACCTGGGATGGCATCCTGCATCTGATCCTGCCGGCGGTGTCCCTCTCTTCCATCATGCTGCCGCTGTTTATCCGGCTGGTGCGCTCCGAGATGCTGGAGCAGCTCTCCTCCGAGTATGTCAAATTCGCCCGTGCCAAGGGGCTGGATAACAACAAGGTCTACTATCAGCACGCCCTCAAAAACACCATGCTGCCGGTCATTACCGTCGGCGGGGTGCAGATCGGCACCATGGTGGCTTACACCATCCTGACCGAGAGCGTGTTCCAGTGGCCGGGCACAGGCTTCCTGTTCCTTGAGGCGATCCACCGGGTCGATACGCCCCTCATCACCGCCTACGTCATCTTCGTGGGACTGATCTTCGTGGTGACCAATACCCTGGTCGACCTGCTCTACGGGTTGATTAACCCGACCGTTAACCTGACTGCCAAGGGGTAAGCATGAGTAACGCTGTAACTGCAAGCCCAAGCCGTTGGGCACGATTCAAGAACTCTGACATCGTCTACTACTTCCTGCGGGACAAGGTAGCAATGTTCAGCTTTGCGGTGTTCGTGGTATTTGTGCTGGCGGCGCTGCTGGCGCCCTGGCTCGCCCCGCACAACGTCTATGACCAGACCAGTTTTGATCTGATGGATGCCGAGTTGCCCCCCTCCTGGCTCGAAGGCGGCGAGGAGCGTTTCTGGCTCGGTACCGACAACCAGGGGCGGGATATCTGGAGCACCATTCTCTATGGCGCCCGTATCTCCCTCACCATCGGCCTGTTTGCGGTGGCGTTGCAGCTGGTGCTCGGTATCGTCATCGGTCTGATTGCCGGTTATTTCGGTGGTCGTATCGACAACCTGCTGATGCGCTTTGCCGATGTGCAGCTGTCGTTCTCCACCATGATGGTGGCGATCATCATCTCCGCCATCTTTCAGGCAACCTTTGGCTCCGAGTTCTACTCGAAGTTCGCCATCATGATGCTGGTGGTGATCATCGGTATCGCCGAGTGGCCGCAGTATGCCCGTACCGTGCGCGCCTCTGTGCTGGCGGAGAAGAAGAAGGAGTATGTGGAAGCGGCCAAGGTGATGGGGTTCCGCGCCCCGCGCATCATGTTCCGCCACATTCTGCCCAACTGCCTGTCGCCCATTCTGGTGATCTCCACCGTGCAGGTGGCCAACGCCATCATGAGCGAGGCGGCGCTCTCCTTCCTCGGGCTGGGAATGCCGGTTGATCAGCCCTCGCTCGGTTCGCTTATCAGCGTCGGCTTCAACTACATCTTCTCCGGCTCCTGGTGGATCACCGCCTTCCCGGGTATCTGTCTGGTGGTGCTGGTGCTGGTCATCAACCTGCTGGGTGACTGGCTGCGGGATGTGTTTAACCCCAAGATCTACAAAGGTTAACGCGGGCCGACTCTGAGGCGCCGAGTCGCAGCTGTCAGGCCATTTGGATGAAAAAAATCCGAAACCGGTTTTGCCGGTTTCGGATTTTTATTGGTCTTGAGCAGACAGCTTGTTGATTGCACACCCATCAATAGTGCGGCGGCGGGGTCTCTTCGGCCATGCTGGCAATCTGGCTGGGCTGTACGCTTTGCAGTTTGTCGATCAGCAGCTGGATCTGGTATTTGAGTCGATCGAGTTCACGGCCCTGGGTGGTTACCTCGTCGTTGAGCTGCTCTATGGTGTATTCCGCATAGGCGAGACGGGTTTCCAGGGTTTCGATGCGATCGTTAAGTTGCTGACTCATGGGCCTTCGGGTCCTTACTTGATTGTCCAGATTTCGGCCAGACCACTGGAGCTGGCACTGACAAGGTGGCTATTGTCGCGCAAAGCGACGCCGTAGACCACTGCGCTGGGCGGTTTCACCTTGGGTTGCGGCGAGACGCGCCAGCTCTGCAGCAGGGCACCATCGCTCACTTGCCACAGGGAGAGCTGACGGGAAGGGGCGCCGGTGATGAGCCACTTGCCATCGTTGGCAAAGCGGGCGCTGGTGTAGACCTCGAAGCGGTGATCATATTGCAGCTGACTCACCTCCTTGCCGGTTTTCAGATCCCAGATGCTGGCCCGGCTGCTGTCGGCGGTGAAGGCGTAGCGGCCGCTCGGCTCCAGTCTGGCCATGATCACCCGGCCACCATGGTTGAAGCGCCAGATCACCTGCCCGCTACGGGTATCCCACAGATAGGCGCTGTAGTCGTTGCCGCCGGTCAGGGCGTAGCGACCGTTGGCGGAGAGATCGACCGTATTGACCTGTTCGGTGTGCCCCAGAAACTGCAGACGACGACCGCTTAGGGTATCGAGCCACTCGGCCTTGCCATCTTCCCGACCTATCAGCACATAACGACCGTCGGCAGAGAGCGCGATGTCCCTCAGCCTGGATTCAGGAAGTGAGTAGTAGCCTTGTGATTGCCCGTCGTTCAGCCGCCAGGTAGCAAAGGTGTCTGGGGTGGCGGTGACGGCATGGCTGTTGCCTTCGGAAAAGCGGGTAATGAATACCAGATCATCCGCCGAGTCGGATTGCTTCCAGCGCCAGCGTTGACGGTTCTGTTCCAGATCCCAGACGATGATGCCCTGGCTGATGCTGGAGACGATGGCCTGCTTGCCATCACTGGAGAGATCTGCGGTCAGCAGACCCGTGCTGGCGAGGGTCATTTGCTGGCTGGGTTGGGAGCTCTGCTCGCAACCGGTGAGCATTAAACAGAGGCTCACCAGATAAATGGCACTTTTTATCATTTTTGCGGTCTCACGCTTTTGTTACCTGCGATCACGGCGTTAGTATAAGGCGCTTATCACGATAAACCTCTCATTTCACGATGGAACCGAGAGCGGTATTTGGAGTTTGGAGAAACTGATGAACAAATTTCTGAAGGTGTCCCTGTTGGCGGCGGCCGTTGCCGTCGGTCTGACTGCTTGCCAAAAAGACGAGAAGCCTGCTGCGGCCAATACCGCCGAAGTGAAGGCAGAAGCCAGCAAGCCGGCAGAGGCGACCAAGGCCGAAGCCAAGAGCTTTGAAGAGCAATCTGGCTACGCAATTGGCCTCTCCATGGGTCGTTACATCGCCAATACCCTGGAGCGTCAGCAGGAACTGGGCATCAAACTGGACAACGCCGTGATCCTGAAAGGGGTGACTGACGGTCTGGGCAAAGAAGCCAAGATGACTGATGAAGAGATCCAGAAGGTACTGCAGGATTACGACGCCAAGATCAACGAGCTGACCAAGGCCAAGGCCGAGAAAGACGCCGTTGAGAATCTGAAGAAGGGCGAAGAGTTCCTGGCTGCCAACGCCAAGAAAGAGGGTGTTAAGAGCACTGAATCCGGCTTGCAATACGTGGTCGAGAAGATGGGCACTGGCGCCAAGCCGAAATCTACCGATATCGTCAAGGTTCACTACACCGGTACCCTGACCGACGGCACCAAGTTCGACAGCTCCGTCGATCGCGGCGAGCCGGCTACCTTCCCGCTCAACCAGGTTATCCCGGGTTGGACCGAAGGCGTTCAGCTGATGCCGGTTGGCTCCAAGTTCAAGTTCTTCCTGCCGTCCAAGCTTGCCTATGGCGAGCATGGTGCAGGCTCCATCCCGGCGAACGCCGTGCTGGTGTTTGACGTTGAGCTGCTGGCTATCGAGAAGCCGACTGCTGACGACGCCAAGAAGTAATCCCTTCTTGTAGTTAAAAACGGCTCCTTAAGGAGCCGTTTTTACTTGTGTATTCCCTGCAATCGCGGGATAACAGATCTGTCTTGGCGTTGGGTTTGCGCGCGAAAATAAGGCAAAATAGATTGCAGAATCAAATACAAGGATGAGTCCAGTGGCTGAAAATAAATCGCGTGTCCTGCTGGTGGAAGATACCCGTAGTCTGGCGGTGGTCTATGAACAGTACCTGCGCCAGGAGGGGTATGAGGTGGTGCTGGCCGACTGTGGCCAGCGAGCGTTGGCGCAGTTGCTGGCAAGTCCTCCCCCCGTGGTGCTGCTGGATCTGGAGCTGCCGGATATGTCCGGTATGGATATTCTGCAGATGATCACCGAACAGCAGTTGCCCTGCTCGGTGGTGGTGATTACCGCCCACGGCTCGGTGGATGTGGCGGTGGAGGCGATGCGCCTCGGTGCCTTCGATTTTCTGACCAAGCCGTTTGACAGCAAGCGGCTCTGCGCCACCGTTCGCAATGCCTTGAAACACCAGCAGTTGAGCTCGCTGGTTGCCCACTATCGGGAGAATTTCGAACGCAGCTCCTTCTTCGGTTTTATCGGTGCCTCCATGTCGATGCAGGCGGTCTATCGCATCATCGAGAGCGCTGCGCCCAGCAAGGCGACCGTCTTTATCACTGGCGAGAGCGGCACCGGCAAAGAGGTGTGTGCCGAGGCGATTCACCAGTGTAGTCCCCGCAGCGAACAGCCCTTTATTGCCCTCAACTGCGCCGCCATTCCCCATGATTTGATGGAGAGCGAGATCTTCGGTCATGTGAAGGGCTCTTTTACCGGTGCCCAGGGGGATCGCAAAGGGGCGGCCAGTCTGGCCGATGGCGGTACCCTCTTTCTCGACGAGATCTGCGAGATGGACCTGGATCTGCAGAGCAAGCTGCTGCGCTTTATCCAGACCGGGACCGTGCAGCGGGTCGGCAGCGGCAAGCTCGAGACGGTGGATGTGCGCTTTATCTGCGCCACCAACCGGGATCCGCTGGTCGAGGTGAAAGCGGGCCGTTTTCGCGAGGATCTCTACTATCGGCTCCACGTCATTCCGCTTACCCTGCCGCCGTTGCGGGAGCGGGGTGAGGATATCCTGCTGCTAGCGCGTACCCTGCTGCAGAGCTACGCCAAGGAGGAGAACAAACGCTTCAAGGATTTTGATGTCGAGGCGGCGCGAGTGCTGCTCGACTACCCCTGGCCCGGCAACGTACGCGAGTTGCAAAACGTGGTACGCAATATCGTGGTGCTCAATGACAAGGAGCTGGTGAGCCCGGATATTCTGCCGCCACCGCTCAATGGGGTTCGTCCCCAGCTACCGACTGCGATTGCGGCAGCGGTGGCATCGGCTCCGGCAGCCACCGGGGTGGCCAACGGGCCAATTCGTCCGCTCTGGCTGGTGGAGAAAGAGGTGATCGAACAGGCCATCGCCAGCTGTGACGGCAACATTCCCAAGGCGGCGGCCCTGCTAGAGATCAGCCCCTCCACCATTTACCGTAAAAAGCAGGGGTGGGAGGAGTCCAATCGGGCCTGAACCATCTTGCCAGCAGAAAGGGCGGCTAGCGTGCCGCCCTTGCTATTTTGGGGATCAGAGTTTGGCGAGGCGCTTGAGGCGGGCCAGTCGCTCCCCCTCGTTGGCGCTGAACCAGCGGTCCTGTGACAGCAGAAACCAGGCGCGGGAGAAGTATTCCGCGGCCAGCGGATCGTTCAGCACCAAGGCATTCTCCCCCAGCTCCTCGAACAGATAACCATCCTCAGGTTCGCCAGCCTCGGCCATATCGGCCTTGAGCTGGTGCAGCTCTGCCAGCGCCTGCTGGTGCTGACCCTGGGCCCGGGTCAGGCGAGCCAGACTCCAGCGAGCGATAAACGCCTTGGCCGGCTGGTTATGTTGCAGATGCCAGGCCAGACACTTCTGCTGCTGGATTTTCGCCTCATCAAAGCGGCCCAGTTCGAACAGGGTCCAGCCCTGATTGTTGTAAAGGGGGGCAAGCCAGCCACGCACCTTCTCGTCACTGCTGCGTTCCGCCAGCTCCATCGCCAGTTGATGCCAGCGGCTCTGCTCTTCCAGTGGTGCGGCGATGGCGATCATGTGAGCGGCGTCGATGGCGAGATAGGTTTCTTTCTCCTTGAGCCCCCACTGCCAGGCTTGTTCAAACAGCGGTTTGGCACTGGCTTTGTCGCCCGCCGAGTTAAAGGTGCGGCCTCGTTCCAGCAGGGCCCTGATCCGCGCTCTGGGGGTTTTATCGGTGAGGCGGGGCTCTATCTCGTCGAGCAGCTGATGGGCTTCGGCAAACTGGCGCTGCAGCGAGTGGGTGCGGGCAATTTGGGTCAGCAACTCCAGTTCGAGTTGCAGGTCGGCGGCGGCACGCGCTTCGGGAAGAAGGGTGTGAAAACGCAGGGCGCTGGCGGCGGGATCCTGATAATCCCACAGCGCCATGAAATCGGGCGGATTGTCCATCTGGCCTCCTTGCTGGTTATCCTGTTACCAAGATGCCTGCAGGCCATTGTTTGTACAAGGGGCGCCCGTCACAGAGCGCCCCTTGCATCATGCTAACTGCTGTGGCCGGTTGGTCAGTAGACCATGGCCAGGCTCATCAGCATCAGACCGAGGGCGGCAAAGGCCCCCTCTTTGATGGCGAGCCGTGGCACCAGCGCCTTGGGCAGGGCCGGAAACAGGCTCAGGGCAAAGCCAAGGCCCGGCATCAACCAGTGGAATGCCGGATCGCGCAGGGCGGGATCGGCGGCTCCATTGATGATGATCAGCAAAATAAACAGGGTGAAGGCGGGGAGGATAAACCAGCGTACCCCACCGGCGGCGACCGCCCGCAGCGGCGAAATGCGATAGAGCAGCATGGTCACAAGGAACAGTACAAAAGGGGCCAGCAGATAGAGCGGAGCGGGGTTCATAACATCTTTCCTGAAAACTGATCGTCAAAAAACAGGGAGTCCGGTGCAAGAGGCGCGGGATTTAATCACTCTTCGCAGGTAATCACCAGCAGCCCGGGCCCGGGCTGTGAAGAGGATCCCGGATAAAGGTTTGCTAGCGCATCTTAGTGCAACCAGAACCAGGCTGCTGCAAATCCCAGCCAGCTCACCACCAGCAAGATCCAGGGCAGGGGATGCTGATGGCTTACTTCAATCACTTCAAGCTGATCGTCTTGCTCTTCGGTTTGTGGCGCGCCCTGTGGCTGCCTGGCTTTGGCCTGCATTTTTTTCTGGCGGCTCGCTTCGCGGGCTCGCGCCTTCATCTGTTTCTTGTATTCGTCGATGCCTTTCTGGATCCCTTGCGCGATAAGCTGGGTCTGTTCCTTGGTCTGCCCCGGCTTCTGGTTGGCACGGGCAATTTTCATCGCCTCCTGCTGGGTCTCGGGGGAAATCTTGTCGTACTTGGCCATCAAATCATCTCCTCGGGCATGGCTGGCTGGGGAGTATGCCACAAAGGCGCGTCCGGGTGGCGCCTCCTTGGTGCGGGAGGGGAGCAAGTGAGTGACTGCTCAACAAAAAACCTGATAAATCAGCAGGAAGCCGGATGTTGGGCCGAAGATCACAATTAGCAGAATTTGTGAGTCATCGATGAAAAACGGTCATCTGTTGTTTGTTATATTGGCGCCCGACCCGCTGGACAGGGTTGATAAATAACAAAACAATCAAGGTGATATGGAAATGAATAATAACTTTATCAAAGGCGGCGTGGCACTGGCCGTGCTTGCTGCACTGACTGGCTGTAATACCTCGAGCAATGACACCGTTGCACCCTGCACCGAAAATGTCTGCAAACTGACCATCCTGCACACCAACGATACCCACGGCCGTTTCTGGCACAACGCTGAAAATGAGTACGGTATGGCTGCCCAGAAGACTCTGGTCGAACAGCTGCGAGCCGATGCCAAGGCTGCTGGCAGTGACGTACTGGTTCTCTCCGGTGGTGATGTGAATACCGGCGTGCCGGAGTCCGATCTGCAGGACGCCGAGCCTGACTTCATGGCGATGAACAACATTCGCTACGATGCCATGGCAGTGGGCAACCATGAATTCGACAACCCCCTCAGCGTGCTGGAGAAGCAGCGCAAGTGGGCCCAGTTCCCCATGCTTTCGGCCAACATCTATGACAAGGCGAGCGGCAAACACTACTTTGACCCCTACAAGGTGTTCAAGCTGGAGAGCGGTCTCAAAGTCGCCGTACTGGGTCTGACCACCGAGGATACCGCCCAGCTGGTTGATCCCAACAACGTGCAGACCCTGGAGTTCCGCGATCCGACCAGCGAGGCGGCCAAACTGGGCCAGCAGATCCGCAGCAACAAGGAGGCCAATCTGGTCTTCGCCATCACTCACATGGGCCATTACGAGAATGGTCAGCACGGCAGCAATGCGCCGGGCGATGTAGAGATGGCTCGTGCACTGCCGGCAGGGACTCTGGATGCCATCATTGGTGGCCACTCCCAGAATCCGGTCTGTATGGAACCGGGTACCACCAACAAGTACGCCAATTTCAAACCGGGTGATAACTGCCAACCGGACCAGCAAAACGGCACCTGGATCATGCAGGCCCACGAGTGGGGCAAGTATGTGGGCCGTGCCCAGTTTGAGTACCAGAATGGCAAGTTGACCCTGACCAGCTATGACCTGATCCCGGTCAACCTGATCAAGCGCAACGCCAAGGGCGAGGCGATCGATGCCAACGGCGCCGTAACCAAGGATCCGGCCAAGATGCAGTTCGTACAGGACGAGATCACCAAGGATCCCGAGCTGTATAACACCCTGCTGGGTTATCAGGAGAAAGGTCAGCAAGAGCTGAATGTTGTCATTGGCTCGGCAGATGGCTTGCTGGTTGGTGATCGCAACTCGGTTCGCAACAAGCAGACCAACCTGGGTCGCCTCATCACCACGGCGACCAGCAGCAAGCTGGGTGTCGACTTTGGTATCGTCAACTCAGGCGGCGTGCGTGACAGCATCCCGGCCGGTGATATCACTTACCGCAGCGTGCTGCTGGTGCACCCGTTTGGCAACACGGTCAACAAGGCTGTCATGAAGGGAAGCGAGCTGGCGACCTATCTGGGCCAGGTGGCAAGCAAGACCCGCAATACCGGTGGTTATGCCCAGTTTGGCGGTATCAACATGGCGGTGGATTGCCAAGCCAAGAGCGTCAATATCACCAGTATCGGTGGCAAGGCGTTTGATCCGGCAGCAACTTACAGCTTCGCGATCCCGAGCTTCAGCGCCTCCGGTGGTGATGGCTATCCGAAGATCGATACCATCAACGCCGGTTTGGTGGATGCTGCCGTGCTGAAGGAGTACATCGAGATCAAGAAGACCATCAACGTGGCCGATTATCAGCCAGGCAATGAGGTGAGCTATCTGAACTCAGCCTCTACCGAAGGGTGTAACTAAGCGCTGTCGATCCGGTATCGTCACAACAGTAGTCACACTCTGCTGTCTTCTTAAAAAAATCCCCAGGCATTACCTGGGGATTTTTTCGAACCGTTACTGAATTTTCCTGTCTATTGCATCACATCGTGTCTCGTCAGGCTTGCAGCCAGCTTTCGATACTGCGCTGGATGCCTGCATCGTCCAGACCGAGCAGGGCATAGATCTCCTGCTGGGTACCCTGTTCCACGAAGCGGTCCGGTAAGCCAAGGTTGAGCACCGGCTTGCACTGTTTGCTGCGCATCAGCAGTTCGTTCACCGCCGAACCGGCGCCGCCCATGATGGCGTTGTCTTCGATGGTGACGAAGTGATCGTGGCTGGCCGCCAGCGACAGCACCAGCGCCTCATCCATCGGTTTGACAAAGCGCATGTCCACCAGGGTGGCATCCAGTGCTTCGGCGGCCGCTTTGGCGTGGTGCAGCAAGGTGCCAAACGCCAGAATGGCAGTGCCCTTGCCCTCTCGCAGGATTCGTCCCTTGCCGAGCTCCAGTGCCTGCATTTCTGACGAGATGGGGGCGTCGCTCAGGCTGCTGCCGCGGGGGTAGCGCACTGCGGCAGGGCCCTGATGGAGATAGCCGGTATAGAGCATCTGGCGGCACTCATTCTCATCAGATGGCGTCATCACTACCATGTTGGGCACGGTGCGCAGGAAGCTGATGTCGAACGCCCCTTGATGGGTCGGGCCATCGGCGCCCACCAGACCGGCCCGGTCGATGGCGAATAGCACCGGCAGATCTTGCAGCGCTACGTCGTGGATCACCTGATCGTAGGCGCGCTGCAGGAAGCTCGAATAGATGGCCACCACAGGCTTCTTGTCGGCGATGGCAAGACCCGCGGCGAACGTGACCGCATGCTGCTCTGCAATGGCCACATCGAAGTAGCGATCCGGATATTGCTGGCTGAATTTTACCAGCCCCGAGCCTTCGCGCATGGCGGGGGTGATGCCGACCAGCTTTTCGTCTTTGGCGGCCATGTCGCACAGCCATTGGCCAAAGATGGCGGAGAAGGTGGGTTTGGCGCTGCTCGCCTTGGGCAGGGCGCACTCGTCCGGATTGAACTTGGGCACGGCGTGATAACCGATGGGGTCTTTCTCCGCCGGCTCGTAACCCTTGCCCTTCTTGGTTTTGACGTGCAGCAGCTGCGGGCCCTTGAGGTTGCGCATGTTGCGCAGGGTTTCGACCAGCGCCTCGATATCGTGACCGTCGATGGGGCCGATATAGTTGAAGCCGAACTCCTCGAACAGGGTGCCGGGCACCACCATCCCCTTGAGGTGCTCTTCGGCCCGCTTGGCCAGCTCCTTGACCGGTGGCAAACCCGCCAGCACCTTCTTGCCGCCTTCGCGGATGGTGGTGTAGAGCTTGCCGGACATGACCCGGGCCAGATGGTTGTTCAGCGCCCCGACATTCTCGGAGATGGACATCTCGTTGTCGTTGAGGATCACCAGCATGTCCTTGTGAACATCGCCGGCGTGGTTGAGCGCTTCAAAAGCCATCCCTGCGGTAATTGCGCCGTCACCGATCACGGCAACGACCTTGCGACCCAGCCCTTCACTCTCGGCGGCGACCGCCATACCGAGCGCCGCACCGATGGAGGTGCTGGAGTGGCCGACGGAGAGCACGTCGTACTCGCTCTCGCCACGCCAGGGGAAGGGGTGCAGGCCATCCTTCTGCCGGATGGTGTGGATCTGGTCACGGCGCCCGGTCAGGATCTTGTGGGGATAGGCCTGATGGCCCACATCCCAGATCAGCCGATCGAACGGGGTGTTGTAGACGTAGTGCAGGGCCACGGTCAGTTCGACCGTACCGAGACCGGAGGCAAAGTGTCCGCTGGAGCGGCTGACAGAGCGCAGCAGATATTCGCGCAGCTCGTTGCACAGCACCGGCAGCCGATCTTTGGGCAAGGAACGCAGCTCGACCGGAGTGTCCGCGAGGGCCAGGTTGGGGAAATTGCTAATATCAACGCTCATATTGTTACTGTTATCCAGCGTTTAGTGGGTTCGCTCGATGATGTAATCGGCAAACGCTTCCAGAATGTCGGTATTGTAGGGCAAGGATTGCAGGGCTGTTAAGGCTTTCCCATGCAGTTCGCGAGCCAGCTCACGGGCATTTTCGAGTCCGAGCAGGGCCGGATAGGTACTTTTCTCCAGCGCCAGGTCAGAACCTTGTGGCTTGCCCAGGGTGGCGGTATCGCCTGTGATGTCGAGGATGTCATCCTGCACCTGGAAGGCGAGGCCGATGGCGGATGCATAGGTTTGCAGTGCAGCCAGCGTGGCGTCATCGACATCGGCTTTGCACAGGGCGCCGAGTGCCACGGCACATTCAATTAGTGCACCGGTCTTGTGGCGGTGTACCTGCTCCAGCTCGGCTAGCGAGATCTGGCGCCCTTCGGCCTGCAGATCCAGCGCCTGACCGCCACACATACCCAGATAGCCGGAGGCGCGGGCGAGGGTACTCAGCATCCGCACCCGGTTGGCCATCAAGGTATCGGGCATGGGGTGATCGGCCAGAATGGAGAACGCCAGGGTCTGCAGCGCATCACCGGCCAGAATGGCGGTTCCTTCGTCAAACGCCTTGTGAACGGTTGGCTGACCACGACGCAGGTCGTCGTTATCCATGGCGGGCAGGTCATCGTGCAGCAGGGAGTAGGCGTGGATGCACTCCACTGCAGCCGCAGGGCCATCCAGCAGTTCGCTCTTGACGCCCAGCATCTCGCCGACCGCGTAGACCAGAAACGGGCGAACCCGCTTGCCGCCCAGCAGCAAGCCATAACTCATGGCATCGCGCAGGCGCGGCGCCATGGCGGGCAAGGATTCAAGTTGTGCTGACAGACAGTCGTCAATACGCTGACGATGCAGACGGGAAAAATGGTCCAGCGCCACTCACTCCTCTCCTTGTTCTGGCTGGAAGGGGGCGAGCTGGTCACTGCCATCGGCTTGACTGAGCAGGATCTGGATCTTCTGTTCGGCCAGTTCCAGCTTCTGCTGACCGGCCCGAACCAGATGAACGCCCTGCTCGAACTGCTTGAGTGCCTCTTCCAGGGGTAGGGAACCTTGTTCCAGCTGATGAACGATGGTTTCCAGCTCTTCCAGAGTGGCATCAAAACTCAGACGGTCGATTTTTTTACTGGCCATGTCCATCCTCGGGGATTGAAAAAAACGGCTTATATTAACATCGACCGTCCACAGGGGGGAGGCAGAAAAGCATTGCCCCCTCAAACTCTCGCTAAACTGGCCGATAATGAGCCATCATTCTCAGTGGATGCATGCTTGCCGCTAGGGTCGCAATAGCAGAAAATTCAACAAACTATAATTAGGCATAAGAACCGGTGACAGGAGTAGGGACGTGGATCTAGGGAGCTTGTTAGGTATCGTTTTAGGATTCGGTGTCGTGATTTACGGCATGATCCTCGGTGGCTCGTTGAGCATGTTTATCGATATGCCATCGGTCTATATCACTATTCTTGGCTCAATTTTCATTGCCATGATGAAGTTCAATATCGGGCAGTTTTTTCTGGCTTTCAAGGTGGCGGGCAAAGCCTTTATGTATAAGGGCGACAAGCTCGACGACCTGATCGCCAAAGCCGTTGAACTGGCTGACGCGGCTCGCAAAGGTGGCTTTCTGGCGCTGGAGGCCGCAGAGATCCCCAATGCATTTATGAAAAAAGGGATCGACATGCTGGTGGATGGTCACGATGCCGAAGTGGTGCGTGCCGTGATGGAAAAGGATATCGACCTGACAGCCGAGCGCCATGTCATTGCCATCAAGGTCTTCCGTACCCTTGGGGATCTGGGCCCAGCCATGGGGATGATAGGTACGTTGGTGGGCCTGGTGGCCATGTTGTCAAATATGAGTGACCCCAAATCGATCGGTCCGGCAATGGCGGTGGCCTTGCTTACCACCCTGTACGGAGCGATTGAGGCCAACATGATCGCTATTCCTATTGCTGACAAGCTGGAGCTGCGCAGCGGGGAGGAGAAGCTCAGTCGTACCCTGATCCTTGATGCCATTATGGGGATTCAGGATGGCCAGAACCCGCGGGTGATCCAGTCCATGCTGCAGAACTATCTGAGTCAGTCCAAACGCAATACCGGCGCGGAGTAGGCACCATGTCTGATTGCAAATGCCCCCCCCCCGGTCTTCCTGCCTATATGGGCACCTTTGCCGACTTGATGTCGCTGCTGATGTGCTTCTTCGTGCTGCTGCTCTCTTTTGCCGAGATGGACGTACTCAAGTTCAAGCAGATCGCGGGCTCTATGAAGAATGCCTTTGGAGTGCAGAACATCCTTGAGGTGAAAGATATTCCCAAGGGAACCTCGGTGATTGCCCAGGAGTTCAGGCCCGGTCGCCCTGAGCCCACGCCGATTGATACCGTGATGCAGCAGACCATCGATCTGACCCAGACCGAACTGGAGTTTCTGCCCGGTGAGGCGGATCAGGCCGGTGGTCAGGACAAGAGTGATGGGAAACAGACGGGGGGCGATACCGCGCAGGATGCGAAGAAGGCGCAAGAACAATCCAATACCCTGGCCAAAGCCCTCGCCGAGCAGATGAAAGATCAGATCCAGGACGGTGCCATCGAAATTGAGGCGCTGGGCCAGCAGATCATCATCCGGATCAGGGAAAAAGCGTCTTTCCCGGCCGGTTCGGCATTTCTGCAGCCCCAGTTTTGGCCGGTCATTCGCAAGGTCGCGACCCTGCTCAAGGATGTGCCGGGTGAAATCACCATCTCCGGTCACACCGACAACGTGGCGACCGAAGATGAGCTGTTCCAGTCCAACTGGGAGTTGTCGTCGCAACGGGCGGTGGCGGTGGCGCACCAGATGCTGAAGGTCCCCGGTTTTGATCAGGGGCGACTGGTGGTGCAGGGGATGGCGGATTCCCAGCCATTGGTGCCCAATACGACCCCGGAAAATCGTCGGATGAACCGGCGGGTGGAGATCGCCATCATGCAGGGCAAACCGACCGTTTCGGCCCCCATTTCCGTACCGGAAGGGAAGTAAGCGAGGGGAATGTCGATGACGCAAGTGGGATCTGCATCAGGGGGCTGACGTGGATTTTGTGTTGGCTTCATATTAAGATGCCTCATCCGAACCGATTGCTGCGGCCTCCTTGCAGATGGCCGCAGTTTCTATTTTCAAGCAACCCAGGTTTCGACTATGAATCATACTCCGATGACTGTTCGCGGCGCTGAGAAGCTGCGCGAAGAGCTCGATTATCTCAAGACCGAGCTTCGTCCCCAGATTATCGAAGCGATTGCCGATGCCCGTGAGCACGGTGATCTGAAGGAAAACGCCGAATACCATGCCGCTCGCGAGCAGCAGGGGTTCTGTGAAGGCCGCATTCAGGAGATTGAAGCCAAGCTCTCCAATGCGCAGGTGATCGATGTCACCAAGATGACCAACAACGGCCGCGTGATTTTTGGCGCGACTGTGACTCTGCTCAAGAGCGAGACAGAGGAAGAGGTGGTTTACCGCATCGTGGGTGACGATGAGGCTGATATCAAACAGAACCTCATCTCTGTCAACTCCCCCATTGCCCGCGCCCTGATTGGCAAGGAAGTGGACGATGTTGCAATCGTCAAGACCCCTGCTGGCGATGTGGAATACGAAGTACTGGAAGTCGCTTATATCTAAGCGAATGCTACAGACGATGAAACAGGGGGGCTGGTGCTCCCCTGTTTGTCTTTATCTATATGATTATTGATAAAAATCAGGACAGATACGCCTCGGTAAAGGCGTCCTGATGACGCTGAAACAGCCAGTGGCGCAGCCGTTCGATGTTGCTCTCGCTCATCTGAAAGCTCAGTGCCCAGGTTGCATGGTCGGCATTGGCTTTGATGCGCCTTACCAGTCGTCCCTGCAGTGGAAGAGGGGCCTCTTGCTCGATGCAGAGCTCGCCGTTGATGGGGGTATCGGCCACCATGTCGGTTGGCAAATTTTCCACGATGAGGCCGTTGAGGGAGAGGCTGAGTACCTGAAACAGGCCCAGTTCGCTGCATAGCTTGGCTTTTTGGGTGAGACGCCAGGCGCGCGGTTGGGCAAACCCCAGCTCCCTGATGACCGGTGCAGATAAGCGGGGCTCGACGAAGCCATCTTCCCCTTGGGTAAAGCTCAGGGGAAAACGCAGCTGATGGTCTGCGAAGCGGGCTTCGAGTACAAGGTGTTCGGCTTTTTGCAGCAAGCCAAGCATGGGGGTATCGAGGTGACCACTCAGAACATGGGTGTCCTGATTGCTCCCCAAGTCCCGCAGCATGGCCAGCTCATCGTCGGTCAGAATAGGATGGTGAGCCATAATGCGTGTCCGGAAGTATTCATCGCAGGTTAAGGGCTTTGCGACTACTTTGGCAAGCGACTCGGGAAGAAGTGGAATAAGGAAAGAGCGATGCTCTTTCCTTTTACTTGCGGGGCAGCTGGATTTTGGGTTCGTTGGCTTGACGATAAATGGTCAGCACATGACCCATGCTTTGCACCTTGATTGAACCGGTTTCACGGACGATAGCATCCATAACCAGTTGTTTCATTTCGCGATCTTCAGAGGCAACCTTAACCTTGATCAGCTCGTGATGGTTCAGTGCCAGATCGATCTCGGCCAGTACACCTTCGGTCAGACCATGCTGACCCAGCAGGACGACAGGCTTGAGGCTATGGGCAAGGCCCTTGAGGTACTGTTTCTGTTTATTGTTGAGAATCATCGCAATTTCTTCATAAGTCAGGGTTGAAAGGGGCGTATTCTACCCCCACTTAGCCCTTAATACTAATAACCCTTGTGGTTTTTTAAAGTCGATTATCATGACCCAGAAAAAACGTTCCGCCAGCTCCACCCGCTGGTTAAAAGAACATTTCGACGATCAATACGTCAAAAAAGCCCAGAAATTGGGGCTGCGTTCCCGTGCTGTTTTCAAGATCGACGAGATCCAGGGCAAAGACCGCCTGTTGAAAAATGGCATGACGGTAGTGGATTTGGGGGCTGCCCCCGGCGGCTGGTCCCAATTCGCGGTCGAGCAGGTTGGCGAATCGGGTCGGGTCATCGCCTGCGATATTCTGCCTATGGATCCCATTGCCGGTGTCGATTTCCTGCAGGGGGACTTTCGGGAGGAAACTGTACTCGGTGCCTTGCTGGAGCGAGTCGGACCCGACAAGGTCGATGTCGTGATGTCCGACATGGCCCCCAACATGAGCGGCACCCAGCAGGTGGATCAGGCTCGTGCCATGTATCTGGTCGAGTTGGCTCTGGACATGTGTCATCAGGTATTGCGCAGTGACGGCAGTTTTGTGGTGAAGGTGTTTCAGGGGGAGGGCTTTGATGCCTATCTGAATGAAATTCGGAAACTTTTCTCCGCCGTTAAAATTCGTAAACCAGACTCATCCCGCGCCAGATCACGGGAAGTCTACATTGTGGCTACCGGTTTTAAACTGTAGTACCCTAACCTTCATCGTTAACTGTCAGTCTGCGAGGTTACTGATTTGAGTGACATGGCGAAAAACTTAATCCTGTGGCTGGTCATCGCCGTCGTATTGATGTCGGTGTTCAATAGCTTCAGCCCCAGCGATACCACCAGTCGCCAGCTGGACTATTCCAGCTTCGTTAAAGAGGTGACCCAAGAGCAGATCCGTGAAGTGCGGATGGACGGTAAGGTCATTAATGGCGTCAAGCGTACTGGTGAACGATTCACCACCATCATCCCGGCGCCGGATCCCCAGCTGCTCAACGATATGCTCAATCACAACGTCAAGGTGATGGGCGAGAAGCCGGAAGAGCCGTCTTTGCTGACCTCTATCTTCATCTCCTGGTTCCCGATGTTGCTGCTGATCGGTGTCTGGGTCTTCTTCATGCGTCAGATGCAGGGCGGCGGTGGCAAAGGCGCCATGTCGTTTGGCAAGAGCAAGGCTCGCCTGATGAGTGAAGATCAGATCAAGACTACCTTTGCCGATGTAGCTGGTTGCGATGAAGCCAAGGAAGAGGTGAAGGAGCTGGTCGACTATCTGCGCGACCCGAGCAAATTCCAGAAACTGGGTGGCAAGATCCCGACTGGCGTACTGCTGGTAGGTCCTCCCGGTACCGGTAAAACCCTGCTGGCCAAGGCCATTGCGGGTGAGGCCAAGGTGCCCTTCTTCACCATCTCAGGTTCTGATTTCGTGGAGATGTTCGTGGGTGTCGGTGCCTCCCGGGTACGTGACATGTTCGAGCAGGCCAAGAAATCCTCCCCCTGCATCATCTTCATCGATGAAATTGATGCGGTCGGTCGCCAGCGTGGCGCCGGTCTGGGCGGTGGTCACGATGAGCGTGAGCAGACCCTTAACCAGATGCTGGTCGAGATGGATGGCTTTGAAGGCAATGAAGGGATCATCGTCATCGCTGCCACCAACCGTCCTGATGTACTGGATCCGGCACTACTGCGTCCGGGCCGTTTCGACCGTCAGGTTGTGGTCGGTCTGCCGGATGTCCGTGGTCGCGAGCAGATCCTGAAAGTGCACATGCGCAAAGTTCCGTTGGCGGATGACGTCAATCCGGCGCTGATTGCCCGTGGTACACCCGGTTTCTCCGGTGCGGACTTGGCCAACCTGGTCAACGAAGCAGCCCTCTTCTCTGCCCGTGAGAGCCGCCGAGTGGTCTCCATGGCCGAGTTCGAGAAGGCCAAGGACAAGATCATGATGGGTGCGGAACGCCGCTCCATGGTGATGAAAGAGTCCGAAAAAGAGATGACTGCATATCATGAAGCCGGTCACGCCATCATTGGTCGTCTGGTCCCGGATCATGACCCGGTTTACAAGGTCTCCATCATTCCGCGCGGTCGTGCGCTGGGTGTGACCATGTATCTGCCGGAGCAGGATCGCTGGAGCCACTCCAAGCAGCATCTGGAGTCAATGATCTCCAGTCTGTATGGCGGTCGTCTGGCAGAAGAGCTGATCTATGGTGCCGAGAAGGTATCGACCGGTGCTTCCAACGACATCGAGCGAGCGACCGACATTGCACGCAAGATGGTGACCCAGTGGGGTATGTCCGAGCGTCTCGGCCCAATGCTCTACGCGGAAGAAGATGGTGAGGTGTTCCTCGGTCGCAGCATGGCCAAGGCCAAGCACATGTCCGACGATACCGCTCGCGTTATCGATGCCGAAGTCAAGCAGGTCATCGACCGCAACTACGCCCGTTCCAAGCAGATCCTGCTGGATAATATGGACGTGTTGCACAGCATGAAAGATGCGCTGATGAAGTACGAGACCATCGACGCCAAACAGATCGATGATCTGATGGCGCGTCGCGAGGTTCGTGCTCCGAGCAACTGGCATGACGAGCACGGTGATACCCCGCAAGGCGGTTCCACCGTAGCTGCCGAGGCCAAGCCTGCCGATGAGGCTGCACCGGTGGCGGATGTCACTATCGACAAAGCCAACGACGCTCCGGCCAAATAATTGTGACTCTCCAAACCCCGGGCTTGCCCGGGGTTTTTCTTTATCAGATGGACGTGAAAATGCAGTTAACCAGCAAGGGGCTCAGCCTCTCCCTCGATCGTCCCCATGTGATGGGGATCCTCAATGTGACGCCCGACTCCTTCTCCGATGGCGGTAATTTCAACCAATTTGAACGGGCAATGGGCCATGCGCGCCAGATGGTCTCTGACGGTGCGACCCTCATCGACATCGGTGGCGAGTCTACCCGCCCTGGCGCACCCGATGTGAGCGAGCAGGAGGAGCTGGACAGGGTCATTCCTGTCGTGGAACAGATGGTCCGTGAGCTGGATGTGATGATCTCCCTCGATACCTCCAAAGCTGCGGTGATGCGGGAGGGTTGCAAGGCGGGTGCCCATCTGATCAACGATGTGCGGGCACTGCAAGCACCTGGAGCACTGCAAGCCGCGGCTGAGGCTGCTGTCCCTGTCTGTCTGATGCATATGCAGGGGCAGCCGCGAACCATGCAGGTCGAGCCGCACTATGACGACCTGATCGGGGAGGTACGTGCCTTTTTTGATGAACGCATTGCGGCTTGTCTGGCGGTCGGGATACGTCGTGAAGAGCTGTTGCTGGATCCGGGATATGGCTTTGGCAAGACCCTTGCACACAACTATCAGCTGTTGGCGGCTCAAAAGGAACTGCTTGATTATGACTTGCCGCTATTGGTGGGGATGTCGCGAAAGTCTATGATAGGCAACCTGCTGGGCCGTCCGGTGGATGAGCGTCTGGCGGGCAGTCTGGCATGCGCCCTTATCGGCATGCAGCATGGGGCCCGCATCATCAGGGTACACGATGTACGGGAGACCATGGACGCATTGCGCGTCGGTTGGCTGGCAATGACGGGACAAGATTTTATTTCCAGATAATAAAGAGAACAGACAATGGCAAGAAAGTATTTCGGTACCGATGGTGTGCGCGGCAAGGTTGGCGAATACCCGATCACCCCTGATTTTGTAATGAAATTGGGTTGGGCTGCCGGCAAAGTGCTCTCCAAGAAGGGCACCAAAAAGGTGCTGATTGGCAAAGATACCCGCATCTCCGGTTACATGCTGGAATCCGCGCTGGAAGCGGGGCTCTCTGCGGCAGGCCTCAAGGCCATTCTGATGGGACCCATGCCCACGCCAGCGGTTGCCTACCTGACTCGCACTTTCCGTGCCGAAGCTGGCATCGTCATCAGCGCTTCCCACAACCCCTTCTATGACAACGGCATCAAGTTTTTCTCCGCCGATGGCACCAAGCTGCCCGATGATGTCGAGCTGGCTATCGAAGCCGAGCTGGATCACGAGCTCAAGTGTGTCGAGTCTGCCGAACTTGGCAAAGCGGTGCGCATTGATGATGCCGCCGGTCGCTATATCGAATTCTGCAAGAGCACCTTCCCCTCCCACATGAATCTGGATGGGGTGAAAATGGTGGTCGACTGTGGCCACGGGGCGACTTATCACATTGCGCCTTCGGTTTTCCGCGAGCTGGGTGCTGAAGTGATCACCATGGGCTGCGCCCCGGATGGCCTCAACATCAACGATGGTGTCGGTTCGACTGCGCCTGACGCTCTGGTTGCCAAGGTGCTGGAGTGCAAGGCCGACCTGGGGGTTGCCTTTGATGGTGATGGTGACCGTCTGATCATGGTTGACCATACCGGCTATCTCATCGACGGTGATGAAGTGCTCTATATCATCGCACGCGATGCTCTGCGCAATGGTCGCCTCAAAGGCGGTGTCGTCGGTACCCTGATGGCCAACATGGGTCTGGAGCTGGCGCTGCAAACCCTGGGCATCCCGTTTGCCCGTGCCAAGGTGGGTGACCGCTATGTGCTGGAGATGATGGAAGAGAAGGGCTGGCGCATCGGTGGCGAGAACTCCGGCCACATTATCTGTCTGGATCAGACCACTACGGGTGATGGCATCGTAGCCGCCTTGCAGGTGCTTACCGCCATGCGCAGTGCCGAGATGCCGCTGGCCAAGCTGCGCTCCGGCATGAGCAAGTTCCCGCAGGTTCTGGTGAATGTTCGTTTTGCCGAAGGCAAGGATCCGCTGGCCGCTGATGCTGTCATGGCTGAGGTTGCCAAGGTGGAACAGGAGCTGGCTGGTCGTGGTCGCGTACTGTTGCGTAAATCAGGTACCGAACCGCTGATCCGGGTCATGGTCGAAGGGGAGCATGAACAGCAGGTACGTGACATGGCTCAGCGCATCGCCAAGCAGGTTGAATCGGCGTTTTAATGAACAACCGGGGCGGCTTTTTAGCCGTCCTGGTTGTATCTTGTTCAAACGATTCAAAAATTTAAAAATAGCACTTGTCAGCTGAGCATCCTCTGGATATTATCAGCCCCGCTTTCGCAAGGGAGTTGCCGATGGGACATCGCAAGCCGTTTGTAGCAGCCAACTGGAAGTTGCACGGTAGTAGGTCGCAGTTAGAGCAGTTTACGAGTCAGTGCCTAAACGGCGTTGACGGAAAAGTAGATGTGGTTCTCTGTCCTTCCCATGTGCATCTCGACTTTAGCGCTTCACTGCTCAATGAGCAGAAGGTAATAAAGTTGGGGGCTCAGAATGTGAGTCAGCACGCGACTGGCGCTTACACTGGAGAAATCTCGTGTCGGATGCTGGTAGAGGCAGGGTGTCGTTACGTATTGGTAGGGCACTCCGAGCGTAGGCGTCTCTTTGGTGAGACCAGTTTTATCGTCGCAGAGAAGTTTGCGGCAGCCAGAGCGGCAGGCTTGATTCCCATCCTCTGTTTAGGTGAATCAGGTGCGGCTAGGCAGGCGAGAAGAGCCTTCGAGGTGATCGCTGAAGAGCTGGATATCGTCATAGAGAAAAATGGCGCGATGGCTTTCGATAATGCTATCATCGCCTACGAGCCGATTTGGGCTGTAGGTACAGGTAAATGCGCCACACCCGAGCAGGCACAAGAGGTTCATTCCTTTATACGTGGTCGCTTGGCGGAGGATACTCCGGTAATAGGTGAGAAAGTTAGAATCATCTATGGTGGGAGCGTAACGCCGAGCAACGCGAGAGACTTGTTTGCACAGCCCGACATTGATGGCGGACTGATTGGCGGAGCAAGCCTCGATAGCGATGCGTTTTTAGGAATTGTTGAAGCGGCAAAGGGTGCAAGTTAAATGTACGAGATTCTTTTAGTCGTTTATCTGCTGGTTTCACTGGCTCTGATTGGTCTGGTGATGATTCAGCAAGGTAAAGGGGCTGATATGGGCGCCTCCTTCGGCGCAGGGGCATCGAACACAGTATTCGGCTCCGGTGGTTCAGGCAGCTTCCTGACCCGAACAACAGCAATTTTGGCTACTCTGTTTTTCGTTATCAGCCTAGTGCTCGGTTCTATGTCCAGCAACAAGGTCAAGCAGGGTAGTGAGTGGGAAAATCTGCAACAAACCCAACAGGTTGAGCAGACCAAAGCGCCAGTGAAGAAAGATACTGACGTTCCCGAGTAAGAGTTTTGCCGTGGTGGTGGAATTGGTAGACACGCTATCTTGAGGGGGTAGTGCTCTAGGGTGTGCGGGTTCGAGTCCCGCCCACGGCACCAATTAAGCAGTGAGCTCGGGAAACCGAGTGTATTATAGCCAGTCAGTCTTGTATCGAGAGAGTGAAGTGGCTATAATCTCGCACGATTTCGGACGCGGGGTGGAGCAGCATGGTAGCTCGTCGGGCTCATAACCCGAAGGTCGTCGGTTCAAATCCGGCCCCCGCAACCAAATTTCACGCATTTCCTACGCTCAGGAAGGCGGTCGCTGCGAGGCGACAATCAGGGTAAAGCGCCAAGCCCCGATTTGACATCGGGGCTTTTTGTTATGTGCAATTTACTCTGAATCGATATCTATCTGGGCTTTATGCCCTTTTTTTGTTTTTCGGAGGGTGACTTTGGCTACGTTGGAACAACGTTTGACCGATCTGCTCGAGGCTCCGGTCGTTGCCTTGGGTTTTGAACTTTGGGGTATTGAGTTTATCCGTGCGGGTAAACACTCCACCTTGCGTGTCTATATCGACGGCGAGCAGGGTGTGACTGTCGAGAACTGTGCTGAGGTCAGCCATCAGGTTGGCGCCATCATGGACGTCGAAGATCCCATCACCGAGGAGTATTACCTCGAGGTATCCTCCCCCGGCCTGGATCGTCCCCTGTTCAAGGTTGCCCATTTCGAAAAATACGTTGGCCAAGAGGCGGCGGTAACGCTTCGGATGGCAACAAACAACCGCCGCAAGTTCAAAGGCGTAATCAAAGCTGTGCAAGGCGACATGATCACCCTGACAGTAGATGGTAAGGACGACGTGTTGGCTTTCACCAATATCCAAAAAGCGAACATAGTGCCGAACTTTGGTTAACGAGGCTATCGGATATGAATAAAGAGATTTTGCTGGTCGTTGACGCAGTATCCAACGAGAAAGCGGTACCCCGCGAGAAGATCTTCCAGGCTCTGGAAACCGCGCTGGCGACTGCGACCAAGAAGAAATATGAAGGCGAGATTGAGGTTCGGGTCGAAATCGATCGCAAGACCGGTGACTACGACACTTATCGCCGCTGGGTAGTCATTGCGGATCAAGCCGCGATGGAGAACCCCTATGCTGAAATCACCCTGGAAGCGGCACAAATTGATCAGCCGGAAATCCAGATCGGTGAGTATGTTGAAGACCAGATCGACTCTGTGACCTTCGACCGTATCACTACCCAGACCGCCAAGCAGGTTATCGTGCAGAAAGTGCGCGAAGCCGAGCGTTCACAAGTAGTTGATCAGTTTAAAGATAAAGAAGGCACCATCATCAGTGGTGTGGTCAAGAAGAGTAACCGCGACAACGTCATCCTGGATCTGGGCAGCAATGCTGAAGCCGTGATCTTCCGTGATGACATGCTGCCGCGTGAAACCTTCCGCCCGGGCGATCGTGTCCGTGGTCTGCTGTATGCAGTGCGTCCGGAAGCCCGTGGTTCCCAGCTGTTTGTCAGCCGTTCTAGCCCGGACTTCCTGAAAGAGCTGTTCCGTATCGAAGTACCGGAGATCGGTGAAGAGATGATCGAAATCATGGGCGCTGCCCGTGATCCGGGTTCCCGCGCCAAGATCGCGGTGAAGACCAACGATCGTCGTATCGACCCGATCGGTGCCTGTATCGGTATGCGTGGTGCCCGTGTGCAAGCAGTCTCCGCCGAGCTGAGCGGTGAGCGTGCCGACATCGTGCTGTACGATGACAACCCGGCCCAGTACGTGATCAATGCCATGGCACCTGCCGATGTGGCCTCCATTATCGTTGATGAAGACAACCACACCATGGATATCGCCGTGGAAGCTGCCAACCTGGCTCAAGCCATCGGTCGCAATGGTCAGAACGTGCGTTTGGCCTCCCAGCTGACCGGTTGGGAGCTGAACGTGATGACCGTTGAGGACATGCGTGCCAAGCACCAGGCCGAAAACGACCGCATCATGAACCTGTTCACCAGCACCCTGGACATCGACGACGATTTCGCCGGTCTGCTGATGGAAGAGGGCTTCTCTACCCTGGAAGAGATCGCCTTTGTACCGGTCAACGAGCTGCTGGCTATCGACGGTCTGGATGAAGACATGGTCGAAGAGCTGCGCAAGCGCGCGAAAGATGCCCTGACTACCAAGGCACTGGCCAAAGAAGAGTCTTTCGATGGCGTTGAGCCGTCCGAAGAGCTGCTCAATCTGAACGGTCTGAGCCGCGAACTGGCTTACGCTCTGGCGGGCCGTGGCGTGGGCACCCTGGAAGATTTGGCTGAGCAAGGTATCGATGACCTTGCTGATATTGAAGGGCTGACTGCCGAGAAGGCAGGTGAGCTCATTATGGCTGCTCGTAATATCTGTTGGTTCGGAGAAGAGCAGTCCGAGTAAGATCAAACGGAGGAAAATGAATGGCAGAAGTATCAGTCAAACAACTTGCCACTGACATCGACACACCGGTTGATCGTCTTCTCCAGCAGTTTGTCGATGCCGGTATCAGCAAGAGCAAGGCCGACGACATGGTCAGCGAGTCTGAGAAACAGGCTCTGCTGGCACACCTGAAGAAACAGCATGGAGGTGACGAGGTCGCCGCTCCTGCCCGCATGACCTTGCAGCGCAAGACCAAGAGCACCATCAGTGTTCAGGGTACTGGCGGCAAGAACAAGGAAGTGCAGGTAGAAGTGCGCAAGTCTCGTACCTATGTAAGACGCTCGGCGCTGGAAGATGAACAGCGTCAGGCGGAAGCCGAGGAAACAGCGCGTTTGGAAGCAGAAGAAAAAGCTCGTCGCGAGGCCGAAGAGAAGGCTCGCCTCGAAGCTGAAGAGAAGGCTCGCCGTGAGGCTGAGCAAGCTCGTCGTGAAGCTGAGGAAAAGGCGCGGATCGAGGCACAATCAAAGGCTCGACAGGCTTCACAGCCCGCCAAAGCAGCCAGTAGCACAGCTCAGCAAGAGGCAGAAAAGATGGCCAAGCGCGAAGCAGAAGAACTGAAGCGCCAACAGGAACAAACAGCTTTGAAAAAAGCTGAAGAACTCGCCGCGAAGAAAGCCGAAGAGGCTCGTCTCATGGCGGAACAGAACGCAGCCCGCTGGGCTGAAGAAGAGGCCGCTCGCGCCAAAGAGAGCAGCGACTACCATCTGACCACCAACAAGCATGCGCAAGCCGCAGAAGACGAGTTGGATCGGAAAGAAGAGACCAGCCGCCGCACTGCCGCAGCTGCCAAGGCACCGAAGAAAGCCGGTCGTCGTGAAGATGATCGCGACTCTCGCAACCCGCGTGCCCGCAAAGGCAAGCGCGGCAAGGTCGCCATGCCGAACGCCATGAAGCACGGCTTCAACAAGCCGGCTGCCGTGGTGAACCGCGACGTCGTCATCGGCGAGACCATCACTGTGGCCGAGCTGGCCAACAAGATGGCCGTCAAGGGCGTTGAAGTCATCAAGGTGATGATGAAGATGGGTGCCATGGCCACCATCAACCAGGTGATCGACCAGGAGACCGCTCAGCTGGTCGCCGAGGAGATGGGTCACAAGGTTGTGCTGCGTCGTGAGAACGAGCTGGAAGAGGCGGTACTGTCCGATCGTGACGAGACCTCCGAAGCCAAGCCGCGCGCACCGGTCGTGACCATCATGGGTCACGTTGACCACGGTAAGACCTCGCTGCTCGACTACATTCGTAAAGCCAAGGTTGCTGCTGGCGAAGCCGGTGGTATTACCCAGCATATCGGTGCTTACCACGTCCAGACCGACAGTGGCATGATCACCTTCCTGGATACTCCGGGTCACGCGGCGTTTACCTCCATGCGTGCTCGTGGTGCCAAGGCGACCGATATCGTTGTTCTGGTTGTTGCAGCTGACGACGGCGTGATGCCGCAAACCATCGAAGCTATCCAGCACGCCAAGGCTGCCGGTGTGCCGCTGGTTGTTGCGGTCAACAAGATCGACAAGCCTGAAGCGGATCCGGATCGCGTCAAGACCGAACTGGCCCGTTACAACGTCATGTCCGAAGATTGGGGTGGAGACTGCCAGTTCGTGCACGTGTCCGCCAAGTCTGGCGAAGGCATCGACGACCTGCTGGAGGCCATCCTGATCCAGGCTGAAGTACTGGAGCTGAAAGCGGTGGTTGATGGCATGGCCAACGGCGTCGTGATCGAATCCTTCCTGGATAAAGGTCGTGGTCCGGTTGCGACCGTACTGGTTCAAGAAGGTACTCTGCGTCAGGGCGACATCGTTCTGTGTGGTCTCGAGTACGGCCGTGTTCGCGCCATGCGTGACGAACTGGGTCGCGAGATCAAGGAAGCGGGTCCGTCCCTGCCGGTGGAAATCCTGGGTCTGTCCGGCGTTCCCTCTGCCGGTGACGAAGCCACCGTTGTCCGTGACGAGAAGAAAGCCCGTGAAGTGGCGCTCTATCGTCAGGGCAAGTTCCGCGAAGTCAAGCTGGCTCGCCAGCAGAAGGCCAAGCTGGAAAACATGTTCGCCAACATGACCGAGGGCGAAGTGTCCGAAGTGAACGTGGTGATCAAGGCCGACGTACAAGGTTCTGTGGAAGCGATCTGCGATGCGCTGGTAAAACTCTCCACCGACGAAGTGAAGGTGAAGATCGTGGGTTCCGGCGTAGGTGGTATCACCGAAACCGACGCGACCCTGGCTGCTGCTTCCAGCGCCATCCTGGTTGGTTTCAACGTCCGTGCCGACGCATCTGCGCGCAAGGTCATCGAATCCGAGAGCCTGGATCTGCGTTACTACTCCGTCATCTATGACCTGATCGACGAAGTGAAGCAGGCCATGAGCGGCAAGCTGGCCCCTGAGTATCGTCAGGAAATCATCGGTCTGGCTGAAGTGCGTAGCGTCTTCAAGTCTCCGAAGTTCGGCGCAGTTGCCGGCTGTATGGTTACCGAAGGTGTGGTCAAGCGTTCCAACCGTATCCGCGTTCTGCGTGACAACGTGGTTATCTATGAAGGCGAGCTGGAATCCCTGCGCCGCTTCAAGGATGACGTCAACGAAGTTCGCAACGGCTACGAGTGTGGTATCGCGGTCAAGAACTACAACGACGTGCGCGAAGGCGACCAGATCGAAGTTTACGAGACTGTTGAAATCCAACGGACTCTGTAAGCCGAGAGTTAGACAAAATAGGGGGCCGCGGCCCCCTTTTATCGCAGGATAGAATATGGCCAGAGAATTCAGCCGGACCCGTCGGGTCGGACAGCAGATCCAGCGTGAAATCGCGCTGATCCTGCAGCGCGAGGTGAAAGACCCGCGCATCGGCATGGTGACTGTTTCCGATGTGGAAGTGTCCCGTGACCTCAACTATGCCAAGATTTACGTCACCTTCTTGCAGCTGGAAAATGATGCCGAGCGCATCAAGGAAGGCTTGCAGGGTCTGACCGAAGCAGCCGGATATATCCGTAGTCTGCTGGGCAGTGCCATGCGTCTGCGCGTGGTGCCCGAGCTGCGTTTCTACTACGACCAGACCCTGGTCGAGGGGATGCGTCTCTCCAACCTGGTGACCAACACTGTGCGTGAAGACAAGCGTCGCATGGCCGAATCTGGCCGTGACGAAGAAGCTGAATCCGCACCGGATGACACGACTGAGGATAAAGCCTGAGATGACCCGAAGACGTCGTTTCAAGGGCCGTGATGTGCACGGCATTCTGCTGCTGGACAAGCCGACCGGCCTGACCTCCAACGATGTGTTGCAGAAGGTCAAGCGCATCTACAACGCCGCCAAGGCCGGTCACACCGGCGCACTGGATCCGCTGGCGACCGGCATGCTGCCGATCTGCCTCGGCGAGGCCACCAAGTTCTCCCAGTATCTGCTGGAAGCGGACAAACGCTATGAGGTGACCGCCAAACTGGGCGAACGCACCAACACCAGCGACTCCGACGGTGAGGTGGTCTCCACCCGTCCGGTGAACGTGGCTGTCGGTACCCTGATCGAGGCGCTGGACCAGTTCCGCGGCCCCATCATGCAGGTGCCGTCCATGTACTCCGCGCTCAAGCACAACGGCCGTCCGCTCTACGAGTATGCCCGCGAAGGCATCGAGATCGAGCGTGAAGCCCGTCCCATCACCGTATTCGAGCTCAAACTGCTGAGCTTTGAAGGTGATGAGGTGCGCCTTGAAGTGCACTGCAGCAAGGGCACCTACATCCGCTCTCTGGTGGATGATCTGGGTGAAGTGCTGGGTTGTGGCGCCCACGTGACCCAGTTGCGTCGTACCCAGGTGGCCAGCTATCCGTACGAGCGGATGCTGACTCTGGAGCAACTCGAGTGCATCTTCGAGCAGGCCAAGGCCGAGAGCATCCCGCCGCGCGAGCAGCTGGATCCGCTGTTGCTGCCGATGGACACCGCCGTAGCAAGCTTGCCCGAGGTGAACATGCTGGCGGTTGTGGCTGCCTATGTGAATCAGGGCCAGGCCGTGCAGGTGGCAGGTGCGCCGCAAAGCGGTCAGGTTCGCATGACGGTCGGCCCGGAGCGCGAGTTCATCGGGGTTGGCGAGATTGATGATGATGGCCGCGTAGCTCCCAAGCGACTGGTGCGTTATCACGACGAGGAGTGATCCTCAGGCGGTATCAGCGCGTCTTTCCCGTTTCGCCTCTTTATCGTTGCGAAAAGGGGCGGGGACGATTATGATACCGCCCTCATTTCACGGCTGAATTAGAGATTGGCTGTGAACCTTTAAACACTCTACTGGAGTATTACCATGTCTCTAAATGCTGAGATCAAAGCTCAAATCGTTGCTGACAACGCTCGTTGCGCCAACGACACCGGTTCCCCCGAAGTGCAAGTTGCCCTGCTGACTGCCCAGATCAACCATCTGCAAGGTCACTTCAAAGAGCACTCCAAGGACCACCACGGTCGTCGCGGTCTGCTGCGCATGGTTTCCCAGCGTCGTAAGCTGCTGGACTACCTGAAGCGTAAAGATTCCGAGCGTTATGCTGCTCTGATCGCCAAGCTGGGTCTGCGTCGTTAATCGACCATCAGATTTCGCGAAAAAGGGGAACCGTCAGGTTCCCCTTTTTTATTGCTCTTCAAGCCGTTGCCTGCCTCACAGAATTCGCGTCGCCGCTTACCTTTTGCATCGAATCAAGTATACTTGTGCGCGAATTTAAAGAGCCAAATTGTAAAAAGGAAATTCACGTGAATCCTATTGTAAAGTCATTCCAGTACGGTCAACACACCGTCACTCTGGAAACCGGTGTGATGGCCCGTCAAGCCACTGCGGCCGTTATGGTCAGCATGGACGATACCTGCGTATTTGTGACCGTAGTCGGCAAGAAAGAGGCCGATCATGGCCGTGATTTCTTCCCGCTGACCGTCAACTACCAGGAGCGTACCTATGCTGCTGGTCGTATCCCGGGTGGTTTCTTCCGTCGTGAAGGCCGTCCGAGCGAAGGCGAGACCCTCATCTCCCGTCTGATCGACCGTCCTATTCGTCCGCTGTTCCCGGAAGGCTTCCTCAATGAGGTTCAGGTCGTTGCGACCGTAATGTCCGTGAATCCGGCCGTATCCCCCGACATCGTTGCCATGATCGGTGCCTCTGCTGCACTGGCCATCTCCGGTATCCCGTTTGGCGGCCCGATCGGCGCTGCTCGCGTGGGTTACATGAACGGTCAGTATGTGCTGAACCCGACCACCACCGAACTGCCGCAGAGCGATCTGGATCTGGTGGTTGCCGGTACTGCCAACGCGGTACTGATGGTTGAGTCCGAAGCGGCCATCCTCTCCGAAGAGGTAATGCTGGGTGCCGTGGTGTACGGTCACGAGCAGATGCAGACCGTGATCAATGCGATCAACGAGTTTGCCGCTGCCGTCGGCACCAAGCCGTGGGATTGGACTCCGCCTGCCGTCAACGAAGCGCTGAAAGCCAAGGTTGCCGAGCTGGCGAGCGCCGAACTGGGTGAAGCCTACCGCATCACCGAGAAGGCTGTTCGTTACGAAACCATCGCTGCCATCAAGGGTCGTGTGGTTGAGCAAGTTATCGCTTCTGGTGTGGAAGAAGATGCCAAGAAGATCGGCGAAGAGTTCCACAGCCTGGAAAGCCGCATCGTTCGTGGTCGCGTAGTACGTGGTGAGCCGCGTATCGATGGTCGCGATCCGGAAATGATCCGCGCCCTGAGCGTAGGTACCGGTATTCTGCCCCGTGCCCACGGTTCTGCCCTGTTCACCCGTGGTGAAACTCAGGCCATCGTGGTCGCCACTCTGGGGACCGAGCGTGATGCCCAGAACATCGACGAGCTGACCGGCAACCGTGCCGATCGCTTCATGCTGCACTACAACTTCCCGCCATACTGTGTCGGTGAGACCGGCATGATGGGTAGCCCGAAGCGTCGTGAAATCGGTCACGGCCGTCTGGCCAAGCGCGGCGTTGCCGCCGTGATGCCGAGCGCCGCCGAGTTCCCGTACGTGGTGCGCGTGGTCTCTGAAATCACCGAATCCAACGGCTCCTCCTCCATGGCGTCTGTTTGTGGTTCCTCTCTGGCGCTGATGGATGCCGGTGTGCCGATCAAGGCCTCCGTTGCCGGTATCGCCATGGGTCTGGTGAAGGAAGAAGAAGGTTTCGTCGTGCTGTCCGACATCCTGGGTGACGAAGATCACCTGGGCGACATGGACTTCAAAGTAGCCGGTACCACCGAAGGTGTGACCGCGCTGCAGATGGACATCAAGATCGAAGGCATCACCAAAGAGATCATGGAGATTGCGCTGAAGCAAGCTCGTGGCGCTCGTCTGCACATCCTGAAAGTGATGGATGAAGCTATCCAGGCTCCGCGTGCCCAGATCTCCGATTTTGCACCGCGTATCCACACCATCAAGATCAATCCTGAGAAGATCAAGGACGTGATCGGTAAGGGTGGTTCCGTGATCCGTGCGCTGACCGAAGAGACCGGCACCAACATCGAGCTGGATGATGACGGTACTGTACGTATCTCCGCCGTGGCCAACGAAGCCGCCATGGAAGCGATCCGTCGCATCGAGGCTATCACCGCCGAGATCGAAGTGAACCGCATCTATGAAGGTAAAGTTGTTCGTCTGGCCGATTTCGGTGCATTCGTCAACATTCTGCCGGGCAAAGATGGTCTGGTACACATCTCCCAGATCACCGATGCTCGCGTGCAGAACGTGGCTGACCACCTGACAATCGGTGACGTGGTCAAGGTGAAGGTACTGGAAGTGGACCGTCAGGGCCGTGTACGTCTCTCCATCAAGGAAGCGAACGCCCCGACCGAAGCAGCTGCACCTGCTGCTGACGCCGCTCCGGCCGCTGAAGAAGCGCCTGCTGCAGAGTAATCTACTCGCCTGATACCGGATTGGTTCCGGTTGATGTAAAAAGTCCGGCTCCCCAATGGGAGCCGGACTTTTTTATGGGCAAAACGCGCGATAAGGGATTACTTGCCGAGGATGGCGTACTGCATCTCTTGTAAGGGGAGCACATGGCGGGCGGCTCCCAGCTTGATCGCCTCCTTGGGCATGCCAAAGACCACGCAGGATGCCTCATCCTGGGCATACGTGTTGGCACCCGCATCCAGCATCTCGCGCAATCCCCGGGCTCCGTCATCCCCCATGCCGGTCATGATGATGCCGGTGGCATTCTTGCCGGCATATTTTGCAACGGAGCGAAACAGCACATCCACCGAGGGGCGATGGCGGTTGATAAGCGGCCCGTCGACTACCTCGACGTGATAGTAGGCACCGCTGCGTTTGAGCAGCATATGCTTGCCGCCGGGGGCAATCAGCGCCAACCCCGGTATCACCCGGTCATTGTTTCTCGCCTCCCGTACTTCTATCTGGCAGACCCCGTTCAGGCGTTCGGCAAACATGGCGGTAAATTTTTCCGGCATGTGCTGCACGATGACAATGCCGGGGCTGACCCGGGGCAAGGCAGTCAGCACGGCTTCCAGCGCCTGGGTGCCGCCGGTCGAGGTGCCGATGGCGATGAGCCGCTCTGTGGTTTGTGCCATGGCGTGCTGGTTGGGCGCCAGCATGGCATCCGCGTTGAGTTTGGTGCTGACCGGCACAGATGAGGGCTTGCCCACGCGCTTGAGGTTGGCCTGGGCCGCAGCACGTACCGCCATCGCCAGGTCGTGGGCAGATTCTTGCAGAAAGCTTTTTATCCCCATGGTCGGTTTGGTGATGATGTCCACCGCGCCGGCAGCCATTGCCTGCAGGGTGGTCTCGGCCCCCTTTTCGGTGAGGGAGGAGCAGATCACCACCGGGGTGGGATGCTCTGCCATGATCTTGGTGAGAAAAGTGATGCCATCCATACGGGGCATCTCCACATCGAGCACGATAACGTCAGGCCACTCTTTCTTCAGTTTTTCCTGTGCAAACAGGGGATCCGATGCCGTGGCGATCACCCGGATATCAGGCTCCTGCTCCAGCACTGCTTGCAATACCTGTCTGACCACGGCGGAATCATCCACCAGCATGACCCGGATCTGCTTCATTCTCGCGACTCCCGTTGATGTGGCAGACGATGATGGCGGAGCCAGACACTGCCGTTGCTGAGCTCAAAGAGCAAGCTTCGGTGGCCGCTATGGCCAAGATGATGAGCCTTGATATCAAGGCCAAGGTGTCGGGTCAGCTGCCAGGCTGCCTGAATATTTTTGGCGGCGACATTGTTGTCGCTCTGTGCGTATTGAGGCTCGGTAAACATGTTGCCACCCCCGAACAACTTGGCCTCATATTCATGGATAGGGGCGGGATAGTGACTGGCCGCTTGCAGCAGCAAGGCGAGGGCCTCATCGGCATAGCGCCCATCCAGCTTGGTTGAGGGATTGCGCCGACTTGGCAGCATGTAGTGACACATTCCTCCCTGTTTCTGCTCCGGATGCCACAATGTGATGGCAATACAGGAGCCCAGTACGGTTCTGACCACCACATCCTCCTTGCCAAAGAAGAGCTCTCCTGGTTGCAGGATCACCTCCCGTGCCATGACTTATCTCTTCTGATAGATGGAAGGAGAGACAAGCTGCAGGCCGTGGTGCAGGCCATGTAGGCTCTCGGCGTGGCTCACCAGCAGGTAGCCACCGGGTTTGAGTCTGGGTACCAGCCGCTGCAAAACTTGCCCTTTGGTCTCCTTGTTGAAGTAGATCATCACGTTTCTGATGAAGATGACGTCAAACATGCCGATGTCTGGCAGATCCTGATTGAGGTTGATCTGCATGAACTGCACCTTGTCCCGCAACTTGCGATCGATGATGAAGATGCCCTCCTGCAGGCCCACACCCTTGAGGCAATATTTCATCAAAAAGGGCAGTGGAATATTTTGCGCCCGCTCGATGGGGTAGCGACCGCTCATCGCCTGTTCCAGTACCCGGGACGAGATATCGGAGGCCAGGATCTCCCAGTTGAAGGTGCTGCGTTTTTCCGCGAGGGTCATGGCCAGACTGTAGGGCTCCTCGCCAGATGAACTGGCGGCACTCCAGACTCGCAGCGATTGCTCTGGCGGGAGGGTTGAGACTATCTCCCGCGTCAGAAACTCGAAGTGTTTGGGCTCCCTGAAAAAGTAGGTTTCGTTGGTGGTAAGGAGATCGAGCGCCAGCTGCAGTTCGCTGCTGCGATCGTTCATGATGAGCTGGAAGTAGTCGTCATAACTATCCAGCTCATAGTGGCAGAGTCGCTTCGCCAGGCGGCTGGCTACCAGCGCCTTCTTGGCCGGAGACAGCTCTATCCCCGCCGTTTGATGAAGCCAGCGTTGGAAACGGGAGAACTCATCATCATGCAGCTGGGTTTGATACAAAAACTATCCCTCTACCTGTGTTGTCGGAGATGGGAGAGGCAACGCCTCTCCCGTGACTAGAACCGGACAAAATCGCCATCGCCCGTGGGGCGTTGGACTGTGGTGGCTCGTTCCCGACTGTTGGCCGTGCTCTCGTTCATAAAGCGACCTCGGGTATTGGGGTGAAGATGCGAGGTGGCTGCTTTACCTTCTTTGGTGTGGGCCTCCAGGGTAAAGAACTCCATGGCCAGCTGCAGCTGTTCAGCCTGGCTGCTCATCTCTTCTGCTGTGGCAGCCAGCTCTTCGCTGCAAGAGGCATTCTGCTGGGTAACCTGACTCAGCTGGTTCATGGCCTGATTGATCTGGCTGACACCGGTGGATTGCTCAACCGAAGCGGCACTGATCTCCTGAACCAGATCCGAGGTCTTGTTGATTGAGGGCACCATTTGATCGAGCAGGCGACCTGCTTTTTCCGCCATCTCGACACTGCTGGAGGCCAGCTCGCCAATCTCCTGTGCTGCCACCTGGCTGCGTTCGGCCAGTTTGCGCACTTCTGCCGCCACTACGGCAAAGCCTTTGCCGTGATCGCCTGCCCGCGCCGCTTCGATAGCTGCGTTGAGTGCCAACAGATTGGTCTGGTAGGCGATGTCATCGATGATGCCAATCCGTCTGGCGATCTGCTTCATGGCATCCACAGTCAGTTTGACCGCTTCTCCTCCCTCTACGGCCTCTTTGGCTGCCTTGCTGGCCATGCCATCGGTGACCTGGGCATTGTCGGTATTCTGGTTGATGCTGGCGCTCATCTGCTCGATGGAAGCGCTGGTCTCCTCCATGCTGGAAGCTTGTTCACTGCTGGATTGGCTGATCGACTGGGCGGTCGCGCTTACCTGCTCGGCGGCACTGGAGAGGTTGTCAGAGGCGCCGCGCACTTCGGTGACGATGTTGGTGAGCGAAGCGATGGTCTTGTTGAGCGCATCCTTGGTGGTGCCAAACACGCCAGGGTAGTCCGCCTCAATCTGTTGGGTCAGATCACCTTTTGCCAAACATTGCACGACCCGGATGACGTCGTTGAGGGTGCTGTCGATCACTTCGGCAATCTGGTTGATCCCTTCTCCCATCGCCTGAAAGAAGCCGCTCTTGCCAGCAAGTTCCATCCTGCGGTGCAGCTCGCCATTGATCACGGCCTGCACAATGTCGGACATCTCTTTCTCTATCATCACCTCCTTGGTTCTGTCGGCCCATTCGACCACGGATCCCAACCGTTCTCCGGTATCGTTGAAGACCGGATTGGCGATCAGGGAGAAGGTGCGCCCCCCCAGCTGTATCTGGGTGCGGTAGGTGCTGTTGAGTTTGGCCAGCATGGCGCGCTGATGGCCGGGATTTTTATGAAAGCTGTCGATGTTGGCGCCCATCAGCTGATTGGCGTTGAAGCTGTATAGCTCTTTCTTGATGTCGGTCTCGGCCTGATTGAGCATGCCGGTCACTGCCTCGTTCATATAGATAATGTCGAGGTTGGTATCGGCAATCATCACGTTGGTGCTGGCGCAGTCGAGTGCTTTGCGAACCAGCTGGTTCTCATGGAGCAGCACCTGGTTCTTTTTAATGTCGTTGCGGCTCTGTTCCAGCTTGTCGCTGAGCAAGGTGACCACCTCGTTGATGGCATGTCCTACTTCACGCAAGGGGCTATCCATACCGGAAAGATCGAGTGGTGCTGGAACCTGCTCTGCCAGGACTGCGTGTTGCAGCTGGCCGATTGCGTCGAGTAACTGGGTCCGCTGCCTCACTTCGGTGGCATTGTCTCCGAAGAGTTTTCCTAAGAGTGATTGGGTCATGAGCGTTTCCTTATGCTGCATGTCGTGGAGTATGGAGGCCTGTTCAGGAGGGTTGCAGGTTGCCTTGTGGCAACCTTGCCTGTGGCTGGGCCAGTTCGTTGAGTTGAGCCATCTCATCGAGTGACAACACTTTCCCGGTATCGATGAGGATGACGAATTTTCCGTTGACCTTGCCCATGCCGCTGATGAAATCGGCCCGGATGCGGGCACCAAAACTGGGTGGGGGTTCGATATCTGCTTGTGGGATACCCAGTACTTCCGATACGGAATCCACCACAACGCCAATATCCTGACCTACAGGTTCATCGCCCTGCGGGGCCATCCCCTCAATAATGACGATGCAACTGCGGCGAGTGATGACCGAAGGTGCATTGCCAAAGCGGGCATTCAAGTCTACGACCGACACTACCGCTCCTCTGAGGTTGATTACGCCGCGAATAAAACCCGGCATCATTGGAACCGGAGTGATATTGCCGTATTCGATGATCTCTTTGACCCCCAGAATATTGATGGCGAACATCTCGTTGTTGATCAGAAATGTCAGGTACTGGGCATCGCCACTGCTCTCGTCAGCGGCCGCTGATGGCACCGTGATGTCGGTGGATGTATGCATGGTCGCCTCCGGTTAAAAGCGGACAAAATCCGCGTCATCAATGGAATGGGATGATGGTTGATTGGGCTGGCTGGCCCGTTGTGGAGGGGCGATGAAACTGCCTCTGGGAGGCATGCCCTTGTGGCCGGTTTCATGGGGCCTGGTGTTGAGCTGCGCACTTTTCTCCAGAGCAAAAAAGGCCATGGTTTGCTGCAGTTCGCTGGCTTGTGAACTCATCTCTTCGGCCGTGGCTGCCAGCTCCTCGCTGCTGGCTGCATTCTGCTGTGTCACCTGATTAAGCTGGTTCATGGCCAGACTGATCTGGTTGGCTGCACTGGCCTGTTCGCCTGAGGCGGCATTGATCTCTTGTACCAGGTCAGAGGTCTTGCGAATGGAGGGGACGATCCTCTCCAGCAGGTTGCCAGCCCGCTCTGCCTTGCTGACGCTGTCGGAGGAGAGCTCGCCAATCTCTTGTGCTGCGATCTGGCTGCGCTCTGCCAGTTTTCTCACCTCGGCAGCAACCACCGCGAAGCCTTTGCCATGCTCTCCGGCGCGAGCCGCCTCAATGGCGGCGTTGAGGGCAAGCAGGTTGGTCTGGTAGGCAATGTCGTCGATGATGCTGACTTTCTTGGCGATTTGCTGCATGGCGGTCACCGTCTGTTGAACGGATTGGCCCCCTTCGGTGGCCTCCAGCACCGAGTTGCTGGCCATGCTGTCGGTGATCTTGGCGTTCTCGGTGTTCTGATTGATGCTGGCGCTCATCTGCTCGATAGAGGCGCTGGTCTCTTCAACGCTGGCTGCTTGCTCGCTGGTGGCCTGGCTCAATGCCTGCGCCGTATTGCTCACCTGATTGGAGGCATTGGTCAGGTTGTCGGCGGCGTTGCGTACCTCTTCGATGATATTGGTCAGTGCAGTGATGGTCCGATTTAGGCCGTCTTTGGTCTGGCCGAAAATTCCTGGATAGGGCTCATCGATCCGTTGGGTCAGGTCACCCTTGGAGAGCGCGGTGGCAATGCGCATCACATCTTCCAGGCTGGTATCTGTCACATGGGAGAGGCGATTCAGCAGCTCGGATACCCGCTTGATGTAGCCCTGACGATCCTCCAGCGCAATCTTGTGGCTGAAGTCGCCTTGTTCGACAGCGGCAGTAACCAGCGTTTCGATATCCGTGATCAAGGCACCGAGTTTCTTGACCATGTTATCCATCGCCATCAAGAGCTGACCCGCTTCATCGTTGGACTCTATCTGGATCGATACATCCAGATTGCCCTCAGCCAGACTATTGGCCACGCGTAGAGCCTGTTCGATGGGGGTGATGATGCTTTTGATCAGCAGGGTGCCAAACCAGGCTGCGAGTGCGATGCCGACCGCGATAACCACCGCCATGGTTATCAGCATCACGTCATACCAGGATTGCGCTGCGGTATATTCCGACTTGGCCACATTGAGCTGCAGGTTGACCAGCTCGGTGATTTTGTTGCCTATCGGGTCGATGGAGCCATAGAGGGCACCGTCAAAAGTGTTCAGCATGCCAGTAATCATGCCGTGCTGGGTGGCGAGGTATTTCTCCAGCTTGCCAATATCGGTATCGGCCGCGTTGAACAGGGTTGTCGCCTCGGCTGACAAGCGTTGTTCATCCGGTGTGAGGGTGGTGGACTGGTAGTGATGCCACTCGTTTTTAATTGTCTGCTGTGCCTGTTGTATCTGCTTCAAAGCCTCTTCTGCCGGGATCAGCCCCGCATTGGCCTTGTTGAGGTTGTCGATGATCGAGACGGCATAGCTGTCGGAGATGGTCTTCAGCTGCTTAAGGGGAACCACCCTGTCGTTGTAAACGCGCTGCAACCCGGTATTGCTGCTCTGCATGTTGTATAACCCGAGGCTGCCAACGGCTAGCAGCAGTAGGCAGAGCATGCAGAGCAGTACAATAAGACGCAATTTGATGGTGGAATTTTTTAACATGATGGTCCCCTCAGTTGATGCTGGATTGAGGCAGGTTGCGCGACACTGTCAACCTGTTGAGCTGACAGGATTCCTGAGTGATTGCGTGCTGGATCAGCGAAGGAATGTCGAGGATCAGGGCGACCTCTCCCCCCCCCAGAATGGTTGAACCACTAATGCCCTGCAGGCGCTGGAACAATTTCCCCAACGGTTTGATGACGGTCTGGAATTCTCCCAGCAGTTCATCCACCACCAGTCCGGATTTTTTGCCTGCGTGGCTGACCACGACAATGTTCTCGCGCCGCCCCTTGCTGCCATTGGTATCGAAGTAGTGTTGCAGGCGGATAAAGGGCAGCACCTCGCCACGCAAATTGATGTAATTACGACCCTGGGTATCGGCCAGTGCACTCTGGGTCAATTCAACGCACTCGATCACCATATCGAGGGGAATGACGTAGTGGGTGTCGCAGACTCGCACTAGGAAGCCGTCGATGATGGCAAGGGTAAGCGGCAGGCGGATCTGCACACGGGTTCCTTTTCCCGGGATGCTGTCCAGATCGACCGTGCCGCGTAGGGCAGTGATGTTACGTTTGACGACATCCATGCCCACCCCGCGACCGGAGAGGTTGGTTATCGCCTCGGCGGTAGAGAACCCCGGCTCGAAGATCAGGTTGTATATCTCCTGATCCGTCAGCGTGGTGGTTGGGCTGATCAGACCGCGCTCGATGGCTTTTTGCTGGATCCTGGCTTTGTTGAGACCTGCACCGTCATCCCGAATTTCGATGACGATACTGTTGGAGTCGTGATAGGCATTGAGATTCAGGGTGCCACGGGGGGATTTGCCTGCCAGCAGCCGTTGCTCTGCCGATTCGATGCCGTGATCCATCGAGTTTCTGACCAGATGCATCAGCGGATCGCCGATCTTCTCTACCACCGACTTGTCCAGTTCGGTCTCAGCTCCGGAGATCACCAGAGTGATATCCTTGTTCAGTTCCTGACTGACATCGCGCACTACCCGTTGGAAGCGGTTGAAGGTATCACCGATAGGCACCATTCGCAGGCGCAGTGCACTGTCGCGGATCTCTTCCACCAGCATGGCAATGACCGAGGTGGCTTCCTGTAGCTGGCTTTCGCGGGTGCGTTGGGCCAGCAGATTGGCTCCTGAACTGGCGACTACCAACTCCCCGACCAGATTGATCAGATCGTCCAGCTTGTCGGCATGCACCCTGACGTAACGACCCTCTTTGCTCTTGCTCTCCTTGGTCTGGTTCTGTTTTTTCAGGGCGGCATCGACGACGGCTTCGTTGACGGCACCCTGCGCAATCAGGATTTCTCCGAGTCTGGGCGCTTGTTCTGCCGGGGTCGCTTGTTGTGCCTGCAGACCGCTGGCTAACTCCTCTGCAGTCAGGGCGCCGGTGTTGACCAGCAACTGCCCCAGCATGGCGCTATCTTCCGGCAGTGACTCGATCAGGTTGATGAACTCGGCGATCTTGCTGTGGGGCGGCAAGATGGTGATCTGGCAGTCATCTCTGACAAATTCAAAGACATCGCTGATGGCTGCCTTATCTGCCTGCGAGTCGAAGTCTATCTCGTAGCCGAGATAGCAATTCTCCGGATCGAACTGTTCCCAATCTGGTAGCGCCTGATGGATGGTCTCCACTGAACATATGGTTCCGAGGGTGCCGAGATAGCGCAGAAATGCGGCCGGATCCATGCCATTGCGCAGCACATCGGGGCCAAAACGCAGGGAGATATGCCACAGGGAGGCGGAGCTGGTAATTCCTCCCTCTTTTTCGATCTTGGGTTCCGGCGTATGCACAGTATCTGGCAGCGTGGCATGGGGGACGCACTGATGGCGGGTGAGGGTGAGCCTCAGCCGTTCATCCTGGTTGGCATCGCCCTCGCTTAACGTGCTGCCCTGCTCTGCAACGACACTGATGAGCGTCTGGATGTGGTCACAGCTCTCCAGCAGATCCTTGATCAGAGGAGAGGTGACGGTGAGCTGCTGATTGCGGATCTGGTCGAGCAGATCCTCGACGATATGGGTAAACCCGACGATTGGTTGCAGACCAAACAGGCCAGCCGACCCCTTGATGGTATGAGCAGCACGGAAGATGGCACCAATCAGCTCGCTATTGTCAGGGTCAGATTCCAGTGATAGAAGGGCTGACTCCATCTCTTCAAGCAACTCGCGTGCCTCGGCGATATAGGTTTGTAAAGCCTGATCAAGATCGATGCTCACGGTGACTCCTTGTCATGGTGGCTCAGGGCCGTTCGCCATGGGTGATGAGGGTGGGGTCGCCAAAAAAGGCCGAGAGCTGGCAGAGCTCCAGCAGTTCAAGCACAACATGGCTGTGCCAGACCAGTGCCAGGGAGGTGCCCTGCTGCAGAGCGGTTTTCTTCGCTGCCAGCAGCAGTTGCAGCCCGGCGCTGTCTATCTCGGATACCGTTGCCAGATTCAGCTCCAGTTCGTTCCCCTGATGCAATAAGGGTGAGAGAGCATCTTTCAGCTCGCTGACTGTATAAATGGTGATCTCGTCCGGCATGGTCACCACTACCTTGTTGTCGAGTAGCTCGCTCTGTAGTTGCATGATGCGCTCCGGATCACGGCATGATGAGCTTGGCGACTGCGGCAAGCATCTGTTCGGGCTGGAAGGGTTTGACCACCCAGGCTTTGGCTCCTGCGGCTTGTCCCTCCTGCTTCTTGCTGTCCTGAGATTCGGTGGTCAGCATGATGACAGGGGTAAATTTGTAGTTGGCCAGCTTTTTGGCCTCCTTGACGAAGGTGATGCCATCCATGTTCGGCATGTTGACGTCACTGATGATCAGGTTGATCTTCTTGCCATCAAGTTTGTTGAGCGCATCTTTGCCGTCAGAGGCTTCCATGACCTCATAACCGGCGCCCTTGAGGGTCATGCCCACGACTTGGCGAATAGTTGCCGAGTCATCCACGATCAGGATCGTTTTGCCCATATCTCTCTCCTAGAAAAATGTGATGTCGGCGCTGCTTGGCTGCGCGTTGACAGAACGGGTGGTGCGACCATGGTGAATATTGCGCTGTTCGTCGGTGGCGTATGAGAGCTCCATCTCTGCCAGCCAGCGATTGGCATCGATCTGGATTGGCCCTGTCGCATTGCTGCTCTGCTCCGAAGCAACCAGATGGCTGGAGAGGCTCTCCATGTTTTGTCTGACGTGGCTGAGGATCTGGCTGACCCTGTCTTGAAATTGCAGCGAGACAATGACGCTGGAAATTTCGCGATGGATATCGGTGCTCTCGTTTTGCAGCAGGGAGGCGGATTCCGCCAGGCTGTCAGTGGCATGGCGAAAACGGGCCAGTACCTGCTCAATTGTCTGCTCCGAATTGAGCGCCGAGGCGTGATCCCGTGCGGCAGCATTTTCGGCAATCTGGAAGGCGCGGCCGATAGCAGTATTGATGGTGTCTACCTTGTCGGTCATCTTTTGGGCGGTTTCGCTGGAGAGGCGGGAGAGGTTGCGCACTTCATCAGCGACCACAGCAAAGCCACGACCAGCTTCCCCAGCGCGAGCCGCTTCAATGGCGGCGTTGAGGGCCAGCAGGTTGGTCTGTGAGGCGATTTTGGCCACATCCATGGCCATGGTGTTGAGCTCTATGGTGTAGGTGGTCAGGCTTTTTATCTCACCCAGCATGGCGTCCCGATTGGCCTGGGCGGAGTGCAGGATGGCCACTACCTCATTGAGCTGCTGCTGGCTCTCGCTCAAGACTCCTGCCATGCCACGGGAATTGGCATCACCCAGTTCTCCGGCTGCCAGATGAGAAGCATTGACTGCTTCCTCCAGCTTGTTGGCCAAGCCGCTGAAGCGTTGGGTCAGGTCAATCATCGCGGCTTCGGTTTGTTGACGAGAGCTTTCAATTTGCTGGGACCAGATAGGTAGAGCCTTCTCGCACACCTGTTCGAGCCCGATGATGGAGTGGGCGAGAGGATCGGTCGCGACGGTTTGTTCCTCTCCTGCACGATGTCGGTGTGTGTGCTGGTGGAAGTGATTTGATGTCCAGAGCGCGGCGGCAATGGCAACCAGCACATTGAGCAGCAGGTAGAGAGGTGACAGCGCATCGGCAAGCTGCAGCAACAGGCAGCTCAGCAGAGCAAGCCCGATGCAGCAAATCCAGCAAACCGGTTCCCAAAGCGGTGTGTTCACGCCACTTTTGTGTTGTGCCATACGTAGCTTATCCCTGTGCAATTATTTGGTAAGAGGTAAAGGCGCAGGACCGAAACAGTCATGGTGCCCCTTGACGCTCTTTTCTTTATTTATAGTTGGCACAATAAGGTTAGCGGAAAAAAATTAATTGGCTGCAAATCGGAGTTGTTTGTATCAGCGATTGCCGTATCAAGCGGCTTGCGAAGTGGGGGAAGAGCCAGGTGGGGATGAAAAGGAGAGAAGGAGCCTGAGGATTCAGGCTCCTGATGAGGATCAAGCCTCGTTGGCGTGAGCCTTCTGGCAACCTTCTACGGCGTGGGCAATCAGTTCCAGCGCGCTCTGGTCGCACGGTGGCAGTTCAGCCTCGCACTTACTGATAGGGGTAACACGATCGCCCCACTTGATGATGGCGGCACCCCAGGTCAGGCCGGCACCGAAAGCGGCGGTCAGTAGATAGGAGTTCGGCTTGACGCGCCCCTGCTCCAGCGCTTCACACAGGGCGATGGGCACAGTGGCGGCGGAGGTGTTGCCGTAATTTTCGATGTTGACCATCACCTTCTCCATCGGCGCATTCATCCGTTTGGCGAGGGTCTCGATGATGCGGATATTGGCCTGATGGGGAACGATCAGGTCGACCTGCTCCGGTGCAATACCGGCCTGCGCCAGCACAGTACTGGTGGCTTCACCCATGCCGCGCACGGCGCGTTTGAAGATCTCCGGCCCTTCGAAGTTGAAGGTGAACAGCCCATCGATATCGGCAAAACGCACCCGATCGGTACCGAAGTTTGGTACGTGCAGGATCTCCCGCGCTTCGCTGTCACAGCCCAGCTTGTTGGCGATCAGGCCACACTCCTGCTCGCTCGCCTCGATTACCACGGCACCGGCACCATCGCCAAACAGCACGGCAGTATCGCGGCGCGCCCAGTCCAGCAGGTAGGTGAGGCGCTCGGCGCCGATCACCAGCACCTTCTTCATCATGCCGGTCTGCACCAGCGAGGTTGCGACGGAGAGGGAATAGACGAAACCGGTGCAGGCAGCATTGAGATCAAACACGGCGGCATTGACGGCACCGAGCTTCTTCTGCACCGCAGAGGCGGCACTTGGCAGCAGGTTGTCCGGGGTGGCGGTGGCCAGGATGATGCCATCGAGGTCGCTCGCTTCCAGACCTGCGCAGGCCAGTGCACGGCGACCGGCCAGGGTGGCGAGATCCGAGGTGCTGACATGGGAGATCCGGCGGGCCTTGATGCCGGTGCGCGGATAGATCCACTCGTCTGACGTATCCATGATGGTGCTGAGGTCGTCGTTGGTCAGCACGGAGGGAGGCAGGCATTTGCCCCAGCCGGTGATATTGGCGTATTTCATCTTGTTACCGCTTCTCAAAGTGGATCGCCCGCGGGCGGAAAATCGTGCAATTATGCCGTACGAGACAACCACTGTCATCTTGTGGTCATGGTTATGTGCGGGGGGCTCAGCTGTGCCATCTGGTCGCAAAGGGCTGCAACGTGCTGAGCATGGCTGGAAATTTTGCTTAAAACGCGGGACTCCTCTGCCCTAAGATAAGCGTTTCACCACCGATGAGGGGATCTCCTTGCTCAGAGCCAATCTCAACTTGTTGCCGACCCTCAAGGTGCTGCTGGAGACCCGTAATATCAGCCGCGCCGCCGAGCTGCTGCACCTGAGTCAGCCCTCCATCAGCAAGCAGCTTGCCCAGTTGCGCAACGAGTTTGATGACGAGTTGCTGGTGCGGGAGGGGCAACGCTGGCTGCTGACGCCGCGTGCCGAAGCGCTGGCCGCCCAGCTGGCGGATTCTCTCGGTGCGCTGGAGCGGCTCTACGAGGCCCCCGGGTTTGACCCTAGCCGCTGCGAGCGGGTATTTCGGCTCGCCTCCTCCGATTATGTGGCCCAGCATATCCTGCCCGATATCTGTGCCGCGCTCGCCAAAGAGGCGCCGTTGGCGGCGCTGGAGTACAGCCTGTGGGACAAGCGTCAGCTGCCGCAGTTGTGGCAGTCCGAGCTGGATCTGGTCTCTACCATCACCGAGCAGGTACCGGAGCAGATCCGAGGTCTGCATCAGGGGGAAGATCGGCTGGCGGTGCTGATGGGATGTCATCACCCGCTGGCAGGCAAGACGCTTAATCTCGATGACTATCTCGCCTGGCCTCACCTGCAGGTGAGTGGCGGTGGCGACAAGGACAGCCCGGTGGAGCAGGTATTGGCGCCGCAGGGACTGAGTCGGCGCTGGTTTGCCAGAGTCCCCTTCTTTCAGGCGGCAGTGGAGGTGTTGCTGCGCACCGATTGCCTGATGACCACCCCGGCCCATATCGCCTGGCAGCTTTCCTGCGACCATGAGCTCACCTTTGTCGATCTGCCCTTTGCTACCCGCGACCAGCAGTATCATCTGCTGTGGCATCAGCGCCACCATCAGGATCCGGCCCACCGCTGGTTTCGCGAGCTGGCCTACCCCTTCCTGCGGGATCATCTGCAACGCACCGTTGGCGAGAGTCACAAGCTGCTCGATCTCGGCGGTTAGCCCAGTCAGTTGTGTGGCACCATAGCCATTGGTTATGGAATCTATTCATAACTTTCACTACTGGCATAATGGCTCAGCCCGTACCCTGAGTGCAGGTCATCATATCGAACACAAAAGAGGAAAAGCATGGAACTGACGAGTTGGCTGGCACTGGCCGCAATCTGCGTGATGGGGGCCATCAGCCCGGGGCCGAGTCTGGCGCTGATCATCCGCAACACGGTGCAGGGCGGGCAGGGGCACGGCGTCGCCACTGCGCTCGGTCATGGCTTCGGGGTTGGTATCTATGCGCTGGTTACCGCACTGGGCCTCTCCATTTTGATCACCCAGACCCCGATCTTGTTTGATCTTATCCGCTACGGCGGTGCAGCGTTTCTTGCCTGGCTCGGGGTGAAAGCCCTGCTGGCAAAACCAGCCAGTGGTGAAGCGAGTGAAGAGGTGCACCAGCTGCGTGGTCGGCAAGGGGCCTTTGAAGGTTTTATGGTGGCCTTCCTCAATCCCCAGCTGGCGGTCTTCTTCATCGCCCTGTTCAGCCAGTTTGTGCGGGCCGATACCGGTTGGAGCGAAGGGGGCATCATGATGCTCACCGCTGGCGGGATCGATGCCGTCTGGTACGTGCTGGTGGCGCTGGTGCTCTCGCGCGGGCCTGTGCTGGCGTGGCTTAAAGCCAAATCCTTTGTCATCGACAAGGTGAGCGGCTTGGTGCTGCTGGGACTGGCACTCAAGGTGGTTATCTAATCCTGCATTTTGCGGATACCTTAAGCGGGATCAAGGCACGCAGGCGGTGAATGGGCTAGAGTAGCGCCCATTTGCTGTCCGCCCTGATCCCGAGACCATGCACCAGAACAAGCACCCGTTAAGCCACAACAACCGGTTGGAGCTGCTGGCTCCGGCCAAGAACCTCGCCTACGGCATCGAAGCCATCAACCATGGTGCCGATGCCGTCTACATGGGCGGTCCTGCCTTTGGCGCCCGCAGTGCGGCGGGCAACTCCATCGAGGATATCGAAGCGCTGGCACGTCACGCCCACCGTTTCGGCGCCCAGGTCTTTGTCGCCTTCAACACCCTGCTGCACGATCATGAGCTGGAGCAGGCCCGGCGGCTGACCCACCAAATTTACGAAGCCGGTGCCGATGCGCTTATCGTGCAGGATATGGGGCTGCTGGCGCTGGATTTGCCTCCCATCGCGCTCCATGCCAGTACCCAGACCGACAACCGCACGCCGGAGAAGGTGAAGTTTCTGCAGGATGTGGGTTTCTCTCAGGTGGTGCTGGCGCGCGAACTGTCTCTTGCGCAGATCCGCGAGATCAGTGCAGCGACCAATGTGCAGCTGGAGTTCTTTATCCACGGCGCGCTCTGTGTCTCCTACAGCGGCCAGTGCAACATCAGCCATGCCCGTACCGGTCGCAGTGCCAACCGAGGTGAGTGTGCCCAGCTCTGCCGTCTGCCCTGCTCGCTGCAAAAGCCGGATGGCGAAGTGCTGGTGGCCGACAGCCACCTGTTGTCGCTCAAGGATATGGATCAGACCGACAACCTGGAGGCCTTGATCGAGGCGGGGATCCGCTCCTTCAAGATTGAAGGGCGACTCAAGGGGCTCGACTACGTCAAGAACGTTACCGCCTGGTATCGCCAGAAGCTGGACGCCATTCTGGATAGCCGCTCCGATCTGGTGGCCGCCTCGGCAGGTCGTTGCAGCTACAGCTTCACGCCTGACCCCAAGAAAAGTTTCAACCGCGGCAGCACCGATTATTTCCTCCATGGTCGCCAGCAGGGTATCGACTCCACCAAAAGCCCGAAATATGTGGGCGAACCGCTGGGGCGTGTCACCAAGGTGACCCGTGACGGTATCGAGATTGATGGCAAACCGGTCACCCTCAACAACGGCGACGGTTTGGGCTTCTTCAAGCCGAACAACGAGCTGGTGGGGATGCGTCTCAACAAGGTCGAAGGTAAGCAGTTACTCCTGTCAGAACGCATGCCGGGGCTAAAGGTGGGCACCGAAATCTACCGCAACCACGATCAGGCGTTCAGCAAGATGCTGGAGAAGGCCAGCGCGGATCGCCGCATCCGGGTCGATATGGTGCTGGCAGAGTGTGATGAGGGATTGCGCCTCACGCTCACCGACGAGCAGGGCATCAGCGCCGCGGTGACCCTGCCTTGCGACAAACAGCCTGCCGACAACCCGGAGCGGGCGCTGCAACAGGCGCGTGATCAGCTTGGCAAACTCGGCAATACCCTGTTTGTGGCGCGCAAGATTGAGTTGGCAGTAACGAGGCCGCTATTTATCGCCGCATCACAGCTCAACGGTTTGCGCCGGGATGGCATCGCTGCGCTGGAGGCGGCGCGGGTGGCCAGCTACCAGCGCCCCGAGCGACGTATCGCCCTGCGGGATATCAACTATCCCCAGCACCGTCTCTCCTACCTTGGCAATGTGCTGAACAGCGCGGCCGAACAGTTCTTCCGTGAGCACGGGGTAGAGCGCATTGCTCCCGCCTATGAGGCGAACAAGGAGGAGCGGGAAGTGGTGCTGATGATCACCAAGCATTGCATCCGCTATAGCCAGAACCTTTGCCCGAACGAGGTGCCAGGTCTCAAGGCCGAGCCGCTGGAACTCAAGATGGGTAAAGACACCTTCCGCCTGCGTTTTGACTGTAACCGCTGCGAAATGCATGTGATGGGCAGCCTGAAACGCTGATCAATGAGCCCCTTTCTCCATCTGGAAAAGGGGCATTTTTTATCGCAGGTGCTCTACTCAGACTCCTTTAATTGCCCCTCTCCAGCGCCCGCAGTGCTTTTTTAATCTCCAATCCCCCCGCATAGCCGGTCAGGCTGCCGTTTTGGCCGATCACCCGATGGCAGGGGACGATGATCGAGAGCGGATTGCGGCCATTCGCCGCACCCACCGCCCGCACCGCATCGGGTTTGCCGATGGCGCGGGCAATATCGCTGTAGCTGCGGGTCTCGCCGTAGGGGATGTCGCACAACGCTTGCCATACCGCCTGCTGAAAGGCTGTGCCACGGGCGGCAAGGGGCAGGGAGAAGCGCTGCAAGCGACCGGCAAAATAGGCGTCAAATTCGGCGAGGAAGGGAGCCAGCGCTTCGTGATCTTGCTGCCAGCCACTCATATCGGGCAGTGCCCGCAGGCCCGCCACAAAGTCCACGTGCACCAAGCCATACTCGTTGATGGCAACCAGCAGATTGCCGCAGCGGGTCGGCAGGATATCGTAGCGGATCATGGGGTTATCTCCTGTGGTTGGTTATCTGGCTGTTGTTCGTTGCCGGTGGCATGGAGCAGCAAATTGGGCGCTTCACTCATGGCGTGCCACAGCCAGCTTGCCGCATAGCTGCGCCACGGCTGCCAGGCGGCGCTTTGCGCCAACACCTCCTTCACCGGCAGCTTGGTGCCACCCCCCAGCGCTTTTTGCAGCACCAGATCAGAGGCGGGGAAGGCATCGGTATCGAGCCCGCAGCGCAGCCGCCAGTACGAGACCGTCCAGGGGCCTATACCCGGTAGCGCCAGCAACTGCTCGTCACTGGCCGTAGTGAGGGTCAGCTCACCGCTGGCCAGTGCTTGTGCCACTCCCCGCAGAGTGCGAATGCGGCTGCCGGGCATGCCGATACCGTCGAGATCGAGTTCGCACAGCTGGGCGGGGGTCGGCAATTGCGTTACCCCGAATTGTGCCTCGGTGCGTGCCACCAGTCGCCCGAGTATGGTAATTGCTCCCTTGACCGAGACCTGCTGGCCGACGATGGCGCGCAGCATCACCTCGTATTCGTCCCAGCCTCCCGGCAGCCGTACGCCGGGCCAGCGTGTCTGCAAACGGCCCAGTAGCGGATCCTGACCGAGCCGATCGCCGATCCGCTGCATGTCGGCATCGAGGTCCCACATCCGGCGCACCCGGTAGAGCAGATCGGGCAGCGCTGCGAGCGGCAGATCATGGACTGTGAGTTGCAGGCTGTGCCCCTTGCCCTGCGCGATACGCACCAGCGCGACCTGATCGCCTACCCGGTAGCGCCGCTCGTACACCTCGCCATCTACCCGCTCCAGCCCGGGGATCGCCCGCAGCCGATAGAACGCCAGCATGGCCGCCACATCATACGGGGGGCGGTAGGGCAGCTGCAGCGTCAGGGTTGCGCCGCGCGGCTGCGCACTCATGTGCTCTGGCGCGTCATCGTGCTGCTCCTGTTGGCGCAGGGTGCGCGGGGCCAGTCCGTAGGCGTTGAGCCAGGCGTCATTGAAGCGACGGATGCTGGCAAATCCGGCGGCAAACGCAATGTCGGTGATGGGCAGCCCGGTTTCGGTCAGCAGCCTTTTTGCAAGCAGCAGGCGGCGTGTTTGCTCCACCTGTTTTGGCGAGGCGCCTAGATGTTGCTCGAACTGGCGGCGCAGGGTGCGTTCGCTGATCCCTGCCTCAGCGGCGAGTTCAGCGAGCGTGCCCTCAGCCAGCTCGCCGCGATCGATGCGCGCCAGCAGACGTGCCAGTTCAACCGGCAGATCGCCACGGGCGGCGGGGGCCAGCTCTGGGCGGCAGCGCAGGCAGGGTCGCAGCCCATACTGCTCAGCGGCCGCGGCGCTTTGGAAGTAGCGCACATTGTGCTCGTGCGGTGGCCGTGCCGGGCAGACTGGCCGGCAGTAGATGCCGGTCGAGAGCACGCCGGTAAAGAAGCGGCCATCGAAGCGAGCATCGCGGGCGAGCCGTGCGGCGTGACACTGCTCACGGCTGAGGGTGTTGATCACCTCATCTTGTGACGACTCTGGGCTTGGCTTTGCATTCATGGTGTTGGCGGCTTTGCTGGAATAGATGGCAAGAGAGTAAGGGGGCTCAGGGGCTGTGACTAGCCAGAAACGGACAGGGATAGCAAAAATTGGCCGAAGTTTTTTTTACTCTTTCATTGCACGGCCGGGTTTCACTCTTCGTCACGCTGTTATTCATATGTCTCGGCTCGACAGAAGGGATCATAACGGACGGTTCGTAGGCACGATTGGCCTAGCTTTATTTGCTTAGCGAGATTAGTGGCGGCGAAAACTGCTTAAAAATTAATAACAGATCACATAACTATCTTTTTTACATTGAGTGTGGCGATTTTGTGTTGTTCAATCGAGTCAGTTAATTTTTGATGATTATTAAGTCATCGCATTTGCGGCCCAGGGCCGACCAATAACAACACTTGCCAAGGATGATAAGTGAACGACTGTAAGGCATGGCCCCATTGCCGGGGGTTTAGTCTGATCGAGTTGTTGATCGCCATGACGGTTGTCAGCATTCTCGCGGCCATCGCGTTGCCAGCGTATCAGGGTTATCTGCAACAGGGACGTCGTTACGAAGCGCAACAGCAATTGCTGGAGCAGGCGCTCGCCCTCGAACGTATCTATACCCAACAGGGCCGTTATCCCGACACGTTTGCCACCCCTTCCAACACGGATTTCTACCAGTTCAGCTACAGCCAGCAAGATGCTGGCGACTACCTGCTCAAAGCCATTCCAACGACGCGTCAACAGGATGAGTGCGGCACACTGACCCTCGATCAGACCGGTTATCGCGCGGCCAATCGCCATGACTGCTGGGGATCATAAGATGAATGTGCGCGGATTTACTCTGATTGAGTTGATGATCACGGTCGGCATCGCCGCCATCTTGCTATTGGTCGGGTTGCCCTCCATGAGTCAGCGCCTCGCGGCTGAACGGCTCGATCGTAGTGCGACCGAACTCGCTTCAGCCTACCGCTTTGCCCGCAGCGAAGCGGTCAAGCTGACCCTGCCGGTGGTACTGCAGGGCACCGAGAACGGTGGCTGGGAGGTGATGGCTGACAGCAAGTTGCTGCGTCAGGCGGCAGCACCTGCTGGCGGTGTGGTGATCAAGCCGTTTGACCCTATCCAGATCGCGCCAACCGGCAGCAGCAGCCACGCCGAGATCACTCTGGCCAATCGCCTAGGTGAGCAGCGGGTGCTCTGCGTGGCCCCGAGCGGCCAGCTGCTGCAAGGGAGCTGCTCATGAGACACGCCGCACTTGCCCGCCAGCAGGGCTTCAATCTGGTGGAGATCATGGTCTCCATGGTGTTAGCGGTGATGGTGTTTCTCGGTCTCGCCAAGGGGCAGGTAGTCTCGTTGCAGCAGGCGCATTACAGCTTGCAGAGCACGCTGGCCACGATCGAGGCGAGCAACAGCGTGGAGCAGATCTGGAGCTCGCTGTGTGAAGTGCAGCGCAAGCCCGAGCGGTTCACCCAGGCCGATTTTCTTGCCCGCTTCACCCTGCAGGATGGCCACCGGCTGGTGCTACCGAACCGTTATAGCGACAATTTTGTGGTCGCTATCGAGTGGCAGGATGAGCGGGTCTCCGGCGCCAAGCGGGTGGAGCTGAACGCAGGATTTCCGCCTTTATGCTGAACGTCCCCTCACGGCAACGAGGCGTCAGTCTCGTCGAGCTGATGATCTCCATGGTGCTCGGTCTTATGTTGATGCTGGCGATTTTTGCCGGTTACGCCCCGATCAAGAGCACGGTCGAGCAGAGCAAGGCGCTGGAGCAGGCGAACGAGGTGTTGCGCTTTGCCACTCTCACCTTTACCAACAGCATCAAGCAGGCGGATCAGCTGATAGCCGTCACCCCTGATCGCCTGACGCTGGCCTTCAAGGTAGAGGGGGGCAGTCAGGTGCTCTCCTGCCTTGGCAACCAGAAAACCGCCGATTTTACCGAGCAGTACCGCTTCACGCCGCCGGTACTCAGTTGCGATGACGGAGATGGCCCGCGCCTGTTGCTGGCCCATCTTCAGGATCTTGAATTCGGCCAGCAGGGTGCACTGGTCAATATCCGCATCTTGCCCGAAGGGCTGCCCAGCTATCTGGCACCGGGAGTAGAGGTGCAGGTGGCCCGCCGCAAGGCGGTCTGGGCGGCAGCGTTGTCCACATCCGGTGCCAACGCCACAGCAGGGGGAGCGGGATGAACAAGGGATTGCAGGGGCAGCGGGGAGCCGTACTGCTGGTGGTGCTGGTGGTGAGCCTGTTGTCGAGTCTGCTGGTGTTTACCAGCATTCAGGAGAACCAGTTGCAGACTCGCCTGAGCGGCAATTTTCACAAGAAGATCAATGCACAGCTCAGTGCCGAACAGGGGATGAACGAGAGTTATCGAGCCCTGCATCAGGCCCTTGGCGCTGAACCACGGATAGAGTGGGCTCAACTGGTGCAGAAGGTGCCAAGCAAGGGCGAAGGGGCCATGGCGGGCAGCCGCTTCAGCATAGATCAGCTGGATGCCTCCGCCGGGAGCAAGCTGGCGTTGCAGAGCCATGGCCGCTATCTGGAGGGAAATGCCAGCCTTAATGCGCTGTTTGCCCTCAAGCGCGAGCCCGGCAATCTCATCTTTCAGGATTCGGTGGTGGCATGCGAAGGGCTCAGCCTCTCCGGTAGCGGTTTTATCGACAGCTACGATTCGCGCAAGGGCAAATATGGCGGCACCAACATTAAGCAGAATGCCAAGGTGGCGACCGTCAGTGACAAGGCCAATGTAGTGCTCGACGGCAATTCGCCAATTTGGGGCGATGTACGGGCGACCGGCTCCGTGACCCTGAACGGATCTTCTCCCATCTCCGGCAACGTGAATGCCGGGAGCGACGTCATTATCTCCCCCTCTTCGGACAAGATTGTCCGGGTTTCCGGCAATGTGAAAGGGAGCGGCAGTTTGACCCTGAAAGGGGGGCGCATCGGTGGTCAGGTGGCGGTCAATGGCAATGTCTCCATGGACTGGGGTACCAGTATCGACAGCGGCAAACTCAGTTATGGTGGTGCTGGCTTTTTTAAAGATCAGGAGAACCAGAAGTATCTGGATCCCGAGTATCGCAACGATCCCAAGCTGCCACCCGTGGCCGGGCAGGTGTGTGACCCGCTCAATGTGACCGCGCTGCCGAACTCTCCCAAGCTGGCCAATCTGCCGCTGAATGGCCCGTTGACGCTGGGCGCCACCCAGCAGATGGTGCTGACCACGGATCCTGCCACTGGCTCGGTCACCAGCAGCAACCAGCACAAGCCCGACCTGCCGCTACCCGGCAAGGGGGAGCTGTTTGGCAAGGAGCAGACCGTTTACAAGCTCGACAGCCTCAATATGGGGGCCGATGCCAGTCTCACCATCAAGGGGGATGTGGTGCTGCTGATCGACAAGGATTTCACCATGACTGGCAGCAACAAGTTGACGGTGAGCGAGGGGAGCAGCCTGACCCTGATCGTCAGCGGCAAGGTCGATCTCGGGGCCGGTGCCGAGGTGACGGCAGCCAAGCAGGGGCTGACCACTGGCGGTACGCCTGCTATCTCCCTCTATTCCGCGTATAGCGGCAAGGATGGGATCAAGCTGTCGGGCAATACCCCGCTCTATGCCGCCCTCTATGCCCCGCTGACCGAGATGAAGATCAGCGGTAGTGGCGGGCTGTACGGGGCGGTGCGGGCAAAACACCTGACCGAGAGCGGTGCTGGCGGTGTGCACTACGACGAGGCGCTGGGCATGGCAGATCTGGGGGACGATCAGGGGCCGCCTCCGACGCTGGCACTGCGGCAGTGGCACTTTGTGCAATGAGGCTGGTGAGCCGCTAAAAAGGATCGAATGGGGCGTGCAACTGTGAGAAGGTGGAGATCTGTCCACCCAGCCGTTCACTGTTGAGGAGTGCTCCATGCCAGGCCCCGCTCGCGCCGGTGCCCTGATCTATGCCAAGGATCCGGGCCTGCTGACCCACTTTTACCGTACCCTGCTGCAGATGGTGGTCTGCAATCAGGATGAGCAGCTGGTAGTGCTGGAAAACAGCGATATCCAGCTGCTGATCCATGCCATTCCTGAGCCTTATGCCGGGCAAGTCGTTATCAAGCGGCCGCCAGCACTGCGGGAAGAGGGGGCCATCAAGCTGTTCTTCACCGTATCCAGCCTCGCCTGGGCGGAAGCGAAGGCGGCGGATCTCGGCGGCGGTTTGCTGCCACAGCAGTGGACAGGGCCCGGCTTTGTGGTGCGCAACGCCTTCGACCCAGAGGGCAATATCCTGCAACTGCGCGAGTTGCTGGGTTCCCCGGACCCCCTCTGAACCCTCTCTTTTTACAGCATTGCCGTGACGGCGTGCTGTGCCATGCATCGCCATAAAAATGAACCGCCATAAAAAAGGGGGCCCTGTAGTGGTCAACTAAAAAGGGCCCCGTTCTGCTGTTAGCTTACTGCGCTCATTACTTCAGGTAGCGCTGTTCCAGATGTTGGCGCAGCCAGTGCGGGTTGAGCGCTTCACCGGTGGCGCGGCGCACCAGCTCGTCGGTGCTGTGCAGGCTCCCCTGTGACCAGATGTTGCGTCCGAGCCAGCCGAAGATCTCCGGCAGGCGGCCCGCCGCGATCACCTCACCCATGCTGCCCAGCTCTTTTTCGAGGGCAAAACGCAGCTGGGCGGCATACATGGCACCCAGGGTGTAGCTCGGGAAGTAGCCAAACGAGCCGTCGGTCCAGTGAATATCCTGCATGCAGCCATTGCGGTAGTTGCCCTTGGTGGAGAGCCCCAGCCACTGCTGCATCTTGGTGTCCCACAGCTCGGGGATATCGGCCACCTCGATCTTCCCTTCCACCAGATCGCGCTCCAGCTCGTAGCGCAGGATAACGTGGGCCGGATAGGTCACCTCGTCCGCATCAACCCGGATAAAGCCCGGCTCGACCCGGCTGTAGAGCTTGGCCAGATTGTCCGGCGCAAACGCTGCCTGTTCGCCGAAGTGGTGACGAATGCGTGGTGCCAGCAGTGCGAGGAAGGCCGGATGATGGCCCAGCTGCATCTCGCAAAACAGGCTCTGACTCTCGTGGATTGCCATGGAGCGCGCTTCGGCCACCGGCTGACCCAGCAGATGGCGCGGCAGCCCCTGTTCGTAACGGGCGTGACCGGTTTCGTGCACTATGCCCATGAGGCTGGAGACAAACTCCTGCTCGTTGTAGCGGGTGGTGATCCGCACATCGGTCGGCACGCCGCCACAGAAGGGGTGACTGCTCACATCGAGGCGGCCGTGAGCGAAATCAAAGCCGAGCAGTCCCATTACCTCCTGACCGAGCGCTTGCTGGGTCGGTATGGGGAAGGGGCCTTGCGGCAGCAGCAGGGCATCGCCCTTCTGCTGTTCACTCACGGTCTGGATAAGAGCCGGCAGCCAGCTGGCGAGATCGCCGAAGATCTGATCGAGCCGTGCGCTGGTCATGCCCGGCTCATAGAGGGCAAGCATGGCGTCGTAGGGGCGCACGCCAAGCGCATCGGCCCGCAGCTGCGCTACTTCACGGGAGAGTTTCACCACCTCCTCGAGATTGGGGGCAAAACCGGCCCAGTCGTTGTTCTTGCGCTGGCTGCGCCAGGCGTGCTCGCACTTGCTGCCAGCGAGCGACAGCGCTTCGACCAGCTCACCGGGCAGCAGGCTGGCATCTTGCCACTGGCGCTTGATCTCGCCGAGGTTGGCACGTTGCACTTCATCGAGCGGTTCGCTCTCGGCCCTGGCAATCCAGTCACCCAGCTCGGGAGCGGTACGCTTCTGGTGGATTAGCAGACCGAGTTCGGCCATCGCTTCGGCGCGGGCATCGTTGCCCCCTTCCGGCATCATGGCCGCCTGATCCCAGCCGCAGATGGCGGCGAGGTGGCTAAAGCGGTGGATCTGCTGCTGATGTTGTTCAAGCTTTTGATATGACATGGGATTGTCCTTGTTATCGTCCCTGATGGTATGCCGCCCCGTACCTGGCATGATCGGGGCCGTTCGATGCTAACACTGCCGCTGTATAGTTGACCACCTTCATGCTGGCGGGCAAAAGACGTGGGAGCGAAACGCGGATTAGCCGAGCCGCTTCTGGTGCCGTTCGCGGTTTTCCGCTTTTTTGCGTTCGCTTTTACGCAGCAGCACGTATAGAGCACCGCTGCCGCCGTGGCGACGCTCGGCGCTGTGGATCGCCATGACGGCGGGCAGTTGCGGCAACCAGGCGCTGACATAGCTTTTCAGCAGGGCGCGCGGTGTGCTGCGCTCCCCCTTGCCGTGCAGGATCAGCAGACAGCGGATATCCCGGACTTCACAATCCGCAATGAACTGCACCAGCGTCTGGCGCGCCTCATTGAGGGTTTTCTGGTGCAAGTCCAGACTTGCCTGCAGCTCATATTTGCCGAGCCGCAGCTTCTTGTAGACCCCCTCCTGCACCCCATCGCGTTTGAAGCCGACGATTTCGTGCGGATCGCGCATCTCTATGGCCTCCATGGTGAGGTGGTCGAGGGCGAGTTGTTCGGCAGTGGCAGCCTGGCGGCGAGCGAGCTGCGCCTCGGTCGGGGCGGATTTGGCCGCATGGGGATGGATGTTGTCGCTGCGAATGGGCCGCACGTCGGCCACTTCATTCATGAATAGCGAGAGTTCGTCGTTATGAGACACGGCAGGCTCCCCATAAGAAAAAGTGGGGGCCATTATAACGGCCGCAACCGGCACAGAAAACGGGGAAAGGGGGAGGGGATAAGGGGCGCCCAGCATGGACGCTGGTGCAGCCTGGCCCGGGAATCACAGTCGCGAACCATAAAACAGCACAGGCGGTCAGTGTGAACTGCCGCCTGTGGTCAGAGGATTATTTGCCCTCTTTGGGTTGTTGAGAATGGGGTTGCTGTGAATGAGGCGGTTGCGAGTGCATCACCTTGTAGATGAAGTAGGCCGCGTAAGAGCTGATGAGCAAGAAGGTGCCGATAATCACCAGCATCGACATCAATCCCACGCTGTTGCCAAACATCAGGTCCAGCCAAAAGTCCATTTTATTGCTCCTGTCACCCGGTTGATGACAGGCATGATAAATACCTCTTTGCCCTGTCCGGGATGATCCCGATCAACTCCCTTGCAGGTTGTTTAATAACCAGCGCGTTCTGTGATCGTTCTCACTGGACTCCTTGCTACCGAGCCTGCACCGGGCCCGGTGTGGTGAGCGGGGTAATGCGCCACCCTTGCTGCTCCAGAAGCGCCAGCAACCCCTGTTCGCCGTAAAGGTGCAGGGCGCCTACCACGATAAAGCTCTCGTTGGGCAGGGTGGACCATTTCTTCAGCCAGTTGTGGTTGCGCTCGGCCAGCAGGGTCTGCTTCATCCAGCTTTGTAGCGCGGGCGGGGCCATCTCCTCCTTGAGCAGATTGATGAGCGTCGCCTCATCTCCCTGCTGCCACGCTTTCATTACGGCGGCGAAACCTGTCTCCAGCATCGGCAGCTCATCCAGGGTGCTGGCGAGCATCAGGGTCTGGTTGTCACCCACGCTGGCCAGATAACCGAGTTGCTCCAGCAGGGTCTCAAAGCCCACCACCGGTTTGCTCTCTTTGGCGGCCCGGGTGGCAAAGTGCTGGTCTATCCCGAGTTCACTCTTGAAGTCGGAGCGGGCCATGGCGGCCTGGGTCAGGGTAATGGCGGCAAACCATGGGCGCAGGGTGGCGAGGGTCGCCTCGTCGATGCCATAGCGGGCCCCCGCCATCAGGGTGCGTTGATAGAGCTCGGCAGGCAGATGATCCTTGAGCGGTTTGCCATCCACCAGTCGGGTGAGGGAGCTGGTCTGTTGCCACTGATCCGGTGTGATGCTGTTCATGTCCACCTCCATCACCAGTGCGCGACTCTGGAGCCAGGCACGCTCCACCGGCTCGGGCAGAGGATAGAGGGCTGGCTTGCCCGCATGGATGGAGCCCAGCAACCAGTGTTGCTGGTTGCCCTTGCTCACCCGATAGAAGGCGGGATCGGCAAAGGCGTGCAGCGGTAGCAGCAGGCAGAGCAGGAAGGCAAAGAGGGTGCGATGAAATCTCATGGGGATCCTTAATGTGCGCCGGGTGACTTCTCTTGCTGACAATAACTCCTATGATAAGTCCTCATTTCAGATAACCAAGAGGTTTGCCATGCCCCATCTTCGTTTTCGCGCCGTGACGCTCGATACCCTGCAACAGGTGAGCGGCCCGCTGCTGGCCGAGCTTTGCGAGCTGACCGGCGGCAAGCCGGAGTTTGTCACCATGGAGCGGATTGATAGCTGCTGGATACGCAACGGTGAGCCAGAGACGGGTTTTCCGTTTGTCGAGCTGCACTGGTTCGAGCGGCCACAAGAGATGCAGGACGCCGCCGCGCGCCTTATCACGCGCCATTTGAAACGGGTGCTGGGGGAGCAGACCTATGTGGTGGTGCAGGTGATCCCTCTGGTCAAGAGCGCCTACTACAGCAATGGCGAGCACTATTGAAGAGAGGGACAAACCTGGTTGGCGGGTCGGGTGACGTCGTTACCCGGCTACTCCACCCGGGTGGCCGGATGCTTAGCGCCAATCAAGGGGTCAGGCCGATTTGGCCAGCAGTTTATCGAGCCAGCGAGTGGGCAATACCCGTCGCAGGAAGGCAAACAGCCGGGTTGGAGTGGTCACCGGATAGCGTGCCTTGGGATGGGCGTGGGTCAGCGCATGGAGCAGCGGCGGTAGGCAGGCTTCGCTCGGGAGGGTAAAGCCGCTGGTGGCCCCCTCTTTTTCCAGCCGCGTCAGGGTCTGGCGGTAGGCCGACTGATGACGGCTCTGGGCCGGATCGATGTGCCGCAAGAAGGCGCTGCGGGCATTGGCACGAAAACGGGTATCGATGGGGCCCGGTTCAATCAGGCTGATATGTACCCCGCTACCCGCCAGTTCAAGGCGCAGAGTGTCGCTATAACCTTCCAGCGCAAACTTGCTGGCGTTGTAGGCGCCGCGATACTTCATGGCAACCAGCCCCAGAACCGAGCTGTTCTGCACTATCCTCCCCTCTTTGGCCTCCAGCATCGGCGGCAGCACCTGACGGATCAGATGGTGCCAGCCAAACAGGTTGGTATTGAATTGTTCCCTGAGCGCCTCGGTGGGCAGATCTTCCAGCGCCCCGGGTTGGCCATAAGCGCCATTGTTGAACAGGCCATAGAGGCGCCCGCCCGCCAGATGGAGCGCCGCACTGGCACCCAGCTCGATGGAAGCAGGGTCCGCCAGATCCAGCTGTACCGCCAGCAATCCCTGTTGCTGCAAACGGGCCACATCTTCCGCCTTGCGTGCCGAGGCGATCACGGTAAAACCGTGCTGCCCCAGCGCCTGTGCGGCGGCGAGGCCAATACCGCTGGAACAACCGGTGATCAGAACAAAACGGGGCATGATGGCGTCCTTGTGACTGCTGACAAAAGCGTGTGGGTAGGTGAGCGGGTAAAATTCTTATCCGGCTCGCATGTTAGCTTGCCAACCGGCAAAAAGAAAACCGGGCCAAGTGACCCGGTTTGCTGACATCGTATTGCCTGATTACATGAAGGTAAGCGGCATGATGATGTGGAACTTGACGTCGTGCTCGGAGGCGAAGATGTTGGGGTAATCGGTCCAACCGCCGCCCTGGCTGATGTCGTTGTTGTAGTCGGTGTAGTGCAGTTTGAACAGGGTGCCTTTCAGCTTGCCATCCTGCACGGTATAGGTGACATCGAAGTTGGCTGCCCATTCGGTATCTTCACCGTTGGCTGCTTTCTTGCCTTGACCGGTTTCGATATCCCAACCGTAAGCACCGGATACACCGACGGACCAGCCAGGCGCACCAACCAGGTCATCCAGAGAACGGGTCACGCCGAAGAACAGCGCTTTCTCGTTGTTGGCGTTCCAGTCAGAGCGGGAGTCCCACCAAATTTCGTTGGCACCCTGGGAGTTGGCGTAGCCACGGGTCAGACGGGGCAGGTAGTTGCCTTCCGCACCTTCAGCCTTGGTCCACAGACCTTCCAGACGGAAGCCGTACGGGCCCATGCCCCAGGCAGCTGTCAGAGCTTGTTGCCATGCCAGACCGTCATAAGTCTCGATCTGGGAAGCGCCCTTGGTGTAGGTCTCGGTCTCGGAACCGTAGAACTGGTAGCTGGTGGAGAGGCCGCCCAGTACGTCAAACTTGTGAGCCAGTTTGAAGTGGTAGCTGTCCATGTAGCCTTCGGACTGACCGAAAGAACCGGTCACTGCAGTGCCATTTTCGAAGGTGTAACGGGCTGCGATACCGTGGATGTAGTCGATGACGTTTTCGTCAGCGAACGGATCCATCCACGCTTTGGCACGGGAGAAGACCTGAGTCTCTTTGTACCAGGGGGCCTTGTACTCGTCAGCGATGGCGTAGGTCAGGTAGAGGCCACCGAAGTTACCTTCAACTTGACCACCACGATAGGTACCCGGCTGATAAGACCAGTTAACACCGATTTGGCCAGGGACATACAGCTGGGTATAACCACCCTTGGCAGTGATGCCGCCGTCCAGGAATTTCAGCTTCATCGCTGCGTTGGAGAGGCTGAAACCACCTTCAGGGGAGCCATCTTTGGCGTTGTTGCCCCAAGAGCGGCCAGCGAAGGAGAATTCGTTTTCCTGGTTGACCGGGTGATTTTCGGTAACGGCCAGGTCATAGGCACCGAAGCCGCCCAGATCCAGACCTACGGTGTCCCAGGCATAACCGGAGTTGAAGTTAAGAGCGGCTTGAACGGTGGAATGGCTCAGATTGGACTGGTATTTGCCTTCTTTCTTGGCTGCAGTCGGGTCACCATCGATGCGCTGACGATCACGCTGGAAGTAGAACAGACCGCCGGTCAGTTTGGAGTCTTTAACGAAGGTTTCATAGGACTGGCCGTATTCCGGGCTCATCATATCCTGAGCTGCCAACGCCATACCGGGGGCGACCAGAGCGGCTACCACAGCGGCACTCAAAGCGGCGCGCTTGAAGATCACTTTTTCCATTTTTATTGCTCCTGATTTTATGGACTTAGCTTTTTTTCCGGCAGTTGGCATCGGGCCTACCGCTCGGTATTGGCATTGCAATCAAAACCCCGAAGGGCAAAAAATCTTGTCTTGGCTACCTGCAAACCCGGATGTCTTGGCACATCTGTAGTTGGCAGTCCTGATCATCACATGTTGTTTTTTTATGTTCCGATTCTTGGCTATCGGACAACCCCAAGAGTACGTTCGCGGTGCGAAATATCAATGAAAAGTTCCCTCAACGTTTCAAAAGTATGACCGAGTGCAAATAATCATGGGCAAGGTCGTAAACAGCCTCATGGCAGGTATCACGGTGATGAGAGCGTTTTCTTGAGGCCGCAGCCAGCGCCAGTGCGGGTTTTCATCCGGTACGGGGGAAGAGGTGTCAGTTAACCTGCCGATAACAGATAATTTTGTGCTACAAAAAAACTTTCCCTCTGGTCGAGGGAAAGTGAGCTGGCAAAGATTTGGGGCGAATAGGGTTCAGCCTTGCTGGCCGAGGATGCGGGGGATCTGCTGCGCCTGATGGTGGATATGGGAGGAGACCTGCACCGAGAGCTGACTCACCTGACGGGCATGCTGATGGATACGGGCGATCAGATCGGCAAAACTGGCCAGCTTGTGTTCCTGACTTTTGGCGTTGTCGGCGCCCTGCAGGGCGATCACTGCGGTGTTGCGGGCGATCTCCCGCACTGCCTGGGTAGTCTGGCGCAGTTGTTCCGCCTGCGCCCGCTGGCGGCTTGATTCGCTGGTGATCCGGTTCAGTACAGTGCCAAGTTGTTCGCCGGATTGGGTCAGGCGCCCCAGAATATCGGTGATCTGGTTGAGGGATTGCTGGGTATTGGCCGAGAGGTGGCGTACTTCATCGGCGACCACCGCAAAGCCCCGTCCCTGTTCCCCTGCGCGGGCCGCTTCGATGGCGGCGTTGAGGGCCAGCAAGTTGGTCTGCTGAGCGATATGACCGATCACATCGACAATGGCCGTCACATCGGCAACCGAGCGGGTGAGGGCTTGCAGCGCCTCATCGCTTTCGTCAATCGCCAGTCCGGTCTGATGAGTGGCGTGTAGCATGCTCCCCACCAGATCTTCGCTCTGGCTCATCGCCTGTTCGTTATGGTGGGCATGCAGGGCGATGTCGGCGGCGACCTGATGGACCTCTCCGGCCAGCTGGTTCAGCTCATCCATCATCTGGCCGCTCTCGTCGACCACCTGTTCGGTGGTGCGGGTGCTGTGGTGGATCTCGTCAACCTGACTGACCATCCCTTGCAGACTGAGGGATACCGCTGACAGCTGCCCCTCTTTTTGCTGTTGGTCCAGTTGCAGACGACCGATCAGCCGATTGTAGCTGGCAACAATATCGGCCAGCTCGTTGCGATCGCGCCCGGTAGGCAACGGCTCGGCCTGCCCCGTCTGATCGAGTTGCATAAAAGCTCCACGCAGTCGCAACAAGGGGGTGAGCAGCCAACGTCGTTGCACCAGCGCAAACAGCAGGGCGACTATCACCAGACAGAGCGCCAGCGTGCCGAGGATGGTGGCCAGCTCCTGATTGAAGGCTTGCCGTTCGCGGGCAAGTTGTTCCCCCATCTGTCTGGTCGCTTGCAACATCGCCATGATGTCTTGCTGCACGGTCTGGCGGCCAGCCTGTCGCTGTTGCAGCGCCGCACGGCTGTTGGCCAGCTCCTGTGGATAGCGGCCCAGCAGCGAGCGTAATTCGCTGCGCGGTTGATCTCCCAGCTCCTTGCGTACCGGCTCCCCCAGCGTGAACTCATCGGCGGGCGCCTCTTCATACAGGCCGAGCAGCGGTAAGGCTTGCAGCGCTTGGGCCTGTTTTTGCAGTGCCTCCAGCTCGAAGCGGATCCCTTCGAGCAGCTTCTCATTGCCCTGTTCCATATAACTTTGGCGCAAATGGGCGAGGCGCGGCAGGCTCGCCAGGATCTCGGTTGCACCGCGGCGATATTGCTGTGCTGCGGCAGATTGTTCCGTGCTGGCGCCTTGCTCCCCATAGCGGATCAGCGCCATGGCCTGGCTGCCCAGCTCACTCTCCGCATTTTGCAGTAGCAGCTGGCTGTTGCCCGAGAGCTTGCCTGCGGCCTGATAGTCGTGCGCGATGCGCTGCGCCATCTGCTCGAGTTGCTGCCTGAGCGGGGCCGCCACGGTATCATCCTGAGCGGCCAGCGAGGAGAGCGCTTGCTGACGGATCTTCTCCGCAGCTGTCAGTTGTTGCGGATCGCCGCTGTTGAGGTAGTCACGCAGGCTGTTTTGCAGGCTCACTGTCACCAGTTGTTGCAGCGTCTCGTGCTGATGCTGGGCCTGATTGGTATGGGCAAGCTGCTGCCAGCCGTGGTAGAGGGCCAGCGCCTGTCCTCCCGCAACCAGTAACAAAACAAGGGAGGATAGGGTGGCGTAATGGGCGATTTTCACGGGGTAATTCCTGTCAGCACAGACCATGGGGGAGCGTGGCCCGAGCCTAAACAGGGATGATGGCGTTTTTATGACAGCATGGTCAGGTAACCCTATCTTGCCAGCTTAACTGGCTGGGGATACCTGAGCACGGTTGCGTTGGCCAAGCATACCGAGCAGGGCGCCTCCCATGATAAGTGCACCGGCCAGCAGATGGCGCGAGGTCAGTGCTTCTCCATTGAGCAACACCAGCAGCAAGGTGCTCAGCAGCGGTGTCAGGTAGGCAAGGGCACCGATCCGGCGTGGATCGCCGTTTCGCAGTGCCAGATACCAGGTCACAAAGGCCGCCCCCATCGGGCCCAGCGCCAGCCCGATTATGAGACTCCAGTCACTGGTGGGGATCTGTGCGAGCGGCAGAGGCCCTTCGAGCAGACGAGCGAGCAGCAGCGCCAGCAAACCTGCGGGCAGGCAGGCTGCCGCAGTGACCACGGCAGGGGCTGGTGGCAGACGGCGTGATAGCACCGAATAGGCCCCCCAGACGACAGCTGCACCGAGCGCCAACAGGTATCCCGGCAGATAGGTCTGTTGCAGTTGCAGCTCGCCATTGACCATCACCAGCATGGAACCCGCCAGACCAAAGGCGCCAGCCAGCAGGTGACGGGCATGGAGTGGATGGCTGGGCAACAACAGCGGGGTGAACAGAATGATGCAGAGCGGCCAGAGGTAGTTGATGAGGTTGGCCTCGAGCACCGGGGCATGGCGAAAACTCATAAAGAGCAGCAGATGGTAGAGCAGCAATGCCGCAACCGTCACCAGCCAGGTAATAGGGCGAGCACGCCACTGGCGCCAGAACGGCAAGGCCCCGACCCCGCAGAAAAACAGCACCAGCCCGACCAGCACCAGTGGTGACACGCTGGTGACCCGTGACGTCAGCGCCGCCAGCGAGGCCCACAGCACAATGGTCAGCAAGGCAAAACCGGTGGATCTATCCCACCAGGAACATCCGGACATCCAACACTCCTTTGCAAGATGAAACAGGGCTTGGCCTCAAAGACAAGCCAAAGAGAAGCAGTCTATCAGAGAGCGCATGCTCTGAACGCAGAAAGGAGAGGGTAATTACGGTTGGATGGTCGGATTCATTGTCGCCAAAAACGACCAAGGGGTTAGCATCGTGAAGATGCTAATCCCTTGTTTTATATGGCGCTCCCGACTGGAGTCGAACCATTATGTACTATAGGTGTGATTTTTAGAGGTTTTATTTTTTTATAACAACTTAAAAATCAGCATCTTGATGTCACACCATGGCGCCAAATACTATTGCTCTAAGTGCAATAGTTGGTGCGAACCCCATAAATGCATACTTCTAATAGCTATGCCAATGAGCTGACGATAACGCTTTACCATTAAGGCAAGCAGCGGGCCGTTTGGGTTTATGCATTATTGTATGCACACTTGAGTCAGGCCACACGTAGTGTGTGGCCTGACTTGACTGGGACGTTGCCCCCAAGAGTGACTGCATACCATTGTCCGAGCCCGCATCGAGAAAACGGATTACCCCATTCCCTCCGAACTGTGTGCATCAATCCCCTGACGCTGAACGATTACATCAAGAGGCGCTTCTAAACGCAATTAACCCCCTCAAAAGCCTCTCCACGGCTTCCAGCCTGCCCCGCAAATCGCGACTCTCTGCAACGGTATTGTTGATGGCCCTGTCAATCGCTGGATCCAATATGGAGAAGTCCGCTTTTAACTCCTGGTACTCAGCGAGCATTGAATCACATTCCTGCAACCCCTTACGGTAGTGCTGTGCTCTCGCGATCAGTCCTTCCAGAACGGATTCATACGTTTCCGGCTCACGCTCCTTACCTGATTCCGTTACATGCGCACTCGGCCCAATAAATTCCTCCTTGAAATGCACTTCATCGAACTTGGGAGTCTTGATGAAATGAGAAAAGCGCTTCCCATCATCAACGTGCTTTCTCTTTAGGAGCCCCAAACGGACTAGCTTGATGAGATTCAAATAAATAATGCTATAACGCTTCCTATGTACCTTCGGTTCAGCCTTGGCACCAAAAACAGCACTTACGCACCCAGTCGCAGTGAAATCGTCCAACTGCAATCGAATTAGTGCGGTGTAGAGTGCGGTTGGTAGCCACACAGTCTGGGAGCCCATAAGTAATCCTCAGTCTCGAACGACAATAATTAGTGGAAATTAAAATCAAGTTGCGGATTATAGTCCGTGGCTGTAAGTCAGACAACCAGAGATAGTGCTCGCCAGAGAGAGGCGAGACATGCAAGATTTAGCAAAAAAGTTTGGTGATGCGGTACGTGAAAGACGGCTTCAATTGGGCGTATCACAAGATGCACTCGCACACGTTGCCGAGATTGATAGAAGCTATGTAGGAAGGATTGAACGTGGTGAGGTCAATATCACCCTGGAGAAAGCTTATTGCCTTGCTAGGGTACTGGGGTGTGACATTAGGGACTTACTTCCCTAATGAAGCATCCAAGAAGAACATTGTAGCCATGATAATCACTCCATAGTTTTCTCTAAACCACCTCGTCTTTCTTATACACCCAACGTATTCAAACAACCTGTAGAACGCACGGTATCAAAGACCAGACTACATCTATATATATCTCGATATTCGTTTGAAAATCATAGCAATCTTGGTAGTATCTTTTCTATCACTGGCTGATAGGCACTGTTATGGAAGCTTACCTTCAACCACAATTAAAAAACCATCAAGAAATAAAAAATATTTTAAAACAAGTAAATGTAACGCATGTTCTGAGTGATGGGCGAAAAGTTAAAACATTATTAGTCTACCTACCAATTAAAAATGGTGTTAGTAGTCATGACGAGTTTTTTGAAAAAATAAAAAATGGCATATTATATAATTTTGTGTTTTCTTGTCGTGAAATTGAGAGGAAGCTTGGTATTGAGGACACAAATAGCGCAAAGCGATTATTTGATCGTGCGATAAGAAAAATAAGCCAGAAAACAGCAAAAGGTGAATTAGGAGAGCTAATCCTGTTTACTCTTTTGGATGTTTACTTTAAAGCACCAAAGATACTAAGTAAGATATCCTTAAAAACAAATCCTAGAATGCCAGTTTTCGGTGCTGATGCCGTACATGGCCAGTATATAAATGGCGAATTCAGATTATATCTAGGTGAGTCAAAGCTTTATAAAAGTTTTAAAAGTGCAGCATCAGAGGCAGCTAAATCTATAAAGACTGCCAAAGATAAATATAGTGATGAGTTTGACTTATTGGAAAGTTACATGGACTTTCCTAATATAGATTCTGAACTAGAAGAAAAGCTTCTAAATCTGCTAGATCCGTTCTCTGAAAATGACATTTCAGAACTTATTCACTCCCCCTGCTTCATTGGATTTGCTGAGCCGGAGATCATTGGTCAAGCGGTTACAGAGGATGATTTTGTTGTAAAATATAGTGAGCTGGCTCTTGCCTATATTGGTGATTTTTATCATCAAGTTGAGCATCATGGCTCGAACATAGAAGAGGTAGCATTAATCATGCTTCCATTTTCTTGTGTCGATGTATTGGTCGATGATTTTAAAGCATATCTCGGGATAAAAAAATGAGTGACTTCTCTACTAAGCTTGCAGCTAAAATAAAAGGAAGTAATGGATATATAGAGGCAAGCAATAGTTTGTTCGGATCATATGTTTTATGGTTAACAGGAACTACCGAACTCGTAGAAAGAGAGGAAGTAAAAAAACTTATAACATCAGCTCAAGTATTCTATAAGTCTAGTGACGAAAAAATAAGAAATGAAGGTGCAATTATACTTTCAATTTTATTAGATATTTGTGCCGACCAGTATCCAGACTTAGTCCCCATCGCACGAAATATGTTCACTAACGCTGGGGATTTTCCGAATATCAAGCTCTTGAGTAAAAGATATCCTAGTGTGAATTTTTCATACAACTTTTATTCAGAGGCTCAAATGGATTTCAGAGAGCGTTTGAATACTGTCGACGACCTCGATTTTCCTTTAACTGACTATCAGCGCTCTTTATGGGTTAATCTATCTTCAGATGAAGATAGATTAACTGTTGCACCAACATCTGCTGGTAAGACTCATATTATTCTGAGCTATCTATTAAAGAGGCTCGCTGAGTCTGATGGCGCATTTGCAGCTATAGTCGTACCGACTAGGGCATTGATTTCGGAAGTTGCTGGGAAACTTTATAAATTAGCCCAAGATAACAATGTAGAGAACGATATTGAAATCTGTTCCGTACCTAAAGAAGGTGATTTTGGGAGCAAGACTTTCTTTGTCATGACTCAAGAAAGGCTATATGAGCTTCTACAGCGTGGTGATATATATTTCAACTATCTATTTATAGATGAAGCACACAATATCTCAGATAAAAGCAGGGGGGTACTACTCCACCTTGCGATAGAGAGGTTGCTTGAAGATAGCTTCCCCCAAGTAATCATCAGCATGCCAGCTGAAAACTACCAAGATGCATTTTCTACAATATTTGGAGAGATTGAATTCAAAAAAGAAATAACAAACCACTCACCAGTGTCGAAGATTTTAATATCGGTTATGCCGAAGGGGAAGTCTTTAGTTATATCTAGGCATAATTCAAATAATGTTAAAACAATACCCAAAGGATTCAAGGATAAAAACTTGGCGGATATTGTATTTAAGTTGGGGCATGGACATAGCAATATAATATACAGAAGCAGAACTGCTGATTGTGAGAAAATTGCAGATGACATTGCCAAACTGATTCCTCAAAATCTTGATAATGAATTGTTGAGTGAGGCTGCTGACTACGTAGAAAAGTTTATTCATAGTGACTTTTCACTTGCTAATAATCTAAGGAAGGGGGTTGCGTTTCACTATGGCCCATTACCTAGCTCTATTCGAATTATGGTAGAGAACCTAGCTAAAGATGATCATATAAAATATATAGCATGTACGAGTACCCTTGCTGAGGGTGTTAATCTGCCAGCTAAAAATCTTTTCATGAAGAATCCAATACAGCCAATAATGAATCAGAAATCAGAGCGAGTTGAAGATGTAAAAATTAACAATATCACGGGCCGAGCAGGAAGAATGCTGCAACACTTTTCTGGCAATGTATTTATGGTTCAGCCTGACGTTTGGCAGTTTGACGATTATTTTGATGATGAGCAAGGCAAAGAGGAAAAGATACCAACATATTTTAAAACTCTGAACGAAGACTTATCTAATGTCATTAGCGCTCTTCAGGGTAGGTATCCTCATGATGAAGAAAACCAATATCGTTACTACATGATATCTAATAAACTAATCAAAGAGTATGCTCGGGATGAATTGGATAAAACATTCAGTGCTAATGAACTTCAGTTAAGTCGGCAAGATTTATCCCTTCTTGAGCGAGAGATCAAGATGGCGTATGGTAAGTTACGAATCACTCCATTTACGCTTGAGGCTAGCCCTACTGTTGGCTATATTCAACAAAATAAGCTATTTGATTATCTAAACGCATTGTCGTCTTATGATGACTGGATTTTACCGCATCCAAAATCAGCAGAGTTATATGAAACATTACTTAGGGTTAGCAGTAAACTACAGCAGTTTGGCATCTACATCCCAACTGAAAACTATCCACTCGATTATATATGCCTAATAACAAAGAAGTGGATTAAGGGAAAAAGATTAAAGGATATTATAACAGAACAAATCAATTGGAATAGAGCCAATATAGAGCAAGCAACGAGCGTTAACACATCAGTTAGAAATGTAATAAGGGTTATCAATAACGACATAACCTTTCGTCTTTCAAATGCACTACGCTGCTATCAAGTATTGCTTTCAACAGTATTGTTGAAGAAAGGGGTAGACTTATCAAGCGTAAAACTTCACTCATTCATAGAGGTCGGTGCCAGTGATGACAGAATAATAAGTCTAATTAACTTTGGTTTATCTAGAGAGGCGGCAATTGAAATTCATCAAGTGCTTCCAAGAGATATTGAGTTACATTCAGCGAATGCTCTTCTAGAGCTTTATCATACTAACCAGATGTCAACCATTCATCCAATAATAAAGAAGGAATTACTTAAGTTGCTAGCTTCTGAATGACTTTCGATAGTCGAGCATGGCGGCATCTAACACTTTTATTGATGATTCTTCATCAATAAATTTTTGTCGTGTTTGAATTTCTGTCCGGTAGTTATAAAATGCGTTTCCAAAGTCTAAGCTTATTGGGGAGCCATCGCTACTGACACCTTTAACTTTTAGTACGGTACATCCATCATGCTCGGATAGATAGCTGACAATCTCAAGCAAGTTATCCTTTGAAAAGGCAGAATTTGATGACTCATCAAACACAAGGTCTAATGCCAACTGCATATTGCTCTCGATATAAGGAGCAGAACTTAAATCTCTGATAAGTTTTGGGGCGTCATCAGGCACATCGGATAATGATGAGGAATTTATTTTGAAGTGAAGACTGCTATATTCAGGTAACTCCTTCAGTGTGGAGAACTCTTTCTCCTTTGGAATGAAATTCAGCCTTATACTATTTCCTCGGTCATAATTGAACTGCTCTAATAAAGCCTTTCCGACCCCCTTTAGGCTGCCATTAGGGCCAGACGTAAATCCAAGTAGAATTTTTGCCTTTGGGGCGATAAAGAAAAAATACGGGTCACCAATTATACCCTGGTTTGATGCAGTGCCTGAAATTTTACCATCTCTACTTGCTTTAACTTGCCAAGTGTTTCTCTCTCTTACTACAGTTATAAAATATTCATCCCTTCCTGATGAGCCTGGGAGCATGGATGTTTTAAGCAGATACTTTTTATCCCTAACATTGAATACCCTTGTAGGAAGGGCGTTGTCCACATTCGCAATCACATTCGAAATGAAATCATTAAAAAAAGAGTCTTTGGCCTCTATGGAAAAGAAAAGAACACTTATAGCCTTCTTCATTTTACTCATAATTTTAACCTCGGACATATATCTTTCTAAAAAGATGAATTACTCAACAAGCGAGAGCTGTATAAATACACAGTGAATAGTAGCATGGGTATAGCTGATTGTAAAACATATAAGAACTATTTTTATAGTTTCATGTATTATGCAAATAACGCCTCTAATTTTACTCAAGACTTTTTGCTAGAATGAAAACATGAATGCACTTACATCCATCTATTTTAATCAAGTGCTTTTGTAGTTTCTATGAATATACTCTCAATTTACATCGAAATGTGTAAATATGTATGTAGCCAGAAGAGGCCAGCTATACGGCCTAGCGTCCGGTTTCAGAAGCTGGTTTGTTCTTCAACACTACAAACGCTTTGCCTACAAGCCATTTTTGACCGTCATTGAACTCAGCTATCCATTCCAAGGGGAACTAAAGTGAGCGCAGCAGTGAAGACAGAGAGAACATGGGTATTCGTGTTGTTCATGCTCTATCACCTCTTGAATGCATCGATCCTGTTCATTCAGCCTGTCTATGACTGGTTTAATGATGAATACTCACTGACTGGCCTATATGTACTGCTCATGCCCTATCTCTGGGGTTTGATAACGATACTGGGGGCGATTTTGTTCTTGTCAGATCGCTCTTGGAAATACCTGGCAGGCAATCTACTCGGTGGTTCTATCCTTCTCTTCTGGTGGCTTAGACTGGCATCTCAATATTAGTGAGTATCGTCAGGTATATGAATGAGTAGACCTAATGGCATCTTCTTGGGGGTGGCTTCATGCAGCGCAAGCTGCAAGCTCACAAGAACCATTAGAAACGAAAACGAGCTCCCGCCTTGTCTATCTACTGGTTGCTGTAGCGCCACACAGCAGCAATACATCCAGTTTTTCATTAGCTCCGGTCTGAGATTTTCAGCCTGTATCTCCATCCTCATTACCAGCTCTGCTGTTCTGCTGCATGTGTTATATTCGGCTCAAACATTGAGCTGAATGATGGGCAGGGTCGGCTCATTATTGAGACCCTAGCACGTTGGATGAGGAAATAATGGAACCATTTTGGATTTGGCAACAAGCTGACTGGCCCCATTTTCGTTGGCGGGATAGCGAGATATTGCCCAGATTACGGCGTGTTCAACGCAGGCTGGGAATTTTACTAGGTAGTCATTCCAGGTTGGGGAACCCCGACCAAACGTTAGATATGTTACTTGCTAACATCATCGCCTCATCCGCTATCGAAGGCGAACGCCTCAATGCACAATCCGTGCGTTCCTCTCTGGATAGGCGGTTAGGAGGTTCACAAACTCAGTCCTATCCAGTATCGGAGCGCTCAGAGGGGCTCGCGGCCATGATGCTGGATGCCATCGACAACCATGAACAACCACTGACAATTGAACGACTTTACCAATGGCATCGTTGGCTGTTCCCCGCCAACGAATGGTCGGTGCAGCGACTGAACGTAGGGCAGTTGCGAGGAGATGAGCCGATGCAGGTTGTCTCTGGGCGTGTTGATCGCCCCACAGTGCATTTTGAGGCACCACCCAGAGCAACTCTGGACGATCAACTGGCCGAGTTCATCCCCTGGTTTAACCAGACTCGGCATGACCCCACGATGGATCCCCTCCTTCGTGCGGCAATCAGCCATCTCTGGTTTCTGACCCTGCATCCCGTTGATGATGGCAATGGGCGGTTAGCGCGGGCACTGACCGATCTCGCGCTGTCACAGGCTGACAGCCACAGCATCCAGCTGTATGCCATGTCAGTTGCCATTCTAGAACTGCGGGGTGACTACTATCGAGCGCTTGAGTCAACACAGAAGGGCACGCTGGATATTACCTCCTGGCTATGTTGGTTCCTCGACACACTGGATTACTCCATAGAGCTGGCGTTACAGGTTATTGACCGTTCTCTTGCCAAAAAACATTTCTGGTTGCAGCACTGTCATGATGGTCTGAGTCCAGAGCAAACCAAGGTTATTAACCGTTTATTGGATGGCGGCCAACAAGGTTTTGAAAATGGCATCAACGCCAGCCAATATCAAAAAGTCGCCGGAGTCAGCAAGGCGACGGCTACACGCCATCTGGCCGAATTGGTGGGTAGGGGGTGCATTGAGAAATTACCTGGTGGCGGACGCAATACACGCTATCAGATCCGCTTGCACACCGAGGGAGTTTGAAAAAGCATCGCCATGGGGTGTTATTTTTATTTGGTAGATAAAATCTGCGATTAACGTACCAATGACGCTATTTAGTTAAATGTTGACGCCATGATGTGTGCCGTCAGGCATATGAACGAATAGACTTAACCGACAGTCATGGCTCTCAACTAATCTTTTGAGTGATAACAAACTATCGAGAACATCGGGATCTATTGTAGGAACATCACCAGGCCCGAGATTTGAAAGCAGTTTGGTCACACTGAGACGTACCAGTTGCTCTTCGGCCAGAGCCTTGGCTCTCTGGACAACCTCGGGTGATTCGGATGAAATCATATCCTCCAATGTCCTCCCCATACGGTGCTCCTACTACAGATAGAATTAAAGGCCCACGCCGAGCTGGCATGGGCTCTCAGCACTAGATCAAAAACTCTTCCAATGCACGACCATTAGCCACTGCTTCTGCGATGGTCTTGGGCATGCGACCTTGGCCAGTCCAGGTTTTCTCCTGACCGTCTTCGGTGTATTTGTATTTTGCAGGACGAGGAGCGCGCTTGCTCTTTACTGTACCCTCTGCTTTTGCAGTGGTTGCAGTACCAACAAGCTCACTCGGATCTATGCCCGCTTGTTTCAGCAGCTCGGTAAACTCAGCCAGTTTTTGCAGGCGTTCAGCGGACTCTTCTCTCAATTTGCTCTCTTGCTGCTCACGCTCAGCAAAAATCTCTTCGAATTTTTCTCTGATTTCGACCAGCTGCTCGAAAGAGAGCTCGCGCAATGCAGCTCGCAGACTACGAATATTCATCAGTATTTTCAAAAAATCGTTCATTTTTATCCTCATGTATCACATTTTTATATCAGGAAAATTATCTCTCAATCCCAGCATCAGCTCCACTGTTTTTGGCACCAAGATGATTCGAAAAAGCATCATTTAAAAATCCTGAGCTAAATTGCGTTTGGATCTACTTATTGGCCTAGCTCCAATCTGCTATGAAAATATGTAGCTAAAAATTAAATCCAAGTGGTAGTGAGCGTTGAGACCACCTCACCAGATGAGCCGATGAAGGATCTTGTTCGGCTCACGAAATGAGCCGATAGGACAATATCATTGGCTCACAGAATGAGTCGATGATAAGAAATTTTAGATTTGCCCCTTGAGGATCCAGACACTTCGCCCCTCTTAACTTAAGAGGAAGTCTTGGATGACTAGGCCACTACACATCCATGTCTCCAGAAAGCAAAAAACCCCGCAACGAGGCAGGGTTTCAGCATTTTTTCAACTTCGCACTCAGGGTAGCGACTCTCCCTTGTTTCAACTTCGCACTTAGGGTAGCGAATCTCCCTGTGCCTTGATTCTATGAAAGGTGAAGCCGCTAGTCAACATTATTACTGGCATAACCAGCATTGAGCACTTATTTGATATGTTATTTTTGGATGCCTTTGCACTCAAATTTTGGAGGTGTTTTCCAACCTGTAACGCGCCCGCTGCGTTTGTTGATCCTGCGGTATTCATTCCCCAACAGGATTTCCCATTCAGAGCCGTTCTCCGATAGAACCTGAAAAGTAGTCCCCAGCTCAATGCCTAAACCTGGTTCAGTACAGACCAACTCGGTCATCAGCCCTCCTCAATGCAGGGGCATTTGGTTGTTAATTTTCCACTCAAAACGACAGTTTGGGGTAGGATAGCTCATGAGAGGTCGTGTTTGTACAATGAGGAGTGCTACATGATGCCCTATGCAACCTATCATCCTAGTAGTGACGCAGTTACTCCGAACCGTCTCCTAGAAGGTCTTGGTATTCCTCGTGACCCACTAGGAGCACATCTATGGATCGTGGCTGGCGTTGCTCCTGGCATCATTCATCGACTGGCTGAATTGATGAGTGCAGACATAGGTTTGATATGCCGCTTAGCAGGCATTAGCCGCCACACTGTTGCTCGCAAGCTGAGGATTGGGGCTCCCCTATCAATCTCTCAGGGTGCCAGGGTATACGGCGTTGTACAGGCCCTCAATGCGGCACTATCCCTCAACAAGAACGATACTGCCAAGGCGTTGTCATGGCTAAACAGACCAGCCTGGGGCCTCGGTGGCGTGGCTCCAGCCACATTGCTGAATACACCGATGGGGGTTCAGGCTGTTGTGAATTTGGTGGGACGGATTCAGCATGGGGTGTGCAACTAAATCGAGGGTTCTGATAGGCGAATCCCCACAGAATGCTTCAAAAACAACCAATCTCATCATTTTTTGAAATTTATTTCATTTACCCCACTTGAAAAATTCGGAAAACTGTCCATTTACTAATTATGAGAGCTTCAATGAAATTTAAGCCGCTCACCATTATTCCGCTGCTACGCAGCGAAGATAAACCAGTTTTGTACACCCACGGCTATTATTTCATCAATAAACACTCATAATTGAAGGTCATAACAATCTAATAACGAATTCTATCGAAGGAGATACCCTTACAATAACTGGTTAAATTAGTGCCTAAGGCACTGAATAGTAAAACTTCAATTTATTTCTTGCATATATATCAATCATATGGGATTCACGCTACATGGTGTCATGAAGAGTAGTTATTGATATGCACTCGTAAATTCGATTCTTACCATCGCGTTTAGCGTTGTAAACCTGAATGTCAGCTGCATTTATAAGCTCTTTTGCACTAATATCTTTTTTACTAACAGCAACCCCACCACTGAGTGTTACTCGAAGAGCATCTTCACGCCAGTCCAGATGCTCAACACCATGCCTTAATGCCTCCAGTAAAGATATCGCCAAGTTCCCAGAGCCCACTTCAAACAATACAGCTAATTCTTCTCCACCATATCGACAGAACCAGCCATGCTCATAAAAAATTGAATTGCCAAGTTTCGCTACTCTTTTTAATACAGAGTCACCAGTTTGGTGTCCGAACGTATCGTTCACTTTTTTAAAGTCATCTAAATCTAACAGTGCTAAATAAAATGGCTCTTGCTTTTTTAATAGCTGAGAAAGCTTTATGTCAAAAAATCTACGGTTGTATAAACCTGTCAGTTGGTCAACATTAGCCTGTAAGCGAGCTTCTGATAATTCATGTGTCGATTTTGCCACTTCGTCATACACATGTGATAACTCAACCATTCTATTCTTAGGTGATTTTAATGAATTGTTACGACTTGACCTTATAACATTGTATAGCTCATTGAGCATGCGTTGAAAATAACGAGACCATGACAATGCGAGTAACAAATAAAGGATGCATGTTAGCGCGATGACACCTTGAACATTAAGCGACACACTCTCAATGACACCTTGTAATGTAGATTCTGGAACAACACTAACCAAGATCCAGTCTTGACCATCGACTTTGTTATATGCCACAAACATCCCAGATTCTTTATCATGGAATACGCCTTTTTCTTTTGTGAACTTTGAAAGCCAGGTCATATCTTTCATGGGAGTAAACATTAGTTCTTTATCAGGATGAACTAGCATCTTACCAGCCCCATTCACCAACATCTGATACCCAGCATCTTGCTTATAATTAAGCCACTTTGATATAGGTTGAAGTAATGTATCAATTGAAAAGACACCAACTAACTTCCCTGTCGGGTCTTCAATTGTTTTAGCTAATGAGAGGGATAGCGTTCCGTAAATGTAGTCATAATATGGTTCAGTCCAAACCATCTTGCCTTTATTTTTAACGGCAAGTTGATACCATGGCCTTATGCGTGGGTTAAAATTTGAGTCTGGTTGCCATTCAGGATGAACAAGCAATTGTCGATGCTCTGTGCCAACATAGATGTATTGTAGCCCAGCAGTTTCCTGATAACGCCGCCAGTCCTTTAAGTATTCAGACTGATGTTTGATCTTGTTATCTATAAAGTCTTTATAATCAACATTGCGATAGATAAGCTCAAACTGTGTTGTGAGGGTATCAATATATGGCTTAATCAAAACATTATGAAGTTGATCATTCTTGGATACTAACTGTTGCTGTAAATCACGTTGCAGAGTGACGGTCATATGATAGTAATAAATGGCCCCGAGAATTAATATGGGGACGAAAAGCAGAACTAACCCAAGACGCATGCGGGAAATCAATGACCATGTTTTCCACTGGGTTTTATCACTCATTACACAGACATCCTGTCTGAAAAAATCTGATGGGCTAACCATACCAGAAAGCTTTAAATGAGCCCATCATTGTGATCACCCTCCTCGAACCTGAACGAGCCCCCTCAGGACGACTTGCTCGATAACTACTTACTACCGTTCATACAATCTGAACGTTAAGGTTTGTCTACGATGAAGACGATGGCCTGAGCTTTAAAGTCATAAGTGTCTGAATATATTATATTTTCAATGGTATGTGTCACACTGCATCAAATTTATAGTAACAATAGCCAAAGCCCCGAACACATCTACAGAGACACCTTCAGGCACAGTGTTCAGATCTAATCGCCTGGCCTCCCCAAACAACCTAGTGGTGTGCTGTTCGAGAATCTCATCCAGCTCTAAAGATGAGATGGATCTTCTCCAGCGAGGGTGAGCCTTAAAGTCCTCTATAACGCAGTGTTGCAAGCATAAATGTGGGACTTCGACCCACCCGCCTGAGTCAACGGAGGTATGTACCTTGGCTTGAAAAATGACTCTGACCATCGTGAAACATCCAGATGCAAAAACTGGGAGACTTGATGATATGAGGTTAGTTCATTAATGACAAACAAGTTAACTGCGGAATGGCTTTTTGCTAGGATGGTCGAATAAAACTAGGGGGATTCTAGGCGAGCTCTTGTTTGTCGAGCGAGCGACAACCACGCTACCAAGAGTGCAAACACTGCTCCTGTCATCAAAGATGAGATGGCTCGAAATCATAGGTCTACCTACTGTAATATACTGTCAGTACATCAGATCTACAGATGCACAGTATATGTTGGCAGCGTACAGTGCCCACACAACAAGGAGATGTTGATGCAAAGCCCTGTAGTACCGGATAACGAACCGCTTCGCTTAGACGCATTGCGCCGTTTAGCGATACTTGATAGCCCCGCAGAGGAGCGTTTTGACCGGATTACCAGGATGGCTCGCAACATGTTTGATGTGCCCATCGCATTGGTTTCATTGGTGGATGAAAACAGACAGTGGTTCAAGTCATGTTGTGGGTTGCCGGTATTGGAGACACCGCGAGACATTTCTTTTTGTGGTCATGCAATTCTCGGTGAAGAACTGTTTGTAGTTGAAGACGCGGCCCAAGATCCACGATTTTCTGACAACCCCTTAGTCACGGGGGAACCACACATTCGCTTCTATGCAGGCCATCCACTAGAAGTTGGGAACGGTTTGAAGCTGGGTACATTGTGCATCATAGACTCTAAACCCAGGGGTTTTAGCCCACGAGACCAAGCGCTGTTAGCTGATTTGGCATCCATGGTTGAGAGTGAGTTACAAGCCGTTCAGAGAGCAACCATAGATGAATTGACGGGGATAACTAACCGTAGAGGATTCATGCTGCTCGCCGAAAAAAGTTTGAAATATGCATTTCGTGTAAAACACCCAGCGGCCTTACTTTTTTTAGATCTAAATCACTTCAAACTAATTAACGATAAGTTTGGTCATGACATTGGCGATGACGCGTTGCGACATATTGCCGAGTTGTTATGCCGAGTATTCCGCGATGCTGATATATTCGCTCGCCTTGGTGGGGATGAATTCGTTGTCCTTTTACCTGGCACTGGTAGTGAACATTGTCAGAGAATTAAAGAGCGGCTGAATCATGCAATAGATGACTTCAATAGTCATAGTGGTAAGCCATACCAGTTGTCATGCTCCTTAGGAATTGTTATTTACGATGCTAGTATTCCACCTGATTTAGATCAACTACTCCGGCAAGCAGATGAGGAGATGTATGTATGCAAAGGGCTGCGTTCATAATAGGCATCGATTCATTCTATGTCGTTCGGCGTTGTAACTCTAGATACAGGGCGTGCGAGTAATCTTTAAAGTTAAATATGTAAATATTACAAAGCAATCCAGTAGTCATCATATATTTTTCATTTAAAAATGAAGAAAGTTTAATTTTGAGCTATATTGAGCGTATGATATGTCAATGTGAGATCTATATGTTTTCACAAAACCTTATAAAAAACATATTTTATATTTTTTTCATTATATTCTCGCTAGGTGTAAGTGCTGTTGAAAACACTATAGTTTTGGTGAGTTCAGATGACACCTTCAAATCAAGGTATGGATGTTGGCTTCATAATATTTACAGCGAGGCATTCTCCAGACTAGGATATAAACTAATTTATCGTGGCGTTCCTGGTGGACGAGCCCCAATTCTGGCTGAGAATGGAAGTGTCGATGGAGAGATACATCGACCATTAGAATATCAGCAACAAACAAAAAATATGATTAGAGTGAACGAGTCACATTTTTATGTGACTATCGAGGCATATGTATATGATAAAAAGTTAGAATTTAATTCTTGGGATGACTTAAACAAAGATGGTTTAAAGATTGAGTTTAGAAGAGGTTCTAAGCGCGCAGGAGAGGTTCTCTCAAAGTTGATTAAACCATCTTTACTTACTGATGTGAATACGACAGAACAGGGATTGAAAAAACTGATAAAAGGGCGTACAGATATATTTATTGAGCAAACCCTTGTATTTGATAAAAACAAAAAAGACCTACTTGAAAGCTCACCAGAATACGAAAAAGTACATTCGGCTGGCGTTGTAGATAAATTAGAAGGCTATGCCTATCTTAATAATAGGCATTTTACGCTAGCACAAAGATTAGCCTCTACGCTAAACATGATGAAAGTGGAAAATAAGATTGAACAGTTGAAAGATAAATATTGCTACCATGATTAACTAGAAATATTTTTTGCCGCGCATTGTAATATCATCCTCCATGGTCTCCCCTTAGCCGCAAGGCTTCCATTGAGGCCGCTCATGATGTGATGCTGGCTTGGTCTCCTGTCGAGTTGAATCCCATGCGAGAAGCTAATGTGTTAACGATCACACTACAACTAAAATCCGTCATATGTAATGCTACATTCCATTCTGTTGCATCTCAAAGAATGCCATACTATTTGCGTTTAAAACCGATATGAAAAAAGGAAGCAAGGATGCAACCTCTTCATGAAACCTCAGATCCCGACTTTCTACGCCTAGATGCGTTACGCCGTCTTCAAGCACTTGATTCCCCTACAGAGGAACGTTTCATTCGTATAACAAGGATGGCTCGTAATATTTTTGACGTGCCTATTGCCCTAATATCCTTTGAAGATAATGAGCATGGATGGGCTAAACCTTGTTATGGTTTAAACATGCATGAACCACTTCCGAATATCTCCTTTTGTAAAAAAGGGTTTCTCACAAAGAGCATGCTTGTTATAGAGGATACAACTCAAGATCCCCTATATGCTGAGAATCCGATGGTTATTGGGGAGCCATATATTCGCTTCTATGCTGGACACTCATTAGTCATAACGAATGGACTGCACATTGGTTCCTTGTGCATTATAGATCGGAAGCCAAGGGTTTTTGGTGACAAAGAGAGACGTTTATTTACTGACTTAGCATCTACAGTTGAGAGCGAGTTACGTGCTGTACAAATGGCTACAATAGATGAACTTACTGGGATCACTAATAGACGAGGGTTTATTCTTTTAGCTGAGAAATATTTGCAGCATGCATTTAGAACAAAGAGAAGTCTTTCATTATTGTTTATCGATTTGAATAATTTTAAATCGATAAACGATCGCTTTGGTCATGATGTGGGAGATGATGCATTGTGCCAAGCTGCCAGACTAATAAATATGGTTTTTAGAAACTCTGATATTTGTGCAAGATTAGGTGGTGATGAATATGTAGTTTTAGTTCCTGAGACAAACTATGAGTATTTACAATATATGCGTAGTAGGATAAATATCTCATTTGATGAATTCAACTTACACAGCGGTAAAGCCTACACCCTATCTTGCTCAGTAGGTATAGTGAGCTATAATCCCACGACTCCACCAGATCTAAACATGTTACTTCGATTAGCAGATGACGAAATGTATCGTTGCAAGCAAGATGGATAAATTAGATGCTAGCCATGGGTAAATTAATTATGTGTTCTCAGCAGGAGATTAATGAGTTACAATGATAAGAGCAACATGAACTTTTTATCTGTGCTCATTCAGATTATTAAATCTACTTAATAGTTCTGTTGTGCGCCCATATAGTGACGGCGACTCTTGATTTTAGATTAAGTTTTCTTAAAATATTTTTCACATGTATTTTTACAGTCCCTGGTGATATGAATAAAAGTTTGGATATAACTTTATTCGAGTGGCCCTCAGCAAGAAGCTTTACTACATCAATTTCCCTATGGCTTAATGATTCGATAATGCCAACATTTATTTCTGATGATAAACTTAACATGAGTTTATTTTTTGGCTGAGGGCTTTCAACTGATGCATCTGCACATATACTCTTAATGCAGCTGATTAAATCAAGCGGTTCAATATCTTTTAAAAGATATCCATTTGCTCCGAACCTAAACGCTTCTACAACATCAATTTCCAAATCTGACTCGGTGAAGATAACGACCTTGCTTTTTATTTTCTTTGCTCTGATTCTCTTCAGCGTTTCTAATCCATTAAGCACTGGCATTTGAAGGTCAAGCAATATTAAATCTGGTTCATATTCTACTGCCAGATCTAATCCTTCTTTACCATTGCCAGCCTCTGCAATCACCTTCATAAGGTGATCTGTTGAGAGTGTAGCTTTGACTCCTGCCCGCAATATAGCGTGGTCATCTACAAGCAATACTTTTAATGCTTGCATTTCTTCGATTGAAACTTTGTTATCCATAACTACATTCTCAATACCATGCTAGCGTCACATTACACCATACTTGCATAAAAAAACACTATAAATCAACACGTTAACCAATATTCAGGATGCAACTCTATAATGGCCCATAGCTATGTATCTTTATCATTTTAACCCCAGTCGTTTGGCTAGACGATGTAAGTTACCACAATCAATGTCTAAGGCTCGTGCTGTTGCAGCCCAATTATCATTATGATCTGCTAGTACCTTTTTAATTAACGCAGACTGAAATGCATCAGTTGATGCTCTCAAACCCATTTGGTTACTAGCGAAGTCATCCATATTTTCGGTAGGACTTATGCCAGATTGAGGCATTGGTGGTATAGCTATACTGAAATGATGGGTTGCAAGCGTCAGAACCGGACTTCGTTGCTCTGCTCTAGCCAATACGGCACCACGATGAATGGCATGCTCCAGTTCGCGCACATTACCAGGCCAGTCATAGCCCTTCAAAAGATGCAGTGCTTGAGGTTGGATCCGCAGTTGCTCTAACCCCATACTCACTCGACAGCACTCGCAAAAGTAACCAGCCAGCAAGGAGATATCATCCTCTCTGTCTCTCAAGGCTGGTACATGTATAGGGAAAACACTCAGGCGATGATAGAGGTCTGCTCGAAACTCGCCATCGATGACCGCTTTCTTCAAGTCTCGATTCGTTGCAGCAAGCACACGTACATTGACTTTTAGTGGAGTGTCATCACCAATCCGCTGCAAGTCTCCATATTGAATGACACGTAGCAATTTTGCCTGCAATGATAAGGATAATTCACCAATTTCATCCAGGAACAATGTGCCCTTATCCGCTAGTTCAAATTTACCCGCACGGTTATGAATAGCGCCTGTAAACGCTCCCTTCACATGTCCAAATAGTTCACTCTCTGCTACGGATTCCGGTAGAGCTGCGCAATTGAGATATACCAATTTGCGATCTGCCCGTGGCGAGCCAAGATGTACAGCTTTTGCTATTAACTCCTTACCTACACCCGTTTCGCCCAAAATTAGGACGTTTAAATCAGTATTAGCAACTATATCTACTTCATGCTTTAGCTGCTGCATCGCCCGAGAATGCCCGATTATCTCGAATCTATCTGCACCTGTTGGTGTTGAAGGTATTAATGGCTCACTGCTCTGGCGAGCTAAACGCTCTAGTAGTAATGAGTTACTTAACGCCGCTGCCGCTAGTGCACCAACTAAACGCAACTCTTCATCGCTAATGTCATCAAACTGGGCAGGATTCATTCCATCGATGGTCAATGCACCAATCAAGACTTGATCGGAGAACAGAGGTAAACCAACACAAGCATGCACCTTAAATTCTGCATGATCAGGGATCAAGCCATCATAGGGGTCTGGCAAGTTACTATCTGCCGGAAAGCGTACTACGTCACCAGCACGAGCAATTGCCTCCATGCGTGGGTGCTCCTTGATGGCGAAACGGCGTCCTAATACGTCCTGCATTAAGCCATCGATGGCGAGCGGGATGAACTGGCCTCCTTCGTACCGTAGCAAGGCTGACGCATCTGAGTTCAGTAGGCTGCGAATACTCTGGATAAGGCGGTGGAATCTGTCTTGATGTGAAATCCCCAGCTGTATGTCTATAGCAATACGAGCCAAACTGTCTGTCGAAATCATCGTTAGTGTCCAAATGACATTAATGCTGTCATTTAAACAATATCAATGCTATGTCATTTTAACAAATAAATAAATTAAATCTCATAAAAACAATAAGTTATGGGTTGGCATGTTAGCTGCAATAGTTGATATCAAGAAATACCAACTATTACATACTGAGGAATTGCCAGATGACCATTCATGTCAAAAACAACATTCACTGGGTCGGCCAACGGGACTGGGAAGTTCGAGATTTTCATGGTACTGAGTACAAGACAAACAAGGGGACGAGCTACAACAGCTATCTCATCCGTGAAGGGAAGAACGTGCTGATTGATACAGTCGATCATAAGTTCAGCCGAGAGTTCGTTCAAAACCTTGCAGCAGAGATCGACCTTAACCTTATCGATTATGTGGTGATCAACCATGCTGAGGAAGATCACGCAGGGGCACTGACCGAATTGATGGCTCGTATCCCAGGCACTCCGATTTACTGCACTCACAACGCTATCGACTCAATCACGGGACACCATCATCATCCTGAATGGAACTTCCATCCAGTCAAAACAGGCGACAGTCTCGACATCGGTAATGGCAAGCAGCTGGTGTTCATTGAAACACCTATGCTGCACTGGCCCGACAGCATGATGACCTACATGACTGAGGACGCAGTGTTGTTTTCTAACGATGCCTTCGGTCAACACTATTGTGATGAGCATCTGTTCAATGACGAAGTAGATCAAACCGAATTGATGGAGCAGTGCCAACGGTACTACGCAAATATCCTCACCCCATTCAGCCCACTTGTGACAGCTAAAATCAAAGAGGTGCTTGGATTCAACCTGCCAGTAAGCATGGTGGCAACCTCCCACGGTATTGTCTGGCGTGAGGATCCGACCCAAATTATTCTCAAGTATCTGGAGTGGGCAGACCACTACCAAGAAGATCGTATCACCCTGTTCTATGACTCGATGTCAAACAACACCCGTATGATGGCCGATGCCATCGCACAGGGTATTCACGAAGTTGACCCTGGGGTCGCAGTCAAGATCTACAACGTAGCCCGCCACGATAAGAACGAGATCCTGACACAAGTGTTCCGCTCCAAGGGAATACTCGTGGGCTCATCCACAATGAACAACGTCATGATGCCTAAGGTGGCAGGCATGCTGGAGGAGATAACTGGCCTGCGCTTTAGAAACAAGCGTGCTTCTGCATTCGGCAGTTACGGCTGGACTGGTGGTGCAGTAGATCGTATCCAGACCCGATTGATGGATGCAGGCTTTGATATCAGCATTTCTCTGAAAGCCAAATGGCGACCAGATGGTTCTGCACTGGCAGAGTGCCGAGAGCATGGACGCCAGCTCGCTCGTCAATGGGCGTTACATCCTATTGAGGTGCCTCGCCCAGAAAAAGCAGCCCATCAAGTGCCATTCACTGTTGATATCTCCCCTGTAGAGGAGACCACCCAGTCAGTTGTAGCCGGAGTAGACGATGAGCAAGCAATGCTTTGCACAGTCTGCCAGTGGGTTTATGACCCCGCCTTAGGTGAACCGGATCAATTGGTTGCGGTTGGCACTCCCTGGAGCCTTGTACCGGAGAGTTTCCTTTGCCCTGGCTGCGGCATCGGCAAGGAGGTATTCGAACCATGCGCAGTGGAGGCATGTGTATGAGCGCATTAAATGAGCATTATGCTGGTTCCAGCCAGGATATAGTCATCATCGGTAGCGGCTTTGCCGCTCAGCAGTTGGTAAAAAGCTTGCGTAAATTAGATGGTGAAAGACCGATCCGTCTTATTACCGCTGATAATGGCAATGAATATAACAAACCGGACTTGAGTCATGTGGTCAGTCGTGGTTACACCGCCAGCGCAATGACAAAGTTGACGGGGGCTCAATTTGCTGAACAGCAACGTATCATTCTGTCACCTAATACGATTGTGCATAGCATTAGTCCGAATAACAAAATGGTACACACAAATAATGGCGATTTTTCTTATGGCCAGCTAGTGCTGGCAACTGGGGCCAGTTCTATACTGCCTCCCGTTCCCAACTCGGATAAAATGGTAACCCTCAATAGCCAAAATGATTATGCCAATGCCGAACAATTAATTAAGAATGCAAAACGCATTATGGTACTCGGAGCAGGTTTGATCGGCTGTGAGTTGGCTATGGATATGGTGGGCCAAGACCGAATTGTGACGCTTGTAGATCTGGCGGACAGCCCCCTAAGTACATTAATGCCAGCTGCATTGAGTCAACCGTTACTGCAAGCCTTACGGGAGCAGGGGGTTGACCTAAAACTTGGTCGAGGTATCAAGTCGATACAAAGAGGAGATGCCAACGAATCCTTTACGATAGAGCTCACTGACAGCAGTTTCAGTGAACAGGATCTTGTCATTTCAGCTATAGGTCTACAACCGAATCTATCCTTAGCGATGAATGCGGGACTGGCTGTAAGGCGTGGAATTGTAGTGGATGAATACCTGAGAACATCGAGTGAGCACATTTATGCGCTTGGCGATTGCGTTGAGTGGAAAGGTGAATTACGCCCCTTTTTGCAGCCAATTGTTCTCGGTGCCAATGCATTATCTAAAACTCTGATTGGTAAGCCAACACCACTAACGCTTCCTCCAATGCTAGTGAAGGTAAAAACACTTCAATATCCTTTGCAGTTAGCTGGTAGAACAAAAGGTACAGACCTTTCATGGCAGTTTAAGTGGAATAAAAATGGAATGGTCGCAGAAGCTCGCAGCGAGGATGGTGAAATGTGCGGCTTTGTCGTAGGTGGAGACCAAATGGGAGCTGCATTCCCACTTCTACGCCTTCTTTCTAGATGAATAATTGCTGGCTGAGCATATGCTCAGCCTTACTTAATTTCATAGATTATTAAGGATAAAACATGTCGCTACTGCATAGTATACCAGCTCATTGGGTTGTTCGCCGTTCAACCCCATTCTTTACAAATGAAAACGTACCACAGGCTCTATTAACCCATCACAATACAGCTGCTGGCGTATTCGGTCAGTTATGTGTAATGGAGGGGACGGTAACATATTACGGTTTTGCTGATGAAACAGCGGAGATACCTGAAATTACGCTTGTAATCCGAGCCGGAGAGTTTGCAACCAGCCCACCTCAGTATTGGCACAGGGTTGAACTGTCTGAAGATGCTAGATTCAATATCCATTTTTGGGCTGAAAACGTAAGCTCAGACACCCCACTCATTAAGACAAGAGAATAAATTACAATCTGGTCATCGCCACAAACTAGGCCAACTGCCCATCCAGATCAAAATGAATAACTGTAATGTTGTTTATGATTGGCTGTTTTTGCGATGGGAGTTGGCTAGATGAGTGGGATTGAAACCATAACCATGCTGAGTGGCTTGGTGTATCTGTTGTTGTTCCAGTGGCATGAGCGTTCAGGTTGGTCTTGGCAGCTGTTCCTGATGCTAACCGCCGCTGTATGGTTGACGGTAGCAGCCAAGCCACCACTAAGTAGTTTAATCGTGCTTGCTGTCGCTATTGTCATGCTTTATAGATATAAATTAATATCCGCATTTTATGATTCAAGAGATCAACAACTTCGTAGTTTAGTTAGATATTTCTTAGTTACATCGTGGGGATTTGTAACAATACAGTATGGTGTTTATATTTTTCAACTCCACCAGGGTGACCTACCTTGGCTGTCTAGACCTGATATCGTAGATGGCTTTCTACCTATAGCGGGCGGTCTTGGCTTGCGGGCGTTGTTGAGTTTGGGCATTACTGATTACCACCATCCAGCTGCAACAATCACAGTCTTGGTTATTTCCTTATCTGGACTCATTTTAGGTCGTGCCTTCTGCTCATGGTTTTGCCCTCTTGGGGTTGTCGGTGAATGGCTGCATCATTTTCGAAATTTGCTGCTACCAGGTGAGTGGGCTCCGCCAAAATGGCTAGACCTACTGCTCAAATCTCAAAAATTTCTAGTTCTATCATTTCTGATGTTCATAGTTATTCTTGCTGTTCCAAATGTTGCACTGCCAGGGTACTTGATGAGCCAGTATCACCAAGCTGCTGACATGAAAATGGGAGCCTTCTTTTTCAACTTGAACTTTATATCAGGTATTTTTTTTGTTTGGGTATTAAGTATCACGATGTTTTTCAAGCAAGGCTTCTGTAGATACCTATGCCCTTATGGTGGATGGCTTTCCTTGCTGGGGCTTCTGACACCATTGCGTATTCGCAGGTCTTCCAGCAGCTGTTTACGAAGCAAGGGATACGATTGTGATAAATGCAGTAGAGCATGTCCATCAAGAATACAGGTTCATGAACTTATATCAGTCAGAAATCTTGAGTGTACAAACTGTTTAACTTGTATCTCTGCATGCCCAAAACAAGCTAATGCTATTCATTTTGGCACTGCGAATAAAAAGGTTTCAGCAAAGAAACTGCTTGCAATGTTGTGTGTTTTACTTCTCTTAATGCCATTGCTAGCTCATGTGATTTTCGATTTTTGGACAAGCAAAACACTATTAGAACAACGCCGCTACCTATTGGATATTCTGTCGAGTCTTTCACATTAGAGTTGATGTCTTATCTCACAAAAGCATAAATAATCAACATTGATGAAATAAGGTGTATCCAGGTTAGGTTGTGATAGTTGGTATATGAACTTAGATAGCGTTAGGGTATATGTATTCAATGGATAGAATCACTATATACCTAACGCATATCATGGTTAGGTAAGTCACGCCACATATAGCCTTCGTTAATATATGCTGGATTGGATTTTAACTTTGATAGCGCTTCATTGATATCAGATATAACTTTATAACCCCACTCAGTTTTCGGTGCGGCAACATAAGTTGATATTTCTTTTGGCTGTCCAGCTATCGGAAGAACTTTGAACTTCCCTAGATAAGCCTTTTTATTTAAATCAGATACTGTTGATGAGCCATACCCAAACTTACTTTCTGTGTAATAGATAATTTCCTCTGGGTATGCAACGGTAAAACCATTTACATCTTTTAATAGCATATCCAGGACATTACCCATCGGAGCATTGAGAGAGTAGTTAACTCTCTTATTTGTTTTATCTTTAATTGCGAGGTCAAATTTACTTCCATATGAACGAGATGCTATGAAATAGCCAAGTTTATCCTTCGATTGAATCAACCGAAGCAAATCAACACCGTCTCCATCAATTATATACTGCTTATAAGTGTTAAGCTCACTGGATGGTATGATTACATGTGGTGCAGTTGATAGTGTTTTATGAAAAGTAGAAAATTTTTGATACTTCTCTCTTTCAGGTGTCTTTATCATATTTCCACAAACAACTTTCTGTCCTTGCTCCATAATATGCCGGATCCTGGCGATGTTAGCCCATATGATCACATGGTTATACTGGGGCAATTCAGCTCTGATCATAGCGTCAGTAACATCAACCACACCTCTACCTGAATAGCTACCATCCTTAATATAAAATGGAGGGATATCATATTGAACCCAATGGATTGTCTCTTTTGCAGTTACATCGACAGATATAATAAAAGAGATGAGTATTAGAAGAATCCTTTTCATGGCAATTTCACCTCTCTATTATACTGATATAAACCATAGTGCGGCGATTAGTCAGCAACACTAACATCTTCACAAGAAAATATTGGCATACGTATGCGCTTTCGTAAACCTACTAACGTAGAAATTTCTGGTTTTCTGTATCGTCAAGGATGGTGCTGAACGTTGATACGCCGAACTCTCCCGCTTGTCGCCATACACGGCAGCATGAGGCTTGATTGTTGCTGTCCCATAGAGCCCATAGAGCTTGTACGCTATGTGGCGTGCTCTTGAGACCAAGTGCTGTCAGTCAATGGTTAGATAAAAAATGGTTTTCAGGTGAGAACCACACCTACACAATCAGTATTTGAAAATCATGGAATTTTGATATATGAACTATATTTTCGCCTTAAATCATCAATATCTTTTTTTGCTTTCCTTTCTTTTTCCTCTAGTGCTTTTATCTCATTTGATTTTTCTTTCAACAACTGCTCAAACATTACTTTAGCCAGCTCTCTTGCTTTAATATCAATGATGCTTGCCAAGTCTTTTGATTTTTCTGTTAGAGCCTCTTCTCGTTCTTGCAGCGAGATGAGGCTATCATTTAAATTTTTCTGTATTAGATCTAAGGAAGCTGAACGCCTACGTATTTCGACTTCATTAGCATCAAGCTGAGCCTCTTTGGCTTTAATGGTTCTATTTATATCATCAACCTGTGAATAAAACTCAGCCTTAAGTTCATCTAAATTGAGAAGATCGCGTAGTAAGTCTTGCTTTTGATCAACTTCATCTTGTATATGATAGAGACGGTCTTTCAATTCCATTTCAAAGCTTCTGTATTGATCTTCCAATAGGATTATTTTTTCCTGTGCCTCTAAAATAGACAACTCTTTTTCTTTTAATACTCTCTCCCATCTTCTCAGAATTGCGTTAGCCTTGCCTTCTGCATGCCGAGACTGTTGAATTACTCGCTGCATATCACTTAGCTCAGATTGACTCGTATTTTTTATCGCGTTGTATTCTGCATTAAGCCTTTTAACCTCTGCATCATGTTTTGAACTCAATGATGAATACTGATGCTGTAAAGATAATAACTGCTGCCTATTATGGGAGTACATCATTTCGGAGAAGTTGCCAATAGGAGCCACAGACACCCATTTTTTAGGGCATTTTTTAAGATAATCTCTAATCTCTTCTTTTGAGATTATCTCTCCTTTCACACGAAATAGACTAAGGTCAAGTTCAACGCAGGTTGCATTCACCATTTTTAATTCTTTAATTTTTTCTCGACCACAAAAGTGCGTAACTGCAACTTCGATGAGAACCTTCTCTCCATCGATGAACCCAATTACATCCGGGATAACTCGGCCCTCATAAACCTCACATACCATCTCATCAAAAACTATGTTTTTATGGATTGGGTTTATAGTTCCAATCGGCAGTATCAACTGCCTATCCGTTGCTAAAACCTCTTTAGCCAAGATATGTATTTCGGTTTCTGGCCTCCAGGTACAGGAATTCTGCTCGATTGAATTAGGCTCATGAGCAAAATAATGGGCTTTAACTTGCCCTTTCATAGCCCAGACAGCGCCCTGACAACCGATGCATGTGCAATTGCATGCTTTTCCACTCACAACGTCTTTGACATCAACTATATGGCCGTTGTCATCAAGAGCACGAGTCATCAGGATTCTTGCCATCTCTATCCTACCCACAAGTGGATCTATGTATAAAAGCACATCAGTTTATTCAGTTAAATTGGATGCTTTAACTAAATCAGTAGTTACAACACTTTCATGAAAAATCATACACTTACATTTGATTGTTTTGAACTTCATCAAGTTCCAATTGGATTTAGACGTATGACCACTCCCCAGGTGAGCTTATTGGACTTTAGAGGATGCGCAGGAGTTGGCTGACCATCAGGGAAAGAGGATTTTATGGAAGACCCTACAGCGCGTTGAGTTGAAAAGGAGCTAACCTTGATACAAATGGCAGTACGTACTAAAAGTAGCTTAAAAAAGACACCAGCTTGAGGCCGGTGTCTGGCGATAGAGAGGACTGTAGACTATATTTTCTTCGCTAACCATTTAAAGAATTTTGGGAACTTTGATTTGCTAATAATGGCTTCATCACTCTCCCAGTCATAAATAACGCCATCTTTTAATTCAAATTTTATATATTCAAGCTTTAAAATTAACTTATAAAGTTCATTGAATAAGTCCTCGTAGGTTTCCCCTCCTGAAACTTCTATCTTTTCTACTCTGGATTTTTGCATCGAATATTTTTCTGAATATTCAAGTGCTAAACGTTTTTCAAGTAGAGCATCAGCCTCATTAAGCTTCCTTGTTAGCTCTTTTATTATGAGTTCCTTCTCCTCAACTTGTTTTTGTAAGCTACGTTGGACAAGATTAAACTCAATTGCAAGGTCTTTTTTTTGGGCAACCGTTTCAGGGCTGACTTTCACAAGATATTTAATTAATAAATCGTCATATTTTTTATTTCTACGTATAGTTGAGCTAGCAACAGGTTGCCCTTCCTCTTCGCTAAGTTTTTTAGCAACATATTCACTTAGTTTTGTCCTGTTAGGGAACTTTACTTTAAGAGGGATTAGCTCCATTAATATTTTTGAGATTCTTTCTGCCCGAGCATCAGTGGTCTCGGAATAATATGCTTGTAGTGATTTAGCCTTGTCTTTATTCGATATTTTCATTTGAACTCACCAATTTTGATGCTTGAGGTAATCAAAGCTGGATTTGTTAGCTTTTTAGCCAGTTGAGTTTCATTTATTCTATTCGTATCACATATAATTTTAATTAACCGAAGGGCTACTTCTGCTTCGCTATTTGAGTTATCTTCCAGTATTTCAATAGCTTCAATGTTCTTATTCATAAGAGCAGTAAGTTGGCGATTAAGCTTGCTCGCTTCTCGCTCAAGCTTGGGGGAGGTCATGGTACTAACACCATCTGACTCTATGAGTCTATCAATGATGTTTTGCCCCGAAAAAGAACCTGATATATGTTTCACCAATTTATCATTTTTTGAACCAGTATAGAAATTACGAGAGTTAATATGGATGGACAAAAACTGATGCCGCGCATACCACCCACTAACTGATTTTATAATTAATTGCCTGTCCCTTTTTAGGCTCTCTTTTTCTGCATCCAAGAGATTTGATCCATTTTTTATTTGCTTAGTTAAATCTACTGCAATATCTCCGAGCCTTTTCAATTCAACGCCAATAGCAACCGCATGGTCACAGCAGATGATAGCGTAAGGACAGATGGCACAACACTTTTCACCAGCTAGAGCTGCTATGACATCTTTAGGGCATTCATTATTAAATGGACATATGTGTGTTCTGTTGAATGATATTTCGTTTGCTGATGCTTGAGATAGTGTCTCAATAGGTGAGCGCATACCGCTAACTGCGATTGAAGACATACTGTGGCAACCGAAGTCGTTGATGGCTGTACCTTGTTCATGCCTTTTTAGGTATTCATTTTCATCAACTCGAATTTCATTGATAGACGCAATTCTGGCAGTTTCATTGCGATTCTGATCTAGAATTGATGGGGGGAATTGCTTTTTAAGACCACTTGCATCATGAATTGATCTGATTAAAGCTGATTCCTCATGTGTGTTTATTGTGTAATATCCTACAACTTTTTCTGATTGTCCGGTACAAATCTCACCTACCGCTTTTGGACTCGCCAGCACGGAACAAACACTGTCAAAAGTGACCCTGAGAGAATGTGGAGTCCATACTACTGCACGCTTAAGTGGAGTGAATGCATGTCCTACTCCGGTGGACTTGTTTCTCAATGTTGCTGTGTAGTCTTGTTCCGCATGAACAAAGTTCTTCGTGTTTCTAAATGTTGTTTGGTTTGCATACAATGGAAGCCAATATAGAGAAGATTCAAAATCTATTTGTTCTCGATTTTCCAGCATCATTTTTTTGTTATGTGCTAGTAGGCACTTTTCAAACTCAAGCAGTAAATGCAACAAAAAACTGCTCTCGCGGCCTCTTTGGGTGTTATGATAATGTGAGGTATTTAGCGGAGTTCTTTGTAACAATGGGAGGATCGTAGGCCACTTTGAAGAGCTCTCTCCATTGTAATGGATTGGTTCGTTAAAACCGACTCTATTAACTTTCATTCTTAGCCGTGCTGCTCGATCTAAGAGGCGCATAACATGACCTGGAATTTGACTTGTATATGGCTCTGTTTTTGCCTTGTCGGTGTTGACGTATAAGTCTACAAAATCGTCATCTGTATATTCATTCTTGCAGCATTGAGAATAGTTTCTGACATCCAACCATAGGATATTTGAGTCTCTCAAGCCGCTCCATGCCATTACAGTCATGTTTACCAGACCATGATACTGAGTAAACTTAACAGGATCCCTCCAGTCTTCAATATTGAAATCTAGCAACCACGAAGCATTAAATTCTTCTATATGAACCTTGTGTTCTAACCACTCGATAGTTTTATTTACCTTGAAGGTATGTTTGTTTTTTCCTTTGTTGAAAATGACATTCTCTGCATTATCGAGAACTACTTTCGTTACTTCACAGAGATACATGCGAAGCAATATCCAATAGTCTAAACTAATCTTTTCTTTTACTGTATGCTTATATGAATAACCCTTATGTGAATCTTTATCGAAATCCGAAATCGGGTTTGATTCTAATTTACATGCAGGAACCCCTGAAAACTTAGAAATTATATAGTCAAAATATCTCTGAATACAAGCTATTGTATCTCGTCCGGCATTGGTTTTTAAATAACCTTTAGATGCGCTCTTTTCTTCTGTGATTGCGTAGATGTAATCCAATAGTCCAACTGGATAGATTGTGCCTTCATGCTCACCAAAATGTACATGCTCCATTGTCTGTGATTGTGATACGAAAACAAAACTTAGGAATTCTGCCGGCGAGGAAGGGTATTTAATCGGTGTGTTTGGATGACTCCTAAAAAATGTAGGAAGGTAGTCAAAGAGATAAGAATTTAGGTATGCCAATCTAGATTCGTGTGTTTTTTTTGTTCCTGATTCGGTTGCTGATGCCACGAAATCTAGTTGAGTCTTCTTCCAATAATTATCCTGTGATAATTCAGATGGCCGAAAGCTCAACAAACTATCTCGAACCGAAAATGTATATTCACCAAATGAAATAAAAGAAATTTCTCGAAGGGTTGTTTCAATTTCATATTCTTGTGCATTAATATGATGGTTAGTCAGCTTTTTTACATCACTGGCGGTTGATGTAACTTTGATGAGATTTTTTTCCTTGTTTTTATCCAAAGGTGATTCTATGACAAATGAGTTCTTGGCTAGTGCTTTTTCATACCCAGCTCTCAATGTGGATCCGTTTGCTAAATCCAACATCTCCAAAATAATTAAGTACGTGATAGTGCTTATTTTGTTTTGAAGGTCATTGGTTGATATGTAGTACCTAGCAGCCTCTTCATTAGCATTATAATATTCGATTAGAATATCTACGGAAACGTTATCCAATGAACTGGTTTTAGAGTATGTTAACGCCTCTATCATATTCATTGACGCACGCTGCCTAGTTGAGCGCTTATCATTGCTTAAATCATCTATGAAAGGTCTATATTTTTCAGGTAAAAACTCTCTTAGCTCTGCATATCTAGGAGGCGTGGATGCCATGTAAACATGAGCCACACTGCTAACAATTAAACCTCGCACATAGAACCATCTAAATACATTTGGTGTCGCAGGGAGGTGTATTTGATGCCCGAAGCGTAGAGAAATATGCCCTTCAAATGAAAGATGGATAAACAGAAAGCTAATGATCAGGTAGATCATCGAGTCTGCTTTTTGACCATGAGTATGGTTCACTCCAATGAACCTGACCATATTTATTTTGTTTTCTATTGAGCTATCATTCTTTTTGAAATACAGTGATACGTCTTCAATGTGTTTAAGCCAGTTATATCTTCTAAGGCTTGCCAATACTAACTTTGTAAGGTATTCACTACGACAGTTATTCCAGTCATATTCATAATCTTCATCAAACGCTTGCTGCAACCATTTTTCAGCACAAGCGGTTGCATCATTAATATTTGTTATGATTTTTGTATCAACTCTCATGACTTAGTTCCCGCAATCAGATCTGAAATGATTTTTTGTTTATGCTCCAAAAGCATATTTTTGTCACTGTTAATTGATTTGTTTTGCAAAACAAGATTGGCTAATCTCATTTTTTCTTGAGCTACTATTTTGTCTGTAACCGCATATTTTTTTGTTGATTCAATATTTGCATGCCCCATCATATTTTGGACTTCGAGAAGACTAAAAGAGTGTCCATCTGCTGTTCTATGAAAATTTAATAGCCAGTATCCGTAGAAGTGGCGGAGTGAATGTAATGTATATCTTTTATCTATGTTGTTTTTTAATGGACATTCTATAGTCTCTTGAATCTTTTTAAACGAACTACCTCTATTAGATCTAGACGTTGCGAAAAGCGGTCTGCCACGGCTGCGGTTTGAATTAGTAACAAATAGATAGTTATGTTCGAGACCTTTTGGTCTTTCAAGTCGAAGGTATTTTGTGATGGACTCAAAAAATATTTTATTGAATGGATAAATAAAGTAAGCTTCTTCTGTCTCTCTTCCCTTAAAGGATAATCTATTTATATCTTCATCCTTTATGCCTTCGAAGCACTCGATTCGATTGCGATAAGAGAAAACGTTGAGAGTTTCATTCACAATATCGACATCTGTAACAAGAAGCTGTGTCGCCTCACTGACCCGCAGACCAGTTCCAAACATCAGTGCCCATAGAGCTCTATCTCGGTAGGTCGGGGCTGCATCAAGGAGCGGCTCTATATGTGATACAGGGAAGTATTTGTATTCAGCCGTATGTCCGCCTTTTGGCAAGGCTTTAATGCTAAATAAACGAGTTTTTGTGTACTTTGCTCCACCGCGCATTACCTGGCAAAGAACGGATTGCTGTTGTAATCGCTTTCGTTCTGAAAGGCTTAATTTTCTTCGTGTAAGCAATTCTGCATGGATGTTCTCTGAGGGAACATCTATGTCAATGAGACCTAGCATTTTGGCCTCTTTGAGTTTTTGGTGAGCGTTAGCAGATGCGTCAATAAAGCCGTTCACAGAGCTCAGATTGCGATTGGCACTCTGTGGCTTGATTGGGGTATGGCCTGTAGCTGTAGCCGTGTCTCGCGCGATTGGTGCTGACGAATTGCTGCCGAGTGTCAGGTAATCAGGGTAGGACAGTATGATCTCTGCAAGTAGTGTGCTGTCGGTCTTCGCTCTTTGCTCAAAGAACAACTCCTGAGCGTTGATTACGTATTCAAGGAAAACCTTAAGGTCAGCAGCAATTGCATCAATTGTGTTCTGGGAACGCTTCTGATTGGCTACTTGCTCAGAAATTATTGTATGCAAATAGTCTGCATAGAAAGGGATGCTCTCTCCAGTCTCTGTGTCTAGAAGGTCATACCCCTTCATTCCAAGAGAGCCAATGCCAATTGCGACCTTTGCAAGTTTGCGCACCAAATCACCTTTGCACGTATCATTATGGAGTGCAATAGTAGTTTGCTTGTGCTCTTAGTGCAATAGATGAGCTGATAGATAAAAAAAAGGTGATACGCGTTTAAGCGAATCACCTTTACTTTTTCCATACAACACATTGTTTTATGGAGGAAAATTCCGAGACGGTGGGGCACGATCCCACAACCTTCCCCTTAGGAGGGGGATGCTCTATCCAATTGAGCTACGCCTCGATAACAACCTACTCTATCATGTTTTCTATTGCACTAAAACCTATAGTACATAAGAACCAGTGGCCTGTCCCTTAGGAGGGGACCGCTCTATCCTGCTGAGCTACGGGAGCTGTGTGGCGGGCATTATACAAGAAGCAACTCCCTTTTAAACCCTTGATTCTTATTCCAATACTGCCAAATCCCCGTTCTGGATGTTAAACGGCGAATATTTGTTCTGGCTGCTGATGATGGCGCCATCGTCGAACACCTGCACCACTTCGAACAGGCCGTCGGCCGGGTTGCGCATCATGCGCGATTTGCCGTAGGGGTCGATAAAGTCGGCGTTGTGCTGGATGCGGAACTGGTCGCCGAGCTTGACACCGTTGCGCCGTCCCAGATTGATGTAGGGGCCGCGTTCGTTCTGGCCGACCACTCTTGCGGTGACCGGGGCACAGGTGAGCTGGGCTACCAGATCCTGAGCCGCCTGTTGCAACTGGTAGTTGACCTCCTGGCCATAACTTGACTGCCAGAACTGGCCGCTGCTGCTGCCCACTTGCTCCCGCTTGCCAAAGGTCCAGGTGGCGCGCCCTTCGTAGACCTTGCGGTTGACCAGACTGCCGTTGATGCCATCGAACAGGTAGAGCTGCATGCGAAAGTTGCGTACGGGATCCTCATACCAGCTGGTCAGCTGGTTGCCCTGCGGCTCGATGGAGAGATCATCGATGCTGCCGAGCACCAGATACTGACTGTCGGTGCGCAGGCTGAGCGCCTTGATCTCTTCGAGGGCACTGCGATCCCCCTGTTGCAGATGCAGCGGATCGATGCGCAGGTTTTCATCCAGCCACTGGCGCACCGCGACCCCTTGCGGCGCGTTGGCGAGGGTTTCGAATAGCCGGCGCGAGAGGTTTTTCGGCATGTCGTCCATGGCGCCGTAGCTGGCTTGGTCCGGATAGCGCATCCGCAGCCTGACCAGTGTCAAATCCTTGGCGAAGTGCTGGGTCTGGCAGATCTGGCGCTCGGCCTGAATGTCGGCCACTAGCGTGATATACATGCGGCCGTTGCGCACCTCTTCCCGCTTGAGCCGGTACTGGCGAATGTCACCGCCGGAGCGGATCTGGATCTGCTCGGATCGCAGGCTGCCATTTTCCAGACGCTGGACGCTGGAAACAGCCGCGCCGCTGGCCAGCAGCGCCTGACGCAGGGCGTCGCGGGTCGCCTGCTCGCGGGCATAGACTTCATCGCCCCCCAGAATGGCGGCGCTGCCCTGCGCTTCGATAAGCTCTGCGCGGGCGCTCAGGCTGGCCAGCAGCAGGGTCAACAGCAGCGGTAATTTCATAGCAGATACCTTGAGTTGGCGGGCAGCCGAGCCATTTTGAGGAAATGACGCCTGCTGGCCGACATGGATCACAACACGTTCCAAGTGGCAGCGCACGTTGGCGCTGACGATGACTATTAAAAAGCAAGAATCATGCCTCATTCCCGGCTCAAGCTTTGTCCGGCGCGTCCGATAATAAGTCAGGTGCAGATACAGGAAAGGTATCCATGAACAAACTCATCACGGCGTTGGCGCTTGCCCTGGCATTGACCGGGTGTGGCTCCGACCCTATCAATCGGGATCAGGGTGACCCCCGCCAGGCGGCGCAGGGGATGGAGCTCAACTGGCTGGTGGCGCGCATGACCGATCAGCTGATGGAGCGCAAATCGCTGACCACTCTGACCGAACCCATCGCGGTGGCCTCTTTCGTCGATCTCGATACCCTGCAGGATACCAACTGGATGGGGCAGCAGATTGAGGAGAGCTTTATCTACGAGCTCAACCGCCGCGGCGAGGTGGTGGTGGACTTCAAGCTGACCGGCAGTATCAAGGTGACGCCGCAGGGGGACTTCGTGCTGAGCCGCAACTATAAGGAGCTCTCCTCCCGTTTGCCGATCTCCCGCATTCTGGTCGGCACCTTCAGCCGCAACAGCAAGGGGATCCTGGTCAACGCCCGCGTTATCGACATGCGCACCAAGATGGTGGAGACCACTGCCCAGAGCCTGATCCCGCAAAAATATCTGTTCGGTGCCAACAACTCGTTTGGTCGGGCATCGATCAATCGCGGTTATCTGATGCGTGACAGTCAGGCCCGGCCGGGCGGTCATCTGGTCAACCTGACCCCGTGAGGAGCGAGTCATGAAGATCCTGTTTGGTTGCCTGTTGGCACTCTTGCTCACCGGTTGCAGCTACAACCGGGTGGTGGATTACACCCAGGGTGGTAAGCCCGATGATTTTCCGGTGCTCAAGGCGGTGGGCTATGCGGTGATCGACATCCAGCCTGGCCCCTCCCAGTCGGAGAAGATGCTGCAAGCCATTCGCGCTTCCAAGATGGATGCATATCGCGAGCTGGCCGAGCAGCTCAATGGTCAGCAGGTGCGCGGCCAGAGCAGCTATCGTGACCTGACCCAGACCTCCAACTCGCTGGATGTGTCGGTCGCCGGTGTGGTGCGTGGTGCCCGGGTGGTTGCCTCTTATCCGCGCGGCAATACCTATGCCACCGAGATGGAGCTCGATACCCGTGCCCTCTACAACATCAACCAGCTGATGGCGGGTCAGTTCTGAGTTGATTGCCTGAGCTGAAAACAGGCATCAAAACAAAAGGCGAGCAGGGTGCTCGCCTTTTGTCGTTGTGGGCTGGTTAGCTCCCCATCAGCACCGGCGGCACTGCGGTGGGTTTCACATCCTCGCTCGGGTAGCAGCCAAGCACCTTGATATAGCGGGTGATCTTGGTCAGCTCCACCAGTGCGGCCTGCATCGCCGGGGTCTGCAGGTTGGCGGAGACATCCAGATAGAACATCTCTTCCCACGGGTTGCCCTGCACCGGACGGGATTCTAGCTTGGTCATGTTGATCTCGTGGCTGCGCAGTACCAGCAACGCCTCGACCAGCGAACCCGGCTTCTGGGAGGTGGACATGATGAGAGTGGTCTTGGCCGGGATCTGCGGTGCCACATCGATGGGCTTGCGTGCCACCACGATGAAGCGGCTGTAGTTCTCTTTCTGGTTGGCGAGCTGCTCGGCCAGCACGTCCAGACCATACAGTTCACCACCGGCGGCGCTGCCGATGGCGGCGGCCTCCGGGCTTGCCAGTTCTTTCACCTTCATCATGGCGCTGGAGGAGGAGTCGCAGATCTCGTGGCGCGCCCCTTCCAATTTGCTCAGATAGTGGGAGCACTGCTGGAACACCTGCGGGTGGGCATAGAAGGTCTTGATACGGCCAAGCTCGGTCGGTACGGCAGTGAGGATGCAGTGCTCAATGGGGTAGGTGAGCTCGCCGACGATGGAGAGGCTGGTGTGCTGCATCACATCATAGACTTCGTTGATGGAGCCCGAGCTGGTGTTTTCGATGGGCAGCACGCCAAAGGCGGCGCGGCCCGACTCCACCGCATCCAGTACTTCACGGAAGTTCTGGCAGTTCACCTCGATCACCTGATCCTTGTAGCGCGCCAGATATTTGCGGGCGGCCAGGCTGGAGTAGGAACCGCGCGGCCCCAGATAGGCGACGCTGGTCATCGGCTCCTGTTGCTCCGGGTTGAGCAGGCTCTGCAGATAGGCCTGCTGGGAGAGCACAGAGTCTTCGATGATGGTGTGATAGATGCGAGTGATGTACTGGGCATCCAACCCAAGCACGCGCCCTTTCTGGATCAGGGCGACCAGCAGCTCCTGCTCCCGCTGGTGGTCACGAATGGGGCGCGGGTTGGCTTGCTTGGCACGGGCCACCTCGATGCTGAGGGTCTTGCGTTTCGCCAGCAGGGCAAGCAGCTCCTGATCCAACCGGGTGATGTCTTGTCTGATCTCGTCGAGCGTTGCCATGATTGTTCCCTATCAAAGTAATCGATTGATATTAATGCAAAAAAAAGCCTCCGCTAGGGGAGGCTCGATTCGTCTTTGCTTTCTGTTCACACGACGACAGGCCTTCCCTCAAGCGGGCCGGATAAACGAGAAAGCAAAGAAGAATGGTGCGTGCATAGGTGTGTCCTTGAAGTAACGTCATAACCATTAAGGGATTTGCCGGTCTGATGCAAGTAAAACTTGCCCGCGGGCGGGGATGGGGGCAGGGTATCCGGTTAAGAAAATGGCGTATGAGCGATGCTCTATTGACTCTGTTTTGATGACTGAAACCCAGTGGGGGAGGTAAAGACGATGGCGATTATTTTCGATCTGGGGCGGGTGGTGGTGAGCTGGGATCCGGTAGGCATAGTGCGTTCGGTGCGTGGCCCGCAAGGGGCCGAACAGTTGGCTGAGCAGCTCTTTAACCACCCGGATTGGCTGGAGGTAGACAGAGGCACCATGTCGCTCCACACCATGGCCCGGGAAGCGCAAGCGCGCACCGGCCTCTCGACGGCGGAGAATCTGGCCATTTTACAGGCAGTTCCCGCTTCCCTGCTGCCAGATCCCGCTATGCTAACCCTGATAGCCGAGCTGCACGGGGCGGGGCACACTCTGTATGCCCTCTCCAACATGGGTCATGCCAGCATCGACTGGTTGGAGCAGCATCAGGATTTCTGGCGCTTCTTCAGCGGCAAGGTGGTCTCGGCGCGGGTGCGGATGATGAAGCCGGAGCCGGATATCTACCGCTATCTGCTGGTGTCGTTCGATCTGAAACCGGCAGAGTGCATCTTCATCGATGACAGTCCCGCCAACATTGCGGCCGCCGAGGCCCTCGGTATCAGGGGGATCGTCTTTACCGACGCGGCGAGTTGTCGTCAGCAACTGGGTGAGCTGGGCTGTTTGCCCGCCACCGGCAAGGGGTGATGCCCCTCTAGGAGCACTATGGAGCATGGCCGGTTTCGCAATTGGCTCAGTCACTATCCCGAGGCGACCCTGATCATCGCCTGCAAGGATGGCAGCGGTTATCAGCTCTGTGTTGAGGCAGAAGGAGAGTGCCTCTGCCTGACCGACAGTGAGGGAGGGCGCCTGACCTTCACCTCGCTGGATCAGGCGCAGGGTTTCTTGCGAGCCCATCGGGTTCACCAAGCAAGATTACGAATTTATGACGCCCAAAATGAAGATTTAGCAGCAGAATCACAGGAAATAATCATCAAGTTTTAATTTTAACCAGACTCTTTAAGGGTCTATTCAGTTTGTTTGCCGCACAATACTGCACCTGTTCATCATCCGGAGCTGTTTAATGGGTGCCAATGTAGTTGTACTGAATCAGGGATATGATCACTCTTTTCAAGCCAGGGAACAGCTGCTGATTGAGCGACTGGCTAGTTTTGACGAGCTGGTTGTCTCTTTTTCGGGACGGTTGGAATCCTGCTACAGCATCGAGCTGTGCCGCGCTGCCGGTGTGAAAATCCACGCAATTACCCTCGATAATCCGACCCGCAGTCGCAGCGAAGTGGCCCGAGCCCGCCGTTATTGCCAGCGTTATGGCATCGATCACTGGGTCATCAAGAGTGACGAGATCGTCTTTTGCGATCGCCTGCCAAATATTGAAGGGCTGATCGACCCGGTTCGCCGCATTGGTGAGTATGTGCAGACTCGTCCGGAATGGGCTCATCTGCCGTTGCTGGTTCCGGCAGCGGTGGAGGAGCGTGATGATTATCTTGCCCAGTTCGGGTCTCTGCCTGCCAACTCAATCTGGTTTTTTGCCGACAACGGATTGATGCGCCGCGATTATCGTTACGGCTTCAACAAGCGTCAGCTCGGTCGTTGGGGCAAGGGGAGCAACGGTTGCCTCAGCAATCGCTTCACCAATCCACGGCAGCTTGAGCAGCGTTATCTGCGAATGGTGGATCAGGCCGAGCAGATGCTGGCCGACATGGGGCTGGACGAGGCACAGGTCTTTTTCCATACCCTGTGTGACTGCTCCACCACCCTGGCCCGGGTGCGTCTGCCCGAACACCAGCGTGCGCAGGCCTTTGATATGCAATCGGATATTTTGTCTGCCCTCAAGGGGAGCAAGTTCGATCTGGTGACCCTGGATATGGCACAGAAAGAGCGACACGATCTCGCCATCTAGCCTGCGGGCAAGCGATGCGGGTGCCAGAACGTGAGTGCCGTCATAGGCAAGGGGCGACGGGACTGTTTATACTGTCGCCCTTTCACCCGTTACCGAGCTTCGCCCAATGAAACCCTTCTCCCGTCTGCTGATTGCCCTGTGCCTCTCCCCCGTACTGGCGCAGGCTGCCCCTCTTTCTCAGGTGACGCTGCCCGATGGTCGGCAGGTTCAGCTCAACGACGACTTCACCTGGGAGTATCTGGTGGTCAAACCGGCCGAGTCCGTACAGGGCGTGGCTGCTGATGGGAAGGCCGGGGCCGTGGTGGCCGTCGCTGCTCCGGTGCTGACAGATCAGGCCAAGGCCAATCCGGAACTGCTTGCCCAGATGGCGCGTGACGGTGTGGTGGTCAAGCTGGACAAGATCGAGGGATCTGACCCGCTGGTGCTGACCTTTATGGTGAGCAATACCGGCACCCGCAATGTGGTCGGGGTGCGTGGCATGGTGACCCTGTTCAGTGCTGACGGAGTGCAGCTGAGCCGTCAGGAGGCCCGCTTCTGGGTTGCCGAGAACCGCCTGCCGGAAACCTATCTGCGCAAGGGGCAAGCCCGTCCGTCGCTGGCCCTCGAGATCCCCCGTCCTGCCGGATTGACCGGTCAGCCGCTGGTGCGTGTCGAAATTGACGAGGTGGTCTTCCGCTGATTTGGCGTTGTTCCGGCCCATGCAAACCGTGTGGGCCGGCAACTTGTTGCCGCTGACACCCCCTGCAATATCTGCTTACATCTGACATGGTTCTGCAACAGCTTGCAGCTCGGCAAGCCGGGAACCTGATCGCACAATGACTCCATACCAGCTCGCTAGCAACGGGCCCAATCACATGGAGTTATCATCATGAAAAAAGCAACTGTCTCTCTTCTGGTTCTGGCCGGGTTTGCCTCTACTTCCGTCCTGGCGCAGGATGCCTTCAGCTACGCCAAGGGCGCGGCTACCTGGGCGCACACCAAATCCGACTATCTGAACAACAACCCGCTGTTCCCACGTGATGCCAGCAATCAGGGCACTCGCGATTTTGGCGGTGTGACGCTGGATCTCTCCAAATCGTTCTCCAACAACTTCTACGGTCGTCTGCTCTCCGAGGGCACCTCTGCCCAGCACGGCAATGACAGCATGGGTATCGGCAGCCTGGGTATCGGTGTTTTCACCCCGCTTAGCACCGGCTTGAACCTCTACGGTGAAACCGGTCTGATGGGTTACACCATGGAGCGCGAGCAGGCGTATGACGTCAAGGGTTGGGATCTGGTGAGCCGCAAGAGCAGTGGCAGCATGTACGGTGAAGTGGGTCTGCGCTACGACATCGGCAATGTCGAGCTCTCCACTGCCTACCGCTACGCCAACATGACCGACGATATGCACGACTTCAAGGTGGGCGGTGCCTACAAGCTCAACCAGAATTGGGCGCTGACTGCCGATTACACCTATCGCAACTGGGATCTGCAAAAAGGTTCCATCTCCAGCCTGGGTGTGAAGTACAGCTTCTAATTCTCCTTCCCGTAGTCCGTAGTGTCTTGTTTTTTACCCATGGCGTTCGCCATGGGTTTTTTCTTTTTCCGGTGATCCTCTTTTTCTCCTTGTGTCGTATTGGTCGCAAATAGTTATACAACTTTCATTTTTTTGTATAACTGCTATAACTGAATCAATGCTTATACAAGGAGCGTCATCATGTACAAGATTAAAGTCGGTATCAGTGCCTGCCTGCTGGGACAAGAGGTACGTTTCGATGGGGGCCACAAGCGCTCCAGCTTCTGCCAACGGGATCTTGGCGCTCACTTTGACTATCACCCCGTCTGTCCCGAGATGGCCATTGGTCTCGGGGCGCCTCGCGCCGCCATCCGGCTGGTCAAGCGCAACGGCGAGATCCGCGCCGAGGCGAGCAACGGTAGCTTCGATGTCACCGAAAAGCTGATTGCCTTTAGCGAGCAGAAAGCGCGCCAGCTCGACTTTATCTCCGGTTATATCCTCTGTGCCAAATCACCCAGCTGCGGTATGGAGCGGGTCAAGGTCTATGGCGCCAACAACGAGGGGAGCGCCAAGGAGGGGATTGGCCTCTTTGCCAAGGCGTTGATGGAGGCCAACCCCCTGCTGCCGGTGGAAGAGGATGGCCGTCTGTGCGACCCCATCCTGCGGGAGAACTTCGTGCTGCGGGTCTTTGCTTACCACGACTGGCAGCAACTCTGCGCCCGCGGTATCACCGCCTCTGCGCTGATCCGCTTCCACTCCCGCTACAAGTATCTGGTGCTCTCCCACGCCACCACCCACTACCGGGCGCTTGGCAAGCTGCTCGGCAATCTGGGCAAGTCCGCCAACCTGCAGGAGGTGGCCGACAACTATATCAAGGGATTGATGACGGCGCTGACCCTGCGAGCCAACCGCCGCAGCCACACCAATGTGCTGATGCACCTGCAGGGCTATTTCAAGCGGGTGCTGACCCCGGCCCAGAAGCAGGAGCTTGCCGATACCATCGACAAGTACCGCACCGGCATATTCCCCTTGCTGGTGCCGCTCACCCTGATCCGTCACTACCTGCGCGAGTACCCCAATCCCTATCTCGCCGAGCAGGTTTATCTCAATCCGCACCCCGATACGCTCAAGTTGCGTTACGGGCTCTGAATCCGTGCTGTTGCCCCGGCGCATGGTTTGCGCCGGGGAGCCTTACCCCTCTGTTTGATGGACGTTGTCATGCCTGATTTATCGCAAGAAGTTGCTCCTCTCGCTGATGAGGGGATCTACCCCATTCGCGAGGTCTCCCGTCTCACCGGCGTCAACGCCGTGACCCTGCGCGCCTGGCAGCGCCGCTACGGGTTGGTACAACCGGCTCGCACCGAAAAGGGCCACCGCCTCTACAGCGAGCAGGATATTCGCCAGATCGGCGAGATCCTGAGCTGGCTGGAGCGGGGAGTGAGTATCGGGCAGGTGAAGGGGCTCTTGAGCGAACCCTATTCCGCGCCGGTGAGCGATCACTGGCAGCAAACTCTGGAGCAGTTCAGTCAGGCGTTGCTCGCCTTCAACCAGCGCAAGGCGGAGGCTGAGCTCAACGATCTGCTGGCGAGCTACCCGTTCGAGCTGGTGCGCAGCCGGATACTGCAACCGCTGGTGGAGCGGCTGCTGGGGCTGTGGCGTGAACGGCCCGATGGCGAGCTACTGCAACAGGTGTGGCTGGGCTGGCTCCATACCCGCTTCGCCCGCCACCTGATCGAGCAGGAGAAGGGCGTGCCGATCACGCTGGCGAGTTGGGGGCAAGTCGGCCCCCTCGATCTGGTCTGGGCCGCCTACGAGTTGATCGGTCAGGGTTATGAGGTGCAACTGCTAGGGGCGGTCGAGCCGCGCCATGCCAGCTTGCTTGAGGGGCGTGCTGTTACCCCCTGGCTGGTGCTGCTGGGGGCAGGGCTCGGTAAGCAGGAGCTGGCTACCGGCTGGCCCGCCGGCACGCGCCTGTTTGGTGAGCTGGGGCGCCTCTACGACGATGAGTGGCTTAAAGCCCACGGCTGGCAGGCGAGCCTTGCCGAGCTGATGGTGGACGCACCTGCTGCGGCTGGCGCCAGCGGACGCGGGAGGAAAAAATCATGAAGCTGGTCTGGTTGCGCAATGATCTGCGCCTTGCCGACAACCCTGCGCTACGCCATGCCTGCGCCGGTGATGAACCGGTCGCCGCGCTCTTTATCATCTCCCCCACCCAGTGGCGGCAGCATAAAATGGCACCCGTCCGTCAGCGCTTTATGTTGGCGCAGGTTGATGAGTTGGGGCGCGAGCTGGCGGCCCTCGGCATCCCGCTCCATCTGCTGCGAGTGGAGACCTTTGCCGAGGCGCCCGCAGCGTTGGCAGACCTCTGCCGCGAGCTGGGGGTGACCCAGCTCTATGCCAATCAGGCTATCGAGCTCGATGAGCAGCGCCGCGACCATGCCGTCAGCGCTGCGCTGGCAGAGCAGGGGGTGAGTTGTCACTGGCTCAACGGCTGTTGCGTATTGCCACCGGGGCGGGTGCTGACCGGCTCGGGGGAGATGTTCAAGGTGTTCACTCCCTTCAGCCGAGCCTGGCTCAAGGCCCTCGACGAGGATGGCTTTGTTATTCATCGCGCCCCAGCGCGCCGTGGCGAGCCCTTGCCTTGGCTACCGCTGGCCGAGCGGGACTTCGTCGATGCCGCCCTTGGCGAACTGACGGCAGATCCCCGCTGGCCAGTGGGGGAGGCGGAAGCTCTGCGCCGTTTGAACATTTTTTTGGAGCAGGCGGTGCTCGACTATGGCGAGACCCGGGATTTTCCTGCCATCGCGGGCACCTCTGTGCTTTCCCCCTATCTGGCGGCGGGCATCATCAGTCCTCGTCAGTGTGTGGCGGCGCTTCAGCAGCGGCTTGGCTATCGGCCCCAGTCCAAGGCCCAGCCCGGCTTTGTCTGGCTCAATGAGCTGGTCTGGCGCGAGTTCTATCGCCACCTGCTGGTGCTGATCCCGACTCTTTCCATGAATCTCCCCTTCAAGCCCGAGACGGCGGCCTTGCCGTGGAGCTGGGATCCGGATGCCTTCGCCGCCTGGTGCGAGGGACGGACCGGCTACCCCATCGTCGATGCGGCGATGCGCTGCCTCAACGCTACCGGCTGGATGCACAACCGGCTGCGGATGATAGTGGCGAGCTTTCTCACCAAGGATCTCCATATCCACTGGCGGCTCGGGGAGGATTACTTCATGAGTCGGCTCATCGATGGGGATCTGGCGGCCAACAATGGTGGCTGGCAGTGGGCTGCAGGCACCGGCGCCGACGCTGCGCCCTATTTTCGGGTCTTCAACCCCACCACTCAGGGGCAACGATTTGATCCACAAGGGGAGTTTATCCGTACCTGGGTAACTGAACTAGCCGATACTCCTGCCGCTTATGTGCATCAGCCCCACGACTGGCTGCGACTCAAGGGACGACAGGATTATCCGGCACCCATGGTGGATCACACCGTTGCCCGGGTGAGAGCCATCGAGATGTTTCGCTCTCTGGAGAAATAGGATGAACGAGCCGCTGGCCCGCTTTATTGGCCTCTATCAGCAACTGGACAAACAGCAGTTGCACCGCTTGCCCGAGGTCTATGCCGAACAGGTGGTCTTTACCGATCCGGCCCACCGTATCGAGGGACTGGCGGCCCTTGGCGACTATTTTACCGCCCTCTATCAGCGCCTCGCCTACTGCCGTTTCGTCATCACCAGTCAGCAGCAACAAGAGCAGCAGGCCTGGCTCGGCTGGACCATGACCTTTTCTCACCCCAGATTGCGTGGTGGTGAGCCGGTGACGGTGGAGGGGGCCACCCGCCTCGAATTCGACGAGGCGGGCAAGGTGTGCCAGCACCGGGACTATTTTGACCTGGGCGCCATGCTCTACGAGCAGTTGCCGCTGCTCGGGCCCGTGGTACGCGCCATCAAGGGGAGGCTCGGCGCATGAGCGGCCGGGTGCTCATCACAGGGGCGACCTCCGGTATAGGTCGTCAACTGGCGCTGGATTACCGGCGGGCAGGCTGGCAGGTGTGGGGTTGTGGCCGCGATGGTGAACGGCTGCAGGCGCTGGGGTTGGATGGCGTCACGCCGCTGCAGTTCGATGCTCGTGATCTGGCCGCTATGAGCGGGGTGGCTGCTACGCTGCCATCCCTCGATCTGCTGATCCTCAACGCAGGCAACTGCGAGTACATGGATGTGGCGGAGGGGTTTGACAGCGAGCTGTTTGCCCGGGTGATCGACACCAATCTGACCGCCACCGGCCATGCTTTGGCCGCCTTCTTGCCGTTGCTCGGGGCTGGGTCACGGCTGGCCATCGTCAGCTCGTCGGTGAGCTGGCTGCCGCTGCCACGAGCCGAGGCCTATGGCGCCTCCAAGGCAGCCCTCGACTATCTGGCGGATACCTTGCGCCTCGATTTGGCCAGCAAAGGGATCGGGGTGACCCTGATCCGCCCCGGCTTTGTCCAGACGCCGCTCACCGCCAAAAATGATTTTCCCATGCCCTGTCTGGTGACGGTGGAAGAGGCCTCCCGCGCCATCATGGACGGGCTGACCGCTGGTCGTCACCAGATCCACTTTCCCCGCCGTTTCATCTGGTTGCTGCGCCTGCTTGGTGCGCTGCCGGTGGGTCTCTGGCTGCGCCTTGGCCGCGCACTCGTATCGAAAGGAAGCCATTCATGAAGAAAAAGATCGCCATCATAGGTTCAGGGATCTCGGGGCTCACCGCCGGTTTTCTGCTCCACAAACTCCATGACATCACCCTGTTCGAGGCGGCGCCGACCCTGGGTGGCCATACTGCGACCGTCGATGTGAATCAGGCTGGCCGCAGCTATGCCATCGACACCGGTTTTATCGTCTTCAACGATCGCACCTACCCCAACTTCTTGAGGTTGCTGGCAAGGATCGGCATGGCGCGGCAACCGGCCGAGATGAGCTTCTCGGTGAAGAGCCCGGAGGGGCTGGAGTATAACGGCCACAACCTGGATACCCTGTTTGCCCAGCGCAGCAATCTTCTGAGTCCGCGCTTCTACGGCTTTGTCGCCGAGATTTTGCGCTTCAACCGGGAGGCACGGGCCTGGCTGGCGGATGGTCAGCATCAGGGGGCTGGCCCCGAGCTGACCCTGGGGGACTTTCTGCTGGCGGGGGAGTTTAGCGACTACTTCGCCCGCCACTACATCTTGCCGATGGGAGCGGCGATCTGGTCATCGACGCTGGCCGATATGCGCGCCTTCCCCCTTGGCTTCTTCCTGCGCTTTTTTGCCAACCACGGTCTGCTGGATGTGGCCAATCGCCCCCAGTGGTACGTGATTCCGGGCGGCTCGCGGGAATATATCGGACCACTCACCGCCGGATGGCAGTCGCAGATCCGCCTCGCCTGTCCGGTGCAGAGCGTACGGCGGGACGCGGATGGCGTGGTGATCCAGAGCAGTTACGGCGAGGAGCGGTTTGACGAGGTGATCTTTGCCTGCCACAGCGATCAGGCGCTGGCGCTGCTGGCGGACCCCGGCGAGCGGGAGCAGGCTATTCTCGGCGACATGCCCTATCAGGCCAACGATGTCTGGCTCCATACCGATGCTCGCTGCCTGCCCACCCGCCGCAAGGCATGGGCCAGCTGGAACTATCAGCTCGATGGCAACGATGAGGCGCGGCCGCTGGTGAGCTACAACATGAACATCCTGCAGGGGGTGAACTCGCCGGAGCCCTTCTGCGTCAGCCTCAATCCCAAGGGCAAGGTGGATGAGAGCAAGGTGTTGCGCCGCTTCATCTACCACCATCCGGTGTTCAATCAGGCCTCTATTGCCGCCCAGCAGCGGCGCGCGGAGATCTGCGGCCAGCAACACACCCACTTCTGTGGTGCCTACTGGTACAACGGCTTCCATGAGGATGGGGTGCGCAGCGCGCTGGATGTCGCCAGGCGCTTCGGAGCCGAGCTATGAACGGCGCCACCGTGGTCACCGCACATGAGGGTGCCGACGAACTGGCTGGCGTCACCAGCGCCATCTGGCAGGGCTCGGTACGCCACCGCCGTTTCGCACCGCGGGCTCACGCCTTCTCCTACAGCCTCTTTATGCTGGGACTGGATCTCGACGAGCTGCCGCAGCTCGATCAGGGGCGCTGGTTCGGTGTGGAGCGCTCGGGGCTGCTCTCGTTTCACCGCCATGACTATCTCAAGGGGAGTGAGGGAAGCCTCAAGCAGGCGGTGTGGCAGAAGGTGAGCGAGCTGGGTGGCGATGCCGACCCCGAGGGACGGGTGCTGCTGCTCGGCAATGTGCGCTGTCTGGGGTTCTACTTCAGCCCGGTCAACTTCTACTTCTGCTACCGGCAGGGCGAGGCGCGCTATCTGCTGGCAGAGGTGTCGAATACCCCCTGGAACGAGCGTCACTACTACCTGCTGGATTTGGCGGCGCTGGCACCCCATGACAAGGATTTTCACGTCTCCCCCTTTATGGGGCTGGCGATGCGTTATCACTGGCGGATCAGGCCGCCTGAGCAGGAGACTCTGATCCATATCGAGAGTCACCCCGTATCCGGTGAAGCCAAGCTGTTTGACGCAACCCTGGCGCTCACTCGCGAACCGCTGTCGCGCAAGGGGCTGGTGGCTCTGCTGGCCCGCTGGCCATGGATGACCATGAAGGTGCTGCTCGGGATCTACTGGCAGGCCCTGCGTCTATTTATCAAACGAACCCCGATATTTACCCATCCGGAGAGCCGCTAATGGAACTTGCTCAATCAACCCTCTCTGCCTCTTTCATCGACAAGGGGGCAAGACAACTGCTGCTCAATCTGCTGGGTCGCCTCGAACATGGCCAGCTGCTGCTGCGGGATGGCGGTGAGCGCCACAGCTTTGGCGTTGCGGGTACCGATCTGCATGCCGAACTGGTGGTGCTGGATCCTGCCTTCTATCGTCGCCTGTTGCTGGGGGGCAGCATTGCCGCTGGGGAAACCTGGGTGGAGGGGCTCTGGACCAGCCCGGATCCGGTAGTACTGGTGCGGCTGCTGGCCCGCAACCTGACCCTGCTCGACTCCCTCGAGCGGCGCCTCGGCTGGCTCAGTTTCCCCTTCAACAAGGTGCGCCACTGGCTCAACCGCAATACCCTGACCGGTTCGCGCTCCAACATCGCCGCCCACTACGATCTCGGCAATACCCTCTATCAGGGGTTTCTCGACAGCCATATGCAGTACTCGAGCGCCATTTATCCGAGCGCTGAGGCCACTCTGGAAGAGGGTCAGCAAGCCAAGTTGCGCACCATCTGCGAGCGGCTGGAGCTGGGACCTGACGATCATCTGCTGGAGATCGGTACCGGCTGGGGTGGCCTCGCCGTCTATGCCGCCCGCCACTACGGCTGCCGGGTGACCACCACGACTATCTCCCGGGCCCAGCATGACTATGCCAAGGAGTGGATTGCGCGGGAGGGGCTGGGGGATCGCATCACCTTGCTGCTGGAGGATTACCGCAAGCTGGAAGGCACCTATGACAAGCTGGTCTCCATCGAAATGATTGAGGCGGTGGGCCATGCCTTCCTGCCCGACTATTTCCGCCAGCTGTCGCGGCTGCTCAAGCCCGGTGGCCGTCTGCTCATTCAGGCTATCACCATCGCCGATCAGCGCCACGCCCAGTATCTGCGCGGGGTCGATTTTATCCAGCGCTACATCTTCCCCGGTGGCTGTCTGCCGAGCGTCTCCCAGATGGCGGGGTTGCTGGCGCGGGAGACCGACATGCAGCTGGTGCGGCTGCATGATCACGGCCATCACTATGCCCGCACCCTGGCTCACTGGTGCGATCGCTTTCTGGCGCTGGCGCCCGAGCTGCCCAAGCTCGGTTACAGCCAGGATTTCATCCGGCTGTGGCACTTCTACTTTGCCTATTGCGAGGGGGGATTCTGGGAGCGCACCATCAGTCTGGTGCAGCTGGAGGCCGCCAAGCCGGGGCCCGCTGGCTGGTCGGGTGATGTGCCAGTAAGCGGTCACTGACCATGTGGCAGTGGGCTCACCTGCTGGGGTTCAACCTCTACTGGTTGCTGGCGGTGAAGTGGCAGCAGCCGGGCCCGCTGCTGGCAATGTTGCTGTTGCACTTTCTCTTCTCACCCAGCCGCCAGTGTGACTGGCGGCTGCTTCCCATCGCGGTGGCCGGCTGTCTGCTGGATGTGCTGCTCTGGCAGCTCGGCCTGTTCCGGTTCCCGTCCGGTTTTCCCCTCTGGCTGGTGCTGCTCTGGCTCGGTTTTGCCCTGACGCTGGCCCACGGTATGCGCTGGCTGCTGCGCTTGCCTCGCTGGCAGCAGGCGCTGTTTGGCGTATTTGGCGGTGCCTCCTCCTATGTGGCGGGGGCTGCCATGGGGGCAGTAAACTTACCTTGGGGCATCTGGATCAGTTCGGCGCTGCTGGCAGTGATCTGGATGTGGTGGTTACCCGTACTCCTGTGGGTAATGGTCAAGCTGGAGGGTGAATGATGACAAACACCTTTTCGACCGACTCGTTGCTTTTTTCCAAATGGACCAAAGAGAGCCAGCATGAGCTGACTGATCGCTTCTATCTGGTGGTTGCCTGCCAGCGGGATGCGCAGGGGCAGCTGGTGCAGGTGGTGATGCAGGATATCAATACCCTGCAGGAACAGGAGATGGATTGGCATGAACTGGAAGACCCCAACCACTGGCATATGGGGTGGAATTAACCCGCTGCTGCTGGCGTTTACGCTCTTTGCTGCAACCGCGGTGCAGGCTTCTGCCGCCCCCTGGCAACAGTTGCGCCCGGTCGGGCAGGGGGAGATGAAATGGCTATGGTTCAAGCTCTACGATGCCACCCTCTACAGTGCGAGCGGGCGCTATCAGCCCGGTCACTATCCACAGGCACTGACCCTCACCTATGCCAGATCCATCGAGCGGCAAGATCTGCTGAGCGCTACTGCCGCCGAGTGGCAGCGGCTCGGTCTTGGCTCTGACGCCGAGCGTCAGCGCTGGCTCGGCCGGCTCGCTGTACTCTGGCCCGATGTGCAGGCAGGCGACAAGCTCACCTTCTATGTCGACAAGGGCGGGGCAGGCCACTTCTGGTGGCAGGGGAAGTCCCTCGGGACTCTGGCCGATCCGCAATTCTCGGCCGCTTTTCTCGCCATCTGGCTGGCTGACAACAGCCGCGATCCCGCCCTGACCCGCCGCCTGCGTGGCCAACCCTGAACATGGAGTCTCTGATGTCTTTCTATCGTGCATACCGCTGGTTGCTGTTGCTCCCCTTTTTGCTGCTGAGTGGCTGTGGTGCCAGTCTCGATGACTATCGGGGGCAGGGGCCAAACTGGGATCTCGCCCGTTTCTTCAACGGCAAATTGGTGGCTCACGGCCTGGTGACCGACCGCAGCGGCGAAGTGACCAGTCGCTTTCGGGTCGAGATGGTGGGTCGTTGGAAGGATGGCAAGGGAGAGCTGTTCGAGCAGTTCTACTTTGATGATGGCCGCCAGCAGACCCGTACCTGGTATCTGAGCAAGGGCGATGATGGTCATTGGCGCGGTACTGCTTCCGATGTGGTGGGGGAGGCGATGGGCAAAAGCCAAGGGTTTGCCCTCAACTGGCGTTATCAGCTTGATCTGGCGCTGCCGGATGGCGAGGTAGTGCGGGTGAGCTTCGATGACTGGATGTATCTGCTGGACGAAGATCGTCTGATCAATCGTGCCGAGATCAGCAAGTTCAGTATCCATCTTGGCGAGGTGATCCTCTATATCGAACGTCAGCCCTGACCGTTAACGCAAGATAACGGCCAGTAAAAAGCGCGCCTCGGGCGCGCTTTTGTTTACCGAAAAACCAGAGTCATCAGATGATGCGGTTCTCTTCCAGCATCTTGCGACGGGCCTCTTCCTTGGCCATCTTCTTCTTGCGGTTGTCACAGGGTTCCGGGCAATCGCACTCTTTCTCGATGCCGACACTACCCAGACCGCCACAGGAGCCGGAGATGGTCTTCTTCTGGAAGATGTAACCGATAGCCATGGCGGCTATCACCAGCATGAATACCCCGAAGGTGATCAGAAAAATCTGCATCTCTACCTCTTACTTCTTGACCAGATAGGGCTTGAAGGCATCGGAGTAAGCCTCTTCAAAGCCGTTGTCCGTCTTGGTGACCACGAAGATCGCCAGGCCGCGCTCGTTGGCATAGGCCAGGCTTTTCTCGGTCCCCATCACCATAAACACGGTGGCCAACCCGTCTGCAGTCATGCAGGAGGGATGGATCACGGTGACCGACACCAGACGGTGCTGGATCGGTTTGCCGCTGCGCGGATCTATGGTGTGGGAGAAGCGCTGACCATCCAGTTCATAGTAGTTGCGGTAATCGCCGGAGGTGGCCACCCCGTTGTCACCGGGCACGATCACCTCTTGTACCGTGCCGGTGCCTGCGGTGGGCTTCTCGATGGCCACGCGCCAGGGGTGACCCTTACCGTTGACGCCATTGATCCGCAGCTCGCCACCAATCTCCACCAGATAGTTGCGCGCACCCAGTGACTCCAGATATTCGGCTACCTTGTCCACACCAAAGCCCTTGGCGATGGCAGAGAGATCGACGTAAAGATCCGGAATGTCTTTTTGCAGGGTATCGGCATCTACCGAGGTGATGACGTGCAGGTTGCCCAGACCGGTCTTCTGGCGAGTCTGGGTGATCAGCTCGTCGGAGGGAACCTTGGTCGGCTTCTTGTCCGGGCCAAAGCCCCACAGATTGACCAAGGGGCCAACGGTGACGTCCAGCGCCCCCTGGCTCTCACGGCCAATGTGAATGGCCTCTGTGACGACCCGTGCGGTATCGCGGGAGACCACTACCGGTTTGTTGTCACGGCTCTGGTTGAAGCGCGACAGTTCGGAATCGGGGCGATAGGTCGACATCTGATCGTTGACCCGCTCCAGCAACACATCCACCTCAGCTTGAAGCTTGGCCGGATCGGTGATGGCGCTGTCCGCCACCTTGATGGAGTAGTAAGTGCCCATGGTGCTACCGGTGATGTGGATCTCCGGTTTGGATTGGACCGTCTCCTGACCGCACCCAGTCAAGAAAAAGGCTAGCCCGAAGGCTAGCCAGGTCTTTACAACACTGTGCATGGATTAACCACCAAAGTCATCCAACAGGATGTTTTCGTCTTCAACGCCCAAGTCTTTGAGCATGTTGATGACGGCAGCGTTCATCACCGGAGGTCCACACATGTAGAACTCGCAATCTTCCGGTGCTTCGTGGTTCTTGAGATAGTTCTCGTAGAGCACGTTGTGGATGAAGCCGGTGTAGCCGTCCCAGTTGTCTTCCGGTTGCGGATCAGACAGGGCGACGTTCCAGGTGAAGTTCTCGTTCTCGGCGGCGAGCATGTCAAAGTCTTCGACATAGAACATTTCGCGCTTGGAACGGGCACCGTACCAGAAGCTCATCTTGCGCTTGGACTTCAGGCGACGCAGCTGGTCGAAGATATGGGAACGCATCGGCGCCATACCTGCACCACCACCGATGAATACCATTTCGGCATCGGTATCCTTGGCGAAGAACTCACCGAACGGACCGGAGATAGTCACCTTGTCGCCAGCCTTCAGGCTGAAGATGTAGGAGGACATCTGTCCCGGAGGGGCAGTCCAGTTGCTGGGCGGCGGGGTCGCGATACGCACGTTCAGCATGATGATGCCGAACTCTTCCGGATAGTTGGCCATGGAGTAGGCACGGATGATTGGCTCATCGACCTTGGACTCCAGCTCAAAGATCTTGAAGCGATCCCAGTCACCGCGATACTCCTCGGGAATATCGAAGTTCTTGTAGTGCACGTGGTGAGCCGGGGCTTCAATCTGGATATAACCACCGGCGCGGAACGGTACGCTCTCGCCATCGGGGATCTGCAGCTTGAGCTCCTTGATGAAGGTGGCCTTGTTATCGTTGGAGATAACAGTACATTCCCACTTCTTCACCCCGAAGATCTCTTCCGGCAGTTCGATATCCATGTCGGAGCGAACGGTAACCTGACAGGCCAGACGCTCGCCATGACGGGCTTCGCCCTTGCTGATGTGATCCAGTTCGGTCGGCAGAATGTCGCCGCCACCGGATTTCACCCGTACCTTGCACTGGCCGCAGGAGCCACCGCCGCCACAGGCGGAGGAGACGAAGATACCGCTGCCAGCCAGCACGCCGAGCAGCTTGCCACCGGCCGGGCTGGTCACAGCCTTGGCCGGGTCACCATTGATGCTGATTGTCACGTCGCCCGCGGTCACCAGCTTGGACTTGGCGAACAGAATGACTGCCACCAGTGCCAGCAGGATCACGGTAAACATGACCACACCCAAAATAATTTCCATCTATCGTTCCTTTCTGATTGCAGGAAAGCCGATTACAGGGAGATACCAGAGAAGGACATGAAGCCCAGCGCCATCAGACCGGCGGTGATGAAGGTGATGCCCAGACCGCGCAGGCCTTCCGGAACATCGGAATACTTCATCTTCTCGCGGATACCTGCCAGCGCAACGATCGCCAGCATCCAGCCTGCCCCTGAACCCACACCGTAGACCACAGACTCCATGAAGTTGTAGTCACGCTGCACCATGAAGGAGACGCCACCGAAGATGGCGCAGTTCACGGTGATGAGCGGCAGGAAGATACCCAGCGCGTTGTAGAGTGCCGGGAAGTACTTGTCCAGCGCCATCTCCAGGATCTGTACCAGTGCTGCAATCACACCGATGAAGGTGATGAAGCTCAGGAAGCTCAGATCCAGACCGGATACCAGAGCGCCATCTTTAAGCACGTAGTTGTAGATCAGGTTGTTGGCAGGAACCGCGATGGTCTGCACCACAATAACGGCAATACCAAGACCCATAGAGGTCTTTACCTTCTTGGACACCGCCAGGAAGGTACACATCCCCAGGAAGAAGGAGAGTGCCAGGTTTTCGATGAAGATCGATTTAATCAACAGACTCAGATAGTGTTCCATACCTTAATCCTTCGCCTCCACCTGCTTGGGATCCTTGGTGCGAACGCCCCAAATGATCAGACCAATGATGAAGAATGCACTCGGCGGCAGCAGCAGCAGGCCGTTGGGCACATACCAGCCACCGTTGTTCACCAGCGGCAGCAGCTCGATGCCGAACCAGGTGCCGGAGCCCAGCAGTTCACGCACGGTCGCGACGCTCAGCAGAATGGCACCATAGCCCAGACCGTTGCCGATACCATCCAGGAAGGAGGGCAGCGGGGCACTCTTCATGGCGTACGCTTCAGCGCGGCCCATTACGATACAGTTGGTGATGATCAGACCCACGAAGACCGACAGTTGCTTGGAGATGTCATAGGCGTAAGCCTTGAGCACCTGGTCAACCACGATAACCAGTGAGGCGATGATCGCCATCTGTACGATGATCCGGACGCTGTTCGGGATCTGGTTGCGGATCAGGGAGATGAACAGGTTTGAGAAGGCGGTGACCGCCATGACCGCGAGGGTCATTACAAACGCTGTCTTCATCTGGCTGGTAACCGCCAGTGCAGAACAGACACCCAGCACCTGCAAGGCGATGGGGTTGTTGCCCAGCACAGGCGTCAACAGCAACTTCTTCATTTCGCTCTTGTCAGCCATTGTTGATTTCTCCTGCACGAACCTTGGCCAGGAAAGGACCGAAGCCCTTGGGACCCATCCAGAAGTCGAAGGTATGCTGTACGCCGTTACCGGTCAGAGTGGCACCGGAGAGACCATCGATCTCGTGCTCGGAGCCCGCCGGAGCATGGCCCTTGATGACGCGCAGCGCCGGCATGCCATTCTGGTCGAACAGTTTCTTGTCCTTGAACAGCGCCTGCCAGGCCGGGTTTTCGATCTCGCCACCCAGACCCGGGGTTTCACCGTGGTCATAGTAGGTGATGCCCTTGATGGTCTGGCCATCAGCGGCAACGGCGACGAAGGCATACATGGTCGACCACAGACCCTGACCGTAGATGGGCAGGATGATGCTGTCGATCTTGCCTTCGGCATCCTTGGCGAAGAATACCGGGATCTGCTTGGAGATCTGACGCAGGCTGGCCTTGTCGTCAGCGGCGGCAAGACGGATGCTGCGGGCCGGATCTTTGGCTGCTTGCTTGGTGTCGAAGTTGTCGGCATCGCCGTCAACAAAGTCACCGGTCGCCAGATCCACCAGACGGGCTTCGATCTTCTCGCCATACAGTTTGGCCAGGTCGCGCTTGGCCACTTCGCTCACATCCACACCGGCTACGGAGAGAATGTTGCTCTGCTTGTCCAGCGCCTTGTTTTCCTGCTGGGTAGAACGCAGGCCCACAGCGGCAACGGATACCACGATGGAACAGGCCAGACAGAGGCCGGTGACCACGCTGACGGTGCCGAGGGTTGAATCTTTATTAAACGCCACGAGCAATCCTCCGCTTGATGTTTGCCTGAGCGACGAAGTGGTCAAACAGGGGAGCAAACAGGTTCGCAAACAGAATGGCCAGCATCATGCCTTCCGGGAACGCAGGGTTGACCACGCGAACCAGCACGACCATTACGCCGATCAGGGCGCCATACCACCACTTGCCTTTGTTGGTAAAGGCGGCGGAGACAGGGTCGGTCGCCATGAAGGCCATACCGAAGGCGAAGCCACCCAGTACCAGATGCCAGTGCCACGGCATGTTGAACATGGGGTTGGTATCGGAACCGATGACATTGAACAGCAGGGAGGTGGCGATCATACCGATCATCACGCCGGCGATGATGCGCCAGGAGGCGATGCGCATGTAGACGATCATGGCGGCACCCAACAGGATCATCAGGGTAGAGACTTCACCGATGGAACCCGGCAGGTTACCCAGGAAAGCGTCCATCCAGCTGATAGCCTGGCCGGTTGCACCGTTGATCAGCGCCATCTGGCCGCCTTGGGCCCACTGGCTCAGGGCAGTCGCGCCGGAGAAGCCGTCAACGGCAACCCACACGGCGTCACCGGAAATCTGGCCCGGGTAGGCGAAGAACAGGAACGCACGACCAGCCAGCGCCGGGTTCAGGAAGTTCTTGCCGGTACCACCGAACACCTCTTTGGCCATCACCACACCGAAGGTGATACCCAGCGCAGCTTGCCACAGGGGCAGCTCGGGCGGCACGATCAGGGCAAACAGGATGGAGGTTACGAAGAAGCCTTCGTTGATCTCGTGTTTGCGTACCATGGCGAACAGCACTTCCCAGAAACCCCCGACAAAGAAGACGGTGATGTAGATCGGGAAGAAGTGGGTGGCGCCAATCAGCATTTTGCTGCCGATACCGGCAACAGCCGGATCGAGGGAGGCGCCCAGCATGGTAGCCAGGGCATATTGCCAGCTGCTGGCACCAGCAGCCGAGCCCATGTGGGCAATGGCGGCAATCGCCTGGTTACCAACGTTGTACATGCCCCAGAACATGGCCGGGAACACGGCCAGCCACACCATGATCATCATGCGCTTCAGATCGAGCGCATCACGAACATGGGAGGCGTTGCGGGTAACGCTACCCGGGGTATAGAACAGGGTGTACGCCGCTTCGAACAGGGCATAGTACTTGGCGTACTTTCCACCCGGTTCGAAGTGGTGTTCCATATTTTCAAGAAGTTGCTTGAAACTCATCGCTTAACCTTCCAGTTCAATCTTGGTCAGGCACTCACGCAAGATCGGGCCGTACTCTGTCTTGCCGGGGCAGACAAAGGTACAGAGCGCCAAATCTTCCTCATCCAGCTCCAGGCAGCCCAGTGCTTGCGCACCGTCGGTATCGCCGGAGACCATGTCCCGCAGCAGCAGGGTCGGCAGGATGTCGAGTGGCATCACCCGCTCATAGTTGCCGATAGGCACCATGGAACGGTCACTACCGTTGGTAGTGGTGGTGAAGTTGATCAGCTTGCCCTTCATCAGATGAGAGAGGGTGGTACGGGTGATAGAGAACTTGTTGGCGCTGGGGTTGATCCAGCCCAGGAACTCTTTCTCGCGACCTTCACCCAGCACGCAAACCTGATTGTGGTAGCGGCCCAGGTAGTCGTGAACACCTTCGGCTTTGGCACCACTCAGGATAGAACCGGAGATGATACGGTTTTCGTCGGCACGCAGCTCATTGTTGGTGAGCTGGCTGATGCAGGCGCCCAGACGGGTACGCAGCAGACGCGGCTTGAGCACGTTCGGGCCAGCCAGCGCGATCACCTTGTCAGTGAAGATCTGACCGGTGGTGAACAGCTTGCCGAATGCAATCACATCCTGATAGTTGATGTGCCACTGCACCTTGGTGCTGCTGACCGGATCCAGGAAGTGGATATGGGTACCCGGCAGACCGGCAGGGTGCGGACCAACGAAGATCTCTTCCTTGACCTGAGCCAGCGGAGAGTGGGGCAGACTGCCTTCGCCTTTACAGACGTAGACGGCGCCGTCGGTCAGGCGGGTCAATACGGCCAGACCATCGAGGAAGGCCTGCGGCTGTTCCTTGATAATCAGCTCGGCATCGGCTGCCAGCGGGTTGGTGTCCATTGCAGTCACAAAGATGGCGCGCGGGGCAGACGCTACCGCGGGGACTTTGCTGAACGGACGGGTACGCAACGCAGTCCACTGACCTGATGCGACCAGGATCTCTTGCACCTTGCTGCGCTCGAGCTTGGCCAGCTCGGCAGAGGCAAAATGCTCAAACGTCACCTGTTCATCGGAACCGTCCAGGTCGATGACCACAGACTGGAGAACACGTTTGGCACCACGGTTGATCTCTGAAACCACACCGGTGGCAGGAGCTGTGAATTTAACGCCCGGATTCTTCTTGTCTTCAAAAAGATCCTGACCTTTGATGACGCGATCACCTACTTTGACGAACATAGTAGGTCGCATCCCCACAAACTCCTCGCCCAGTGTCGCAACACGGGTGATGGCGGGGCCATCGTAGATTACTTGCTCTGGCGCACCCAGCACGGGGATGTCCAGTCCTCTTTTGATTGTAATCATACTTACTTGCACTACCGTTACGGGAGAGGTTGGTTAGCGCCGAGAAATACATCACGACGGGTGGTTGAATGAGTCGATGTTGTGGTTGCACCAGGTGGGCAGGCTCAACAATTATTCAACATGCAGGCTCACTCAAAAGCGCTTGAGTTTACCACTTAAGGTGCATTTTCTGCCATGCCAAATGGGCAAAATCCCCGTGCCATCACAAAATTAACCTGCAATGAATAAGCCCCTGACACCTTGTAAGTAGTGGTTTTAAAGGTTTTTTTATTTCGATACCTCGATGGGGGTATTTGCCGTTGCCTCCACTATCAGCAAAAAGCCTTGATGCCGAAATATACCCCCTTGGATGTAGCCTTTTCGGGGCCAATGGGGGAAATATGTTTAATTTTTGTTGGCAGGTTCTCAAGGGGAATCCAGTGGTACAACCGGTTTCAGGAGAGTGACGGTTTGCCAACGCAGCTCGGGGTGCGCGGGGCGTGGCCTTTTTCCTGCCACTCGCTCTCTGTGTAGGTATGCAACGCCAGTGCATGAACTGCACCGGCCAGCTCGTCGGCCAGCACCGCATTGACCTGACGATGACGGGCCAGCAGCCGCTGCCCTGCAAATTGCTCGCTGACGATCACCACCTTGAAGTGGCTCTCAGATCCCGGTTCCACACGGTGCATGTGGCTCTCGTTGATCACCTCCAGCACGGTGGGGGAGAGGGCGGCGGTCAGCTTGGCTTCAATCAGTTGTTGGATGGTCATCGGATTGGCTTCCAGAGTGAATGTCGGGCCATTCTATCGGCAGTCGCGGGATGGAATAAGCCCCCGTAAGAGGGAAATCACCCGTCAGTTGCTCCCTTGACGCGCATCGAACTGGTGAAATTCCTGCTCCTCGCTAGAATAGCGCCACTTTGCGTCGCCCCTGGCGCCTGTATACACGAATCAAGCCGAGGTTGGACTCTTCCTATGCAAACCCTTCTCGACACTCCCCATTGCCAGCTCACGCTCTACCGCTATCCGCGCCAGAGTCAGGAGACCCTGCAAGCCTGGGATGCGGCTGACGAATACCTGATCAATACCCTGGCGGAGTCTCCCCTTGAGCAGGCGGGCCCCGTCATCATAATGAATGATGGCTTTGGCGCGCTGGCGGCCTATCTGCATCCGTACTCCCCCTGCTGCGTCACCGACTCCTACATCAGTGAGCGGGCGACCCTAGCCAATTTGGCCGAAAACGGACTGGATGCGGGTGGTATCCGCTTGCAGGATGCGCTGGCGCCGCTGCCCGATGCCCCAGCACTTGTGGTGATCAAGGTCTCCAAATATCAGGCTCTATTGGAGCAGCAACTGCTGGCATTGCGTGCGGTGGTGACACCGGCAACCCGCGTTATTGCTGCCGGCAAGGCGAAGGATATTCATACTTCCACCCTCAAGTTGTTCGAGAAGTATTTGGGGCCTACCCGTACCTCGCTGGCCTGGAAGAAGGCGCGCCTCATTCACTGCGAGCCGCAGGCAGAACGTCCCGCGCTGGCCAACCCCTTCCCGACTGTCTGGCCGCTGGAGGGGAGTGGCATGCTCATCCACAACCATGCCAACGTCTTCTCGCGCACCAGTCTCGATATTGGTGCCCGCTTTATGCTGGACAACCTGCCCATCCACAGTGCCCGCAAGGTGATCGATCTGGGCTGTGGCAACGGGGTGCTGGGTCTGTCGCTGCTCGCCAAAGACAGCGAGGTGGAGGTGACCTTTATCGATGAATCCTATATGGCGGTTGCCTCGGCACAGCTCAACGTCGAGCACAATCTGCCCGATGCACTGCCGCGTGCCCGCTTTATGGTCAATAACTGTCTCGACGGGGTGGCAGTCGGCTCGGCGGATCGGATCCTCTGCAATCCTCCTTTCCATCAGTTACAGGCGATCACCGATCATATCGCCTGGCAGATGTTCAGCGATGCGCACCGGGTGTTGCCTCAGGGGGGTGAACTCTGGATAGTAGGCAACCGTCATCTGGACTATCACAACAAACTCAAGCGCTTGTTTGCCAACGCACAAGTCGTTGCGTCGAACAGCAAATTCGTTATTTTGAAAGCCATCAAACGCTAAAGCCAAAGGAAACCATGATGAAAAAGTCACTCTTGCTGCTGGCCGCCCTGATGCTGGGCGGGTGTGCCACTCATTGGCCGGAGACGGCGCTGCTCAATCCGCAGGTGATCCCCGCCAACCAGCAATACTACTCTGGCAATCGCATCACCATGGAAGGGGTAGACAAGCGTGAGGCTGCCTACGTCTTCTCCATCAAACATAAAGAGAAAGCCCCCGTGCTGGTCAACAGCGAGCGTCCGCTCAACCTGCTGATGGCCGAGCGGCTGGCCGAAGGGCTGCGCAGCCAGGGTCTCGAAGTGGGCAACAGTGGCACCACCAACCTGACGCTGGTGATCTCCAACGCCGCAGTCAATGTGGAAGAGAAGACCTTTACCTATGTCACCAAGTCCCGCGTCAGCCTGCAGGTGATCGCCGATTTCCAGGGCAACCGTCTGACCAAGCAGTTCAACATGTCCTCCAGCAAGGAGAGCCCGAGCGAGCCAAGCATGGCCGACCTGGAGTCTACACTGAACCTGCAACTGGGTAGCGTGCTGCAGCAGATCATGGCGGATGATGCGCTGCGCGGTTACCTGAAAGGTCAACCGAACGGTGCAGGGGTCTGATGATGAAAAAACTCTGGTTGCTGGCCATGCTGATCGCCCCGCTGGCGTTCGCGGGCCCGAAAGTCAGAATGGAGACCAACCACGGCAATATCGTGGTGGAGCTGGCGTCCAAGCAGGCGCCCCAGACGGTGAAGAACTTCCTGCGCTACGTGGCTGATGGCAGCTATGACGGCAGTATCTTCCACCGGGTGATCCAGGATTTCGTGGTGCAGGGTGGGGGCTACAACCAGCAGTTCCAGCAACTGCCAACTTATGAGCCTGTGGTCAACGAGTCGCGCGGTGGTCTGCCCAACAAGCGTGGCTCCATCGCTATGGCTCGCACCCAGGCGGTCGACAGCGCTACTCGCCAGTTCTACTTCAATCTGGTCGACAACAATAACCTCAACGCCGGTGGCTCTGCGGGTTATACCGTGTTCGGTCAGGTGGTGCAGGGGATGGAGGTGTTGGACAAGCTGGCTCAGGTACAGACCGGTTACAGCCCCATTCTGCGCGCCAACGATGTGCCGACCAGTCCCATCATTCTGAAGAAGGTGGTCTTGCTGGCAGAAACTCCGGCAGACAAGAAAGTCGACAAGAAAGCGGGCAAGTAACTCTCGCCGGACGCGGTTCGTCACCTCGCCCTCGTCAGGCCACAATACAAGGCTCATCCCGTTCGGGATGGGCCTTTTCTCTATCCGGGCTTCTTTGACCTATATCTTTGCTCGCCTTGGCTATCTGCCATCAACCTGCCAAAATGACGCACTTTTCCAAAGTCGTCAGGTAGTTGAACATGATCCGCAAACCAAGCTGGAGAGAGTCCCTCGCCGTCTATCTCGAATTTCGGGTGTTTATTCTCTTTGCCATGGGTTTTTCATCGGGTCTGCCGTTGCTACTGGTGTTCGGTACCCTCTCATTCTGGTTGCGCGAGGCCGATGTCAGCCTGACCGATATCGGCTATATGAGCTGGGTGGCGCTCGCCTATGGCTTTAAATGGCTGTGGTCGCCGCTGGTGGATCGCATGCCGCTGCCGTTGCTCTCCACGCTGCTGGGGCGTCGCCGTAGCTGGATGTTCTTCTCCCAGCTGCTGATTGCCGCCGCGCTGGTCGGCATGGCGTTCTGCGATCCCAAGACCGAGCTGGCCCAGCTGGCGATGTTTGCCCTGCTGGTGGCCTTTGCCTCGGCGACTCAGGATATCGTCATCGACGCCTATCGCATCGAATCCGCCCCCGAGCGGCTACAGGCGGCGATGGCTGCTTCTTACATGAGCGGCTACCGACTGGCGATGATCATGGCGGGCGCTGGTGCGCTGGCGCTGGCGGCGTGGTTTGGCAGCAACAGCGGCTATGACTATCGTGGCTGGCAGATTACCTATCTGGTGATGGCGGGTCTGATGTCACTCGGGGTTATCACCACGCTGTTTTGCCACGAGCCGGATATCGATCTGGCCGAGCAGGGCAAACAACAGGCCGAACGCAAGGCGCAGCTCCTGGAAAAAGGGTGGCCTGCGCTGCTGGCGAGTGCGGGGGCCTGGGGCTATGAGGCGGTCTGGTGTCCGTTTGCCGACTTCTTTCGTCGCTATGGCAGCTCGGCGCTGCTGATCCTGGCTCTGATCGCTTGCTATCGGGTTGCCGATGTGGTGATGGGGGTGATGTCCAACAGCTTCTATGTGGATATGCAGTTCAGCAAGACCGAGGTTGCGACCATTACCAAGGTGTTTGGCGTCATCATGACGCTAGTGGGGGCTGCGCTGGGGGGCGTGCTGGTGATGCGCTTCGGTACGTTGCGCATCCTGTTCTTGGGGGCGCTGCTCACCGCCAGCACCAACCTGCTGTTTGCCCTGCTCAATCAGGTTGGTCACAACCTGGAACTGCTGACCCTGATTATCTCGCTGGATAACCTCAGTGCCGGTATCGCTACCGCAGCCTTCGTGACCTATCTCTCCAGCCTGACCAATGTGGCATTTTCGGCCACTCAGTACGCCCTGTTCAGCTCGGTAATGTTGCTGCTACCCAAGTTGCTGGCCGGTTTTTCCGGGCAGGTTGTGGAGCAGATTGGCTACAGTGCCTTCTTTGTCGGAACCAGTTTATTGGGCTTGCCCGTGTTGTTGTTGATTGTGCTGGTCGCCAGAAAAGGGAGTGAGTTGCTCTCAACGGCTGACAAATAGCAAGCGTTTGCGTAGAATCGGGGGTGATTAGATTCACACTTCCGGATAAAGTTCCCGAGAAGTTGTTTCACCCCCAATTTTATTTGATTAGAATCCCTCTCGCTCCTTGTGGGCAGGCTACGGAAAACCTCAACTAACGCACAAGAGACCAATAAAATGGCCAAATTTACCAAGACTCTGATCGCTGCCGGTCTGCTGGCTGCTGCCGCTACCCCGGCCTTCGCTGCTGACTACAGCGGTGATATCCACAAGAATGACTACAAGTGGATGCAGTTCAACGTAATGCACACCATCGACCAGCGCCCTTTCACCACCGGTGAAGAGGACTACAACGATACCTATTTTGAAATGGAATTCGGTGGTCGCTCCGGCCTGTTTGATCTGTACGGCTATGTCGACGTATTCGATATTTTCGACTCCCGCCACAGCAACAAACACCATGGTCAGAACCTGTTCATGAAGTTTGCGCCGCGCATGTCTCTGGATGCTCTGACCGGTAAAGATCTCTCCTTTGGTCCTGTGCAAGAGCTCTACATTGCTAACCTGAACAACGTCGGCGACAAGCAGATGGAAAATCAGATTGGTCTGGGCGCCGATGTGATGGTTCCTTGGTTTGGCAAGGTAGGCATGAACCTGTATGCCCGTCATTCCACTGAGAACCAGTTCTTTACTCAAGAAGAAGGCGACTGGAACGGTTATCAGTTCTCCATGAACTGGTTCAAGCCCTTCTACACCTTCGGCAATGGTAGCTTTGTCTCCTACCAAGGCTATCTGGATTATCAGTTCGGTCTGGATACCCATGACCGTGCTGACCGTACCAGCGACAACCTGGCTACTTTCCACGGTATCTACTGGCATTCCGATCGTTATGCCGTTGGTTACGGTCTGAAGTACTTTATGGATGCTTATGGTACCAAAGATGGTTCCACTGCATTCGATGGTACTCCTTGGAAGAGCACCGGCTTCAGCCACTACTTCTCTGTTACCTACAAGTTCTAATAAAACTTGGGGTACAAAAAACCGGAGCATCTGCTCCGGTTTTTTTATGGCCGCGATTTAGATAGCGTGGCGCGAGTCATCAAGTGCGCCACGGCTGAGTGGATAAATCAGTCGCGGAAGTTCTGGAACTGCATCGGTTGACCCAGTTCGGCGCCACGGACCAGTGCCATGGTCTCTTGCAGATCGTCACGCTTCTTGCCGGTGACACGTACTTCATCACCCTGGATGGCGACCTGTACCTTGATCTTGGAGTCCTTGATCAGCTTGACCAGCTTCTTGGCGATCTCTTTCTCGATCCCCTGCTTGAACTTGACGGTCAGGTGGAAGCGTTTGCCGGAGTGAACTGAGTCACCCACTTCCATGGAGCTGTTTTCGATGTTGCGCTTGAGCAGGGCACCGCGCAGGATTTCGACCATCTGCTTGAGCTGGAAATCAGCATCGGCTTCCAGCTTTACCTCTTCCTTGTTCAACTCGAAGCTGGCTTCTACCCCACGAAAATCGAAACGGGTGGCCAGTTCACGATTGGCGTTGTCGACTGCGTTCAACACCTCGTTCATTTTGACTTCAGAGACAATATCGAATGACGGCATAGCCGGAGCTCCTCATGTTGCGTTATCGGGGGGCAAATCTACCAGAAAACGGGCAAATTTGCTGATTTTGATGGGGTTGCTCTGCTAGAATCCCCTGCGCACAGGACGGGTGGACCCGTTAGTGTCCACCAGCGACATCTTCACTTATCCCCGGTAACAGGTTGAGAGGATTGCAACCCTTACCCTGACAGAGTCACACCATGCCAAGCGGATTAAAAAATTCCCGACAGCTCGTTATTCCACCCGTTACTCCGAAGTGGTCACTGTTGGGTTGTGGCGCCCTCGGCGGCGTTTTTGCCTCCCTGTTGACCTTGAGTGGTCAATCCACCCGTGTCTTGTTGCGCGAACATCATAAGTCCACGCTCCATCCGGGGATCGATTTCACCTCGCTGGAGGGGCATGTCCAGCTGCTCAATATCGAGCGCGGATTTGTCAGCAAACCCGGCAAGATCCAGCGTCTGCTGGTGATGACCAAGGCCAGTCAGGTGATTGCCGCACTGACGCCGCTGGTGGGTAAGTTGGATGCCGGCGTGCCGATCGTGCTGCTGCACAACGGGATGGGCATTGCCGAGCAGGTGGTCGAGATGTTCCCGCACAATCCGGTGATTGCCGGTGTCACCAGCCATGGCGCCATGCAGTGCGGCCATTTTGTCTTCCGTCATACTGGCAAGGGGGAAACCTGGCTTGGCCCGATCAACGACGCCGCCAAGGCCCATGCTGCGCTCGCGGACGAGCTGGCGCTTGCACTGGGGCAGGCTGGCTGGGATGAGCAGGTATTGACGCGCCAGTGGCAAAAGCTGGCCATCAACTGTGCAATCAATCCCCTGACGGCTCTCTACAAGCTGAAAAATGGCGAGCTGGTTGGCTCCCGTTTTGCCGATGCCCTGCAGCAGATCTGCGTGGAAGTGGCGGATGTGATGTGTGCCGAAGGGATTGCAACCACGGCAGAGGAGTTGCAACGCCGGGTGATGACAGTGGTGGAGCTGACCGCTGACAATTACTCCTCCATGCATCAGGATATGGAGCTGGGACGTGAGACCGAGATCGAGGCCATCACCGGCTTCCTGTTGGCCAAGGCTGCCCAGCATGGCATTGCTGTACCGGTCAATCAGGGTCTCTATCAGGCGATTAAAGAGAAGAGCCAGGCCGTCTGATCTTTTACGAGCAAGCAGCAAGGAGGCGAACGTGAGTGTACTGGTGCTGGTGGCCCCCGGGTCGGAAGAGATAGAGACTGTTGCGATTGTCGATACCCTGGTGCGCGCCAGCATCGAGGTGGTGCTGGCCTCTTGCTGCCCTGCCGGGTCTCGGCAGGTGAAGGCATCGCGCGGGGTACAGCTGGTGGCCGATTGTCATATCGACGAGCTGACCCGTCGGGACTTTGAAGCCATCGTGGTACCCGGTGGTCTGCCCGGCAGCGAAGTGATCCGCGATACCCCGCTGGCCATTGATCTGCTCAAAGAGCAGGTCGCTCTTGGTCGCTGGCGTGCTGCCATCTGCGCCGCCCCTGTGGTGGTGTTGCAACATCATGCTCTGCTGGGTGATGCCATCGTCACCTGTCATCCCGGCTTTCAGCCCCGACTACCGACATCGCAGCTGTCACGTGAGCGGGTCGTCAGAGATGAGGCTCATCGCCTTATCACCAGTCAGGGGCCGGGCAGTGCCATCGAGTTTGCGCTTGAACTGGTTCGGGTGCTGCGCGGGGATGACGTGGCTACCGCCGTGGCTGGCCCTATGGTGCTGCCTTGAGCGCACTCTGCTGCAGAATCAAGCTGGCCATGCGTTGAAAAACGGGCCCCGGTCATCTTGATCGGGGCCCGCTTGTTATCTGCCGTTGTCGGTCACGCCATCTTGTCCGGCTCAGTAGTCGTACTGTGAGCACTGTTTTTTGTTGTACTCAGTTTTCCAGCGTGCCAATTCTTGCTCTGTGCCGAGCTTGTCCCCTTTCTTGATAGCCTGTTCCAGTATCTCAATCCGGTCGTACAGCCAGCGGCACTCTGCCGTCGGGTTGTTCTTGCCGATGCCGGTCAACGGCAGCAAACAGAGTCCCAACCAAAGATATTTCATCCCGAACGCTCCTTGTCATTGTGGTAGTAAAGGTCTCCTTGGAGTCTACTATTTTAGCCGCAACGAGAGAGATAGAGCTGCGATTATCCTTGGGGTAAGATGGTGCCATGTCTGTTTATTTATACAGTGGTATGCGCAAGATCATCCATATCGACATGGACTGCTTTTTTGCCGCGGTGGAGATGCGGGACAATCCGGCGTTGCGGGAGGTGCCGCTCGCCATCGGTGGGGCCTCCGAGCGGCGCGGCGTCATCTCGACCTGCAACTATGTGGCGCGCCGGTTCGGGGTGCGCTCCGCCATGCCGAGCGCCCTGGCGAAAAAACTCTGCCCGCCGTTGGTACTGATCCCTGGGCGAATGGCGGTGTACAAGGATATCTCCCGTCAGCTCAGAGCCATTTTCCTGCGCTATACCGATCAGGTTGAACCACTGTCGCTGGACGAGGCTTACCTCGACGTGACCCACAGCCGCTGTTGTGGCGGCAGCGCCACCCTGATGGCGCAAGAGATCCGGCAAGCCATCGTCACCGAACTGGGATTGACCGCCTCGGCCGGAGTGGCCCCCAACAAGTTTCTCGCCAAGCTCGCTTCGGAGCAGCGCAAGCCTGATGGTCTGTTTGTCATTCGTCCCGACGAAGTGGCCGAATTTGTCTGCCAGTTGCCCCTCGGCAAACTGCCCGGGGTGGGGCGCAAGACCGCCGAGCGGCTGGAGGCTCAGGGGCTCTACACCTGTGAGGATGCGCGGGCCTTGTCGGCACAAGAGCTGTGCAGTCGTTTTGGCAAGCTGGGGGAGATGTTGACGACCCGGATCTGGGGGCTGGATGAACAGCCGGTGCAGGCGCACCGGATCCGCAAAACCATCGGGGTGGAGACCACTTTGGCGAGCGATGTTTGTGACGAAGCCGCCTGCCTGAAGGTATTGCAGCAACTGCTACCGGAGCTTGAGCGGCGATTTCAGCTGGCGTGCCCTGCCGAGCAGGTGATGGGGCAGGGGATTAAACTCAAGTTTGCCGACTTCCACCAGACCACAGTCTATCGCAGTCAGGGTGGCTATCAGCCAGCCTTGTTCGTTCCCCTGCTCAAAGAGGGGCTACAGCGGGCACAAGGGCGTTCGGTTCGCCTGCTGGGCTTGGTGGTGGGTTTGCCAAAAGAGGGTGAAGTTAATCAACTCTCGCTGGATTTGCTGTGAGAGAGTTAAGTTTTTGTTTATAAAGTCGATAATCTATCCATATCTGTATGACGTAGGAATATTGGCATGAGCGCTCTTTCTGTCCAGGGTCGGATTACCCTGATCGCCGGTTGCTGTCTGTTGGTGACAGCCGCCGCTCTGGTTGCCTCTTCGATTTACAACGCGAACAAGATGCAACAGCAGGTGCGGCAAGCCACCATGCACGAGGCGCAGCAGTCTGCCGAGAACTGGATGAAGGCGATGGGCTCGGAGCAGGCGGCCAAGGTGACCAGCTATCTCGATGAGGCCTATTTCCGCGCCAGTTTGCTGGCCGAGAGCGTGTTGTTCCAGCGCAAGAATGCGGCCGAGAACTTTGTCCATTCGGAGGCGCTGCGCAGCGCCGTCAATCAGCAACTGCACGATGCCGTTGCCTCATCGACCAATCTGCTTGGTGTCTATGCGGTGTTCGAGCCTGACCAGCTGGATGGGGAAGACAGCAACTATCAGGGCTCAACGGCGCTGGGTTCCAACGACAAGGGGCGTTTTTCCAGTTACTGGGCCTATGACAACGGCAAGATAGAGCCGGAAGTGCAGAATGAGGATGTACTGGCCGATGAGAGCCCGACTGAGGCTGGTGGAATCGAAAACGAGTGGTATCGCTGCAGTATTCGCACCCGTGCCCTCTGCCTGCTGGAGCCCTATCTGGACGATGTGGGCGATAAACAGATATTGATGACCTCGGTGACGGTCCCGCTGCTGGAGCAGGAGACCTTGCTGGGGATGGTCGGGGTCGATATCTCGCTGGCCACTTTGCAGAGTCTGGTCAGTACCATGGACAAGGAGCTCTATGACGGCAAGGGCAGAATCTTGCTGGTCAGTCACGAGGGGCGCGTGGCGGGAGCCGATGAGTTCGATGTGACCATGGGGCGTGGGCTGGATCAGAAGTATCAGGGGCTGGCCAGCGAGCTGAAAGGCTGGCTCAGTCAGGGTCAGGAGCTGACTCGCTGGAGCAGCGATGGCACCCTGTTGCAGACCTTTGTCCCGGTATCCATGCGTGGCACCGACCGTAAATGGGGCATCTACATTGAATTGCCACGGGCAGTAGTACTGGCCTCGGCCCAGCAACTGCAAGATGAGCTGGCCAGTGAGGCCAATCGCAGCGTGGTCTCGCAGCTGTCGATCGGAGTGCTGATCTCGCTGGTTGCCCTGAGTTTTATTTGGTTGATGGCGCGCCAGATTGTGGCACCCATCCGCGCCGTAGTTGCCCGTCTCAAGGATATCGCCAGCGGCGAGGGGGATTTGACCCAGCGTATCGAGATCCTGCGGCAAGACGAGATCGGCGAGTTGGCCAAGTGGTTCAACAGCTTCCTCAACAAGTTGCAATCCACCATCAGTCAGGTGATTGATACCGTCTCCGGTACGCGTAATAGTGCCGAGCGAGCCGCGCAGGTGGCCGAGCGCACCAGCAGCGGCATGCAGGCCCAGTATCAGGAGATCGATCTGGTGGCGACGGCATTTGAAGAGCTGAGCGCCACGGCGTTGCAGGTCTCCGGTAATGCCGGCTCGGCGGTGGCGGCTGCCAACACCACTGACGCCGCAGCGCAAGAGGGCAAATATGTCGTTGCCGACACTCAGGAGGCGATGCGCAAGCTGATGACCATCATCAACGATGCCCAGCCGGTGGTGGAGCGACTCTCCGCCAACAGTGACAACATCAATGACATTCTTATCGTGATCCAGGGAATTGCCGAGCAGACCAACTTGCTGGCGCTGAATGCGGCTATTGAAGCGGCGCGGGCCGGTGAGCAGGGCCGTGGCTTTGCCGTGGTGGCTGATGAGGTGCGCAATCTGGCGGGTCGCACCCAGAATGCCATCGTCGAGATCCAGACTCTGATCAGCCAACTGCAATCCGGTACCGGCGCCGTGGTCAAGGCGATTCGCGATGGTCATGGACAGGCTGACGAGACCCTCGCCAAGGTGGATCTCTCGGTGCAGGTGCTGGAGCAGATTATCCAGTCGGTCTCCACCATCCATCAGATGAACGAGCAGATTGCCCGGGCGGCGCAGGAGCAGAGCCGGGTGGCGGACGAGATCAACCGCAACGTCAGCAACATTCGCGATGTGAGCCACACCATTCGGGCCGAGGCGGCGACATCCGCCGAAAATGGTCGCGAGCTCTCTGCGCTGGCGGACAAGCAGCAGCAGCTGGTGGGGCAGTTCAAGGTATAGAAGATGAAAAAAGGCGCCATCCAGCTGGAGGCGCCAAACACATTCAGATGACAGACTGGGTCAAACCGGTGAGATTTGAGCCCCTCTTCCCGCAGAGGAAGAAACACAACACCACAATCGCAGTCGAAAGACTCACTAAAAACACATGTAAACCAACACGTAGTAGAAAATGTGAGCCATATGACGACTGATTGCTGGGCGAATTATGTTTATTCACTGGTCGACCCGCAACCGACAAATTATAATGCGCCCCATTAGAAAAACTCATCGTCGGCTGGTGTCATGTCTCGTCGTTTACCCCCGCTCAATGCCCTCAAGGCCTTTGAAGCTGCGGCTCGTCACTTAAGCTTTACCCGCGCAGCAGAAGAGTTGTTTGTGACTCAGGCTGCCATCAGTCACCAGATCAAGGCGCTGGAGGAGTATCTTGGCATCAAGCTGTTCCGCCGCAAAAACCGCTCCTTGTTGCTGACCGAAGAGGGGCAGGGCTATTTCCTGGATATCAAGGACATCTTTGCCTCCATCTCAGAGGCGACCGACAAGCTGCTGGCCCGCAGTGCCAAGGGGGCATTGACTGTCAGTTTGCAGCCGAGTTTCGCCATCCAGTGGCTGGTGCCGCGGTTGGTCAAATTCAGCGAGCGTCATCCTGATATCGATGTACGGATCAAGGCGGTCGACCTTGACGAAGGGTCGCTCACCGACGATGTGGATGTGGCCATCTACTACGGGCGCGGCAACTGGCCGGGTTTGCGCTCGGACAAGCTGCATACCGAATACCTGATCCCGGTCTGCTCCCCCTTGCTGCTGACCGGGCCCAAACCGCTGCGTACGCCGCAAGATTTGACTCTTCATACCCTGCTGCACGATACCTCCCGCCGCGACTGGAAGGCCTGGTTCCGCCAGCTAGATATTGATGCACCCAACGTCAATCAGGGGCCCATCTTCAGCCACTCTACCATGGTGATCCAGGCGGCGATCCACGGCCAGGGGGTGGCGCTTGGCCACAGCGTGCTGGCACAACCCGAGATTGAGGCCGGCCGCCTTATCTGCCCGTTCGAGCAGGTGCTGGTGAGCAAAAATGCTTTCTATCTGGTGTGCCAAGAGCAACAGTCGGATCAGGGCAAGATCGTGGCCTTCCGCGACTGGATGCTGGAGCTGGTGGAGCAGGAAGAGGCGCGTCGCAGGGCAAGGCTCGCCGATGCCTGATGTGATCCGCGAGGGGGCAATTGATGCCCCCGTTCGCATTTTGCTGGCCCACGGGGCAGGCGCGGGGATGGATCATGTCTTTCTTGCCGAGTTGTCACGCCTGCTGGCTGGCCCCGACATCGAAGTGGTGCGCTTCAACTTTCCCTACATGACAAGGCGAGCACAGGATGGCAAGCGCCGCCCGCCTGACAGGGCGCCTGTGCTGCTTGCTCATTGGCGCGACATGATCCGCGAGTTTGCCCATCCACGACTGTTTCTGGCGGGCAAGTCGATGGGCGGGCGGATGGCGGCGGAACTCTATAGCGAAGGCGAGGGTGAGATGAATGCTGCAGGATTGCTCATTCTCGGGTATCCTTTCCACCCTCCGGCCAAGCCCGACAGCTGGCGAGGCGAGGTACTCAAGCATATTGCAGTGCCAACCCTGCTGTTGCAGGGGGAGCGCGATACCTTCGGTAGTCGCGCCGAACTGGCCGATTTCCCCTTCTCACCCGCCGTATCGGTCCATTGGTTGACCGATGGTGATCATGGTTTCAAACCGCGAAAAGCCAGTGGCGTGAGTGAGCAGGAGAATATGCAGCATGCAGCGGCGGCCATCAGCCATTTTGTGGCCCGGCATGGATAGCACGAGAGGGTTGGCTTTATTGCCAGCCGTGATGAGAGAGGGAGAGTGAGGATGCAGATCCATCGACATTGGCTGATACTGGCCGGTCTCTTCGGGTTGACGGCCACCATGCTGGGGGCTTATGGCGCCCATGGATTGGCGGCGACCGGCATTACGCCCGAGCGTCTGGCGGCATTCAATACCGCCGTGCAATATCAGTTTTTTCACGCATTGGCCCTGCTGGTTCTGGGCTGGTGTGGTGTGCGCAGCAAGGTGATCCACCTGGCTGGCACCGCTTTTGTGCTGGGGATCATCGGATTCTCCGGCAGTATTTACGCCATGGTGCTGCTTGGCAGCAAGGGGCTGGGGTTGATTACCCCGGCCGGTGGCCTCTGTTTTATGTTGGGATGGACGGCCCTCTGCTGGGCTGGCTGTCGTCTTGGAGGAAAAAATGAATAATCTGCTGCTTTATTGCCGCCCCGGTTTTGAGAAAGAGGCGGCTGCAGAGATCACCGAGCGTGCCGGTAACATGCAGTGCTACGGTTTCGCCCGGGTCAAGGACGACAGCGGTTATGTGATCTTCGAACTGTATGACGAGGAGCAGGCGGATTTGTTGGCTCGCAAGCTGCCGTTCCGCGAGCTTATCTTCATCCGCCAGATGCTGGTGGTCACCCATGAGCTGAAGGATCTGGATGTCGCGGACAGGATCTCCCCGATCCTTGAGGCGGTGAGTGACTACACCATTTGCGGCGATCTGCGGGTCGAAACCGCGGACACCAACGAAGCGAAAGAGCTGTCAGCCTTTTGCCGCAAGTTCACCGTGCCGCTTCGTCAGGCGCTGCGCAGCAACGAGATCCTGACCAAGAAGGAGACGCCGAACCGTCCGGTGTTCCACGCCTTCTTCATGGCCAATGATCACGTGTTGCTGGGCTACTCCTATTCGTTCAACAACTCCGGATTCCACATGGGGATCCCGCGCTTGCGCTTCCCGGCCGATGCGCCGAGCCGCTCCAGCCTCAAGCTGGAGGAGGCGTTTTACGTGTTCGTGCCGCGGGAAGAGTGGGATGTGCGTCTCTGCTCAGGCATGAAGGCGGTGGATTTGGGCGCCTGCCCGGGTGGCTGGACCTATCAGCTGGTGCGTCGTGGCATGATGGTGACGGCGGTCGACAACGGCATGATGGCCCAATCCCTGATGGATACCGGTCAGGTCAAGCATATCCGGGATGACGGTTTCGTCTGGCGTCCGAGCAAGAAGAACACCTACTGGCTGGTGTGCGACATGGTCGATAAACCGGCGCGGGTCGTTCACATGATTGCGGACTGGTTCCGTGAGGGTGACTGCCAGGAGGCGATGTTCAACCTCAAGCTGCCGATGAAGAAGCGTTATGCCGAGTCGGTGCACAATATCGAGGTATTGCGCGAGATGCTCAAGGAGATCGACAACGCGTTCGTGATCCAGGCCAAGCAGCTCTATCACGATCGAGAAGAGATCACCGTGCATGTTTACAACAAGTACTGGGTCTCCAAACTCGAGCCCAAGGCGTGATGTAGCAGTTCTGCCCGTACGATAAATACCAAGGCCGACAGGGAAACCTGTCGGCCTTTTGCTATTCGGCTGCCGGAAAATATCAGAAACGGTAATCGAGGCGCAGGGAGGATTCGTCGTCGGTCACCTTGATCTCTATCTGCAGCGGGATGGTTTTGTCGACCGGATTGAATTGCATCTTTATCCCATCTCCTCTCAGCCTGAGGGCGGTGTTCATTCCGCCAGCCTTGAACTTGACCTTGGGTCTGAAGCGTTCGACCGACAGACTGACGCTTTTTTCCGGGGTCAGATTGAGCTGCGGGTAGGAGGTGATCTTTTGATTACCAAAGTTGTCGGTGGAGACTTCAATACCAAACGACAGGGGTTTGGGTGCCTTGAGCAGGTCGTTGGTATTCAGGCTCGAGCGCCATACCTCGGTGGCAGTCCGTTTTTCCTGCTGTGGCAGTTTGGCGGTTTGGGTCTGTTGATCCTGCTCGAAAGCACTGGCAGTGCCACACACCAGCAGCAGACCCGACACCAGATAGCACCCGTATCCCTTCATGAAAAACACTCCCTGTTCTTTTTCTCTATTGAACATAGTTGCTGTTTGGGGAGTGGCAAAGGATTCGGAAACATAAAAAAGGGAGCCGAAGCTTCCTTTTAAAATCAATGAATTAACTCACAGGCGATCGATGATGGCCTGGGTGAATTCGCTGGTGGAAGCCGTTCCACCCAGATCGCGGGTGACCCGATCACCGGATTCGATGGTGGCTCGTACTGCCTCGCGGATCCGCTCTGCTTTATCCTGCATGCCGAGGTACTCCAGCATCTGGATGGAGGCGAGGATCACCGAGGTCGGGTTGGCAATGTTCTTGCCTGCAATGTCGGGGGCAGAGCCGTGGACCGCTTCGAAGATGGCCGCGCCATCGCCGATGTTGGCGCCGGGCGCCATGCCAAGGCCGCCGACCAGACCGGCGCACAGGTCCGAGAGGATATCGCCGAACAGGTTGGTGGTGACCATGACATCGAAACGCTCCGGGTACATCACCAGATTCATGCAGGCGGCATCGACGATCATCTCTTCGCTCTGGATATCCGGGTAGTGGCTGGCGATTTCACGGGCTACTTCGAGGAACAGGCCGGAGGTCGACTTGAGGATGTTCGCCTTGTGGATGATGGTGACCTTCTTGCGCCCTTCCTGACGAGCCAGCTCGAAGGCAAACTTGACGATGCGCTCGGCCCCTTCGCGGGTGATGATGCTCATCGCCTCGGCACTCTTGTTGTCATCGCTGCGCTTCTGACCTGCACCCGAGTACATCCCTTCGGTGTTTTCGCGCACCGTGATGATGTCGATGTTGTCGTAACGGCTTCTGGTGCCCTTGAAGGAGATGACCGGACGCACGTTGGCGTAGAGGTTGAACTTCTTGCGCAGGGAGACGTTGATGGAGGTAAAACCGCCGCCGACCGGTGTGGTCAATGGCCCTTTCAGGCTCACCTTGTTCTTCTCAATCAGATCCAGGGTAGCCTGGGGCAGCAGCTCGCCATGCTTCTCGAGGGCAACCAGACCTGCATCAGCGTATTCGTACTCAAAATCACAGCCCGCATGGGTCAGGATCTGGATGGCTGATTCAATAATGCTGGGGCCGATGCCGTCGCCGGGGATCACGGTAATTTTTCTTTTGGACATGAGAGGGTTCCACTTCCAGGGTATAGGGGAGGATGGGGCTGCTTTATAGCATTTACTCAGCAAACCAACCACATTCCTTTACATTCTACTCACTTTTATCAACAGCGAGGGTGAGTCTCGTCATGGTTCACGCCCTTGCCTGCATTTTTGTTCGGCACTTTAGTCTGGCTGGGGCGGGTAGCGGATGTCCCGCAGGTTGAATCCCAGCGGAATATCCCGCTGCAAGTGCACCAGCCGCTGGGCCAGCAGGGCTTCATCCTGATGTTGGCGCAGCTTGAGCAGTGGCTTGGCGGCGTCCTCTTGCTGACAGGCTTCGAGCATGGCTGCCAGATTGCCATATTGCTGCAACAGCTGGGTGGCGGTCTTGGGGCCGATCCCCGGAACCCCCTTGATATTGGAACCGCTGATACCGGTCAGGGCCCAGAAATCGACCAGCTGAGCAGGGGCAACCCCATATTGCTGCTGGACGAAAGCAGCATCCAGCCAGCGTTTGTTGAAGTAGTCGCGCACCCGGATCTGCGGGCAGATGAGCTGGCAGAACCCCTTGTCGGTGGAGATGATGGTCGCCTGATGGCCGTGGCTGGCGATGCCGCTGGCGAGAGTGGCGATAAGATCATCCGCTTCATCTGTTTCGGAGAGCAGGGCATCGACACCGCACTCCCAAAAGGCATCCTGCAGGGTCGCCAGCCCTTCACGCAGTTCGGGGGGCATGGGAGTTCGCCCCTCCTTGTAGGCCGGATAGACCTCCTTGCGCCAGCTATGCACCTCGCCATCAAACACGGCAATGACATGGGTCGGCTCGCTATTGGCCAGCAGCTTGCGGCAGGTATTGATAAGGTTGGCGCGGGTGGCAACCAGCGCCTGGGCAGGGGTCAGTGCCTGCTGGGCCTGTACCGCGTGCAGACGGCGAATGAGGTTGAGGGCATCGATGATGAGCAGGTGTGGCCGGATAGTTGACATGGGGCACTCTTGGCGATCGGGACGCCCCATTGTAACAAACCGCTCGCCTTATGGGGGATTGATGGCAGTCGGGAAGGCATAGCGCCAATAAAGAGGGGCGCCGATGCGCCCCTCTGTCGATGATGTATCTGTACCCTAGCGGACGATTTCGTAGCAGGGCACATACTGACTGCCCGGCAGCTTCATCCGCTGCTGCTTGACGAAGCTCTCCAGCAGCTTGTCCATCAGGTGCATCAGCTCCTTGTCGCCGTGCAACTTGAAGGGGCCCTTCTTCTCGATGGCGCGAATGCCCCCTTCCTTGACGTTGCCGGCGACGATGCCGGAGAAGGCACGACGCAGGTTGGCGGCCAGCAACTGGGGCGGCTGGTTGCGGTGAAGGTCCAGACTGGCCATGCTGGCGTGATCCGGTTCGAAGGGGAGCTGGAACTCCGGCTCAATCTTGAGGGACCAGTTGAAGGAGTAGGCATCGCCGACCGATTTGCGGTATTCGCGGATTTTCGGCATCGCCTCTTTCATCACCCGGGCCACTTCCGGCGCATCGCCGACAATGATCCGGTAGAGCTTGGTCGCAGGTTCACCGAGGGTCGCCTTGATGAAGTCGTCGATGGCACGGAAGTAGTCGGCACTCTCTTTCGGGCCGGTCAGGATGATGGGCATCGGCTGCCGCTCGTTGGCCGGATGCATCATGATGCCGAGCAGATAGAGCAGCTCTTCGGCGGTGCCGACCCCGCCCGGGAAGATGATGATGCCATGGCCGAGGCGTACGAAGGCTTCCAGCCGTTTCTCGATATCCGGCAGGATCACCAGCTCGTTGACGATGGGGTTGGGCGGTTCGGCCGCAATGATGGAAGGCTCCGTGAGGCCGATGTAGCGCCCGTTGCGCACCCGCTGTTTGGCATGGCCGACGGCGGCCCCCTTCATCGGGCCCTCCATGGCGCCAGGGCCGCAACCGGTACAGATGTTCAGCTCACGCAAGCCCAGCTCGCTGCCCACGGCACGGGTGTACTGGTATTCGATCTCGTTGATGGAGTGGCCACCCCAGCAGACGATCAGGTTGGGATCGGCGCCGGGCAGGATCACCTTGGCGTTGCGCAGAATGGCGAACACCACGTTGGAGATGTGAGTGGAGTTGGTCAGATTGACCTGGCGGTTGGACTCGAGCTGATTGGAGACATAGAGAATGTCGCGCAGCACCGAGAAGAGGTGCTCCTGAATGCCGCGAATGATCTCGCCATCGACAAAGGCGTGCTCGGGGGCATTGAACAGTTCCAGCTTGACCCCGCGCTCGCGCCGGATCACATGAATATCGAATGATTTGAAGCGCTCCAGGATCTCCTTGGAGCTGTCGGTATGGCTACCGGAATTGAGCACTGCCAGCGAGCAGTTGCGAAACAGTTGATAGATATCGCTGGAGGCAGTCTGCTTGAGGCGATCCACCTCAAGCTGTGACAGCAAATCCATGCTGCCGACGGGATTGATGTGCGTAATCATAGGTTCCCCTTTACTCACTTGTTATCGTTGTGTTTTTCCCTGGGGAGAAAAGGGGACGCTATGTTGCATCCCCTGAGATCGATAGTAGTGGTAACAGAGGGTGTAGGGAAATAGGGCGCCGACTGTTCGCTGTTTTTTTAGCCGCTTGTCAGGCCAGTGTCACTTGATCCCGACCGGTGTGCTTGGAGTGGTAGAGCGCCTTGTCCGCCCGTTCAAACACATCTGACGGGTTGTCCCCATCCTTGAACAGGGTTGCGCCGATGGAGATGGTGATCTCCACCTTGGCATCGCGAAAAAGGAACGGGATGCTCTTGATGGTCTGGCGCAGGGTCTCCAGCGGCTTCTGGAACTTGTCCGGGTTGATGTTGGGCAGCAACACCACGAACTCTTCTCCACCAAAACGGGCGATGAAGTCGGTGTCACGCAGCGCGCTCTGCAGCGCTTTGGCGACTACTTTCAGCGCCTTGTCACCCGCCATATGGCCGTAGTTGTCATTGATATTCTTGAAGTGATCGATGTCGATGATCGCCATGCAGAGCGGAGTGCGGTAACGAAGCCAACGTTTGTACTCCTGCTCCAGCCGTTCATCGAGAGCGGCCCGGTTGTGTACCTGGGTCAGGCTGTCGAGGAACAGCTTGTGTTTTTGAATGGTCAGCCGCTTCTTGTACTCGGCGGTCTCCTCCTTCATCAAGCGCAGCTTGGACTCCATGGTGGAGAGGCGGGTGAGCAGGTGACGCTCTCGCGCCGCCGTGCTGTCACGCTCTTGCAGCAGCAGGTTGATGGCGCCCATATGGCCGGAGATGGCGCGCTTGAGCGCATCGATGGAGTTATGGCTGGCTAGGGAGTGATCGATCGCCTGCAACTCGTTGACCAGCGCCTCACGGGTCTCTCGGGTTTCGTTTTGCAGCGCACGCCCCTCATCGAGGGATTCGGTAAAGCCGACATGTACCGCGGACAGGCTCTCGTTGAGGGAGCTGAGGAAGGCGCGGGAGGCTTTACGCTCCTCACGGGTGCCTTCGATGATGAGCTCGATCACCTGCAGGCAGGTTTCCGCCAGCAGGGCAGGGTTGATCCCGATCAGCAGCTGACGGCGAATGTCGCTCAGGCTCTCGCCGATGGCGCCGGCAAAGTCGAGTTCGGTGATAAGCCGCTGCAGCTCATCGGCGATACGGGCGTGATCCTTGAGATCAAACGGGTCGACATCGGGCTGGCCATCGTTGCTGGCAGTATCGCTTTCTTGTTGAGTTGCACCTGACGGTGCCAACAGGGGTTGGCTTGGCAGCAGCTGGATCTTGATCGCCTGCTGGTAGAACTCCAGCAGCTTGATCACCTTCTTCTGGTGATCGGCAATGCCGTAACCGGCGGGACTTGCCAGAAATTCCTTGAGGGACTTGCGGGTCTCTTCCGGGAAGCCCTTGATGTTTTTCAGCTGTTTGGAACCAAGTTCGATGGCGGTCTGGGTCAGGGTGATCGACTCTTCCAGCGCATTGCTGTGCTGCTGCAGCAGTTTTTCAATGGCCAGCAGATCCTCGTCTAGCGCGGTAAATGCGGGATTGTTATCCAGTTTCTGCTTGAGCTTGGCGAAGCGATTGTCCAGCTCGCGGTCGAAGCCACGGCAGGAGAGCATCAACTTGTTGATAAACTGAATACCACGGGCACGCTCTGCATCGGAAAACGACAGTACGCCGTCGAGTTCCAGCTGTTTCTGCTGAAGGGATTCCCTGAGTCTTGCCAATTGTCCTGCTACGGCAGCGATGTCATTCATTATCAGGTCGCCCTGTTGTCATTATTGTTTTTGGTGTTGGATAGCAACAGTGGTCGAACTTGGTTTCGATCCTCGCCTGTTATCTACATTATTTCCTGGTGGTTATCGGCTGCCGGCTTCCTTGCAAGGCTGGGCCAATTAACCCATTGCTTTTCATGAGAAGAATTGACTTTTACCAGTCCCTTGTCAATTGCCATCAGGCCGCATTGCCACACATCTCCATTAAAAAATGCCGCTTGTTGGCAATCGATCGCCGCGAGCTCCAACCAGGCGTTTTGTTGGCATTTTTCACTGAGCTGAATGGCTCCCGACAGGGCGAGATAGCAGAGGTCAAACAGGCCATTGTGATCGAGCGCGGTCGCCGCTTTCGGCAGGAAGGGGTGACTGACAATCCCGAGGCTGATCTGGTGATCCAGCGGATAGTTGCAAGGGAAGGCGGCGATGGCGGTCAGCAGGTCTCCCGCCAGTTGATGCAGGTTGGTGACGTGGCGTTGTGGCACCACATAGAGCATGTGTCCTTCACGCAAGTCATAGATACGGCCATCTTGTGGGGTCAGGGTGTCCATATAGGCACCAAAGGCCTGCTCGATTTCTCTGCTGGCCTGATAGCCGTGGCGCTCCAGCGTGTTGACCAGGAAAGGCACCCGGAACAGCAGATAGTGCAGCTTGTCATCGAACTCGCTGGAGGGCTGTTCGCTGAGGTACCAGCGATCCGATTTCAGCTGGCGCTTTGCCATCTCCCGCGGCCAGCGGTTCATCAGTCGCTGCCAGTTGGCTAGCCCCGAGCGTGGCTCGATCAGCAGGGCCTCATTGGTCCGTTTCAGTTGCAGGCGGGCAGTACGCAGCTTGAGCCAGAGGGTGAAGAAGAGGTAGATAAAGAGCGCCAGCAGCAGGCTGGTGGTGATGCTCGACCAGAGATAGCGCTCCTGCTGATGCTGGCTGTTGTTAAGCCGCTGCTCCAGCTCCTTGATATGTTGCACCCGCTCGACCTGGACATAGTTGTCGCGGATCGCCGCCTGCTCCATGGCCTGCTCCTGCTGGCGCACCTCCTCGCCAAGACGGTGGAAGCGCTTGTAGCTGTCGAGTGCCTGACGCAGATACCCCTTCTGCTCATAGGCCAGCGACAACAGGCGGAATACCTCGTACTGACGGCGGGTATCGCCGAGCTGATTGGCCAGCGCGCGGGCGTTCTCCAACTGCAGGATGGCGATGGCGGCCTCCTGTTTCTTCAGATAGAGCTCGCCGAGCAGCAACAGGGTATCGATCAGCGGCTCTTTGGCATCGCTCAGTTCGTGGGACTGACGGGCCGCATTGAGGTAGTTGCTGGCCAGCGAGAGGTTGCCGCTTTGCAGGTAGGTTTTGCCGATTTCGTATTTGAGCAGGGAGGCCTGCGGTCGGTTGCTCCCCTCATCGAGCAGATCCAGCGCATTGAAGAAGTAGACCAGCGCCATATTGAGGTCGCCCTGCTCGCGATTGAGTCGCGCCAGCACCATCAGGGAGTCACATAGCAGGGAGGGGTTGCCGATGGAGTGGAAGTAATTGGCCGCCTCATTGGCATACTGCAGCGCTTTCTGGGGCTCCTGCTCCTGCTGGTAGAGTTTGACTATCTGGTTCGACAGCAGGCCGAGAAAGAGCGGGTCATTGAGGCTTTTGGCCTGTTGCTGGGCATCGATATATTCCCCCAGCGCCAGTTGCGGCTGCTGCAGCGCGCGATAAAGATCGCCGCTGATGGCGCTGACCCAGGCACTGGCGAGAGGATTGGGGGTCTTGGCGGCCCAGATCCGCGCATCTGCCAAGTGGGCCTTGGCATCATCGAAGTGCTGGTTCTCGATGTCGTAGCTGGTGCGTTGCAGGCGGCCATAAATCTGGAGCTGGCTCTGCTTGAGCGTGGGGACGGCCAGCTGTTCGTCCAGTTGATCCATCAGGGCGCGGCTGGTGCTCTGGTTATCCGGTTTGAGGGCCTGACTGCGGATCTTGAGATAGAGGCCGTGCGCCTTGAGTTCCGGTTGCCGCTCTTTGTCTGCCAGCGCCATCGCCTTGTCGAGCGCTTGCTGGGTGGCCTGATATTGGCCCAGTTGCAGCAGACACTCCCCTTTGAGCAAGTGGGCGCCTATGGTCTGGGCCGCCGTGCTGTAGCTCAGGATGGGTTCGCGATAACCGAACTCCTGGCGATTGCTGATGATTTGCTGGGGATTATTGGCTGCGCGCGTCAGGAAGGCGGTGGTGATCTGGACGCATCTGGCAGGATCGGTCAGTACCATCGATTGCGCTTGTTGCAGATCGATAGAGAGTTGCTCCTTGTCCAGATCCAGATTCGGAGCTGACAGGGAGGACATCATCATGGCCAGAAAAAACAGTTGATTCATTGGATTAAGGACGGCGCAGAGGTGTAGGCATGTTATCCAAGCCCCCCCCTGCGAGTCCAGCGTTTACTGTGGTTTGCTGGTGGCCGGCAAGTGGGTTTCGTCTGGATTTTATTATCCAGCCCCCTTATCCCAGCTGCATAAAGCATCGATTGAAACCTTTTTGCCAGTCATGGAGGGCAGTGCGACTGCCCTCTCTGTCGCAACTCGACTTTATTGGCGGATCAGACGCAAGTTGGCGGGCACGGCTTCGAAATCGGAGCGGAACGGGTTGATGTCGAGGCCGCCGCGGCGGGTATAGCGGGCATAGACGGTCAACTGCTCAGGCTGACAATAGTGCTTGAGGTCGATAAAGATCCGCTCGATGCACTGCTCGTGGAATTCGTTGTGCTGGCGGAACGAGATGAGATAGCGCAGCAGCTTCTCCCGATCGAGTTTCGGCCCTTTGTAGCGGATCACTACAGAGCCCCAGTCCGGCTGGCTGGTCACCAGACAGTTGGATTTGAGCAGGTGGCTGTGCAGGGTCTCTTCTACCTGTTCGCTACCGGCTGCCCCTTGCAGCAGGGACGCATCAAATTCGTAATTGTCTACCTCGATATCCTGCTCGTCGATGCACTCGCCGGGCAGCTGGGCAATCTGGTGCGGCGCCTTGTCGAGTGGGAACAGGGTCACCTTGACGGTCTCACCCGCACAGGCACTCAGATCCCTGGTCAGCATGGCGGCGACTGCCTCTATAGAGTCGCAACGGGTCTGGTTGAAGGAGTTGAGGTAGAGCTTGAAGGATTTGGATTCGATCAGGTTCGCACTGGTGGCCGGAATGGCTACTTCACCCACCGCCACCATCGGCTTGCCCTTGGCGTTGAGCCAGGAGAGCTCATAGAGGGTCCAGACATCGCAACCGCTAAAGGGCAGATCATCGCCCAGCTGGAGATCATCCCGGTTCAGGCTACGTGGAACCGGCTGCAGCAGGGAGGGGGTGTACTGGCTAATGTAATCGGATTGCTGGCCCAGACTCAGGCCGGTCAGGGCGCTGGCCCCGGCGTATCTATCTTGTTTGCTCACAGGGTTGCTCACGTAATGTGCTCATGATGAGTGGAATGAAACGGGCCATTGCAGGGCCGGATGGTTGCAGCCGTTTGGCTTGGGCGTCGGCCTCTCTGTATCCCGGGTTCTGTATCCCGGGTCGCAAGGTCGGCTGGCAACCTTGTCTGTTACCGGGTTTGGTGGTGCAATAGCGGACTTTGCCAGCAATTGTGGGGATTTTCGATGTCGGATCAAGTTTTGTCTGCCCTGGAGCACTTTTTTGCCCGCTGGCAACGGGATGGCGAGGCCAGACGAGGCCTGCCCCTGTGCGAGTGGGAGGCGGACTGGCGTTCCCCCTGCCAACTTGGTGAGCCCGCCGATGGTCGGGTGGCCTGGCGTCCTTACCAGCGCTCCGAGCCCGCCGATTTTACGGCCATGGCCGATGCCCTCGAGCTGATAATTCATCCCAGCGCCATCGCCCTGTTCGGGCACTGGTTCAGCCGCCCCATCCCCTGCCTTTTCAAGGGGCTGCGCCTTGAACTGATCCTGCCGTGGAACGACGCGGATCTCGACCTGCTCAAGGAGAACCTCATCGGCCACCTGCTGATGTTGCGCAAGCTAAAACGAACCCCCTCCATCTTTATTGCCACCACCCGCAACGAGATGACGCTCATCTCGCTGGATAACGAGAGTGGTCAGGTGTGGCTGGAGTGGCTCGATTCAGGCCGCCGTCTGACGCTGGCGCCCTCCTTGCCGGCGTTTCTGGAACGGCTGGAGACGTTGCCACAATAGCGCCGGATCGAGCCAAGGTTACCCATCGGAACGAAAAGAGCCTTGCCATGTGGCAAGGCTCTTTTTTATGGCATTGCGTACAGGGAACGCGCTTAATCCTTGAAATCCCAGGAGAGGTTGGAGACCAGACGGCAGCTGTCGCACTTGAAGTCAAAGATCTCGTGCAGTGGCGCTGCCAGCGCCCACTCACCGCCACAGCTGGGGCAGGGGCGCGCCTTCTCCTCGGCAGCGCTCAGCCCGCCCACCCGGTAGAGGTAGTAGTAGGTGGGGATGCCGCTCAGCACTTCCAGCCGTTTGGCCAGATCGCTGCCTCGCCGGTAGAGGCGGCTGCCCACTTCGCCGATTTCGTGCAGCGCCGCATGTTCGGCGATGGAGCCGTTCATCTGTAACTGATCACACGCCTCCCAATCCTCCTGCCACTTGATGATCTGTTTCTGATCGCCGTTGGCGACCGCGGGCAGTTGGTAGAGCGGAATGGGGGCGAAGTGGTCGCCACAGCGCAGCGGCGAGCAGGTGTGCAGGAAGCTGGTGTAGAGCAGCATCCAGCTCGGCCGCTCGCCCTGCTGGCCGCAAGGATCTGTGCTGTCGGAGAGCAGATCCGCCCCCTGCAGTTGGAGTTTCGGCGCCAGCAGCCCGGCCTGATTGAGCTGCTGTTCGGCCAGTTTGACCTGCTCGCTCTGGTTGTCGGGGTGCAGGCTATCCTGCTCCGGGCAAACCACCCGACTGACGAAATAACCGTCGTGCATGCTGGTGGGGAACTCCCGCCCGAGGATCTGGCCCTGATAACGCAGCATGTCGAGGTAGTTGACGATGGCCCGCTCGGCGTCGCCAAGGGAGGTATCGCGGTAACACTCAAAGCAGAGTTCGACGATATACATGGTTCAGCCTTGCCCCTGCTGGAGGAGCATGTCGGTCAGGCGATCTACCTTCTGTTCGATGCGCGCGAGCTGTTCGGCGAGTTGCTGCAGGGTGAGCTCCGGCGCTTGCTGAGGGGCTGCCTCTTGCTGGATCTCGCTCTCGGCGGTCGCGATGGGCTGCTGCTTCCACTGGCTCAGCACTTTCAGTAGCTCGGCCATCGGCACGGGCTGGGTGAGGCGGGCCTTGATCATGGCGGTGGTGGGCGTCAGGCCCTTGGCGGCCAGCTCGTTGGCAATTCGGATGATCTCGTGGGCGGACATAAGCATGCTCTGGGTGAGAAGGAGGGATCGATATCGGGGCGGGATCTTAACCAAAGCCGGCAGGGGAGGAAAGGGGCGGGCGGCTTAGCGGGGCTGGCGCAACATCACATCGAGCTGGTCGATCGCCTCGCACCAGTCGGAGTCGTTCCACAGGGCGTCGCGCAGAAAGCTGGCCTGGGCGGCGTTCCAGAAACTGGCCTCCGGCAGCAGGGTCTCATTGTCGAGGTGATGGTCGTGCACAAAGCGGTGCAGGCTCAGCTCGTCGTTGGCCATCCCGAGCTGGGCAAACAGGGCTGGCAGATCGTGGACAAGGGGTTCCATCTCGTCTCTCCCTTTGTTTAATCCCTGAGATTATAGACAGGCACAGCAACCGGGAGCAGAGACGAGATTGGGGATCAGGCAGAGGGGATGCGATGGGGGGGCAGATCGACGCCCACGATGTGCAGCCCCTGCATCTTGAGGGTGCCGTGATAGTGGCTCTCGCCATCGCTGGAGAATTCAAACTGATAGTGGGTCAGCAGCCGCAGGGGATTATGCGCCAGCTCCCGCCGATGGCGAGCCAGTGACAGCAGTTGCAGATCATGGTGCTGGCAGTAGCGGCGCATGTATTGCCAGGCCACTTCTGCCTGTTGGCGTTGCAGCCAGAACAGGCCGGCTACGGCAATCAGCAACAAAATTCCGAGCATCTCTCCCATAGGCGGGCTTCCTTATCGTGATGTCGATAACCGGGAGTCCTGCTCGGCACTCCCGATCTCCTTTTCTATTTCCCGCCGTGTTGCCTCGTGGCGTGAGGGGGAGGCGAGGGATCAGGCCGAGGCAAACAGACGGCCGATGGCCTTGCCCAGCGAATCGCTGCGGTTGGGGTCACGCAGTCTGGCCAGCATATCATTGCGCAGGGCCGGTAAAGTGACCAACTCGGCAAAAACCTGATTGAAGAACTGGGTCGGTTGTAGCGCCAGCTGTTCCAGATAGTGGCTGAGCAGATTGACATCTTTCAGATCGGGCCAGAGCCGGCCGGCGATGGCGAGCAGTAGCGCAGGGCTTGGCTGGGTTTGCAGCAGGGTTAGCAGCTTGTTGGTGCGCAAAGTGCTGCCGGGGCAGGATGCCATGGCGCGGCAGAGGTAGGCCAGGGTCTCCGGGTTGGGGGCGGCGCACTCCTGCTCCTTGCCGATCCGCTCAAGCAGGGCGCCTTGTACTGCTGGCGGCAGCGGGGCGTTTTCAAGGCTCTGGCAGAGGGCGTAGAGCGGCTCTTGCGGCAGTTTGGGCAGCGCCTTGCAGATCAGCGCCAGATTGCGCTCATCATGAAGTCGCTCGGCCAGATCGGCAAAGCCCTGCAGCCCCAGCGTTTGCCAACCGATGTCGTTGGGGGCGGCCAGATAGTGGCAGAGGGCATCGTAATAGGCAGAAGGGGCCTGCTCCAGCTGGCGCGCCAGCTTGGCATGCAGACTGGCCATCTTGGCCTCCGCCGGGCGGAAGGTGTAGGGATTGTCGGCCAAGCGCTGGGCTTTTTCCTCGTCCAGATCGCCGGTGAGCTTGTAGCCCAGGGTCTCCACCACCTGATCCATGAACAGCTTGGGGCCGTTTGACATCAGCAGGCCGCGCTCATCGAGGGCGAACTTGAGAAACCAGAGGTAGTGGCGAGACTCGCTCGGTTGGAAGAAGTGCACACCCAGCCAGGCGTGCTGTTGCAGCGGCCAGGGGTAGGGCTCCTGTTGCTGCTCGATGCGCACAAAGGTATCGCTTGCCAGTGACCGCACCTGGCGGCCCATGTCAAACAGCTGGAACTGGGTGCCAGCCTGGGTCAGAAATTCGGTCAAGGTATTGATGGCAGTAGGCGTCGCAGACATGGTGAGATCCGGCTAATGGTGATGCGGGCCGATTATAAGGCCCTTGCCGAGGATAGCCAGTGGCAGCAGACGTGCGCTGCGGCAGATATCAACATGGCAGCCATGCGGGGGGAGGTGTATAGTATCGCCCTTTTTTAACGGCGGCAGGCCGCGCTGGCTGCCGTGTATGTCGACGAGCTGGCTGAATCGCCGGTGCTGCGTGACGGAATTTATTTGCATCCTGGCTGACCCTGTCGGGTCGGCGGATCAATTTGTGGTTATGAGGAAGAGAGCGAGATGAATCAATATTTGCTGGTAGCTGGCCTGTTGGGGGAACTCACCGCCGAGTTGCAGCGCCTCGAGCGCTGGCAAGCTGACCATCCCGGTGACGAAGCCCTGGCAAGCACCTTGCCTTTTTGTGTCGATACCCTGAGCTTTGATCAGTGGCTGCAGTTCGTGCTGATCCCGCGCATGGAGCAGTTGGTGATGTTGCAGGCGCCGTTGCCCACCAGCGTCTCCCTTTATCCCATGGCCAGCGAAGTCTACAAAGAGGATCTGGCCGAAGCAGAAGCGCTGCTGCGCCTGATCGCCCGTTTCGATCTGCTGCTTTCCGGCAAAGTGATCGAACAATGATGCCAGATCAAACCCGAGAAGAGAGTGACCTGAAGCTGACCCTGCTCTATCAGGATGAGTGGCTGGTGGCGGTCAACAAGCCGTCCGGTCTGCTGGTGCATCGCAGCTGGCTCGACAAGGGCGAGACTCGTTTTGCCATGCAGATGACCCGGGATCTCATCGGTGGTCGCCATGTCTATCCGGTGCATCGCCTCGACCGTCCCACCTCCGGAGTGCTGCTGTTTGCGCTCGATCCGGTGATTGCCCGCGCACTCACTGAAGCCTTCACCCAACGTCAGGTGCACAAGGAGTATCTGGCATTGGTGCGTGGCTGGGCGCCCGAGCAGGGGGTGATCGACTATCCCCTCAAGGAGCAGCTGGACAAGATTGCCGATGCCATGAGCAACCCGGATCGTCCGGCGCAGGATGCCGTCACCACCTTCCGGCGCCTGCATAAGGTCGAGCTGCCCCACGCGGTCTCCAAGAAGCACCCCACCAGTCGCTACAGTCTGGTCAGATTGTTCCCGAAGACCGGCCGCAAGCATCAGCTGCGCCGCCATATGGATCACCTGTTCCACCCCATTGTCGGGGATACCACCCACGGGGATGGTCGTCACAACCGTTTCTTTCGCGAGCACTTTGGCTGCGAACGGCTGCTGCTGGTGGCCCGCACCCTGAGCTTTACCCATCCGGTGCTCAAGGTGCCGATGCGGATCCAGGCGCCACTCGGTCAGGATGTGCTGCGCCTGTTTGCCGAGCTGGGCTGGCCCGCCAGCGAGAGCGACTACTAAGCGCCTGATCCTCAGCCCTGAACCGGTGGCATCTGACGCCAGCTTGCTGATAGAGTTGCTAAAAGAGTGACTCAAGCAGGGAGAGGAGAATGGCGCAGATCGATATCGTGGTAGGAACTGTCTACGGCGCAGCCATGCTGGTGGCCGAGACCTTGGCAGATGAGCTGGAACGCAAGGGGCATCACTGTACCCTGCACGAAGAAGCACGGCTGGCGGACATTGACCCCGGCCGTTTTTTATTGCTGATCAGTGCCACTACAGGACAGGGGGACATTCCTCCCAATCTGCAGCCCTTTGCCAGCGAGCTGGCTGACAAGGCGCCCTGGCTCAAGGGGCTGCGGTATGCCCTGATTGCCATGGGTGACAGCAGCTATGACCATTTTTGTGGCGCGGGCCGTCGGCTGGACGGATTGCTGCAAGAGCTGGGCGCCACGCGAGTGATTCCCCCGCTGGAGCTAGATGCTACCGTGCACGATGAACCCGAACAGGTGGCACTCAGCTGGCTGAAAAAGTGGGATATTCAGCCCTGAATATTCTCTGAAAAAGAGCCATATCAATCCCCTGATCTTTAACCGACAGGGGATTGTTATTTGCACAAATGTCATCTCACTCAGCAAGCATATTTCCCACTCTTATTGTCGATAGTGGCGGAGGGATATTTTCCCCTTTTGGCATTCCATCGGCGTAATGGTTTCAAGCGCACCGCAGACCCGTCGTCCAAATAAAAGTTCAATCTTGAAAGCGATCTCAGTCATGTTTTTGTCATTCGAACGTAAAATAATGACTTTGGTTCAGTCGCGAATTAATTGCTGGTAACGCTTTCAGATTCGTTTTAATTGCTGATTTTGTGGTCTTGTTGGTCATGTATTGCCTTTTTGGTCGTTTTTTTACCTGCTTGTGTTGTGGCGATCGTTTGCCGAGCGATTTGTCGCCATTTTGTGAGTCGCTTCATATTTGTCGTGAAATACGCTCCCTATAATCAACCTCGGTTATCACCAACAGGATTACATGGTGATAAGAAGTTGAATATTCAGGATCACACTCCTCACTGCGGGAAATAAGGAATATGACAATGAAAATGAAGTGGCTCCCGATTGCAGCAGCTGTTACTGCCGCCCTGGCTTCCCAAGCCGCCTTTGCCGTAGATTTCCACGGTTACTTCCGTTCCGGCGTTGGTGTTTCCGGCGACGGCGACATGGTTAAATACAACGTCAATAAAGTTGGCCGTCTGGGTAACGAAAATGATACCTACGGTGAAGTGCAACTGGGTCAGGAAGTATTCAACAAAGATGGCAAGACTTTCTATGTTGATTCCATGTTTGCCATGGCTTCCAACGGTTCAAACGACTGGGAAGGTACCGGTACAGTTTGTAACTTCGATGCCAAGCAGTGCAATGGTGATTCTGACTTCGCTCTGCGTCAGTTCAACGTACAAGCCAAAGGCTTGCTGAACTTTGCTCCTGAAGCAACCCTGTGGGCTGGTAAGCGTTACTATCAACGCCATGACATCCACATCTCCGACTTCTACTACTGGAACATCTCCGGTGCTGGTGCTGGTATCGAAGGCATCCAGGCTGGTCCGGGTAAAGTCTCTTTCGCATGGGTACGCAACGATCGCAGCGCTGCCGATGTGTTTGGCCAATACACCAAAACAGGTGTAACTAAGAAACCCGTTTTGGATGCCAATGGTAATCCGACCGGTAATTACATCGAAGAGCCTACTTACACCAAGAACGAAGACCTGAACGTCAATACTCTGGATCTGCGTTATGCCGGCATCCCGCTGTGGACCGATGCTTCTCTGGAGCTGGGCGTGGATTACGCTCTGGTCAATGAGACCAACGATCAGAAAGCACTGAAAAAAGACCCGAAAGACGGCGTCATGCTGACTGCTGAGCTGACCGCAGGCATCCTCGGTGGTTTCAACAAAACCGTGCTGCAATACGGTACCGAAGGTTACTCCAAGACCATGGCTTTCTATGGCGATGGTTCCTGGTACGGTGCTGAAGCCAAAGACGGTGCCGATGGTTATCGCTTGATCAACTGGGGTGTGATCCCGATGGGTAACTCCTGGGAGATGGGTCACCAGTTGGTCTACGGTGTAGGCAACGAAATGTGGGACACCAACGACAAGTATGAAACCATGTCTGCCGTTGTTCGCCCGATGTACAAGTGGGATGACTTCAACAAGACCATCTTTGAAGGCGGTTACTTCAAGGACAAGAACAAGTCCACCAACGGTACTACCGAAGATGATTCCGGTTACAAGCTGACTCTGGCACAAGCCTGGTCTGCCGGTTCCAGTTTCTGGGCCCGTCCGGAAATCCGTGTGTTCGCCTCCTACCTGGCTAACGATGAAGACAAGAAAGTCTTCGAAGGCAATACCTCCAAAGACACCTACCAATTTGGTGTTCAAGCAGAAGCTTGGTGGTAAGCAAAAGTTTAAGTTAAGTTAGTGACTGCCCCCTTATGGGGGCAGTTTTGTTTCGCCGGATCACGGCCACCGGATTATGGAGATAAGAAAAATGAAACGGGTAAAGATGTCTATTGCAGCCGTAATCACTGCGCTATTAACCGGTTGTGCCGGAAACATGGTTGTTCCTCTGCAAGAACATGGCTCGATCTTGAGCGATGCAGATCAAGCCAAGCAAGCGTTGGCCAAAGCCTCAAGCTGCTGTGTGGCGTTTAAAGATTTCAGTTATGCCCCCTTGCCTGAAGGTGAGACCTTGCTGGCCATTGATGGCAAGCAACCCACTTTTCAGTTTGATGAGGGGATGAGTTACTTTGCTGCTTATCGCCTGCCGACCAACACCGGCAATCTGGCGATCAGCCTGGCATCACAGGTGAGTAAAACCGTGATGGTGCCCAAGGTCATTATGCTGGATGCCGAGTTCAAGGTGACTCGGGTCCTGGGTGAGTCAGTATTCAGCTATCAACCTGCTCACTTGCTCGATAACGACCGTATCGAAGGACGTGTTTTTGTTGACCGCAGCATGCCTGGCAACCCGGCCAGCGAAACATACATGATCGTTTATGCGCCCGCGGATAAGCTCTCAGGCAGCACAACAATCCTGCATCCATCAAAAGCATTTGCTCGCGCTAATGGTACCGTTGAGCCTGATATCAAGGATCCGGTGATCCCGCACTCCCCTTGGGGTTTGGTGCAGATCAAAGTCAAAGATATGGCCCGTGGGAGTGGCCTTGAAGCGGTATTCAAACCCGAATATGCCGACAAGGTGGCCATGAGCCAGGGTCAGCAGGTTGCAGCGATAGCGACTACCGCAGCCGTTACCACAACTGCAACAGCTGCGGTCGCAGCCAAACCTGCTCCTGCCATGTTGAGTGAAACTGAAGCCTTCTACCAGAGCCAGATCGAAAAAGCGGTCAAGGCGGGGGATATCGACAAGGCGATGAAGCTGGTGAACGAGGCCGAGCGGGCTGGTTCAACCAAAGCAAAAAGCGTGTTTATTGATGCGGTCAAGCGCTCGCAAAAATAGAGTAATACGACCGTTTGCTGGTCAGATATATTTGTTGAGGCCTCCCTTGTTGGAGGCCTTTTTAATCGGTAGACTGTAATAAATAAAAATCACGCCGTTACATTTAGTTACAATGAGTTTCCGTTTGATGTAAATGGCATTATTAAAATACAAAGTGAAACTGCTATTTATATGTCTTTGTAATAGAGTGATAATGCGGATTATTAACTTATATTAGATGCGTTTTTTAGCTGCTAAACAAGTTGTGATCTTCCCTCCAAATTCAATATTCCCCCGCCTTCGAAAGCAGCAATTTATGACCCGCTGGGTTATATTCTGATGGTCAAAATAAACAAGCCCGACTCGAAGATATCTGAATGAATCAGTGCTTATTTCATCCAGATAGATCGTTCAGGGACGACAATCCATTCAGGAGCGCACACAATGTTCAAAAATGCTTTCTCTAATCTGCAAAAGGTTGGTAAGGCGCTGATGCTGCCAGTATCAGTCTTGCCAGTCGCAGGTATTCTGCTGGGGGTGGGTGCTGCCCACTTCAGCTGGATGCCGGAAATTGTCTCCCAATTGATGGAGCAAGCCGGTGGTTCTGTATTTGGCCAGATGGCCCTGCTGTTTGCAGTGGGTGTTGCTCTGGGCTTTACCAATAACGACGGTGTATCCGGTTTGTCAGCCATCGTTGGCTACGGCATCATGGTCGCAACCCTGAAGGTCATGGCACCTGTGATGGGTGTTGAAACCATCGAAACCGGCGTGCTGGGTGGTATCCTGGCCGGTGGTATCGCTGCCTGGGCGTTCAACCGTTTCTACAAGATCCAGCTGCCAGAGTACCTGGGCTTCTTCGCGGGCAAACGTGCCGTACCCATCATCACCGGTTTCCTCTCCATCGGTCTGGGTGTGATCCTGTCCGTGATTTGGCCGCCAGTCGGTGGCGCCATCGGTGCCTTCTCTGACTGGGCTGCCAACCAGAACCCGGTACTGGCCTTCGGTATCTACGGCGTGGTTGAGCGTTCCCTGATCCCGTTCGGTCTGCACCACATCTGGAACGTACCGTTCTTCTATCAGGCTGGTACCTGCGTCAACGGTGCCGGTGAAACTGTTCACGGTATCATGACCTGCTTCCTGACTGCTGATGACGCTTCCCGCGCTGCCGGTAACGGTTTCGGTCAGCTGGCTGGTGGCTACCTGTTCAAAATGTTCGGTCTGCCTGCTGCTGCGTTCGCCATCGCTCACGCTGCCAAGCCGGAAAACCGTGCCAAGATCGTTGGTATCATGGCCTCTGCAGCCCTGACCTCTTTCCTGACCGGTATCACCGAGCCGATTGAATTCTCCTTCCTGTTCATCGCTCCGGTTCTGTACGCAATTCACGCTGTACTGGCTGGCCTAGCTTATGTGCTGACCAACTCTCTGGGTATCGTACACGGTCACACCTTCTCCAACGGCTTCATCGACTTCGTGGTGCAATCACCGCGTGCCGACAACATGCTGCTGCTGGTAGGTCTGGGTCTGGTTTACGCGGCCATCTACTACGTCGTATTCAGCTTCGTTATCCGTGCCATGAACCTGAAAACCCCGGGTCGTGAAGACGAGACTGCTGAAGAGGCCGTTGGCCAAGGCAAAGACGAGATGTCTGCTGCTCTGGTTGCCGCCTTCGGTGGTAAAGAGAACATCGCTTCTCTGGATGCCTGCATCACCCGTCTGCGTGTTGGCGTGAAAGATGTTGCCAAGGTTGACCAGGCTGGTCTGAAGAAACTGGGTGCTGCCGGTGTTGTAGTGGCTGGTTCCGGCGTTCAAGCCATCTTCGGTACCAAGTCCGACAACCTGAAAACCGACATGGACATCTGGATGAAGAGCAACTAATCCTGTTGCCTGAATATCAGAGTTCTTGAAGAGGGAGGCGAAAGCCTCCCTCTTGCTATTTGTGGCTATGGAGCGTGCTAGTCGCTGTAGATCGATCTCGGCAGGAGTCTCGTTGCCCAAGATGCGATGTGTAACGGGATACCTTCTGTCGGCGTTGTGCCTCGCTCGCCTTATCGCACACCATCACCAGATCAACCTTATAGCCAGATAAAGTCATCCAGTAATCAGCCAATAAAAAGAGCGCCATCTGGGCGCTCTTTTGTCGAGTCGAGGGGATTAGAGTTTCTCCAGATCCCGTTCGATTTCGCTGATCTTGTTTTGTACCACTTTTTCCAGATGGCGCAGGTCGCGCAAGATCTTCTGCTTGATGTCCGGGTCGGCCTGCTGATGGACGCCCTGGGTCAGGTTGTCCAGCTCATCCACCACATACTTGAGGTTGGCGTTGATCTCGGTGACATCCTTGTACTCATGGGTGCCCGAGTCGACCAGCATGGTTTTGCGCTGGCGGGGATACTTGAATTTGACACTCTTGGCGAAGAACTCGCCCTTCTGCTTCTTGAAGTAGATCTTGAGGATGTCGTGGTTGGCCTCCTGGCGCAGGGTATAGCTGTCGACGGAGGCGGGATCCTGGATCCCCAGGCTCTTCAGATTCTCGTACATCAGGCTTCCTCGGTTTGAAACGATCCTGTCCCATCCATCTTAACCGATGCCTCATGGCTTGCCTGTGACAGGGGCGCCAAAATGAAAAGAGCGCCATAAGGCGCCCTTTTCATCACGGCAATGCTGATTACTCGTCGATGGAGCGCAGCAGGGCGTTGATGCCGACTTTGGCGCGGGTTTTGGCATCGACCTTCTTGACGATCACCGCCGCGTAGAGGCTGTACTTGCCGCACTTGGAGGGCAGGGAGCCGGAGACGACCACGGAGCCAGCCGGTACGCGGCCGTAGTGGATTTCGCCGGTTTCGCGGTCATAGATGCGGGTGGACTGGCCGATGAAGACGCCCATGGAGATGACGGAACCTTCCTCGACGATGACCCCTTCAACCACTTCGGAGCGGGCACCGATAAAGCAGTTGTCTTCGATGATGGTCGGGTTGGCCTGCAGCGGTTCCAGTACGCCGCCGATGCCGACGCCGCCGGAGAGGTGGACGTTTTTACCTATCTGGGCGCAAGAGCCGACAGTAGCCCAGGTATCGACCATGGTACCTTCGTCAACGAAGGCGCCGATGTTGACATAGGAGGGCATCAGCACGGTATTGGGGGCGATAAAAGAGCCTTTGCGGGCGGTCGCCGGCGGCACCACGCGCACACCCGCTTCCTTGAACTGCTCGGCGGTGTAGTTGGAGAACTTGAGGGGAACCTTGTCGTAGTACTGGGCATCGTCGCCCTTGATGATGCCGTTGTCGTTGATGCGGAAGTAGAGCAGTACCGCTTTCTTCAACCACTGATGGACAACCCACTCACCGGCGATCTTCTCGGCAACCCGTACCTTGCCAGAGTCCAGCAGGTCGATGGCTTGCAGGATGGCGGACTTGGTGGCGCTATCCACGGAGCCCGGAGTAATGGTGTCGCGGCGCTCGAAGGCCGCTTCAATGATCTGTTGCAACTCGGTCATGACAGGTTTCCTTTAAAAAATTCTGTTTGTTGTATCACACTTTTCCGACTGTTTTTAAGGGGTTGACCGGAATTCTTCCGGCCAGCGGCCATTTCTTCATCCGGTGTGCGCCAACCAGTTGTTTGGCATGGCAAAAAACGCCTGACAATCAGCCTCTTTCGAATCACTATTCGCTTAATCCAGTACCGATTGCTGGGGATTGAGCTGGTGTACCAGTCGCTCTTCCAGCTGTTTTTGCTGCTCGGCGGTCAATGGCTCGCCATCGAGGCTGGTCAGGCTGAAAAAGTCCTCGACCCTCTCACCGAAAGTGGCGATTTTGGCGGCGTGTAGCGACAGTCCGCACTGCTGGAAAACGGCACCGATCCGCGCCAGCAGGCCGGGGGTATCGAGGGCAGTCAGCTCCATCAGGGTGTGACGGCTCTCCCCTTTATGAGGCAGGAAGACTACCCGGGTCGGTACGCTGAACTGGCGGTGGCGCCGCGACAACGGCTTATTGCGCAGCACCAACTTGCCCGGCTCCTGCAGCGCCTTCTCCAGCGCTTTCTTGATGGTGGCGGTGCGGTTGGGGCTGATGGGCTCGCCGCTCGGCTCCAGCACCACGAAGGTATCGAGCACATAGTTGCTGCGCGAGTTCATGATCTGGGCGTCGTGGATGTTAAGGTTCTTCTGATCCAGCGCCGAGGCCACGGTGGCAAACAGATTCGGCGTGTCGCGGCAGTAGATAAATACCTCGCTGCCGCCGCGGGTCGGGTGTTTGCCGATGATCACCAGCGGAGCCGGATTGTCGCCATGCTCGATGATGTGGCGGCAGTGCCAGGCGATCTGCTCCGGGCTGTGACGCAGGAAGTAGTCGGCCTTGAAATCGGCCCAGAGCAGGTTGATCGCCTCTTCCGATACATCCCTTTGTGCCAGCAGTTGCTTGGCCTGACGCTGGTTTTCGCGAATGCGCAGCCGCATGTCGGGCGGGTTCTCCAGCCCCTGGCGCAGCGCCTTCTGGGTCGCGAAGTAGAGCTCCCGCAGCAGGGTGCCCTTCCAATCGTTCCACAGGGTGTCGTTGGTGGCGCAGATATCGGCCACGGTGAGGCAGTAGAGCAGGTCGAGATGCTGTTCGTCGCGCACCTTCTGGGCAAAATCGGTGACAACGTCGGGGTCATAGATGTCGCGGCGCTGGGCTGTGACCGACATCAGCAGATGGTGGCGCACCAGCCAGGCGACCAGCCGACTCTCGTAGCGATCCAGACCGTGCAGCTGGCAGAACTCCAGCGCATCGACGGCGCCGAGTTCCGAGTGATCGCCGCGCCGCCCTTTGGCGATGTCGTGGAACAGGGCGGCGATGCTGAGCAGCTCCGGTTTGCGCAGCCGGGTGAAGACCTCGTGGCAGAGCGGGTGGCTCTGGCGACTGGCCGGATTGGGAAACTGGTGAATGTTCTTGAGTAGCCGATGGGTGTGCTCATCCACCGTGTAGGCGTGGAACATGTCGAACTGCATCTGGCCGACGATGAGGTTCCACTGGGGCAGATAGGCCGCCAGAATGCCGTACTTGTGCATCAGGGTGAGCGGTAGGCCGATGCCGTTGGGGTGGCGCAGCAGCGCCATGAACAGGCGACGGCAGTCAGGCAAGTCCTGCAGCCAGCAGTTGAGTTTGCGGCGCGCCTCGCGCAGCTGGCGCAGGGTGGCCGAGTGGATGCCGGCAATCTCGGGATGCTGGGCCATCTGATAGAAGAGGCGCAAGATGGCGGCCGGTTCACGGCTGAACAGCTCCGCATCCACCGCATCGATGAGGCGGCCACGGAGCTGGAACTCGTCGGAGAGGCGGCGCACATCCATGGCGGTGTTGCCGAGGATCGCTTCGTCAAACAGCTGCAACAGCATCTCGTTGAGCTCGGAGACCCGCCGCACAGTCTGGTAGAAGCGCTTCATCATCTGCTCGACCGGAGTGTTGCCCTCTCCCTCGAACCCCAGCATCTGGGCCACGGTGCGCTGGCGATCGAACAGCAGGCGGTTATCCCCCTTGTTGATCGCCATATGCAGGGCGAAACGCACCTTCCAGAGGAAATTCTGGCAGTCGAGTAGTTCACGATACTCGGCGCGGTTGAGAAAGCCGTGGCTGGTCATCTCGAACAAGGTAGTGGCGCCGAAGTGGCGGCGGGCAACCCAGGCGAGGGTTTGAATATCCCGCAGGCCGCCCGGATTGCTCTTGAGATCCGGTTCCAGCTTGTAGGCGGTGCCGAGAAACTGCTGATGACGTTCAGCCTGCTCCTGGCGCTTGGCGCGAAAGAAGGCTTCGCTTGGCCAGAAGTGCTGGGGGCCGGTGGCCTCTTTCAGTTGCTGGAATCCCTCCTGGCGACCTGTGATGTAGCGGGCCTCGATGAGGTTGGTTGCTACCGTGATATCGGCGCGCCCCTGCTCGAGGCACTCCGCCACGTTGCGCACCGCCTGACCCACCTCCAGCTTGAGATCCCATAGCAAGGTGATGAACTCGCCGATCCGCAGTCCCAGCACCTCGTCCAGTTCGTCGCCGTCATAGAGGATCAGCAGGTCGATATCGGAGTGGGGGTGCAGCTCGCCACGGCCATAACCGCCTACCGCGATGAGGGTGAGGTCGCTCTTGTCGAAGCCGAACTTCTGCCACAGCCGGCAGAGCAGCTGATCCATGTATTCGGAGCGGGTGGCAACCAGCTCGATGATGTTGTCACCGGCATCGAAACGGGCGTGCAGCCAGCCGAGAAAGCGGCTCAGGTACTCTTTGCAGTTGTCGCGAGTGAGCTGGTCATCGGGTAACAAATGGGGGGAAAGCAGGCTGGCGTCCATGGCATCTCACACACAGTGGCAGGCAAACGGCTGAAACAGAAGTAAAAACCCCGGCGCTTTGGAAGTTCAGGGCCGGGGTTCGATGTTAGCTGTGTTTGATGAAGCGGTCGATAGTGTCATCGGGGCGCAGGGTGAGCACCTCGCAGCCATCATCGGTCACAAGCAGGGTGTGCTCCCACTGGGCGGAGTCGCCGCCATCCTTGGTGGTCACGGTCCAGCCATCCTTCGGATTGACCTTGCAGTGATACTTCTTGCTGTTGACCATCGGCTCGATGGTGAAGCACATGCCTGCTTTCAGCTCCAGCTTGCCGCTGTTGCGATAGTGGAGGATCTGTGGCTCTTCGTGGAACTCGGCACCGATGCCGTGGCCGCAGTAGTCACGCACTACGGAGAAACCGGCCTTCTCGACGATGGGCTGAATAACAGCGCCAATCTCGGTGATGCAGGCACCCGGACGCACCTTCTTGATGGCGGCGTAGAGGCTCTCTTGCGCAACTTTACAGAGCTGGCGGCGCAGCGGGGTGGTCTCGCCCACGATGAACATGGCCGAGGTATCGCCGTGGTAGCCATCCTTGATGACGGTGATATCCAGATTAATGATGTCGCCATCGCGCAGTTTCTTGTGATTCGGGATACCGTGGCAGATCACATCGTTCACCGAGGTGCAGATGGATTTGGGGAAGCCGTGGTAGTTGAGCGGAGCTGGAACCGCCTGTTGTACGTCGACAATATAGTCGTGGCAGAGGGTGTTCAGTTCGTCAGTGGTGACGCCAGCTTTGACATGGGGCGCAATCATGACCAGCACATCGGCGGCCAATTGGCCGGCAACGCGCATCTTTTCAATCTCTTCCGGTGTCTTGATTTTAATGGACATGGGATCTCTCTTGCGGCCTGCCGCTGGGCCTGCGAGGGCAGACAGGACAGGTAATGAAAAATAGATGCGTTTGCAATCAGGGCAAAATTTTATCCGCAACCCCCGCGTACTTCCAGTGTGATTGTCATCACAACGTCAAATCAGCGTCGCAGCATCCTCTGGCGGGATCCATATTTACACCTGTTTAGGGTGTCGGCCGGTGGTGTCCTGAACAAAGTTATGATATAAAGCGCGCCGGAATGGGGAACTTGCGTCCCGATTTCATCACCCTTACTTAAACAACACACACACATCGACACATATGCCGGGGTGCCTTAACGGGTCGGTTATATGGGATGTGTGGAGGCCTAACCCCAATACAGAGGTATAAAATGGCTAAAGTTTCTATGCGCGACATGCTGCAAGCCGGCGTTCACTTCGGTCACCAGACTCGTTACTGGAACCCGAAAATGAAATCCTACATCTTCGGTGCCCGCAGCAAAGTTCACATCATCAACCTGGAAAAAACCGTTCCGATGTTTGACGATGCCATGAACTTCATCAGCTCCGTAGCTGCCAAGAAAGGCAAGGTACTGTTCGTTGGTACCAAGCGTGCCGCGTCTGAAGCCGTAAAAGAAGCCGCTGAGCGTTGCGACCAGTTCTATGTAAACCACCGCTGGCTGGGCGGTATGCTGACCAACTGGAAAACCGTTCGTCAGTCTATCAAGCGCCTGAAAGATCTGGAAACCCAGAGCCAGGACGGTACCTTCGACAAGCTGACCAAGAAAGAGGCGCTGATGCGTACTCGCGAAATGGAAAAGCTGGAGAAGAGCCTGGGTGGTATCAAGAACATGGGCGGCCTGCCTGACGTTCTGTTCGTTGTCGATGCCGACCACGAGCACATCGCTATCAAAGAAGCCAACAACCTGGGTATCCCGGTAGTTTCCATCGTTGATACCAACTCCAACCCGGACGGCGTTGATTACGTCATCCCGGGTAACGACGACGCTATCCGTGCCGTACAGCTGTACCTGAATGCTGCTGCTGACACCGTACTGGAAGCTCGCGCTCAGGACATCGTTGTTCAAGCCGAACAAGATGGCTTCGTTGAAGCTGAGTAATTGATAAGGACTGTAAAGCCCTTATTAACCAAGCTGATGTAATTGGTTAGCAGGGGCCCTTGTGGCCCCTGTTTCTTGTCAATTCAAGACCGAGGATACTGGACATGGCTAACGTTACTGCCGCCCTGGTAAAAGAACTGCGCGAGCGCACTGCCGCTGGCATGATGGATTGCAAAAAAGCACTGGAAGAAGCTGCTGGTGATATCGAGCTGGCAATTGAGAACATGCGCAAATCCGGTCAGGCCAAAGCCGCCAAGAAAGCTGGCCGTATCGCCGCTGAAGGCGTTATCTTTGCTCGCACCGAAGGCAACGTTGCCGTCATGATCGAGCTGAACAGCGAAACCGACTTCGTCGCCAAAGATGCCAGCTTCATGGCAATGGGCCAGAAGATCGCTGACATCGCTGCGACCCAGAAAATTGCTGACGTTGACGCGCTGAAAGCCGCTGACTTCGGTAACGGCGAATCCGTCGAGCTGACCATCACCAACCTGATCGCCAAGATCGGTGAGAACATGAACCTGCGTCGCGTGATGCTGGTTGAAGGTGACAACCTGGGTACCTACGTTCACGGTTCCCGCATTGGTGTTATCACCAAGCTGACCGGTGGTTCTGCCGAGCTGGCCAAAGATCTGGCCATGCACGTTGCTGCCAACAGCCCGCAATTCGTCAAGCCTGAAGACGTGTCTGCTGAAGTCGTTGCCAAAGAGCGCGAAATCCAGATCGACATCGCCATCAACTCCGGCAAGCCGAAAGAGATCGCCGAGAAGATGGTTGAAGGCCGCATGAAGAAGTTCACCGGTGAGGTTTCCCTGACTGGTCAACCGTTCGTGAAAGATCCTTCCATGACCGTTGCCGAGCTGCTGAAGAAAGAAGGCGCTGACGTTGTTTCCTTCACCCGTTTCGAAGTGGGCGAAGGCATCGAGAAGCAAGAGACCGATTTCGCTGCTGAAGTTGCAGCCCAAATCGCGGCCGCTCAGAAGGCCTAATCGAACCGGTTTTTCCGTTTCCCCAGACCGCGACTTATGTCGCGGTCTTTATATGACCAGGAATCAGTGACATGAGTACCAATCCCAAACCTGCATACAGACGTGTTCTTCTGAAGTTGAGTGGTGAAGCCCTGCAAGGATCCGAGGGTTTCGGCATTGATCCGGCGGTGCTGGAGCGGATGGCCCAAGAGATCAAAGAACTGGTTGAGTTGGGTGTTCAGGTCGGTCTGGTCATCGGTGGCGGCAACCTGTTCCGTGGTGCCGGTCTTGCCAAAGCGGGCATGAACCGCGTGGTGGGCGACCACATGGGTATGCTGGCAACCGTGATGAACGGTCTGGCCATGCGTGATGCCCTGCATCGTGCTTATGTGAATGCCCGTCTGATGTCTGCCATCTCCCTGCAAGGCGTCTGCGACTCCTACAGCTGGGCTGAGGCAATCAGCCAGCTGCGTGCTGGCAAAGTCGTTATCTTCTCTGCCGGTACCGGCAACCCCTTCTTCACTACCGATTCTGCGGCTTGCCTGCGCGGGATCGAGATCGAAGCTGACGTGGTACTCAAAGCCACCAAGGTTGATGGTGTATACAACGAAGATCCGGTCAAGAATCCGGATGCCGTGCTGTATCATGAACTGAGTTATGATGAAGTTCTTGAAAAAGAGCTCAAGGTGATGGATCTTGCTGCCTTTACCCTGGCACGTGACCATGATCTGCCGATCCGCGTGTTCAACATGAACAAACCGGGTGCCCTGCGCCGGGTTGTCATGGGTGAACCGGAAGGCACTCTGATCCACCACGTTGGTAAATAAGATAAAAGTGAGCCACCTGGCGCTCTTATCCTATCCATCACGTCAGTAAATAAGATAGACACGGGCCGTGTAGCGGCTCGTTCGCCAAAAGGAAAACCACTGTGATCAACGAGATTAAAAACGACGCCAAGGACCGTATGGGCAAGAGCGTAGAAGCGCTCAAGACTCAAATGTCCAAGATCCGTACCGGCCGCGCTCACCCGAGCCTGCTCGACGGCATCCAGGTTGAGTATTACGGTGCTGCCACTCCGCTGAAACAGTTGGCCAACGTCGTGGCAGAAGATGCTCGCACCCTCTCCATCTCCATTTTTGACCGCTCCATGATCCAGGCGGTAGAGAAGGCGATCCTGACCTCCGATCTGGGCCTGAACCCGTCCAGCAATGGCCAGACCCTGCGCGTGCCGCTGCCGCCGCTGACCGAAGAGCGTCGTCGCGATCTGACCAAGATCGTCCGTGCTGAAGCGGAAAACGCCCGTGTTGCCGTGCGCAACATCCGTCGTGACGCCAACGCCGACCTGAAAGCGCTGCTGAAGGACAAAGAGATCTCCGAAGACGACGACCGTCGAGCCCAGGAAGAGATCCAAAAACTGACCGACTCCTACATCAAGCTGGTCGATGAGGCCCTTGCCGTAAAGGAGAAGGAGCTAATGGAAATCTAACCGTCTGAAAGGTATATTACGAGCGCCGTGTAGTGCCCCTGCACGGCGCTTTTGTCTTTGTGGGAGAATTACATGTCGCTTTTGGCTGCGTTGGGTGATTGTGCCAACTCGTCTTTACCCCGTCACGTCGCCATCATCATGGATGGTAACGGTCGCTGGGCCCAGAACCGAGGCAAGATGCGGGTTTATGGCCACAAGGCGGGCGTCAAGTCAGTGCGCGAGGCCGTTACCTTTGCTGCGCGTGCCAAGATCGAGGCATTGACCCTGTTTGCATTCTCCAGCGAGAACTGGCGCCGCCCGGAAGGGGAGGTCAGTGCCTTGATGGAACTGTTCATCACAGTGCTGGGTCGTGAGGTGCAGAAACTGCACAACAACGGGATCCGGCTCAAGGTGATTGGCGATACTGCTCGCTTTAGTGAGCGGTTGCAGGCCAAAATCGCCAAGGCGGAAGCCTTGACCGCCAATAACAAGGGGTTGACCCTGAACATTGCGGCCAACTATGGCGGCCAGTGGGATATCGCCCAGGCCGCCCGCAAGCTGGCTAAAGCAGTGGCGGCCGGTGAACTGGCCGCTGACGACATTGATGAATCCATGTTGACCCGCGAGGTTTGCATGGCCGATCTGCCACCCGTGGACCTGTTGATCCGCACCGGTGGCGATCATCGCATCAGCAACTTTGTGTTATGGCAGCTCGCCTATGCCGAGCTCTATTTTACCCCGGTATTGTGGCCCGACTTCAACGAGGCCGAGTTCAGTGAGGCGGTTGCCTCTTTCGTTGCCCGCGAGCGTCGCTTCGGTTGCACGGGTGAACAGATACGGGAATTGATCGCCGAGCAGCAGACCGGCTAAACCCCGCTCCCAAGAGAGAGGTTTCTTTTGCTAAAACAACGAATTATTACTGCTTTGATGTTGATCCCCCTGGTGTTGGGGGCGCTCTTCTTTCTGCCATTGAAATTTTTTGCCCTGTTGGCTGCGCTGGTGTTTTTGTTGGCCAGTCGCGAATGGAGTGGGTTTGTCTCTGCTGCTCCGCAACAATGGTTACCCATCGTATTTTGTCTGTTGCTCGGTGCCAGCCTCTTTTGGCTGCCGGTGGAGCAACTCTGGACGCCCCACCTGCACCCCCTCGTGATGGGCGTGCTCTGGACCGCGGTAAGCTGGTGGTTGCTGGGTCTGCTGCTAGTGTTGCGTTATCCCCAAAGCGCCAAGCTGTGGAAAGAGTCTATCTGGCTCAAGTCGCTGTTTGGTCTGGTGACCCTGGTTCCCTTCTTCTGGTCGCTGGTCGCCATCCGTGGTTACAACTTTTACCATGACCCCATGATGGGGGCCTGGATCCTGTTGTTCGTGATGGGACTGGTCTGGGCGGCAGATTCTGGCGCGTATTTTTTCGGCAAGGCGTTCGGTAAGCACAAGCTTGCCCCCGCCGTCAGTCCGGGCAAAACCATCGAAGGAATGTGTGGCGGCCTCTTTACCGCCAGCCTGCTGGCCATCGGCGTTACCTGGTCGATGGGATTTGTTCCTGCCAAGATGATCACCGTGCTGTTTTGCTCTCTGCTGGCGGTGCTGGCCTCCGTGCTCGGCGATCTGACCGAAAGCATGTTCAAGCGCGAAGCGGGCATCAAGGATTCCGGCACCTTGCTGCCGGGTCATGGCGGTATTCTCGACCGGATCGACAGCCTGACCGCCGCCCTGCCGGTGTTTCTGCTCAGTTATCTGCTACTCAGTCAGGAGTTTTGATGCACAAGTCACTGGTTATTCTGGGAGCCTCCGGCTCCATTGGTCAGAGTACCTTGAAAGTGCTGCGCCATAACCCGGGCAGTTGGCAAGTGTTGGCGTTGACCGCCGCCCGCAACGTGGATGCCATGTTGCGGGACTGCCTCGAATTCTCCCCCCGTTTTGCCGTGATGGTTGATGAGGAGGCCGCCCGTGAACTGGCTGCCCGTCTGAAAGCGCACGGTAGTGCAACCCGGGTCATGTCTGGTGCAGCAGCCCTCTGCGAGGTTGCCGCTCACCCCGACGCCCATAGCGTGATGGCCGCCATCGTCGGTGCGGCCGGACTGGCCCCGACCATGGCCGCGGTACGTGCCGGCAAGCGTATTTTGCTGGCCAACAAGGAGGCGCTGGTGATGTCCGGTGCTTTCTTCATGGAAGCCGTGCGCGAACATGGCGCCGAGCTGCTGCCCATCGACAGCGAACACAATGCCATCTTCCAGTGTCTGCCGACCGCCGTGCAGCGCCAGCCCGGTTTTTGCGATCTGGCGGCGGCGGGGATCAGCAAGATTTTGCTGACCGGTTCTGGCGGCCCGTTCCGTTACACTGAGATCAGCGAGTTGGCCAAGGTGACGCCGGCGCAGGCCATCGCCCATCCCAACTGGTCGATGGGGGCCAAGATTTCGGTCGACTCCGCCACCATGATCAACAAGGGGCTGGAGTACATCGAGGCGCGCTGGTTGTTCAATGCGGCGCCCGAGCAGATCCAGGTGGTGATCCACCCCCAGTCGGTGATCCACTCCATGGTGCAGTATAAGGATGGCTCTGTACTGGCCCAGCTTGGTAATCCGGATATGTGTACCCCCATCGCCCATGCGCTGGCTTACCCCAATCGCATCCCTTCCGGTGTGGAACCTTTGGATTTCTTCAGTGTCGGAGAGTTCAGCTTTATCCGGCCTGATTATGATCGCTATCCCTGTCTGGCGCTTGCCATCAATGCCTGCCAGAAGGGACAAGCGGCGACCACTGCGCTCAATGCGGCCAACGAGGAGGCGGTTGCCGCCTTCCTGGCCGGGCGCATCGGCTTTATGGATATTGCCCGGATCAACGAGGCAGTGATGCTGGCGCTGGATAGCAGCGCAGTCGGCTCGCTCGATGATCTGTTTGCCCTGGACGGTGCGGCAAGAGCCCGTGCTCACACTTTGATTGAGGAGCTTGGCTGATGGGCGGTGTGTTGTGGAATATCGGTGCCTTTGTTGTTGCGCTGGGCCTGCTGGTCGCGGTGCACGAGTTTGGTCACTTCTGGGTGGCCCGTCGTTGTGGCGTCAAGGTTGAGCGCTTCTCTATCGGTTTTGGCAAGGCGATCTGGCGCCGGATGGGTAAAGATGGCACCGAATATGTGCTGGCGCTGATCCCCCTCGGTGGTTACGTCAAGATGCTCGATGGCCGGGTCGATGAACTCAAGCCCGGTGACGAGCAGTATGCCTTCAACCACAAGAGTGTCTGGGCGCGGATGGCGATTGTCGCCGCGGGCCCTATGGCCAACTTCGTGTTTGCCCTGTTTGCCCTCTGGCTGATGTTTATCATCGGGGTGCCGAGCGTCAAGCCGGTGATTGGTGAGGTGCGTCCGGCATCCATCGTTGCCGAGGCGGGTGTGCTGCCGGGGATGGAGATTGTCGGGGTTGGCGATGAGCAGACCGGCGACTGGGAGAGCGTCACTTACGCCCTTATCAGCCATCTGGGTGATGATGCAGTGACTCTCAAGGTGCAGGCACCCAATACCAGCTATGCCACCGATAAAACCTTGTCGCTGACCGGCTGGACCTTCGATCCGGATAAAGAGTCGCCCATTGGCAGCTTGGGGATTGTCCCCCTGAGTGGCAAAGTGCTGCCTGTCGTGGCTGCCGTGGTGGCCAAGAGTGCCAGTGAAAAGGCGGGGCTGCAGGTCGGTGACCGTATCAAACAGGTCGGCGATCAGCCTATTACCGCGTGGGCCCAGTTTGTCGAACTGGTGCAGCAGGCACCGGGCGAACCACTGCAAGTGGTGGTTGAGCGCAACAACAGTGATCTCAACGTGACCCTGACCCCGGATAGCCGCAAGGTGCAGGGTAAGCTTGTTGGATTCGTCGGTCTCTCACCGCAACTGGTTCCATTACCGGATGAATATCGAATTCTGTTACAGTATGGGCCTTTGCAGGCGCTGTGGCATGGCGCGGACAAGACCTGGAGCCTGATCACGCTCACCTTTGACATGATTGGCAAGTTGATCGGTGGCATCGTGTCGCTGGACAACCTGAGCGGCCCCATCTCCATTGCCAAGGGCGCCGGCAGCAGTGCCGACTATGGTCTGGTCTATTTCTTGAGTTTTCTGGCGCTCATCAGCGTCAACCTGGGAATTATCAATCTGTTCCCCCTGCCGGTGCTCGATGGTGGCCATCTGGTCTATTTCCTGATCGAAGCGGTCACCGGCAAGCCGGTATCAGAGAAAATACAGGAAGTGGGTTTCAGGATCGGCGCCGCCATTCTGATGTTATTGATGGGCATTGCGCTGTTTAACGATTTCGCTCGCCTCTGAGGCCAGAGCATCAACAAGGACACATAAGAACAAAATGGCTGTTAAAAAAGCATTGGTGTTGAGTTGCCTGCTGGGTGCCAGTTTCCTGGCCCAGGCGGCCCCTGCCTCTTTTGTGGTGCAAGATATCCAGGTCGAAGGTCTGCAACGGGTGACCCTGGGTGCCGCACTGTTGAACCTGCCGATCCGGGTCGGTGATACCGTCGACTCCGTGGCTCTGGCCAGCGCCATCAAGAAGCTCTATGCCTCGGGTAACTTCGAGGATGTGAAGGTTTACCGTGATGGCCAGGTGCTGCAGGTGATGGTCAAGGAGCGTCCGACCATCTCCAGCATCGAGTTTGCCGGCAACAAGGATATCAAAGAGGAGCAACTGACCCAGAGTCTGGAGTCCTCCGGTATCCGTGTGGGCGATCCGCTGGATCGCACCGTGCTCACCTCCCTCGAGAAGGGACTGGAAGATTTCTACTACGGCGTGGGTAAATACTCCGCCAAGGTCAAGGCGATCGTCACCCCGTTGCCGCGCAACCGGGTCGACCTCAAGTTCACCTTCGTGGAAGGGGAAGCGGCCAAGATCCAGCAGATCAACATCGTCGGCAATAGCGTCTTCCCTGAAGAGAAGCTGATTGCCCAGCTCTCCCTGCGCGACGAAGTGCCTTGGTGGAACTTCACCGCCGATCAGCGCTATCAGAAGCAGAAACTGGCCGGTGATATCGAGACCCTGCGCTCCTACTACATGGACCGCGGCTATATCCGCTTCCAGCAGGAGTCTACCCAGGTCTCCATGACCCCCGACAAGAAGGGCGTCTACGTCACCCTCAACATCAAGGAAGGGGATCAGTACAAGGTCTCAGGTGTCCAGCTCAAGGGTGACCTGATCGATCGCGGTGGCGAGATGAAGGGATTGATCCCGATCGCTGCCGGCAGCACCTACTCCGCCAGTCAGGTGACTCATACCGAAGAGGTGCTCTCCAAGTTCCTCGGCCGTTACGGCTACGCCTATCCGAAAGTGGTCACCTTCCCGCAGGTCAATGACAAGACCAAGGAAGTGGAGCTGATCGTCAACGTTGAGCCTGGCCCCCGTGTCTATGTGCGCAACATCAACTTCAGCGGTAACGCCACCACCGAAGATCAGGTGCTGCGTCGCGAGATGCGCCAGATGGAAGGCACCTGGCTCTCCTCCGACAACATCGAGCAGTCCAAGAGCCGTCTCAACCGCCTTGGTTATTTCGAGAGCGTCGAAGTGGACACCAAGCGGGTGCCGGGCAACGATGATCTGGTTGACCTCGACTTCAAGGTCAAGGAGCAGCCAGCAGGCTCCATCAACGCCGGTATCGGTTACGGTACCGAATCGGGTCTGAGCCTGCAGGCGGGGATCTCTCAGAATAACTTTATGGGTACCGGTAAAACGGTCTCCATCAACGCCAGCACCAACGACTACTCCAAGAACGTTGACCTGAGCTACAACGACCCCTACTTCACCGTAGATGGTGTCAGCCTGGGTGGTCGGGTCTACTACAACCAGTTCCGCGCCGATGATGCCGATATCGTCGATTACGAGAACGAAACCATCGGTTTCCGTCTCTCCAGCGGCTTCCCGGTCAACGAGTTCAACCGTCTCGACTTCAGTACCGGTATCGAGAGCACCAAGCTGAGTCGTCCCTCATTCAATAGCCAGAACTATCAGGAATGTCTAAAGGACAATCCGGATACTGACGGCAATACCTATTGCTGGGATCAGTGGAACGATAACCGCCAGTCGGTGCAGATGGATCAGTTCTGGAATCTCTATTCACAGGATGGTTCCAACCTCGACTTTGTGACCGTCGATGTCACCGCTGGCTGGACCCGTTCCACCCTGAACAAGGGGATGTTCCCGACTTCTGGCGATCGTCAGCGTATCAACGCCAAGGTGACCGTGCCGGGCATGGAACTGCAGTACTACAAGCTCTCCGCCGAAGATGCCCATTACTTCCCGCTAGATGTGGATCATAACTGGGTGATGATCGGCAAGGGGCGCGTCTCCTACGGTAACGGCTATGGCGATGACCCCATGCTGCCGTTCTTCGAAAACTACTATGCCGGCGGTTTCGATACGGTACGTGGCTTCAAGAGCAACACCATTGGTCCCAAGGCGATTTACAAGACCTACAACAAACCGGGGGCTGGCACTTGTACTGGCAGTCAACCTTGTGAGACCGGCAGTTATGAAGGTTCCGACACCTCGGTGGGCGGTAACGCTCTGGCCGTTGCAACACTGGAGCTGGTCTTCCCGACCCCGTTCGTCTCCGAGACTTATCGTCCGCAGATCCGTTCCACCGTCTTTATGGATGCAGGTACCGTCTGGAGCACTGATTTTGCCAACGGAGCATATCCTTGCGCCGCCGGTTCTGATTGCAACTATCTGAGCCAGGACTACTCCAGCCCGGGCAATATCCGGGTCTCTGCCGGTGTATCCCTGCAGTGGCTCTCGCCGATGGGCCCGCTGGTGTTCGCCTTGGCCAAGCCGATCAAGAAATATGAAGGGGATCGCACCGAGTTCTTCTCCTTCAACATCGGTCGTACTTTCTAAGCAGAGTTTCACCCCCACCCATGCGGTGGGGGTCTTCAATGATGGGACGCGCGGTATGCGTGCCTCACCAGGTAACAAGACGGTCCTAACGCCGCTTGCATAATCGGGTAAATCAGGTAGCCCTCGCCATGAGGGAACAAGGAGTAAGTGTGAATAAAGCGTTGAAAGTAGCTGGTTTGAGCTTTGCACTGATGGCTGCCGGCATGGGTTCTGCCTTCGCTGAGACCAAGATCGCCGTGGTGGATATGGGCGAAGTCTTCCAAAAGCTGCCCCAGCGTGAAGCCGTTGCAGCCAAGCTGAAAGGTGAATTCGAGCCGCGCATGCGTGAGCTGCAGAAGTTGGAACAGGAAGGCCAGAAGCTGGTCGAGAAGTTCCGCAAGGATGAAGCCTTCATGAGCGCCGAGCAGAAGAAGCAGAACCAGGAGAAGCTGGCCAAGCTGCAGATGGAGTTCAACCAGAAGCGTCAAGCCTTTGAGCAGGACAACGGTCGCCGTCAGTCCGAAGAGCGCAACAAGATCCTGACCAAGGTGCAGGCTGCCATCGATTCCATCGCCAAGAGCAATGGTTACGATCTGGTGCTGGAGCGCAATGCCGCCCCGTATGCTGCCAGCAAGCTGGACATCTCCGGCCAGGTTATTTCTCAGGTAAGCAAGAGCAACTAATTGATGGCATTCACTCTCGCACAGCTGGCCCAGCAACTGGGGGCCCAGGTCCATGGCGACGGAACCCTGGAAATCCGCAAGGTAGCGACATTGGAAAAGGCCGGGGAGGGGGATATCACCTTCCTGTCCAACAAAAAGTACCGGCACTATCTGGAGCAGAGCAAGGCGACCGCCGTGCTCATTACCGAAGCGGATCTGCCATTTTGTCCCACCAATGCCCTGGTGCTCAAAGACCCCTATGTGGGCTTTGCCCGGGTAGCCCAACTGCTGGACACTACCCCGCAGCCGGCCACGGATATTCATCCGAGTGCCGTTATCGCGGCTGACGTGCAACTGGGCGAGAGAGTGGCCATCGGCGCCAATGCAGTGATCGAATCCGGCGTCGTGCTGGGTGACGATGTACGCATTGGCCCGGGCTGTTTTGTTGGCAAAAATACCCGGCTGGGAGCCCGCTCCCGGCTGTGGGCCAACGTCACCCTCTATCACAATGTGACCATGGGTACCGACTGTCTGGTTCAATCCGGCACAGTGATCGGCGCCGATGGTTTCGGTTATGCCAACGAGCGTGGCGAGTGGATCAAGATCCCCCAGCTCGGCGGTGTGACCATTGGCAACCGGGTCGAGATCGGTGCCTGTACCACCATTGACCGCGGTGCGCTGGAAGATACCCGCATCGCTGACAACGTCATCATCGACAACCAGTGCCAGATCGCCCACAACGTGGAGATCGGTTACGGCACCGCCGTGGCGGGCTCCACCGTGATGGCTGGTAGTCTCAAGGTCGGCAAATACTGTATCATTGGCGGCGCTTCCGTCTTTAACGGGCATATGGAGATCTGCGACCAGGCCACCGTTACCGGTATGGCCATGGTGATGCGACCCATTACCGAGCCCGGTGTCTACTCTTCCGGCATCCCTCTGCAAACCAATAAAGAGTGGCGCAAGACCGCCGCCCGGGTGATGCGTATCGAAGAGATGCACAAGCGGTTAAGCAAGCTTGAGAAGAAGCTGGATCAAGAATAATCACGATTGGTATAGGGTACTGTTTTGACTACTGAAAAGAAGAGCCTGGGTATCCAGGAAATCATGGATCTGCTGCCCCACCGTTATCCGTTTCTGATGGTGGATCGTGTAGACGACTACGAGATCAGCGAGGAGCGAAAAACCCTGCGCGCCATCAAGAACGTCTCGTTCAACGAGCCGATCTTCCAGGGGCACTTCCCGGCCAAGCCGGTGTTCCCGGGCGTACTGATCCTGGAAGCGATGGCACAGGCCACCGGTATCCTGGCCTTTACCATGGTGGGCAAGCCGTCTCCCAACGAACTCTACTATTTTGCCTCAATCGACAACGCTCGCTTCAAGCGTCCGGTCGGCCCCGGTGACCAACTGGTGCTGGACGTGGAGTTCCTGAAAGAGCGTCGCGGTATTGCCAAGTTCACCGGTGTCGCCACCGTCGACGGTGAAGTGGTCTGTACCGCCGAGCTGATGTGCGCCAAACGCGAGGTTTAACACACGTGATCGACCAGACTGCCATCATTCACGATACTGCCATCGTCCATGAGTCTGCCGTGATCGGTAAAGGGGTTGAAATCGGCCCCTTTTCTGTCATCGGCGCCGAGGTGGAAATCGGTGACAACACCTGGGTAGGTTCCCATGTGGTGATCAAGGGCCCGACCAAGATTGGTTGCGGCAACAAGATCTTCCAACACACCTCCATCGGTGAGGATTGCCAGGACAAGAAGTATGCCGGTGAGCGCACCTTCCTCGAGATTGGCGACAACAACGTCATCCGCGAGAACTGCACCTTCCACCGTGGCACCATTCAGGATCAGAGCCTGACCAGGGTGGGCAGCGGCAACCTGTTCATGGTCAACGTTCATGTTGCCCACGACTGCATCATCGGTGACAACTGCATCTTCGCCAACAACGCGACACTGGCGGGCCACGTGGTGATCGGTGACTTCGTGATCTTCGGTGGTCTCTCTGCCATTCATCAGTTTGGCCGCGTCGGCTCCCACGCCTTCGTCGGTGGCTGCGCCGCTCTGAACAAGGACGTGCCGCCTTACGTGATGGCTGCCGGCAACTACGCCAAGCCGTTCGGGGTCAACTCTGAAGGTCTGCGTCGCCGCGGTTTCAGCGCTGAGGCCATCTCTGCCGTCAAGCGTGCCTATAAAGAGATCTTCCGCTCCGGCAAGACCATCGAAGAGGTGCTGCCGGTGCTGATCGAGATGGCGCAAGCCGAACCGGCCGTCCAGCTCTATGTGGACTTCCTCAAAGATAACGAGCGCGGGATCATCCGTGCCTGATCCGGTTCGTATCGGTATCGTCGCCGGAGAGGTCTCCGGCGACATTCTGGCTGCCGGTCTGGTGCGCGAGCTGCAAGCCCGCTACCCGAATGCGCAGTTCGAAGGGATCGCCGGGCCGCGGATGCAGGCCCTCGGCGTCAAGGCGCTGTTCGAGATGGAAGAGCTCTCCGTCATGGGGATCACCGAGGTGCTTGGCCGTCTGCCGCGCATTCTCAAGGTCCGTCGCGAACTGTTGCGCCACTTTATTGCCAATCCGCCCGATATCTTTATCGGCGTGGATGCACCGGATTTCAATATCGGAGTGGAGCTGAAACTGCGCCGCGCCGGTATCAAGACGGTTCACTATGTCAGCCCCTCGGTGTGGGCCTGGCGCCAGAACCGCATTCACAAGATCAAGGCCGCCACCGACATGGTGCTCGCCTTCCTGCCCTTCGAGAAAGCCTTCTACGACCGCTTCGACGCCCCTTGCCGTTTTGTCGGTCACACCATGGCGGACGATATTCCATTGGTGCCGGATCAGGCCGCCGTGCGTCGCAATCTCGGTATCGATGCCAATCGCCGCTGGCTGGCGGTGCTGCCGGGCAGCCGCACCGCAGAAGTGGGCTTTATGTCCCCCCTGTTTCTCGAGGCGTGCAAACACCTGACGGTGCGCTATCCGGATCTCGGCTTCATCGTTCCGCTGGTCAACCAGAAACGGCGTGAGCAGTTTATGGCCATCAAGGCCGAGGTAGCGCCGGGTCTCGACATGGTGCTGCTGGAAGGGCAGGGCCGCGAGGCGATGATCGCCGCTGACGTGGTGATGCTGGCCTCCGGCACCGCGGCGCTCGAAGCCATGCTGGTGAAAAAGCCGATGGTGGTGGGCTACAAGCTCAAGCCCTTCAGCTATTGGCTGGCCCAGCGACTGGTAAAGACCGAATTTGTCTCTCTGCCCAACCTGCTCGCGGGTCGCATGCTGGTGCCGGAACTCATCCAGCACGAGTGCACCCCGGAGAATCTGGTGGAAGAGGTGAGCAAGTACTTCGAGCACGACAACAGTGCGCTGGTCAACACCTTCACCGAGCTGCACCAGCTGATCCGCTGCAATGCCGACTCGCAGGCTGCCGATGCGGTGGCGGATCTGCTCGGCAGATAACGCTATTTCGGACCGTCGATTGCGCCGCGCTACCCGTTCATTCGTTTTCGAGCGGTAATGCCGCGCCAGTCGACCCCTGTCAGGCCCCACGGGGCCTGTTTTGATTCAAGGCTACAAGATGATGATCGATATTCCTGACGACAAGCTGGTTGCCGGTGTGGACGAAGTGGGCCGTGGCCCCCTGGTGGGTGACGTGGTCACCGCTGCGGTCATTCTCGATCCTGCCAATCCCATTGTCGGACTGGCTGACTCCAAGAAGCTCTCCGAGAAGAAGCGGCTGGCGCTGTTTGACGAGATCAAAGAGAAAGCGCTCGCCTGGGCCATCGGTCGCGCCAGCCCGGAGGAGATCGACGAGCTCAACATCCTGCATGCCACCATGCTGGCGATGCAGCGCGCCGTGGCGGGGTTGAAGGTGACGCCCGAGCTGGTCTTTATCGATGGCAACCGCTGTCCGGCGCTGCCGATGGAAGCGCGCGCCGTGGTCAAGGGCGATAGCCTGGTGGCCGCCATCAGCGCCGCCTCTATCCTCGCCAAGGTGACCCGAGATGCGGAGATGACCGAGCTGGACAGCCGTCATCCCGAGTACGGCTTTGCCCGCCACAAGGGTTATCCGACTGCGGAGCACCTCGCCATTCTGGCCGAGCGTGGCCCGTTGCCCGAATATCGCAAGAGCTTCAAGCCGGTGCGTCGCGCACTGGGGATCGAGTAGACCATGCCATTTAGTTTGAGCAGCGAGAGGAGATGACGATGGCTGACCCCCGTTTTATCCACCTGCGAGTCCACTCCGACTTCTCCATGGTCGATGGCCTGCAGAAGATCAATCCCATCGTCGGGGCGGCGGCGGCCAACAACATGCCGGCGCTGGCGCTGACCGATCAGATGAACATGTGCGGTCTGGTGCGCTTCTATGGCGCAGCCCACGGCAAGGGGATCAAACCCATCGTCGGTGCCGACTTCTGGGTGCAGAGCGATGAGCTCGGCGACGAGCAGTTCCGTCTCACCCTGCTCGCCATGGATAACGACGGCTACCAGAACATCACCCTGCTTATTTCCCGCGGTTACCAGCGCGGCCACGTGCAAGGGCGGCCGGTTATCGACAAGAGCTGGCTCGCCGAACACGCCAAGGGGGTGATCGTCCTCTCCGGTGGCCGCGAGGGGGATGTGGGCAAGTTCCTGCTCAAGGGCAACCGGCAGATGACCGAGCAGTGTGTCGCCTTCTATCAGACCCACTTCCCCGATGCCTACTATCTCGAACTGCTGCGCACCGGTCGACCCGACGAAGAGGTCTATCTGCACATGGCGGTGGCCATCGCTACCGAGTTCGAGCTGCCGGTGGTCGCCACCAACGAGGTGGTGTTCCTTAACGCCGATGACTTCGATGCACACGAGATCCGGGTTGCCATCCACGATGGCTATACCCTGATGGACAAACGCCGTCCCCGTCGCTACAGCCCCCAGCAGTACCTGCGCAGTCAGGAGGAGATGGCCGAGCTGTTTGCCGACATTCCCGAAGCGCTGGAAAACACGGTGGAGATCGCCAAGCGCTGCAACGTGACGGTGCGTCTCGGCGAATATTTCCTGCCCAACTTCCCGACCGGCGACATGACCACCGAAGATTTTCTGGTGGCCAAATCGAAAGAGGGTCTGGAGGAGCGTCTCGAGTTTCTGTTCCCGGATCCGGCGGTGCGGGCCGAGCGACGTCCCGAGTATGACGAGCGTCTCGATGTCGAGCTGAAAGTGATCAACCAGATGGGCTTCCCGGGTTACTTCCTCATCGTGATGGAGTTTATCCAGTGGTCCAAGGACAACGGCATTCCCGTTGGTCCGGGCCGGGGCTCGGGGGCGGGTTCTCTGGTGGCCTACGCCCTCAAGATCACCGACCTCGATCCGCTGGAATTTGACCTGCTGTTCGAACGTTTCCTGAATCCCGAGCGGGTATCCATGCCCGACTTCGACGTCGACTTCTGCATGGACCGGCGCGATGAGGTGATTGAGCACGTCTCCGACATGTACGGCCGGGAGGCGGTGTCGCAGATCATCACCTTCGGCAGCATGGCGGCCAAGGCGGTGGTGCGGGATGTAGGCCGGGTGCTGGGCCACGCTTACGGCTTTGTGGATCGCATCTCCAAGCTGATCCCGCCGGATCCGGGCATGACGCTGGCCAAGGCATTCGAGGCCGAGCCCAAGCTGCCCGAGCTCTACGAGCAGGATGAGGAGGTCAAAGACCTCATCGACATGGCCCGCCGCCTGGAAGGGGTGGTGCGCAACGCCGGTAAACATGCCGGTGGCGTGGTGATCGCACCCACCAAGATCACCGACTTTGCGCCGCTCTACTGCGATGACGAAGGCCATCACCCGGTCACCCAGTTCGACAAGAACGACGTGGAATACGCCGGCCTGGTGAAGTTCGACTTCCTGGGTCTGCGAACGCTCACCATCATCGACTGGGCGCTCGGCATGATAAACCCGCGTCTTGCCAAAGAGGGCAAGCCGCCGGTGGACATCGCCGCCATCCCCATCGATGACAAGAAGTCGTTTGACCTGCTGCAGCGCTACGAGACCACCGCGGTATTCCAGCTGGAATCCCGCGGCATGAAGGATCTCATCAAGCGGCTGCGCCCCGACTGCTTCGAAGACATGATCGCACTGGTGGCCCTGTTCCGACCGGGCCCGCTCCAGTCAGGCATGGTGGATAACTTCATCGACCGCAAACACGGTAATGAAGCGATCTCTTATCCGGATGAAAAGTGGCAGCACGAGAGCCTCAAGCCCATCCTCGAACCCACCTACGGCATCATCCTCTATCAGGAGCAGGTGATGCAGATCGCCCAGACCCTGGCGGGTTATACGCTCGGTGGCGCAGACATGCTTCGCCGGGCGATGGGTAAGAAAAAGCCCGAGGAGATGGCCAAGCAGCGGGCCGGTTTCGAGGAGGGCGCCGTCAAGAATGGCGTCGACGGCGAACTGGCGATGAAGATCTTCGATCTGGTGGAGAAGTTTGCGGGCTACGGCTTCAACAAATCCCACTCCGCCGCCTACGCGCTGGTCTCCTACCAGACCCTCTGGCTCAAGACCCACTTCCCGGCCGAGTTCATGGCGGCGGTCATGACCGCCGATATGGACAACACCGACAAGATCGTGACTCTGGTGGATGAGTGTCAGCGGATGGGGCTCACCGTGATCCCGCCGGATGTGAACACCGGTCGCTATCGCTTCTCGGTCAACGAAGATGGTCATATTGTCTACGGGATCGGGGCAGTGAAAGGGGTGGGTGAAGGCCCCATCGATGCGATCTTGAGCGCCCGGGATCAGGACGGCCCGTTCCGCGATCTGTTCGACTTCTGTAACCGGGTCGACATCAAGAAGCTCAACAAGCGGGTGATGGAGAAGCTGATCCTCTCCGGGGCCATGGATCGGCTCGGCCCCCACCGCGCCGCCCTGATGGCAACGCTGGAGGAGGCGATGCGTGCCGCCGAGCAGCACGCCAAGGCGCAGGCGGTGGGGCAGGTCGACATGTTCGGCGTGCTCACCGAAGAGATTGACGACGTCAAGAAGGCGTTTGCCAACGTGCCGCACTGGCCTGACAAGGTATGGCTGGAAGGGGAGCGCGAGACCCTCGGGCTCTATCTCACCGGTCACCCCATCAACCAGTACAGCAGCGAATTGCGTCGTTATACCTCGGGTCGCCTGTGCGATCTGCATCCCACCTCCCGCGATACCGTGACCACGGCGGCGGGGCTGGTGATTGCGGCCCGCAGCATGGTGACCAAGCGTGGCAACAAGATGGGGATCTTCACTCTGGACGACCGTTCCGGTCGCCTCGATGTGACCCTGTTCAGTGAAGCGCTGGAAAAATATGAAGAATTGATGCAAAAAGACCGCATTTTGGTGGTTTCTGGACAGGTCAGCTTTGATGACTTCTCCGGTGGCCTTAAAATGTCGGCTCGAGAATTACTGGATATCAACGATGCGAGGGAGCGTTTTGCCAGAGCAATCCGCATCTCCCTCGATGAACAGCGGATTGATGATCGCTTTTTCCCGCGTTTGTGCGAGATTTTGGAGCCCGCCCGTGCCGGAGTCTGTCCGGTTCAGGTAAACTATCGTCGCCCCGGTTCCCGGGTGCGATTGACGCTCGGTACCGAGTGGCGGGTGACGCCCACCGATCAACTGATAGATGACTTGCGAGTCCTGCTTGGACGAGAGCGGGTTGAATTGGTTTTTGATTAGAGGTTCTAAGGCCCTATGAGTCTTTTTCTGGATTTTGAACAGCCGATTGCCGAGTTGCAGGCGCAGATTGATGAACTCAAACATGTGAGTGAAGGCAATCACGCCGTGGATCTGAAAGACGAGATCCGCCGGCTGGAGAAGAAAAACGAAGAGCTGACCAAGAAGATCTTCGGTGATCTGGGGGCCTGGCAGGTATCCCAGATGGCGCGTCATCCCCAGCGCCCCTACACCTTTGACTATATCGAGCATATCTTCACCGATTTCGACGAGTTGGCTGGCGATCGCGCCTATGCCGATGACAAGGCTATCGTCGGCGGCATCGCCCGTCTCGACGGTGAGCCTGTGATGGTGATTGGTCACCAGAAGGGTCGCGAGACCAAAGAGAAGATCAAGCGCAACTTCGGCATGCCGCGTCCGGAAGGATACCGCAAGGCCCTGCGTCTGATGGAGATGGCCGAGCGCTTCAAGATGCCGATCATCACCTTTATCGATACCCCGGGCGCTTACCCCGGCGTCGGTGCCGAAGAGCGTGGCCAGTCCGAAGCGATTGCCCGCAACCTGAAAGTGATGGCCGGTTTGACCGTGCCGGTGGTCTGCACCGTGATCGGTGAGGGCGGCTCAGGTGGTGCGCTGGCAATCGGCGTGGGTGACCGCGTCAACATGCTGCAGTACTCCACCTACTCCGTCATCTCGCCGGAAGGGTGTGCCTCCATCCTGTGGAAGAGCGCAGACAAGGCTTCTGTGGCTGCCGAAGCGATGGGTATCACTGCCCAGCGTCTGAAAGAGCTCAAGCTGATCGACCACGTGATCGACGAGCCCCTCGGCGGTGCCCACCGCGATGTGGAGAAGATGGCCAAAAACCTCAAGGCTCGCATCAAGCAGGATCTGGACGCACTGCGTCCGCTCGATACCGAGCAACTGCTGGAGCAGCGCTACCAGCGTCTGCTGGGCTACGGCTACTGCTAAGCGCTGCCTTCAACCCCTAGTATTCAGGCCCCCGTCAGCGACGGGGGTTTTTTATTGCTGATAACCTGTCTTGCGATGTTTGCGCCAACGCGCCCTGAAACGGCACAGCTCAATCTTCGCGGGTGAGGGGCTGGGTTGCTATGCCTCACTTTGGTGAGGGCTGTCAGTAGCCAACAGTATCCTTTGGCATTGCTGGTGATGGCACGACAAGCCGCTTGATCATCCGATTGCGGCATAAAAAAGCGCCCCGGCTATGCGGAGCGCTTTTACAGGTGTCTGGCGGTATTACAGTTCAATCTCGTCTGTAAGACCTTCATAGGCGATATCGATGGATTGCAGCTCCTTCTGCAGGCGATGTTTGTCTTTCAACGCCTCGATTTCACGCCATTTACGTTTTTTTCCCGTTGTCCCGCGGCTACGCGAACCGAGTTCAACCACCTCGTCATAATCGAAGTTGAACATTTCCATGGCTCCCTCCTTGGTTTTTATCGTTTTCACCACCCGTATAACATAACGAATCTGAAATTAAAACGTTTTCGTGACGACTCTATGACAGCGCTAAAAAAGCCCATGAAAAAAAACCGGGCCCCTTGTTAGGGGCCCGGTTTTTATCAGAAAAAAGAACCGATTACAGGCGGCTTGCCAGCATGGTTTCCAGCTTGCCCTGGTCGATGGCGAACATGCGGATGCCTTCGCCCAGCTTCTCGTGAGCCATGGCATCTTGGTTCAGTTCCCAGCGGAATTCGGCTTCGGTCATCGGAGTCGGTTTGGCCTTGCGCTCACCGGTGTAGTCCAGTTTGCGTACCACAGCGCCTTCGGTTTTGCTCAGCTCTTCCAGCAGGGCTGGGCCGATGGTCAGGCGGTCGCAGCCGGCCAGTTCCAGGATCTCGCCGGTGTTGCGGAAGCTGGCCCCCATCACGACGGTCGGGTAGTCGTGCTGCTTGTAGTAGTTGTAGATGGAGGTGACGGAGACCACACCCGGATCTTCGCTGGCGGTGTAATCACGGCCATTTTTAGCCTTGTACCAGTCGAGGATACGACCCACGAACGGGGAGATCAGGAAGGCACCGGCTTCGGCACAGGCACGGGCCTGGGCGAAGGAGAACAGCAGGGTCAGGTTGCACTGGATACCCTCTTTCTCCAGTACCTCGGCGGCACGGATCCCTTCCCAGGTGGAGGCCAGCTTGATCAGAATGCGGTCGTTGCTGATACCCGCTTCATTGTAGAGACGGATCAGTTTGCGGGCCTTGGCGATGCTGGCTTCGGTATCGAAGGAGAGACGGGCATCCACTTCGGTGGAGATACGGCCCGGAACGATCTTCAGCACTTCCAGACCGATGTTGACGGCCAGCTTGTCGCCCGCGTCGATGATTTGCTGTGCCTTGTCCTGGCTCTGGGCTTTGGCCCAGTTGATGGCGTCTTCGATCAGCGGAGCGTACTCGGGGATCTCGGAGGCCTTCAGAACCAGAGAGGGGTTGGTGGTGGCATCGATGGGCTGATAGCGTTTGATGGCTTCGATATCACCGGTGTCGGCAACAACAGTGGTCAGGGCTTTCAGCTGGGTTAATTTATCGGCCATAGCGAATATCATCTCTTAATGAGGGAGTAATCCCTGGGTTGCGGGCTTGAGACGGTGGTTCTGAAATAAAATTACAGGATCTTGGTGCCTCAGGCTCAGAAAAGCGCGATGGGGGCGGCCCATCGTCATTGCCTGCCTAATTAATACTGATGTGCTGCATCCTGCAATAGGGGCGCTTGGTTGTTAAACATTCAGGCTGTTGAGTTATCCCGTTTTATGGCTTGAAACTATATGATTAGTAAGGTTTTTTACATTTCATTCCGACCTCGCTCCGGTTTGCTTTCAGCTGAACTTTTTTAGCCAATATCCATATTTGTGTCGTCGATCACATAAATTATCTCGCTACGTACTTGAAATTTAATTACAGCGCAAACGTTTGGCGAAATGTCTCCGTTTGAAAGCCATTTCATGCAAGCGTTTGCGTTTTCGCATAGCTCATCAGGGATATATCAAAATGGTTCTCTTATGGGGCTTAATGGTGGCCTGTCTGATTGAATTATTGAGTTTGTTGAAAGTTTGCGATTTAAATGGAGCTTTATGGGCTTTTACCGTTCGTTTTTTGTGTCTCGCGTGACCGGGATCACTATTCCGGGCTCTCCCGCTGTGCTAGATTCCGCCCCTTTAGCGAAACGCTAATTAAACGACAGACAGAAAACGGTCAGCGCAGACTGGCCATGGATGTGAATAACAACGAGAGAATTATGGACACCTTGATTGCGATGCTAAACGACCTGATGTGGGGAGCCGTGCTCATCTACCTGCTCATCGGGGTCGGTATCTTTTTCACCTTCCGCCTGGGTTTTATCCAGATCCGTCACTTTGGCCACATGTTTTCCGTGCTGAAAAACAGCCGTAAATCGGACAACGCAGGCATCTCCTCCTTCCAAGCCCTCTGTACCAGCCTTGCCGCCCGTGTCGGCACCGGCAACCTGGCCGGTGTGGCAGTCGCCATCTATCTGGGTGGCCCCGGCGCCATCTTCTGGATGTGGCTGATTGCCTTTATTGGCATGGCGACCGCCTTCGTTGAAAGCACCCTGGCCCAGCTCTACAAGGTCAAGGATGAGGATGGCAACTACCGTGGTGGCCCGGCCTACTACATGGAGAAAGGCCTTGGCATGCGCTGGATGGGGGTGGTCTTCTCGCTCTGCCTGATCCTGGCATTTGGTCTGGTGTTCAACGCGGTGCAGGCCAACTCCATCAGTCTGGCGATGAAGGTGGCGTTTGGCATTCCTGACTGGGTCAGCGGTCTGGCGCTGGTGGCGCTCTCCGGCCTGATTATCTTCGGCGGCATTCGTGGCATCGCCCGTTTTGCCGAGCTGGTAGTGCCCTTTATGGCACTGGCCTACATCCTGCTGGCGCTGGTGATCGTGGCGATGAACATCACCGAGTTGCCCCATGTCTTCATGCTGATCATCAAGTCCGCCTTCGGGATTGAGCAGGCCGGCTCGGGTGCGCTGGGTTATGCCATCTCCCAGGCGATGATCAACGGTATCAAGCGCGGTCTCTTCTCCAACGAAGCGGGGATGGGCTCTGCGCCCAACGCTGCGGCGACTGCCACTCCCTATCCGCCGCACCCGGCCTCTCAGGGTTATGTGCAGATGCTGGGCGTCTTTATGGACACCATCGTTATCTGCAGTTGTACCGCCGCCATCATCCTGATGTCCGGTCAGTTTGAGCCGGGCTCCGGCGTGACCGGTGTCGAGCTGACCCAGCGGGCGCTCTCCTCCCAGATTGGCAGTGGTGGCAACATCTTCATTGCGGCGGCCATCTTCTTCTTCGCCTTCACTTCTATCGTGGCGAACTACTCCTATGCCGAGACCAATCTGGTGTTCCTCGAGCACAACCACAAGGGTGGCCTGATGCTGTTCCGGGTGTTCGTACTGGGGATGGTGATGTTCGGCGCCGTGGGTGAGTTGCCGATCGTGTGGGCCATGGCGGATGTCTCCATGGGGCTGATGGCCATCGTCAACCTGGTAGCGATCCTGCTGCTCTCCAGCGTCGCCATCAAGCTGGCCAAGGATTACAACGACCAGCTCCGGCTGGGCAAGGTACCCACCTTCGATGCCAACAAATACCCCGAGATCCGCTCCCAGCTGGAAGAGGGGATCTGGGACAATCCGACCAAAAAATAACAAGCGGTGAGTCAGACCTTGAGTCAAATCGCTTGAGCCAAACCTAAGAGGGGGGAGCCAGTGGCTCCCCCCTTCTTTTATGGCGCGCTCTTCGGCTGCTTATCCCAGCGCCGAACGAGCTGTCTGATACGTCGTCGCAACTGGCGCCAGCAGCGCCCTTGTTGCCGGTCGCTGAGGGGGGCATAACGCCAGCGGCGATAGAGCCACGCACTCTTTAACAGAGGGTGGGCAAGGTCGGGGCGCAGCCGCGCCAGTCGCTCGCACCATGCTCCCATGCTCTCGGCTGGCTGGGGTGGGTAGCCACTGCGTTTGCCCCGTTTGAGCAGGGGTTGCCAGATACGCCGCTCTGGCGGCAGGCGGGCGGGCAACAGCAGGGGCATACTCACCAGCAGGGCGACCAGCATCAGGCTGGCGAGGATCAACCAGGGTGTGTGCCCCGCCAGTGCAGGCCAGCGCAGACTGATTTGCTGCCAGAGTTGACCCGCATCGTAACCAATCACCCAGCGACTCCACTGGTAGTCGATATTGTTGCCCCACCAGCGCAGCTGATTGAGCAGAGCCCAGTTGCGATAACGCTGCAAAGCGAGGGGGTCGGCAGCGGTAAACTCGTCGCTCAGAGCCTCCCTCACGCCGCCTTCAATGCGCTCCGGCGCCACTGCCGCCGTGGGGTCGATTCGCTGCCATGTTCCCCCTTCATCGAGATACTCCACCCAGACGTGAGCATCGAACTGGTGTACCGCCAGATAGTTGCCCGTGGGATTCCACTCGCCGCCGAGATAACCGGTGACCAGCCGTGCCGGAATACCGGCAGCGCGCAGCACGAAAGCGGTCGCCATGGCGTAGTGGCCGCAAAAGCCGCGCTTGGTATCGAACAGGAACTCATCCACCCCGTCACTGCCAAGCCGTGGCGGGGTCAGGGTGTAGTAATAGGATTGGCTGCGAAACTGTTCGAGCAGGGCGGCGCCCAGCGTGCTGCGATCCGGATAGCGTGCCGCAAGCTCTTGGCCATAGGCTCGCGCTCTCGGGTTGCCCCCGCCAGGCAGTTGCAGGTTGCGCTGGGCGGCTTGGTGGTCATCCTCGGGCAGCGTTTCGCCACGGCCAATGCGATAGCGGATCGCCACCTCGCCGCTTCCCTGACGATAGAGGGTGTCGAGAGGGGTAAGCAGCACAGGGCCCGCCAGCAGGTGGGGGTCACTCAGGGCGAAAGCCCAGCGGTGGCGCTGGGGCTCGGCAATCACCTCGTAGCTCCCGGCGGGTAACGGGTTATCTGTCAGTTGAGTACTGGCCTGAGAAGAGGATGCCAGAAGGGTGAGCCCGGTCTGCACCGGCACTGTCCGTTGCCACGTTTTGACCTCGGGGCTCAGCAACCAGCGTTGGCCATCGAAAACCTCTTGGCGCATTACCGGAAAGTAGCGCTCGCGGGCTGGGGGTGGGCCATCGGCAAAGGTGACCCGAAACGCCAGTTCGGAGGAGTTGACCAGTTCGCTGATATCGCCGGGGGCCAGCTCTTCCGAGAGCCCCGACAGGGCGCGGCTGGTGGTGGGCATCTGCCAGAGGGGCGGCAGCCTTGGCAGCAGCAAAAACAGAGTGATAAGCAGGGGAAGCGCCAGCAGCAGGGCACCGCCCGCGCTGCGCCATGGCCTTTTCTGTTCGGGGGCGATGGCGGCCACCAGCGCGGTCACTGCCAGCCAGAGCGCTACTGTCATTCCGGCCGTCCAGCCGATGCTCTGTCGCTGCACCAGCGCCAGCGCGATGAGGAAGAAGGCGAGCAGCAGCACCTGCTCGATATCCCGCTCGCGCCGTACCTCGATCATCTTGAGGCTATAGCCGAGCCAGAGCAGATTGATCAGGGCGGGCAGGGTGCCCAAGCCACGCCACTGTAGTCCCAGCAACAGCACAGTGGTGATGGCCAGCAGCGCCAACCCGCGGGCAGGCAGGGGCGGCCAGCCGCGCCACAGCATCATGGCCCGGACGCCGAGGGTAGCGGCGCTTACCGCCACCACCCAGAGCTGCAACTGGGGCCAGAGCGCCGCGACCAGCAGCAGCTGTTGCAGGGCGATGAGTGGCAGCAGGCGGCGGTTATCGAGCAGCATCTGGCGTGCTCTTCGGCGGTGTTGCATCGAATTGGGCCAGTGCCAGCAGGCAGCGCTGCACAAAGGCGGCACCACTATCGGGCCCCAGCGTCTGGCCTGCCAGTGTCAGGGTGAAGGGGATGCCCCGCTTGCCGTAATCGGCGCACCACCAGGCCAGCACCGCCAGCCGCTGCTCCAGATCCCCACCCGCGACCCGCTGTAAGGTGAGGTGGCTGTCATCCTGCTGTGGTTCATTGAACTGCTTGGTCAGCAGGCCGCGCCCCTGGGCAAGTTGCTTCCAGGCGACCCGGCTCAGTGGTTCACCGGCCTGATGTGTCCGCAGAGAGTCAAAGTCACCGAGAGTGGCCGGCGCCGGCTGGCCCTGATTCCCCTCGCTTTCGGTCGCGTGTTCCCCTCTTAGCGCTCCGAACGCCGGTTTGGGGGAGAGCCAGCCCTCCAGTTGCAAGTCCAGCAGGGACCAGCAGCGAAACAGGCCGAGAGGGTAGCGGCTCTCGACCCGCAATCGACCAAGGTGCAGTGGCCCACGGCGCGAGCCCGATACTGGCAGGATAACTGTGCTGGGCACAGCGTCGGCCTGTGCCAGCCAGAGGGTGCCTTCGTTGAGGCTAAACCGGAGCGCCTGCACCGGGCGAGGGCTCTGCACCAAGATACGGATCGGCAGCTGGCTACCCGCTTCCCCCAGCACCAGCGGGCCCCCCAGCAGCTCCAGCCCCAGCAGATTGCGGTGGGTGAGCCACATGGCGGCCATAAACAGGCTGCCGAGGCAGTAGGCCACCAGCAGCACCAGATTGTTCTGGTAATTGGTGCCGAGCAGATAGATGGCGAGCAGCACCAGCAGATAGAGCAGTCCCATGCGGGTGGGGAGGATAAAGAGGCTGCGGGTACCCAGCGTGATCTGGCGGGCCGGGGGAATGCGGCGGTCGAGCCAGCGTCGTTGCCAGCGGGCTCGCCACTGCTGCCAACGGTTTAGCAATTTGCTCATCAGGGATTGTCCGGGTCGACCTTGGCCAGCAGCCGCTGGCTCAGGGGACATGCTTCGCCGTGCTGTACGCCAAAGCTGCCCCGCAGCCGATGCTCGGCCACATAGGGGAAGACTGCCTGCACATCCTCCACCGTGACGAAGCGCCGTCCCGCAACCAGCGCCCAGGCCCGGCTCACCGCCAGCAAGGTCTGGGCTGCACGGGGGGAGAGGGGCTGTGGCAGCTCCCCATCAAAGCGGCTCTGGTGCACCAGCGCCAGCAGGTAGTCGAGGGTGGCATCGGAAACATGGATAGCATCACCTTCCGCTTGCAGGGCAGCCAGCTCGGCGGCATTCAGCATGGCGGGCAAAGGGCCCGTCGGCTGGCTGCCCCGCAGTAGCTGGCGCTCAGCCTCTCGTGGCGGAAAACCCAGCGAGAGTCGCACGGCGAAGCGGTCGAGCTGGGATTCCGGCAGCGGATAGGTGCCCGCCTGATCCGCAGGGTTCTGGGTAGCGATGACGAAAAACGGATCGGGGAGGGAATGTGTATTCCCCTCAATGCTCACCTTGCCCTCGGCCATCGCCTCCAGCAGGGCGCTCTGCACCTTGGGGCTGGCACGGTTGATCTCGTCTGCCAGCAGTACCTGGGTGAAGATGGGGCCGGGGTGAAAGCGAAATGTTTGCTGCTGGGGGTCAAAAATCTGAAGCCCCTGCAGGTCGGCGGGGAGCAGATCGGCGGTGAACTGCATCCGCCGGCATGCAAGCCCCAGCACCTGCGCCAGCGCGTGGGCCAGGGTGGTTTTGCCCATACCGGGCAGATCCTCGATCAGCAGATGACCGCGCGCCAGCAGGGTGACCAGTGCAACCTTGAGCTGCAGCGGTTTACCCAGAATCACCTGTTCCAGCGCTGTCAGCACCGCCGTGATCTGTTCCTGTGATTTCACTACTCCTCCCGCTTTCGGCTTGTCCGTATCTTGCTTCTCTATTTTGGCTCCTACAGCTTATACGCCAGTCGCTCAGGGCGGGCTCAGTACGCCGTAAAACCATAGAAATGGCCCGTTTTTTCAATGACTTCACACCGACTTCACAGTTGTTCACGCTCAGCTCACCAAGCGTCCTTATGATGCACTTTTCAACTCACCACAAGACAGATGTCATGAAACAACCAACAACTCTCTCGCTGCTGACGCTGGGTTCCCTACTGATTTCTTCATTCGCTTCTGCTGCACAGGATGCTCCTCTCACCGCCATCGTGGACGGCGCCATTCAACCCGTGCTCAAGGAGTACCGGATCCCGGGAATGGCGGTTGCCGTACTGAAAGATGGCAAGGCCCACTATTTCAACTATGGCGTTGCCAACCGGGAGAGTGGTCAGCGCGTCAGCGAGCAGACCCTGTTTGCAATCGGCTCGGTCAGCAAGACCCTGACCGCGACCCTCGGTGCCTACGCTGTGCTCAAGGGGGGCTTCAAGCTGGATGACAAGGTGAGCCAGCACGCAGCCTGGCTGAAAGGCTCTGCCTTTGATGGTGTGACCATGGCCGATCTTGCCACCTACAGTGCTGGCGGCTTGCCCCTGCAGTTCCCCGATACGGTCGACTCGGCAGAGAAGATGCAAGCCTACTACCGCCAGTGGACGCCGCTCTTTGCCGCCGGTACCCAGCGGGAGTACTCCAACCCCAGCATAGGTCTGTTCGGCTATCTGGCTGCGAGCTCTCTGGGCCAACCCTTCGAGCAGCTGATGAGCCAGACCCTGTTGCCGGGGCTCGGCCTTGTCCACACCTACCTCAAGGTGCCTGCGGCAGCCATGGGCGATTACGCCTACGGCTATGCCAAAGAGGAGAAACCGATCCGGGTCAATCCGGGAGTGCTGGCTGACGAGGCTTATGGCATCAAGACCAGCTCGGCAGATTTCATCAAGTTTGTCGAGGCCAACATGACCAGGCGCGGTGACGCAACCATGCAGCAGGCCATTGCCATGACTCACACCGGTTTCTTCTCGGTAGGAGGGATGACTCAGGGGCTGGGCTGGGAGAGTTATGCCTATCCCGTCACCGAGCAGGCACTGCTGGTGGGCAACTCGCCTGCGGTGAGCTATAAGGCCAATCCGGTGGAACGCTTTGCTGCGCCCAAAGATATGGGGGAGCCGCGGCTCTACAACAAGACGGGATCGACCAACGGCTTTGGTGCCTATGTTGCCTTTGTCCCGGCCAAGGGGATTGGCATCGTCATGTTGGCCAACCGCAACTATCCCAACGATGCCCGGGTCAAGGCGGCCTACGCCATTTTGAGCAAGCTGGCTGACTAATCACGGGGCAGCGTTTTACCGCAAGCAAGTGCGCCGGGATTGCCCGGCGCACTTTTTATCGCGTTTATTTTTACTCAGCTCACGGTGCTCTTCTGCCCGGCGGCTTGTCCATCAAGTTGCCTTAATCGCACATCGGCAGAAACAATATTTCCAATTTGGAATGTATCGATCGCCATCTCTTCACTAGGTGTGGTGGTAGCCCCCCCCTATAGTGCTCCGCATAGTCACCAGTTTGCCTGCTGTTTGCCGCGCTTTTGGCCGAACAGGGGCCAGATTTTTGCTACGGAGCCTCCATGAGAACTTTTTTGCTGTGTGCCTTCCTGATGATCATCCTCTATCCGGTCGGGATCGATCTCTATCTGGTCGCCGTGCCCCAGATTGCCGATACCCTGCAGGCGAGTGAGGCGCAGATCCATACCGCCTTCTCCATCTATCTGTTCGGCATGGCGGCGACCGTGCTGCTGGGGGGAATGATTGCCGATCGCTACGGGCGGCGCTGGGTGGTGCTCGGGGGCGCGCTGATTTTTTTCCTTGCCTCGCTGGTGGCGGGTAATGCAGAGGGGATAAGTCAGTTCTATTTCGGTCGTTTCTGGCAGGGGGTTGGGGCCGGTGCGCTCTATATCATGACCTTTACCGTGCTGCGGGACGTGCTGTGTCAGGAGCGGCTGGCGATGGCGCTCTCGATGATCAACGGGGTGATCTGCGTGATCCCGGTGCTGGCGCCGGTGCTCGGTTACCTCATCCTGTCACATTTTGATTGGCGCGGGATCTTCGTGGCGATGGCGCTGGTGGCGGCCGTTAGCGGTCTGGTGAACTTGCTTCTGCTCAAGGAGACCCGCCCGGCGCGGCAACCGGGCAGTGGCGCGGCGCTGCCTTTTGCCCTGCTGTGCTCGCCGCGCTTTATGCTGCTCTCCCTGCTGACCAGTGCCAGCGTGACCGCCATTCTGGTCTATGTCAGCGTCTCGCCGCTGATCCTGATGAAGGAGTTTGGCTTCACTACCGAGCAGTACTCCATCGTGATGATGGTGATGGCTGGCGTGAGTATGTCCACCTCCTTCCTGACGCCGTTGCTGTTGCGCTGGCTGGGCAAACAGAAGGTGCTGGCGGTGGCTCATCTCTCCTATCTGCTGGCTGCGTGCTCACTGATCGGCAGCTGGCAGGCGGGGGGCGATATCCATCTGCTGCTGCCGGGGTTTGCGCTGGTCTGTGTCGGCTTCTCCTGTGGCTTCGGGGTGGCGATGGGGGAGGCGCTCGATGGTTGTCAACACAATGTGGCCTTTGCCAGCGCGGTGCTCTGCATCATGCAGATCAGCCTCTCCGGCCTCTATATCTGGCTGCTGGGCCAACTTGGCTTTGCCCCGACCGAAATGCTGATCTGCGCCCTGCTGCTGGCACTGCTCAGTTACCTGGCTGTCAAAGGGCTGTTACCATGGCTCGCGCTTCGTGAAGCGCGGTCGCAGGGCTGATGGAAGATGAGAGGGGATATGCGCAATCTGGGTGAACTCGATTTAAACCTGCTGGTGGTCTTCAAGTACCTGATGCAGGAGCGCAGTGTGGCAGGGGCGGCGAAAAAGCTTTGTGTCACTCCGTCGGCGGTGAGCAAGTCTCTGGCCAAATTGCGGGAGTGGTTTGACGATCCCCTGTTTGTGCGGGTACGGCAGGGGTTGCAGCCCACCAACCTCTCCCTGACCCTGGAGGAGGAGCTGAAGGTCTGGTTCCAGCTCACCGACAGCATCACCTCGCTCAATAGCGAGGCGATCCCCGACGGTGCCCGTTTCACGCTGGTGATGGAGTCCCCCTTCTACATCAGCTTCCTGAGCGATCTGCCCATGACCATCTACCAGAAGTACCCCAACTCGGTAGTCAGGATGCTGGGGTGGGATCACCACTCCCTCAACGACATCGTCAATGGCGATGCGGATCTCGGCTTCTGCGCCCGCGAGACCCATGGCCGCTCCCTGGCCAAGGTCAACCGGTTGCCCTATTACATCGATCACGAGGTGCTGTTCACCGATCGCCCGGTGGTGTTCCTGCGCAAGGATCACCCATTGCTCCAGCAGAAGTGGTCGCTGGAGAATTTTTTGGCCTGCCCCCAGATCAGCATGGTGTGGGAAGCGAACGATACCTGGGCCCTCGACAGTCTGCTGGAGGACGAGGGGCTGAAGCGGGAGGTGCCCATCATGGTTTCCAGCTTCGAGCAGGCGCTGCATATTGCCTCCCAGTCGAGCCACGAGCTGATTGCGGTGGCGCCCTCTTACTGTGGTGGTTATGCCAGTCGGCATCATGGCAATCTGATCGCCATGCCGCTGCCGCTCCCCGAGAAGCTCTACGCCCAGCTGGAGATCGCCTTCATCCTGCTGTGGCACAAACGGCACAATCAGGATGCCAAGGTGATGTGGCTGCGCAACGAGATCCGGCGACTCTACAACGATGAATCGCCACGCTAATGTGGCCGTGACGGTGCCCATCGATCAGCCGGAGCCATCAGCTTCGGCTTTTTGTTGTCGTATCGCCCGGATGAGTGGGCTTTAGCACGACTTAAGTGCCGAGTTCGGGTTCAACTGTGTGCCATTCAACTCTCTTTATGCACAGATTGGCCTTGGTTGCACGTCTCGAGTGAAGCTCTTTTCACGAAAAAAATTCATGTGGTTTCATTAGAAAACTTCGCTGATGGTCACTTTTAAAGTGTGATCGACCATTAAGTTCCTGTATTTGCAGTGATATAGCATGACACCCCTTGGAATGGCGGGGTTAGATAGCGCCTGCGTAGGTGACTGCCAGTAGAGCGCGGAGTGAGCCAACCCCACAGGTCGTCTGTGGCCGTATCATGCCCCGGCTATCTAGCCACCAGCCATGAGTGACGGAGCAGAGGGGAATAAGCATCAAGGTTGATAAACCGGCTTGAGTAAAGGGATGCAGCAAAGGTAGAACCCGGAGCCGGTAACTGTACTGGGAGACGCCACTCACCATCCCCCGATAACCCCTAATTGAAACCGGCTAGATGAAAAAACACCTTTCATCGAACGGGGCGCGTGCACCCGAAAATAGCCAGATTGGCAGGCTGACTGTGCTCCCAGTTATGGCAATGACGGAAGAGAAAATAGTGCGGCAGCCACCACCAGATTAATAAAAATAAATCTCAGCAAAGGCAGGTTGATATGCGTCCAGCAACAGCACCCACAGGGTTGTTACAACAGCCCAAACCCTTCTTTATGATATTTTTCGTCGAACTCTGGGAGCGCTTCGGTTATTACGGCGTGCAGGGGATCCTGGCGGTTTTCTTTGTACAGCAACTGGGATTTTCCCAAGAGCAATCCTTTATTACTTTCGGTGCCTTCTCGGCGTTGGTATATGGCCTGATCTCGGTCGGTGGCTATGTCGGTGACCATATTCTCGGCACCAAGCGCACCATGGTGCTGGGGGCCGTAGTGCTGGTGATAGGCTACTTCATGACCGGTCTGTCGATCTACAATCCCGACCTGATTTTCTATGCGCTGGGCACCATTGCAGTCGGTAACTGCCTGTTCAAGGCCAATCCGGCCAGCCTGCTGTCAAAATGCTACCAGCCAAAAGATCCGCGGCTGGATGGGGCTTTTACCCTGTTCTATATGTCGATCAATATTGGCTCCCTTATTTCCCTCTCACTGGCGCCGGTGATTGCCGATCATTACGGCTATACCGTGACCTATAACCTGTGCGGGGTAGGGCTGATTATTGCGCTGCTTACCTTCTTTGCCTGCCGCAATATGGTCAAGGATATTGGCTCCGAGCCGGATCACCTGCCACTCGATTACAGCAAGCTGCTGCTGGTTATATTGGGCTCGGTAGCCATGGTCTTCTTCTGCGCCTGGCTGATGCACCACGTGGTGATCGCCAACATGGTGCTGATGACGGTAACCATCGCCGTGGTGATCTTCTTCTTTCGCGAGGCGTTCAGGCTCGATACCGTGGGCCGCAACAAGATGTATGTGGCCTTCGTGCTGATGCTGGAGGCGGTGCTCTTCTACGTGCTGTATGCCCAGATGCCGACGTCTCTGAACTTCTTTGCCATCAACAATATGCACCACGAGATGCTGGGCATGAGCGTCAACCCCATCAGCTTCCAGGCGCTCAACCCCTTTTGGGTGGTGGTGGGTAGCCCGGTACTCGCGATGATCTATACCCGGATGGGCAGCAAGGGGCGGGATCTCACCATGCCGCTCAAGTTCACCCTCGGGATGTTCTTCTGCTCGCTGGGCTTTCTGACGGCGGCGGCATCCGGCTGGTGGTTTGCCGATGAGCAGGGGCTTACCTCCCCCTGGTTTATGGTGCTTATCTATCTGTTCCAGAGTCTGGGTGAGCTGATGATCAGCGCCCTGGGGCTGGCGATGGTCGCTGCGCTGGTGCCGCAACGCCTGATGGGCTTCATTCTCGGAATGTGGTTCCTGACTCAAGCGATGGCGTCCCTGCTGGGTGGCTATGTGGCGACTTTTACCGCTGTGCCGCAAGGGATGACGGATCCGCTGCAAACCTTGCCGATCTACACCGGCGTGTTTGGCAAGATCGGGATGGCGACCCTGCTGATTGCGGTAGTGATGGGGCTGATGGTGCCCTGGCTGAACCGGATGATGAATGCGAGCCCCGAGGCCGAAGGGCTGGTAGCGGGACAATCACAGGCGTAATGAGGTGATTGTGCGAGACAAGGCAAGGGCTGCGACCCTTGCCTTGCTGTTGATGACTTAGTTGTACTGCTCTTCCATCCAGGCTTCGACGATCAGCTGCGCCGATACCCCGTCCACACTGCCTTTCTCCAGCGCGCGATAGCCGCCTCGCTCAAACAGGCGGGCGCGGGCATCTGTGGTGGTGAGTCGCTCATCCTTGAACTCCACCGGCTTGCCGAAACGGCCATGCAGCCGGTTGCCGAATTTGCGGGCCCGTACCGTGATCTCCTGATCGGTGCCATCCATGTTCAGCGGCAGACCGACCACTAGCAGGTCCGGTTGCCACTCCTTGAGCAGCTTCTCAATCTCGTCCCAGTTGGGGATGCCGTCGTTGGCCTTGAGGGCGCGCAGAGGCTGGGCTGTGCCAGTCAGCTCCTGACCGATGGCGACGCCAATGCTCTTGGTGCCATAGTCAAAGCCCATGATGCTGCGTGATGACATAACTGATAAATCCTCGAAATAGAGAGCGGAGCGGGCCAGCCGATCAGCTGTGGCCGATGTCGCTGGAGAGGTGAACCGGGTTCACCCCTATGCTGACGGCGGCTTGCTGCCAACGTTTGTGAATGGGGGTCTTGAACACCAGAGCCGGATTGGGGGGGATCACCAGCCAGGCGCCGTCCACCAGCTCCTGCTCCAGCTGCCCGGCGCTCCAGCCGGCATAGCCAAGGGCCACCAGCCAATGGGCAGGAGCCTCGCTCGTACCCAGGGTTTCCAGAATATCCTTGGAGGTGGTCACCATCATCTCATCCCCCACCTGCAGGGTGGAGTTGAAACCGGGGCGGAAGCTGTGCAGCACGAAGCCGCGATCGGCGTGAACCGGCCCCCCTTGCAGCACCGGCTGCTTGAGTTCCGGGTTGTTGGGCGGATTGAGCTGGAGCTGGGTCAGCATGGTTTCCAGCGACATCTCCACCGGAATGTTGACGACCAGTCCCATGGCGCCCTCTTCGTTGTGCTCGCACAGATAGACCAGCGAGCGCTCGAAATAGGGATCCGTCAGGCTTGGCATGGCAAGCAGGAAGTGATTTTGCAGTGTTTGCATAGAGGCCAAATAGTGCAAAGGTATTTGAGGTCAATTATGGCAGTTGATCCCCATGGGAAAAACCGCTTTTTGGGCTGGGCGAGATCCCGCCCCTTTCCGGATTGCCTTGAAACAGAGAGGGTGGCGCTGGGCCACCCTCTCTGTTTCCGGGCTTGTCGGGGGCGGTTACCCCTGAACAGGCCGGTTAGCCTGCCAGGTGATTACTGGGCCAGCCGACGCTCGATGGCATCCATCAGCATGCCGGTGATGTGTACATCGAAGGCCGCTTCAATCTCGCGAATGCAGGTCGGGCTGGTGACGTTAATCTCGGTCAGGCGATCGCCGATGATATCGAGGCCAACGAAGATAAGCCCTTTCTCTTTCAACGTCGGGCCCACCGCGCGGGCAATAGCCCAGTCAGCTTCGCTCAGGGGACGGGCTTCACCACGGCCACCGGCCGCCAGATTGCCACGGGTCTCACCTTGCGCCGGAATGCGCGCGAGGCAGTAAGGCACCGGTTCACCGTCCACCACCAGTACCCGCTTGTCGCCATCCTTGATGGCGGGCAGATAGGTCTGCGCCATGCAGTACTGGCTGCCGTGGGCGGTCAGGGTCTCGATAATCACGCCGACGTTGGCGTCATCTTCCTTCATGCGGAAGATGGAGGCGCCGCCCATGCCATCCAAGGGCTTCAAGATCACGTCTTTGTGCTGGGCGTGGAAGGCGCGCAGCTTGTCGGCGCGGCGAGTCACCAGCGTGGTCGGGGTGTGCTCGGCAAACCAGGCGGTGTAGAGCTTCTCGTTGGCATCGCGCAGGCTCTGCGGCTTGTTGACGATGAGGCAACCCTCATCCTCGGCCCGCTCCAGCATGTAGGTGGCGTAGATAAATTCGGTGTCGAACGGCGGATCCTTGCGCATCAGGATCACATCGAGGTTGGAGAGGGGCTGATCCACCACCTCGCCCAGCGTGTACCAGTCGGCATAGTCATATTTGACGGTGAGCGGGCGCATGGTGCCAAAGGCGCGACCAGCTTCCATGTAGAGATCCTTCATCTCCAGATAGAAGAGCTCATAGCCGCGCTTTTGCGCCTCTTCGAGCATGGCAAAGCTGGAATCTTTCTTGATGTTGATGGCCGAGATGGGGTCCATCACGATGCCGAGTTTAATGGTCATCCGAATATCCTTCTTGTGGCTCGATTGCGAGTGAGATTCTTAAAACCTGTTCAAAGTCTGTCGCGAGAGGTCGTCAGCAAGGTAAAGAGCAGCGCAGGAACCGGAGCGTATAGACATACGTGAGGATTCCGAGCAGCGCATGAGCCTTGATCACGACCTCGCAGTAAGACATTGGACTGGTTTCAAGCTAGATCGCCAAAGCGGCACTGCAGCGCAGTAATCGCGGTCAGGGCGGCGGTTTCGGTGCGCAGCACCCGCGGCCCCAGCAGCATCTCTTTGAAATCTTCCTGCACGGTACGGGCGATCTCGTCGCTCGACAAGCCCCCTTCCGGGCCAATCAGCAGGCGTACCCCATGCTCGGGAACGGGCAGGGTATTGATGCTGAACTCGGCGCGCGGGTGCAGGTTGAGCTTGAGCTCCTTGGTCTCTTCTGCCAGCCAGGCGTCCAGCTCCATCGGCATGCGCACCTCTGGCACCACGTTGCGGCCGCACTGTTCGCAGGCGCTGATCACCACCTTTTGCCACTGCTCGCGCTTCTTCTCCAGTCGATCGGCTGGCAGCTTGACGCCGCAGCGCTCGGAGAAGAGCGGAGTGATGCAGGTGACGCCCAGCTCCACCGATTTCTGGATGGTGAAGTCCATCTTGTCGCCGCGGCTGATTACTTGACCGAGGTGGATGGCCAGCGGTGACTCCACCGACTGGACGTCGCAGCGGTCGATGGTCACTTCCACCGACTTTTTGCCGACGCTGGCGATGGTGGCGGGATATTGATTGCCATCGCCGTTGAACAGCTCGAGCTGCTGGCCCGGCTGCATGCGCAGTACCCGGCCGATATGGTTGGCGCCGTCTTCCGACAGGGCGATGGTCTGGCCAACTTGCAGGGTGGCCGGTTCATAGATACGTGGAATGCGCATGGCTGCTTGTCAGTCTCTTGCTTGGAAACCCTTCATATCCTGCTGCGAGGCGGCGAGCAAGGCTCACGCGGCAGTGGGGAAGGGCTTCATGATTAGGAGGGGTGATCCCCTCCCTGGTCAAATGGGGTTATTGGCACTGCTTTTCAATAAAGGGATTGGTATTGCCCTGCAGCTTGCCGATGCGGCGGTTGCGCTCGCACTCCCAGCCCTCTGCCGGGTACTGGCGATCCCAAGCTTCGAACAGTTTACGCTGTTGCGCTGCCAGACGCAGCCCATACTGCTGGCTCATGTAGAGGTAGGCGCGGGCGATCTGACCCCGTACCGGCCCCTTGGGCGGCTGCACCCGACGATCCTTGAAATCCACCAGCATCTGGCACTGGCCGTACTGATCCGGCTTGCCGTTCCAGTCGGAGAAGCGGTAGTTGGCCCGATCGCCGTTCACCTCGCCAATGGCGGGGAAGAGGTTGTGCATGTCCCCCTCCATCTTGTTGAACTCGGGGCTCGCTTTTTCGCAATTCTTGCGACCGCCATTTTGCCAGCACTGCAGCTGGTGGCCGAACTCCCAGGCAGGGACTACGTGTTCCCACTCGATGCGCGCTGCGCGCTTGGCCTGCTTGCGTGGTTCATAGCCGCAACTGGCGAGATCCGGGCTCATCTTCTTGCCCTGATAGTCGATGTCACAGCCGCAGTAGAAGGTGGTGACCGCAGGCTGACTGCGATAGAGCTTCACCAGATCCTGCTTGGCTTCGCGAAAGGTCTGGGCGTGCAGGGGGGCGCTGAGCAGCGGTAAACCGGCCAGCAGGGTCAGGGCGAGGGAGGAGATGAAACGCATGGGATTCCTTGCAAAACAGGGTGATTGACGAACGATGGCGGGCACCCTACCACAGGGGCGCGACACAAGCTGGCTTACTGCTCTGGCTCCGGCCGTTCCCGTTCCAGCGGTTGCTTGCAGCGGCGGCAGTGATAGCGGGCCTCGCCACGCACCACCTTGTTGTGACGGCGAATAGAGAGCTGATGCTGCTGGCAGAGGCAGCGATAGGGCACGGTGCGCTGGGCCAAAACCGCCAGATCGAAGCTGTGGGTGGTTCTGGGCTCAAGGCCGAATACCTCCCGCATCACCGATTGCCACTGGCGGCCGTGGGGTAGCACCCGGTTTTTGCCGCGCCCTTCTCCCCACAGGGCATAAACCAGCAGATGGGCCACCTCGTGGGGCACCACCTCATCCAGAAACGCCTGCTGGTTGGCCTGATAGAGGGCAGGGTTGAAGCGCAGCTCCCAGGTTTGCAGCCGCGCCGATCCCGCCGCCCGGCCCCGCATGTTGCAGTAGATCCGCGGGCGGGGGAAGGTGCGGCCAAGGCGCGCCTCGGCCTGCACAAAGCAGGCTTCTACGCGTTGTTGCAGCAGGGCGACAAGCTGGGAAGGGGTGGTAGACATCAACATCTCGTCAGATAGCGGATAAGCAAAAGGGGAGCCAGGCTCCCCTTTTATCACAACAGCGAGCCTTACAGGCCAGCGGCAGAACGCAGCAGTTCGGCCTTGTCGGTCTGCTCCCACGGGAACTCGTCGCGACCGAAGTGACCGTAGGCAGCGGTAGCCTGGTAGATCGGGCGCTTCAGATCCAGCATTTCGATCAGACCATACGGGCGCAGTTCGAAGTGCTCGCGCACCAGCTTGACCAGCAGCTCCTCGGCGACCTTGGCAGTACCGAAGGTTTCAACGCTGATGGAGGTCGGCTCGGCCACGCCGATGGCGTAGGAGATCTGGATTTCACAGCGATCGGCCAGACCGGCGGCAACGATGTTCTTGGCAACGTAGCGGGCGGCGTAGGCAGCGGAGCGGTCAACCTTGGACGGATCCTTACCGGAGAAGGCGCCACCACCGTGACGGGCCATGCCGCCGTAGGTGTCGACGATGATCTTGCGACCGGTCAGACCGCAGTCACCCATCGGGCCGCCGATAACGAAACGGCCGGTGGGGTTGATGAAGTATTTGGTGTCCTTGTTGACCCACTCGGCCGGCAGCACCGGCTTGATGATCTCTTCGCGTACTGCTTCAACCAGATCCTTGTGGCTGATGGATTCGGCGTGCTGGGTAGACAGCACAACGGCATCCACACCGATGATCTTGCCTGCGTCGTCGTAGGCGAAGGTCAGCTGGCTCTTGGCATCCGGACGCAGCCACGGCAGGGTGCCGTTCTTGCGCACTTCAGCCTGACGCTTCACCAGCAGGTGAGAGTAGGTGATGGGGGCCGGCATCAGCACGTCGGTTTCGTTGGTGGCGTAGCCGAACATCAGGCCCTGATCGCCAGCGCCCTGCTCCAGCGGATCGCTGCGGTCAACACCCTGATTGATATCAGGGGACTGCTTGCCGATGGCGTTCAGCACGGCGCAGGAGTCAGCATCGAAGCCCATGTCGGAGTGGGTGTAGCCGATTTCACGTACGGTATCACGCACGATCTCTTCGATATCAACCCAGGCAGAGGTGGTTACTTCGCCGGCCACCATGACCATACCGGTCTTGACCAGGGTCTCGCAGGCAACGCGTGCCTTGGTATCTTGCTTGAGGATGGCGTCCAGTACCGCATCGGAGATCTGGTCCGCAATCTTGTCGGGATGGCCTTCGGAGACCGACTCGGAAGTAAACAGCTTTGCCATGATAAGAGTCTCAGCTTGTCTGGGTTATCGCCACGGCAATAACCGGATGAATGGGATGGTGTAGAGGTATCTACATCTGGACGTCTATTTTAATTAGCGCCCCCCCCGATTGCCAGCACTATTTTGTCGCGCAGTGTCCAATGGGTCACAAGCGGTGCTCTCCTATCCCGAAAGGGATGGAAATCAAACGTTTTTCTCTGGTTGCTTTGGTCAATAGAGGGCAAGAAAAGCGATTGTCCTCCCAAAGCCACTTTATTCATCCAGATAATATTTGCACGCCGCGCGCCCTGCTGGGACAATAACGCGCCTTAATCTTGGCCATCAAATGAAGCAATCGCAGGAGATTCAGATGCCTTCTCGTAAAGAGCTTGCCAATGCCATTCGTGCATTGAGTATGGATGCCGTTCAAAAAGCCAACTCCGGTCACCCGGGCGCCCCCATGGGAATGGCGGATATCGCCGAAGTGCTGTGGCGTAGCCACCTCAGACATAACCCGAACAACCCCAAGTGGGCCGACCGCGACCGTTTCATTCTCTCCAACGGCCACGGCTCCATGCTGCTGTACTCCCTGCTGCACCTCTCCGGTTATGACCTCTCCATCGACGATCTGAAAAACTTCCGCCAACTGCACTCTCGCACCCCGGGTCACCCGGAGTACGGCTATGCTCCGGGCGTGGAAACCACCACTGGCCCGCTGGGTCAGGGCATCACCAACGCCGTTGGTATGGCGATCGCCGAGAAAGCCATGGCTGAGCAGTTCAACCAGCCGGGCCACGACATCGTTGACCACTACACCTACGCCTTTATGGGCGACGGCTGCCTGATGGAAGGTATCTCCCACGAAGCGTGCTCCCTGGCAGGTACCCTGCAACTGGGCAAACTGATCGCGTTCTGGGATGACAACGGTATCTCCATCGACGGTCACGTAGAAGGCTGGTTCACCGACGACACCGTCAAGCGTTTTGAAGCCTACGGCTGGCACGTTATCCCGGCTGTTGACGGTCACAGCCCGGAAGCCATCAATGCCGCCATCGAAGCCGCCAAGGCCGAGACCGGCAAGCCGACTCTGATCTGCTGCCGCACTATCATCGGTTACGGCTCCCCGAACAAATCCGGTTCTCACGACTGCCACGGTTCACCGCTCGGCAACGACGAGATCGCCGCTGCTCGCGCATTCCTGAAGTGGGACCACGCGCCGTTCGTTATCCCGGCTGATATCGCTGCCGAGTGGAACGCTCAGGAGAAGGGCGCTGCACTGGAAGCCGACTGGGCTGCCAAGTTCGCTGCCTATGAAGCCGCTCACCCGACTCTGGCTGCCGAATTCAAGCGCCGTACCGCTGGCGAACTGCCGGCCAACTGGGCTGCCGAATCCGCCAAGATCATCGAAACCCTGCAAGCCAACCCGGCCAAGATCGCAACCCGTAAAGCGTCCCAGAACTCTCTGGAAGCCTTCGGCAAGCTGCTGCCGGAGTTCATGGGCGGCTCCGCCGACCTGGCTCCGTCCAACCTGACCATGTGGTCCGGCTCCAAGTCCCTGACCAACGACGATGCCTCCGGCAACTACATCCACTACGGTGTACGCGAGTTCGGCATGTCCGCCATCATGAACGGTATTGCCCTGCACGGTGGTTTCATCCCCTACGGCGCTACCTTCCTGATGTTTATGGAGTACGCCCGCAACGCCCTGCGCATGGCCGCCCTGATGAAGCAGCGTGCCATCTTCGTTTACACCCACGACTCCATCGGTCTGGGTGAAGATGGCCCGACTCACCAGCCGGTTGAGCAGATCGCCTCCCTGCGTCTGACTCCGAACATGAGCACCTGGCGTCCGTGTGACCAGGTTGAATCTGCCATCGCCTGGAAACACGCCATCGAGCGTACTGACGGCCCGACCTCTCTGATCTTCTCTCGTCAGAACCTGGCCCAGATGGACCGTACTGCCCAGCAGCTGGCCGACACCGCCAAGGGTGGCTACGTGCTGAAGGATTGCGCCGGTACTCCGGAGCTGATCCTGATCGCCACCGGTTCCGAAGTGGAACTGGCCGTTGCTGCCTATGAGCAGCTGACTGCCAAGGGCCGTGCCGTGCGCGTGGTCTCTCTGCCGTCTACCGACCTGTTCGACGCCCAGTCTGCCGAGTACAAAGAGTCCGTCCTGCCGTCCTCCGTCACCAAGCGCGTAGCCATCGAAGCCGGCATCGCTGACTACTGGTACAAGTACGTCGGTTTCGGCGGCAAGATCATCGGTATGACCACCTTCGGTGAGTCTGCCCCGGCCGAGCTGCTGTTCAAGGAATTCGGCTTTACCGTGGAAAACGTGGTTGCGACCGCTGAATCCCTGTAATAGCTAATTGCTGTGTATAGAACTGAAAAGCGCCTCCTTCGGGAGGCGCTTTTTTATTACTATAATTAAATCTATTGTTTAGTTTGGCCGATTTCCCTAAGCCTTAATTACAATTTCGTAGTTAAATATATATAGCGCGATATTATTATTTCCTTGGAGTGTGACAATGATTGATGGAATAACGTTGACAGCATCTGGAGTTTTTACATTATTAGTGAATGTTATTGGTGTGTTTTGGTTAAAGGAGCGACTAAAACAATCAATTAGTCACGAATACGATAAGAAGTTAGAAGCATTCAGAAATGAAATGCAATCAAAATTACAGCATGAGCAGCAAGTGTTCAACTTAGGCGCAATGTCCCACATGGCGGGCACCGTTTTTGATAAACATGTGCAATTCTCGGAATTGTACATAGAGAAAGTTATGGAAACTTTCTATTACTTAAGAACAAATAGAGATAGCGAGAAGGCTTTAGGCTTTGCTGGTGATTTAACAAAGTTGAGGTTCAAATTTTCAGCTTGGCTCACGAATGATATTGATGGGCAGCTTATTAAGTTCGAAGATAAGCTAAGAACTTTAGGCGCTAATAGTGAATACATCAACTTTCCAAAAGGCCAAGGCACAAATCAAGAACATCGTGATCAGGCAGCAAGAGAACTTCTTGAGATATTGTCTGCATTTACCTCTTGGAAAGAGCCTTCAATTTCTCACCCTGAAGTACAGCTTAGTTACATACAAAATTCACTTCGAGATGTGCTTGGAGTAAATAAGTTGGTTAACATAAGGGAAATGATAGTGGAAAATGCTAACAAGCAGTTAAAAAGATGAAGGGTTCGATATGAAAATAGCCTGTAGGTTCGATTAGCGAAGCGTAATCGGACGTTCGCGTTCTTTATATCGATGTCATAAAAATAATATCCCTCCCTGTTACCAAAAGAGACCGGCATATAGCCGGTCTCTTTTTTATTTCCGCAACCTTACACCTGCGGCGGGGTGCTTTCGGCGTTGGACATCACCGCATCGATTTGTACCAGAGCACCGGCGGGCAGCTCACTGACCCCGATTACGGTGCGGGCAGGCAGGTAGCCCGGGAAGTATTTGGTGTAGACGGCGTTGACCGCATCCAGATCCGCGATATTGCCGAGCTGGATATTGACCTTGACGATATCGTCCATCACATGGCCGATGCTCTCCACAATTGCCTTGATATTGCTCAGGCACTGGGCGGTCTGCTCCTTGATGCAGCCAGCCAGGATCTTGCCGGTGGCGGGGTCAATCGGCAGCTGCGCAGAAAGATGGTTGTAGTGGGAGAAGGCGACGGTCTGGGTGTGCAAGGGGCTGCGCGGTGCCTTGTCGGTATTGCGGGCACGGATCACCAGATTGTGACGGTCTTCCACCAGTTGTGGCGGGGTGCCGTCACCGTGGGAGATGACCGCATCCATCTGCACTCGTGCCCCCATGGGCAGGGCGGCCGCACTGACCACAGAGCGGGCGGGCAGATAGGCCACGGCGCGGGCAATGGCGGAGTCGGGGAAGAAGGTAGTGTAGACCTCGTTGACGGCCTCCAGATCGGCCAGATCGGTCAGATAGACGGTCACCTTGACGATATCGTCAAACGGCACGTCGATGCTCTCCAGCACCGCCTTGATATTGCGCAGGCACTGGCCCGCCTGCTCCGTGATGCCACCGGCAACCAGCTGGCCAGAGACTGCATCGACCGGCAGCTGGGCGCCGATATTGTTGTAGTGGGAGAACGCCACGGTATGGGTGGAGAACGGATTGTGCGGCGCCTTGTCGCTATTGCGGGCCAGTTTAACCAGCGGGCAAGGGTCTTGCGGGAAGGTACCTTCGCCGTTGGAGATGATGGCATCGATCTGCACCAGTGCGCCCAGCGGCAGGGCGGCGACGGCGAGGGTGGTGCGGGTCGGCAGATAGCCCGGGAAGAATTCGCGATAGACGGCGTTGACCGCTTCCAGATCCGCCATCTCTTTGAGGAAAATGGTCGCTTTGACCATATCGTCCATCACATGGCCGATGCTCTCGATGATCGCCTTGAGGTTGCTCAGGCACTGTCTGGCCTGCGCGGTGACATCGCCACTCACCATCTTGCCGGTGGCGGGATCGACCGGCAACTGGGCCGAGATATTGTTGTAATGAGAAAACGCTACCGTTTGGGTGCAGGGGCCCAGATCCTGGGGTGCATGGGGGGTATTTCTTGCCGACTTGATGATGGTACCACTCATAGATATGCCTCTTTTTAATATTTGTTGTTCATTCAGGTACAGGTTTACCCCATCTTGTTGTGCGCCATGGCCACTGCGCCAGCGGCGGCATCCCCGGTTATTATTTGTGTTCCACTCAATCGCTGAGAGGAATGAGGAATAAGGGCGAAGAGGACAGGGTAGATATTTCAGACGCTGCGATTCTATGAGTGGCTATCAGGGGTTGCAAACCGCTGATTGCATTTCTATGAGATGGCTCAATGGGTGCAAATTTAAGCATATTGCTATTCAATTCACCCGAAATTGCAGCCAATTCGTGCGCAAATGGTGCCGAACCGGCGGACAGCCTTGTCCTGACTGGGTTTGCTCTCCCCCTCTTCGGGATATTGGCGTGTGAATAAAGGGTTAATATTATGCGCTGATGTGCAAATAATGCATATTATGGTGCATGGATATCTGTTTTCAGCTCTTTTAAGGGGCTATGAAAACTCCCGTTAATATGCATATCCACCTTATTAAAGATACCTCTGGAATATAATTCACGGCTTTTGCATTCCTCTCTGTTAATGCTGACTCCGGCATACTCGATGACACCTTGCTGGCAGCCGGGATCTGTTATTAACGCCATAAAATTCTATGCCATGAATTTGCACGGCGGATCTGCCCCGGCTGCACAGGAGTGGGGAGCATGGCGTTGGCGTTGGCGTTGGCGTTGGCGTGACGGTGTGCAGGAACGGTGGCGCTCGATAAGAGATGGCGATGGATGAGATGTGGCGCTGGATAAGGAAGGGGGAGGGTGGTGGCAATCCGCTTCTCTTCACGCCGGTTGCATCCCCCGATGGGTGGGGTTGCCCCGCGTCGTCGGTTTTTCCACTTTTTTGCGGCTTTGTCTGATCTCCCTCTTATCTGTGGCTGGTTGTGATGATTGAGATGGTTCTCAGGGCTCGGGAACAGCTCAGGTGATTTCGCAGGAATAAAGTTCAATGTATTGTTTTTAAAAGGAAATACGTCAAAAAATGGATTTATCAACCGCTTTTTATGGTTTCTTGATGAAACTGTTAATTAGTGGCGTGATTGCGAGTCAGGTCGCTTTTTCCAATCGCTATTAATCGTATGATTAATAAGGTAATCAAGGAGCCCTGACGGAGAGCATCGATGCACCGGCAGGCCATTGCCCAGGATTGGCAAGCGAGATCGCATCGCGATCATCATTACCTGACTGTGGAGGATTTATGCTGGGTTTCGTTCTGGGCGATATGTATTGTCAAACATCTGGGCAGCGGTTACCTCCTCGCCTGGGAAAGAGCTTTCCCATTCCTGCCGATTACCGACTGCGCGGCCGGGTATCCGCCGCCATCATGACCATCGAGAGCCTAATCGATACCCCTTATCCGCAAAAGCAGTTTCGTGATCTGGTCTTTGGCGCCTTTATCGAGCGCCAGCGTCGGCTGTTTGGCGAACATGTGATTGTGGCCCGCATGGAAGGGGAGGAGGGGCTGGAGCTGTCGATTGACCTCTCGTTTGTCAGCACCGCCGTACCTGTGGGCCTGCTGGCTATCTCTGAAGAGCTGGCTCTCGCCACGGCACCGCGTCCCAAGAAGAGCCATCCCCACTACGAGGCGCTGTGCAAGGCGATCGACTGCATGGTGATGCTGATGTTTTATGGCAAGGTGATCCGCCAGCGGAATACGGTGTTGGAAAATATCGGCCATCAGTTTGGTTATCAGCCCGCGGCGACCCTGACGGCGCGCGTTGGCAAGGGGGGAGAGGATGATTACGATGCCTTCATGGTCAATATCATGACCTGTATTGCCCACTCCAACTCGCTCAAGGAGGCGCTGGAGAACGCCAGCCGGATGGGAATTCAGGAGCCCGCTTTCTTCTGCATCGTCGGTGCGATTGCCAGCACCCTGTGGGGCGTGCCCAGACTGTGGGCGTATCAGGCTTCACAGCTGATCCATCGCTCCCACCACCACTACATCCAGAATCTGCTTCGCTGTGAAACCCGTGCCGGGCGGCGTCATATCAATCTGGAGCCGCCAAAGCCCCCGCTGTTTGCACCGATCCGGCAACAGGTTGTGCGTCTGTTCAAGGGGGCACACTGATCCGCAGCTCCCTTGTCATCACTCAGGCGGGATAAAGTGCCCCCAGCACGGCCGGACGGCTGGCACCGGTGACGGCGGGCAGATTGCCCGGCTTGCGGTGGACAAAGCACATGGCCAGCCAGGCAAAGGCTGCGCCTTCCACCCAGTCGGGGGCAAGGCCCAGCTCGGCAGTGCTGGCGATGCGCCATGCAGGCAGCAGGCTGGCCAGCTCCTTCAGCAAGGGGGCGTTATGGGCACCGCCGCCGCAGACAAACAGCTCGGCTTTCGGCTGGCTGGCACCGACTGACTCGGGCCGGGCGGGCAGTTGGCTGGCGATGCTGTGGCAGGTGAGCGCCTGCAGGGTGCGCTGCACATCCACGGGGGCGTATGAAGTGCCTGCCAGCTCCCCATCGAGCCAATCGAGGGTAAACATCTCCCGTCCGGTGCTCTTGGGGGAGGGGGCGGCGAAGTAGGGGTGAGCCAGCAGTTTCTCCAGCAAGGCAGGGATGGGCTTGCCGCTGGCGGCCCATTTGCCACCGGCGTCATAGTTGCCGCCGTGGGGCTGATGGCGGCGATACCAGCCATCGAGCAGGGTGTTGGCCGGGCCGGTATCAAAACCATATACCCCGCCCGGATTGCCCGGCAGCACCGAGATATTGGCGATGCCGCCGAGGTTCAGTACCACCCGCAGGGCGCCGGGCTTGGCAAACAGTGCTTGATGGAAGGCGGGCACCAGCGGCGCCCCCTGACCGCCGAGGGCCATATCCATGGTGCGAAAATCGGCAATAACGTCGATGCCGGTCAGGGCGGCCAGCAGGGCGGCATTGCCGATCTGCAGGGTAAAGCCGAGCTGGGGGCGATGGCGGATAGTCTGGCCGTGGCTGCCGATGGCGCGAATATCTTTGGGCTCAAGCCGCGCCTTGGCCAGCAGCGCGTGGGTGGCGGCGGCAAACTCTCGCGCCACCAGATTATCGGCCACCCCCATGCGGTCGATTTCGTTGTCGCCCGGGGTGCAGAGGGCATGCAGCGTGCGGGCGGTCTCTTGCGGCCAGGGGTGACAAAGCGCCGCTTCGACCCGCAGTTCATCCCCGGCGATCATCACCAGCACGGCATCAATGCCGTCCATGCTGGTTCCCGACATCAGACCGATATAGCGCTCAGCCATGGTGTCTCCTTACATTGCTGTTCGAAAATACGGTGTGCAGAGAGGGTGAAGAGGGGAACGGCTTTCATCCCATGCCACATGGCGTGATCTTTGACATCAGACCGATATAACGCTCAACCATGTTGCATCCTCAATGCGGACCGGAAAAAGAGTGAGAGAGACAGGATAGATAAGCCCTTGCTTCCGTGCCACATGCCGCTCCCGGTGTTCCATCTCATCTTATGTCCGAAGGTGGACTCATTTCAATCTGATTGCGTGGCGCGGGTTCAATAAAAGGGGCTGGCAGGGCCTTCACCCTGCCAGCCCTGATGGCTTAGTTGCCGCGACTATCCCGCTTGTTCTGGGCCAGCTGCAGCTCGGGGTTGTCGAGCTTGGCCAGTTGCGGCATCGCCAGCTTTTTGAAGTTGGCCAGCTCGCGGCCGCTCAGGGTCTCTGCCTGCGGCAGGGTGAGGGTGCGCGGGTTCTTGTGAATGCCGCCCACCACGAATTCGTAGTGCAGGTGCGGGCCGGTGACGCGGCCGGTGCCACCCAGAGTACCGATGGTCTGCCCCTGCTTCACCCGCTGTCCCTTGTTGACGGTGCGCTTGGAGAGGTGCAGGTACTTGGTCACATAGTTGCCGGCATGCTTGATAAAGACGTAGTTGCCGTTGAACTGGTTGTAACCGGCAGCCACCACGCTGCCGGAGCCCGCCGCCATGATGGGGGTGCCCACCGGCGCCACGTAGTCGATGCCGTTGTGGGGGCGGATCTTGCCGGTCACAGGATGGAGGCGGCGCGGGTTGAAGTTGGAGCTGATGTATTTGAAGTTGACCGGCGCGCGCAGGAAGCTCTTGCGCATCGCCTTCCCTTCCGGGGTGTAGTAGTTGCCATCTTCATTGAGCACGGCGCGGTAGGCTGTGCCCTGGTTGACGAACTCCGCCGCCAGAATATCGCCGGAGGCGACCCGCTCGTCGTCGCGGAATTTGTCTTCATAGACCACCCGGAAGCTGTCTCCCGGTTGCAAGTCCTGAGCAAAGTCGATGTCCCAGCCGAAGATGGCGGCCAAGTCCATGATCTGATCTTCGGTCATCCCCGCATCCACCGCGGCGCCCCAGAAGCTGGAGCGGATCTCGCCTTTGCTCACCTGTTCGCGAGTGTCGAGGGCGATCTTGACGTTGCGGGCGACAAAGGTCTCCTCCTTGCGGCTCACCTTGAGCGCCTGCTCCAGACTGTGGGGGTAATAGAGGCTGTGCAGCTCGCCGTTCTCGGTGAGCTTGAAGGTGAGCTCCTGCCCCGGTTGCAGCATCCGCAGGGGATCGCTGCCCTCGAGCTGATCGATCAGGTGCAGATCCGTGGTGCTCAGGCCAATGCGCTGGAAGATCACCCCCATGTTGTCGCCACGGCGTACCTTCACCTGCTTGGTGATGTAGCGCGGTTTGGGCGGGGTGACAGGCTGGGCGGCTTCGGCCGTCAGCTCGTCGTTCAGCGGGTTGTCGTTAGCCGGTTCCCGCAGGGCAATTTCGTTGCCGTTTTCATCGACCCGTGTTGCCACCGCCTGTTCGCTTGGCCAAGCAGCCAGCATCATGATCATGATGCTCAAGATCAGCACCATCTTGCGGTGCCAGTGGGGGAGTGCGTTGAAGGCGTGCCAAATAACCATGAGAAGCAGATGAAGTCGGGCAGAATGGACGGATTTTACAGCCTTTCCAATTGGCCCGCCATTCCAGTAATATGTTTGGCCCTGTGGAATCGTGATGGAGAGTCAAAAAATGTCCCAGCTCGAGGTGGCGCTAGCCGAGATCAAGCGCGGAGCGGAAGAAATTCTGGTTGAAGAAGAACTTGTCGCCAAGTTGAAGGAAGGGCGCCCGCTGCGTATCAAGTTGGGCATGGACCCGACCGCCCCCGACATTCACCTGGGTCATACCGTGATCCTCAACAAGCTGAAGACCTTCCAGGATCTGGGCCATGAAGTGATCCTGCTGATCGGTGACTTCACTGCCATGGTGGGAGATCCCTCCGGCAAGAACGCCACCCGTCCGCCGCTCTCCGAAGAGGCCATCAAGCACAACGCCCTCACCTATGCCGAGCAGGCGTTCAAGATCCTCGACCCCGCCAAGACCCGCATCGAGTACAACTCGACCTGGCTGAGCGAGCTGGGTGCGACCGGCATGATCAAGCTGGCGGCCAAGCAGACCGTGGCCCGCATGATGGAGCGCGACGACTTCAAAAAGCGCTACACCGGCGGCCAATCCATCGCGATTCACGAATTCCTCTATCCGCTGCTGCAAGGCTATGACTCGGTCGCGCTGAAGGCGGACGTTGAGCTGGGTGGTACCGACCAGAAGTTCAACCTGCTGATGGGCCGCGAGCTGCAAAAAGATGCCGGCATGGCGACCCAGTGCGTGCTGATGATGCCGCTGCTGGTGGGTCTGGATGGCGTCAAGAAGATGTCCAAGTCCGCAGGCAACTACATCGGCGTCCACGACGCTCCGGGCGAGATGTTCGGCAAGATCATGTCCATCACCGACGATCTGATGTGGAACTACTACGAGCTGCTCTCCTTCCGTCCGCTGGCCGAAATCGAAGAGTTCAAGGCAGGCATCGCTGCCGGTACTCTCAACCCGCGCGACGTGAAGATCTGGCTGGCCAAAGAGATCATCGCCCGTTATCACGACGAAGCGGCGGCCGAAGCGGCCCACGAAGATTTCACCCAGCGCTTCTCCAAGAACGCCATCCCGGACGAGATGCCGGAAATCGAGCTGGCACTGGAAGGCGAAGGTCTGGCCATTGCCAATCTGCTGAAAGAGGCCGATCTGGTGGCCACCACCTCCGAAGCGCTGCGGATGATCAAGCAGGGCGCGGTCAAGGTGGATGGCGAGAAGCTGGAAGATGGCAAGGCACTCATCGGTGCCGGTACCGCCGTCTATCAGGTCGGCAAGCGCAAGTTTGCCCGGGTGACTGTCAAATAAGCAGTACCGTCAAATAAGCCGTCGCATCAGGCAAGCTGGTCATCAGGCCGGTTCAAGCTTGTTTAACAGGGCCTCCTTCGGGAGGCCTTGTCGTATCTGGGCGGCACGGATCTGGGCGATAAAGTGCCGCAGCACGGCACTACTTGGGTGTGGCCGTGTCGCCAGACTGATGCTGGTCATCATGCCGTTGCCCTCAATGGGGTGATAACTGACCCCGAGCGGGCGCAGCGCCGCCACCGAGCTGGGCACCAGAGTCACGCCAAAGCCCGCCTGCACCATGCCGACGGTGGAGATCACCTGCGGGCATTCAGGCCCCAGTATCGGCTCGAAGCCGGCCTCCCGACAGAGGCCCACGATGCCGTCATAGAGCCCGGGCCCGATGGCGTGGGGAAACAGAATAAAACTCTCGTCCTTCAGGCAGGCCAGTGGCAAGGGGCCCGGCTTGGCCTTGGGGTGGCTGGTGGGCAGGGCGATCAGCAGCGGCTCCTGCTCGATAAGGTGGTGGGCAAAGCCCTCGCTGCCGCGGCAGGGGAGCCGCAAGATGGCGGCATCGAGCCGATCGTTGCGCAGCGCCTCCACCAGTGCCGGCATGGTGCCCTCCTGAGGGCTGAGGGCTACCTCGGGATAGCGCTCCCGGTAGTCGTGCAGCAGGGTCAGCACCGCGGGGTGGAGCACGGTGGAACCGGCAAAGCCGATCCGCAGTGCCCCCTGCTCGCCCCGGGCAATCCGCTTTACCTTCAGTTTTGCCGCATCGGCCAGCGCCAGGATCTGCGCCGCATCCCGATAGAGGCTCTCGCCCGCCTCGGTCAGTTCGACACTGCGGGTCAAACGGCGCAGCAGCGGGGTGCCCAGGGTCTCCTCCAGCTTGCGGATCTGCTGGCTCAGGGGCGGCTGGGCCATGTTGAGTGATTCGGCTGCGCGGGTGAAATTCTGCTTTTCAACAACGGCCATGAAGTAGCGGAGCGTACGAAGTTCCATATCGATTGAGTCTCAAAGTCATGGGATCAGCGTATTGGTGTTGAAATGTGAACCAAGTCACCATTGGATCCGAACGCTAACAGGATTCACGGTGGAGGTGAAACCCGAATGGAACATATTGCAACATCTGACAGTGCCGGGTGCAGCTGTGCCCTCGAAGTGAGCCAGCAGTTTTCCCGCTGGCGCAGGCAGCATGACGGTGGCGAGATCTACCAGAGTTCCTTGATGAGCGCCCTGCTGGCGGGGGTCTACGAAGGGGAGACCACCATGAGCGAGCTGCTGCGCCACGGCGACTTTGGCCTCGGCACCTTCAATCACCTCGATGGTGAGCTGATCGCCTTCGAGCGCCAGATCCACCAGTTGCGCTCCGATGGCTCGGCCCGTCCCGCCCGCGCCGATCAGAAGACCCCCTTTGCGGTGATGACCCATTTTCGCCCCTGTCTGGAGCGTCGCTTCGATCACCCCCTGAGCCGTGACGAGATCCACCAGTGGGTGGATCGGCTGGTGGGCTCCGACAACGTCTTCGTCGCCCTGCGCCTCGACGGCCAGTTTGAAACGGCCAAGGTACGAACCGTGCCGCGTCAGGAGCCCCCCTATCGCCCCATGCTGGAAGCCATCGAACAGCAGCCGCTGTTCCGCTTTGCCGCGGTGGCGGGAACCCTGGTGGGCTTTCGCTGCCCGCCGTTCGTGCAGGGGGTCAATGTGGCGGGTTTTCACGAGCACATGATCACCGCCGATCGCAAGGGGGGCGGCCATCTGCTCGACTACACCATGGCCCACGGCACCCTGCGACTTTCTGTGGTGCGTCACCTCAATCTGGCTCTGCCATCGGATCCCGCTTTCCGGCAGGCCGACCTCAACCCCGCCGATCTCGATCGCGCCATTCAGGCCGCCGAAGGCTGATAGACAAGGAGCAATATCATGGAAAACAGACAGTGGAAGTGCGGTGCCGAGCTGGTGGTTCGTCATCTGGAGGCGCAAGGGGTCAAGCAGGTGTTCGGTATTCCCGGCGCCAAAATTGACCGGGTGTTCGATGCGCTGGAGGACTCCCCCATCGAGACCATAGTGGTGCGCCACGAGGCGAACGCCGCCTTTATGGCGGCCGCCGTGGGGCGCCTCACCGGCAAGGCGGGGGTGTCGCTGGTCACCTCGGGCCCCGGTTGCTCCAACCTCATTACCGGGCTGGCGACCGCCACCTCGGAGGGGGACCCCATGGTGGCGCTGGGCGGTGCGGTGCGCCGTGCCGACGGCCTCAAGCTCACTCATCAGAGCATGGATACGGTCAACCTCTGCCGTCCGGTCACCAAGTTCAGCGCTCAGGTCAACAGCGGGGCGGCGATTTCGGAAGTGATGGCCAACGCTTTTCGCGCCGCCGAGCTGGGACGGCCGGGGGCGGCGTTTGTCAGCCTGCCGATGGACATCATCAACAAGCCGGTGCAGGGCAATGTGCTGGTGCCCCGCGAGGTGCCGGAGCCGGGCTGCGCCGATGAGCAGAATATGGAGCAGGCATTGACCCTGCTGCGCAACGCCCAGAATCCGGTGGTGCTGCTCGGCCTGATGGCGAGCCGGCCGGAAAATGCCGAGGCAGTGCGCGCCTTCCTCGACAAGGCGCGGCTGCCGGTGACCGGTACCTATCAGGCCGCCGGGGTGGTGGACAGCTGCCACTTCGATGACTTTGCCGGACGGGTGGGGCTCTTCAACAACCAACCGGGGGATCAACTGCTGGCAGGGGCCGATCTGGTGATCTGCATCGGCTACAGCCCCATCGAGTACGACCCCGTGCTGTGGAATGGCGACAGGGAGCGGCGCATCCTCCATATCGACGTGCTGCCTGCCGATATCGACAGCAGCTACTGCCCGACCGCCGAGCTGGTGGGGTCGATCCGCGCCAACCTGTTGCAGCTGACCCGCATCATGGGCAATCCGAAAATTCGTCCCCCCGAGGTGGATCGGCTGCTGCAAGGGGTTCGCCAGCAGCGACTGCGACTGGCGATGCGGGCCGACGATCTGCACGGCAATCCGGTTCACCCCTTGCGTATCGTGCGCGAACTGCAGGAGCTGGTGCGCGACGACATGACCCTCTGCGTCGACATGGGCAGCTTCCATATCTGGATTGCCCGCTACCTCTACAGCTTCCGCGCCCGTCAGGTGTTGATCTCCAATGGTCAGCAGACCATGGGGGTGGCACTGCCGTGGGCCATCGGTGCGGCGCTGGTGCGGCCGGGTGAGAAGGTGATCTCGGTATCGGGGGATGGCAGCTTTATGCAGTCGAGCATGGAGCTGGAGACGGCGGTGCGGCTCAAGAGCAATATCGTTCACATCATCTGGGTCGATAACGGCTACAACATGGTCGCGATGCAGGAGCAGCAGAAGTATTGCCGCACCTCCGGCGTCTCTTTTGGCCCCATCGACTTCAAACGCTATGCCGAATCGTTCGGGGCGGCAGGTTTCGCGGTGCGCTCGGCAGACGAGTTGCGCGCAACCCTGCGGGCCGCACTGGCGGTGGAGGGGCCTGCGGTGGTGGCGATCCCGGTGGATTACTCCGACAACCCGGGGCTGATGGCCCAGCTCAGGCCAGAAGTATTGGCATAGTGTGGACAGAGGTGTCGGTCTGAATCCTCGTGTAAGAGCAGGCAGACCCGCCCATATAGCAGAGACCGGCATCAGGGGATGCCGGTTTTTTATTGTTTTGCGGGATGGGTGGCCTTAACGGGCCAGCTGGACGGCGGCGCGTGCGCGGGCCGGTTGTGGGCGGTGTTTGGCTTTTGGCGCGCAGGCTATCTTCAGGCGCAGCCACTCGCGCCACAGCAGCCAGCAGAGCGGCAGGGTGAGCAGCAGCACGGTCGCGGGCTGGGCCATCAGCACCCCATCACGCCCCCACAGTTGCGGCAGCAGGAAGATGAGCGGCAGCAGCAACACGGTTTTGGCGATGGAGATGACCAGCGCCTGACGGGTACGTGCCATGGATTGCAGCAGCACGATGCCGAACATGATGATCCCCTCCAGCGGAATGGCGCCGAGGTTGAGGGTCAGGCTGCTGATGGCGGCGGCCAGCAGTTCGGGATCCTTGTCGCCGGTATAGAGCATGGCGACCTGTCCCGGCAGCAGCTGGATGGTGAGCCACACCAGCATGCCGTAGATAAAGGTGAACTTGAGCCCCATCTCCATCAGGTACTTGAGGTTGCGATGGCGCTTGGCCCCCGCGGCCTTGCTGATGAGCGGCTGAATGCCGAACGCCAGCCCCTGCAGAATGACGATAAAGACCGCTTCGGTGTAACCGGCCACGGTAAAGCCCGCCAGATCCTTCACATTGCCGTACACCATCAGCTGGCTGTTGTGCAGCATCAGCAGCAGCCCGAGGTTGAACTGGGCAATCAGGCTCGGCAGACCGGTAAAGAGCAGGTGCGGCATGGCGGGAAGGTTGGGTACCAGATCCCGCCAGCTGAGGCGAAGCTGCGCCCAGGGGGTAAAGAAGTAGCCAAGACCGATCAGGCTCACCGCACCCTCTGCCATCAGGGTGGCTTGCGCGGTACCGATCAATCCCAGCCCCAGCCGACCCACCATGATGTAGTTGAGGATGATATTGAGCACGGCGCCGCTGCTCACCAGCACCATGGCCAGCTTCGGGCGGCTATCGTTGCGCAGCAGATAGGGCACTGCCAGATTGCTGGCCAGCAGCAGGGTACCGCCGCCAATCCAGGTGAGGTAGTCACTCGCCTGTTTCCAGGTCTCGGTGCCCTGTTCAATCCCCAGTCCCAGCAGGATATCGGTGTGGGTGTAATAGAGCAGCACCGGCGCAACTACCCCGAGACCGGCCAGCAGCCAGAGGGCGTTGACCAGTGCCTGACGGGCCAGCTTGTCGTTTTTCGCCCCTTGCTGGAAGGAGATGGCGGTGGCCGCCCCCATGCTGATCATGGCGGCCAGACCAATCAGCACCATGATGACCGGATAGACCAGGTTGATCCCGGCGAGGCCTGCGGCACCGACATAGTGGCCGACGAAGATGCCGTCGATGAGGTAGTAGGCCCCCGAGACCAGCATGGCAAGAATGGAGGGGAGGGCGTAAGCCCAGAAGCGACGGGTCATGGCCCGTTGCCGCAGTGTTAAATAGGCAGACATATCTGTTCTCTCGGGGAGTTCGATTATCGAACAGCTAGTCTAGATTAATACTTATTTGGTGATAATCAGGGTTTCACTTGATGAATTGCTGAGTATTACTCACTAATCCGGGGTTTTGGTAGTGGGCCTTGAGCATGTCGATCAGGATGCGCAGCCCGCTGCCCAGCTGATGCCGACTGGGATAGAAGAGGTAAAAGCCGGCAAAGGTAGGGCACCAGGGCTCCAGCACGGTGAGCAGTTTCCCCTCCGCGACCTTCTGGCTCACCTCCTCTTCCAGACAGTAGGCGAGCCCCAGCCCCGCCTCGGCGGCGCCCAGATAGAGGGCCGGGGTGCTGGTAGTGAGCGGCCCGGTCACTTCGATCTCCAGCATGGTGCCGTCGGCGGCAAAGGCCCAGCGATAGTGGTGGTGCGGAGTGAGGCGATAGCCGATGCAGGCGTGGCGGCTCAGCTCGCTCGGGTGCTCCGGCGTACCGTGCTCCGCCAGATAGGCCGGGGAGCCCACCACCAGATAGCGTTGGGGCGGGCCGAGGGGGATGCCGATCATCTCCTTGGGCAGCAGATCGCCATAAAAGAGCGCGGCATCGTAACCATCTTCAATCAGCCGGGGCATCAGCTCCTGCTCCACTACCTCCACCTGCATCCGCGGATAGCGGGCCAGATAGTCGATGAGTACAGGTGCCAGCAGGCTGTCGATGGCGCCGCGGGGGGCGCAGAGTTTGAGTCGACCCACCGGTTCATCGCTGTTGCGGGCCAGCTCGCAAAGCGCCTCTTCCAGGGTATTGAGGGTGGGGAGCAGCTGCTTGAGCAGCCGCTGGCCCGCTTCGGTCGGCACCACGGCGCGGGTACTGCGGTTGAGCAGCCGTACTCCCAGACGGGCTTCCAGCCCCTTCAGGCTATGGCTGAGGGCGGAGGCGGAGACCCCGAGTTCGAGGGCGGCCTTGCTGAAACTGCGGTGACGGGCGACGGCGGCAAACACCGCCAGTTCGGCGAGATCGGTACGGGTAATGGTCATCATCAATCAACAAAAAGGCGTAAGTCACAAGGGTACGCCAAGGCCGTGCTGCACACAATCCGCGCTAAACGGGTGGCTTGTTGCAAATATGTAGCTGCTCGCAGGCCATTGATTCCAGTGAAACTAAGTTGAATTGTTAAAAAAAACTCACAATAAGGCGCTTTGAGTGTGATCTTGGTCGTCCGAAAGGCGACCAAAATCAAACTTTGGTTGATTAATTCAAAAAAACGCTGTGATTAATAAGGGCATTTAATTAAAGTCAGCCCATCAAGAGTGGCGCACGTTAATCGGTTGTTAAGTGAGACGGGCGCCGACCCTCAGGGTCAAAATCTCGCACTGTTGTTTGTTGCAATCCTGTTGTCACAAGGAGTGATGGCCAGGTTGCCGGGGGGCGAGAGGTTAATATCAAGGACGGACAGCAGGCGTTCCAGGGAGATGGAACCGGGCCAAGGCCCGACCAAACAAGAATCCCATTTTCCTAGATGACAGGAACAACGTATGTCTGACATGAATATTGCAGCTGATGGTCGTTTAGCCAGCAACACCTCCCGCGGCGTCAACAAGGCCGATGTGGTCTGGATGCTGGGTCTGTACGGTACCGCGATCGGTGCCGGTGTGCTCTTCCTGCCAATCAACGCCGGTGTAGGTGGCCTGTGGCCGCTGGTTGCCATGTTGATCCTGGCACTGCCGCTGACTTTCTTTGCTCACCGTGGTCTGACCCGCTTCGTGCTGTCCGGCTCTACCCGTGATGGCGACATCACTGAAGTAGTAGAAGAGCACTTCGGCAAGACCGCAGGCAAATTCATCACCCTGCTCTACTTCTTTGCCATCTACCCGATCGTGCTGATGTATTCAGTCGCCATCACCAACACCGTCGAGAGCGTGATTGTTCACCAGCTGGGCATGTCTGCACCTCCCCGTGCCGTTCTGTCACTGGCCCTGATCCTCGGTCTGATGGCGGTTGTTCGTCTGGGCGGCCAGGTTATCGTCAAAGCAATGAGCGTGCTGGTATTCCCGTTCGTACTCACCCTGATGGGTCTGGCGTTCTACCTGATCCCGCACTGGAACGGTGCCATCATCACTGAAGCTCCGGCCCTGTCCGACGCCTTCAACGGTGACTTCATCAAGACCCTGTGGCTGGCTATCCCGGTAATGGTGTTCTCCTTCAACCATTCCCCGATCATCTCCTCCTTCGCGGTGGACAACAAAGGTCGTTACGGTGAAGGTGCCGAGAAGAAGTGCAGCAACATCCTGCTGGGCGCCCACGTCATGATGGTAATGACCGTTATGTTCTTCGTATTCAGCTGCGTACTGAGCCTCTCCCCGGCTGACCTGGCTGCTGCCAAAGAACAGAACATCTCCATTCTGTCCTACCTGGCCAACCACTTCGATAATCCGGTTATCGGTACTGTGGCTCCGCTGATCGCCATGGTTGCCATCAGCAAATCCTTCCTGGGTCACTACCTGGGTGCGCAAGAAGGCATGAACGGCCTGATGGCCAAGGCGCTGCGCGAGAAGGGCAAGAACGTTGACACCAAGCAACTGAACAAAGTCACTGCCGTGTTCATGATCCTGACCACCTGGGCCATCGCCACCATCAACCCGAGCATCCTCGGCATGATTGAAGACCTGGGCGGCCCGATCATCGCAATGCTGCTGTTCCTGATGCCGATGTACGCCATCACCAAGGTTCCGGCCATGCGCAAATACGCTGGCAACATCAGCAACGGCTTCGTGACCATCATCGGCCTGATCGCCATGTCCGGTATCATCTACAAGCTGATTGCCTGATAACTCCGGTTACCAAGTTGAATGAAGAAGCCGCCTCGCAAGAGGCGGCTTTTTTTATGGCTGTTTGGGGCGGCGAGCGGATGCGGTATCGCTACTTCATCAGCTTCTTCACCTCGTCGCTGGCCAGCGCCTTGTTGAATTTGTCCCGCGCCTCTTTCCCCTTGGCGGAGTTGGTAAAGCAGACGTGGAGGGACTTGTCCTCGAGGATCTTGCCGTTGAAGCCGAGGTTGGCGGCAACGTCCTTGAGCTGGGGATCGCTCTCCAGCAGATAGGTCATCACATTCTGGTCGATGACAGCCAGATCGAGCCGACCGTTGCCGAGCTTGAGCAGGTTCTGGCTGTCCGAGCTGGTGGCGTCAGCCGAGAGCGCCTTGCTGGCCACTTTTTCGTCGAACTCGGTGGTATTCACATAGCCGGTGACGACACCAATTTTCTTGCCCTTGAGGTCATCAAGGCTCTGCCAGGTGACCGGCTGATCGGTTCGCTGGGCAAAGCCGAGAGGGCCGTTACCTATGGGGTCGGAGAAGAGGCAACTGCTCTTGGGGTCGAGATACTCGGGGAAATAACCCAGTACCTCGGGGTTGTTGGTCGCCTCGTCCACGGCCCGTTGCCAGGGATAGAACTTGATGGTCAGCGGGTCGCCAGCCAGGGCAAAGGCTGCGGTCACCACCTGACTGCTCTTGCCCTGTTCAGGGAGGCTGGCGCTGGTGTAAGGGGGCCATTCAAGGCTGGTCAACACCGCCGCCTGCGCGGCCGTCATGCCGAACAAGGGAAGAGTGGCCAGGGCGAGGTGCTTCCATTTCAGGCTCATAGAGATAACTCCTTGTGGTCAAACACCCCTTAAAGATAGCCCCCGGTGTCGATTGCGGATGCTGACCATGGCTGACCGGCATCCGTGCCATCTATTTGTTGTCGATATTCTCCGACTGCCAGAGGGCATAGCCCTTGCCGGAGGCAGTGGTGGGCAGATCAATCTGCATCAGGTCGTTGCCGATGACGAAGGGGCCGGTGTAGCGGGCGCGCAGATCCTGCGCCAGATCTTTGACCCTGATCTTGCCGTTGAGGCCGATATGGCTGAACACGGTCAGCGCCGGTTTGGCTTCGTTCATTACCCGGGCCGCCTGCTCGGGGGAGGCGAGGTGACCGGCGATCGCCTTGTAGCCGGGGTTGGCCTTCATCTGCTCGGCAGAGGTCATGGAGACGCAGTGCACCAGCAGGTCGGCCCCTTTGGCCTGCTTCACCACTTCGGGGCTGTAGCGGGTATCGCCGGAGAGCACCACGCTGTGGCCGTGGTAGTCGATGCGATAGCCGAATGACGGCTTGATGTTGACCCCGTGGTCGTTGTCAAAGGCAGTCACCTTGACCCCGTCATGGTTGTAGACCACCCCGGCGGTGACCTCGTGGCTGTTGATCTCCACCCCGTCCAGCGGCGTTCCCTCATCCTTGACCCGGGTGGCGATGTCGGTGGCGTAGGCCTGCTGCAAGCCACGGGCGAGAGCTGTGGTGCCTTTGGGGCCGTAGAGTTCCATCGGCGCGTGGCGCTGGCCATAGGCCGGTTGCAGCCAGCCGGTCAACCAGAGATCCGCCAGCCCGTTGGTGTGGTCGGAGTGAAAGTGGGTGAGGAAGAAGGCGTTGACCCGGCCGATGGGGATATGCAGCTGCCACAGGCGAGTGGCGGAGTTGCGGCCAAAATCGAACACCAGCTTCTGGTTGCCCGCCTCGATCAGAGTGCTGTAGCCGCCCCGGCTGATCTGGGGCACCGGAGTGCCGGTGCCGAGCAGGCTGACCCGAAAGATATCGGGCCGGGCTTGAGTTGCTGAGGCTGGGGCGTGGTTGCTGATAAAGCTGCTCTCGGCAGCCTGACTGGCGCCGCTGGCCAGCAGACCGACCAGCAGGGCGGCCAGATAGGTGCTTTTCATGGGAATTTATCCTGTGGGGGAGGGATGGCATCACTGTATTGGTAACCAAAAGTTAAATAAATTGGCTAAAATCCATTTCTTACTAAACTTTTGGTTGTGAATTAGGGCCCTTGTCACGGGCCAAACGGCCTTGAAACGGGCAAAAAGGAGGGGTTGTGGACCGATTGACCAGCATGCGTATCTTCACCCGGGTGGTGGATCTCGGCTCCTACAGCGCGGTGGCGAGCGAAGAGGGGATCAGCGCCCAGATGGTGGGCAAGCATGTGCTGGGGCTGGAGCAGTGGCTGGGGGGCAAGCTGTTTCACAAGACCACCCGCCAGCAGATCCTCACTGAACTGGGCCAGCTCTTTCTCGCTCGCTGCCAGCGGGTGTTGGAGGAGCTGGCATTGACCGAGTCGCTCACCCAGAATCTGCTGGCCGAGCCGGCCGGACGGCTGCGCATCGCCGCCCCCCTCAGCTTTGGCCACCACCGGCTGGTGCCGCTGCTGCCCGCTTTTCTCGACCGCTACCCCAAGCTGGAGGTGGATCTGCAGCTCACCCCGCGCTGGGTCGATCTGGTGGAGGAGGGGTTCGACGCCGCCATCCGCACCCTGCGCCCGCAGGATGAGGCGCTGATCGCCCGTCCGCTGCTGACCCAGCACTACCGCCTCTGCGCGGCCCCCGACTACCTCAATCGCCACGGCGTACCCCGTCATCCGGCCGATCTCGCCCGCCACCAGTGCCTGCACGGCAACTGGGGGGAGCACGAGCGCTGGCAGTTTGTCGGTGAGGATGGCCAGAGCGAGGAGGTGCGGGTCGCCTCGCGCCTGCGCATCAATCACTGGCCAGCCTTGTTGACAGCTGCGCTCTCGGGGGCTGGCATCACCTTGCAGCCAGCCGAACAGGTGCGTGAGCATATCGCTGCGGGGCGTCTGCTGCCGCTGCTTGGTCGCTATCAGAGCCCGGCCAAGACCCTCTACTTCATCTATCCGGCGGCGCGGCGGCAGGTGCTCAAGATCACCCTGCTGGGGGATTTTCTGGCCGAATCCCTGCAAGCTGAGCCCGAGCCTGACTAAAAGGCTGCATATTCTCGCCACCGCGCTTAACCATCGTACTTAACAAAGGGGCGGGGGAGGCCTAACATGGCGGGATGTTTTTTTAGTCAGGACAAAAGGATATGTCTGGGTTGAAAAAGGATCTCGGGCTCTGGCAGGGGATGGGGCTGCTCGCCACCTCGCTGCTCGGCACCGGGATCTTCGTGGTACCTGCGACTGCCGCCTCGCTGGCGGGTGAGGCCTCGCTCTGGGCCTGGTTGCTGCTGATAGCGCTGGTGCTGCCCATCGCCTTTACCTTCGCTCGCCTCGGCCGTCTCTATCCCCATGCGGGCGGCGCGCCGCACCTGATTGGCCTCGCCTTTGGCAACGGCGCCGAGCGCTTCTCCGCCTTCCTGTTTCTGGCTGTGCTGCCGGTGGGGCTGCCTGCCGCCCTGATGATTGCCGCCGGCTTCTGGCATGCCCTGTTCGAGATGGGGGAGTGGACCCTCTGGGCCATCCAGCTGCTCACCCTGCTCGGGGTCTTTCTGCTGGGGCTGCGCGGGGCGCGATCTTCCGGCAACCTGCAACTGCTGATTGCGCTCGCCATTCTGGGGCTCACCCTGCTTATCTGGTTCAAGGGGGAGGTGAGCTGGCGCGATGCGGCCCGGCCGCTGCCGAGCGCGGATGAGTGGCCCCCTATGGCTACCGCGCTGGCGGTGATGTTCTGGTGTTTTGTCGGGCTGGAAGCCTTTGCCCATATGGGGGAGGAGTTCAAGCGGCCGGAGCGGGACTACCCCATCGCCCTGCTCGGCGGGGTACTGCTGGCGGGGCTCATCTACTGGGTGCACTCGCTGGTGGTGCTCAAATATGGCCTCTACGGCGATGAGGCGAAAAACGCAACCGCCATCCCCTCCCTGCTGGCGCTGCTGTTCGGCCCCACCGCCAAGTGGCTGGTGGCGGTGCTCGGCTACCTCTCCTGCTTTGCCAGCATCAACATCTACATTCAGGGCTTTGCCCGGCTGATCTGGAGCATGGCGCGGGAAGGCAAGTTGCCCCCTTCGCTGGCCGTGCTCACCGCGCGCGGCGCGCCGCTGCGGGCGCTCGGTCTGGTGCTCGCCATCTGCTTGCTCTGCATCACCCTGATCATCTGGCTGCGACTGCCGCTCGATGAGCTGATCCGCTACGCCAACGGCAATTTCGTGCTGGTCTACCTGCTCTGCATGGCGGCGGGCTGGCGCCTGCTCGGCGGGGTGGGCAAGGGGCTGGCGGGGATAAGCGTGCTGCTCTGCGCTCTGGTGCTGTTAGCGCTCGCCACTCAGGTGCTCTATGCGGTGGTGCTGAGTCTTGGCTACGGCGGCTTCTCGTTGTGGCGGCGTCATCTGCGCCGCAGTCGTCAGCAGGATGCGCTCCCGCTGGCGAAGTAACGTCTCCCCGATGGTCGAAGAAATGAGAAAGCCCTGATGTTCAGGGCTTTTTGATTACGGCATATGGGATGTTCATATGAATACTAGTTGGCACGCTATTTGCGGAAAAGTGCGGTGTCGGATCAACTCAACGGCGATTTATAGCCAAAAAAAGTGGGATCCAGCTCCCGTTTTGCTTAAAGTGATCCCTTCCGATCCCGGTGGTCGGAATGCCCGCAAGGATGCCCTTCAGACGTAAACAGGATGGCCTGGCCAGACTGACTCTCAGAGATGTGATTGCTTCGGTTCTCTTTTTATCTGTCACCTGTGGTGATAGCGCCTTGTTCCGTTCAGTCAGCCCGGGTTTTGCGTCTCTCTCATCGTGCATTGTCACCATCTGCAGCGAGTGAATCATGAGCGAATCGGTTTTTGAGATCCACGACTGGACCCTGAGCGTTGACGACAACATGTTGTGTCGCCCCGACCGCGAGGTCTACCTCGAACCCAGACTGGTCAATCTGTTGCGGTTTCTGGCCCACAATGCCGGCACCGTGTTTGGCCGCGATGCCCTGATCAATGAGGTGTGGGATGGCGCCGAGGTGACCGATCAGGTGGTGACCCAGTCCATCTTCGAACTGCGCAAGATCCTCAAAGATGGTCGCACCGATGCGACCGACTATATCGTCACCGTACCCAAGCGCGGCTACAAGCTGGTGGCACCGGTGCGTCCGCTGCAGGTGGTTTCTGTGGTGATGGCGGACGAGCAGCCCGCGCCCACGGTCAATACCGCTCTCTCCGACAACCCGACGCTCTCCGATCTGAGCCCGCCTGCGGCTGAGCAGGATGATGATGCACAGCCCAATGTCGCCCCTTTTCCCGCCGGGCCCCTGACCCGCGCCATCTCCACCCATGCCAAAGATGCTCGCAGCCGCTGGAAGATGGTGAGTTTCGATATCTTCGTTGCCATCGTGCTGATCGCCATTGTCAGCATGCTCAGCTACCAGCACACCAGCCCCCAGGTACACGCCATGCTGGATCCCAACCTGCTGGTGTTCCGCTTCCACTCCGGCATGGATGACAACAACGAGAACGTGCGCCTCGCCGATGGCATTACCCGAGCCCTTATGGGGGAGGTGGCCGTGGCTACGCCGCTGCGGGTGCAGTACGGTGCCACCACTCTGATGGGGGGCATCATGCCCGGCAAGGAGCTGAGTGTGCGGGTCACCCGCCAGCCGCGCGGCACCTATCTCGATCTGGAGTATCGCAATATCAATACCAACCGGGTGCTGTTCAGCCATCAGTACCAGCTCAGTCGCCACAGTGTGCACGGCGTGTTGCAGGCGAGCAGCCAGGATCTGCTGCGTGCCCTAGACCAGCCCGATGCCGAGCCGGGGATGGGCTGGCCGACCGATGATGCCTCCCTGATGGCGATGATGGAGGCGCAGTACTACATCAACAGCCGGGATCCGGTCGCCCTCAAGCGTGGGATTGATCTGCTGGAGCAGGCGCTGATTACCCATCCGGATCAGCCGCTGCTGCTGGCGGAGCGCTATCTGGCGGGCGAGGCGCTGGCCACCCTGGCGGGCAAATCCGAGAGCGAGCGGCTGCAGGGGATTGGCACTCATCTCGCCAGCGTGGTGCAAAACAGCGGTGCCCTGCCAGCCCGAGTGTGGGAGGCGTTGACCCTGCAGGCGATCCTCAACGGCCAGCAACAGCAGGCCAACTATCTGCTGGAGAAGGCGGCGAGTCGCGGCCGCTCGGTGCTCTATTACATACTGCAGGGCAAGCTGGCGGAGCTGGATGGTCGCCCCGAGGCGGCGGGTGATGCCTACAGTCAGGCCTTCCTGATGGAGGCGACCGAGCAGACCTATCTGCTCTGCCAGCAGCTCGGTTTCTACAGCAATATGGAGAGCCTCACTCCGGCTCTGTTCAATGCGCTGGGCCAGAGCAAGGTGAAGCTCTTTTAACACCGCAGTTTGGTTTTCCCCCGGTCGGTGCGGTTGCCGACCTCATCCACAGGCAGCCTTCGGGCGGCCTGTGCTGTTTCTGCTCGTCTCAATCCTGCATGTTTGCCACCGGGAATAGTCGCTCTGGTGCGGCCCGATTTATCCCCCGCAGCTCCCCACTATCTACATCTGCCTTTGTCTTGCCCGCGGCATTCGCTGCACTCGCGTTTGTTCGGCTTCACGCCGCGCACGCAGCTTGTGACATCTGCTCATTGTTGGCGGCGGGATAAGCTGTCTGTCTCGACCCATTTCTCATTGCTTACCGGTTATCGCCATTGCGCTTTACCTCTGAGTTTGGATTGTGATGAGCCGAGCGAAGGGGAAAGCAGGAGGTGAGCGGTCACTCAGGGTGATGATCAGCAGGGCTTCCAAATGGCCGCAAGGGCAGGGGGGCGCAATGGGAGCTGCTTTATCCCGGGTTTATCTGGCCAAAAATATCAAGACGGCTAGATAAGGGGGTTATCAAGGGACAAGAACGGGGCGGTCGGATATCAAGGTTTTATCAAGATGGCGGTGTGGGTGGATGTCAATTTACTGTTTTTAAATGTTTTTTATCAAAAGCGATGAGGCGGCGAAAAAAGTTGCCTCATATTTTTATCCGTTAGCTGGTCTTTATGTTTTCCGGGGATGAGAGGCCTAGTCTGTGCCCATTCTTTGGCGGGGCGTTCCGCCAAATGTGTATGTGACGACCCGACCTTTTATAGAACCGGAGATCTTATGTCCCTAGATACGAGCAAGAAGATTGGCCTTATCGCCTGTACAGGTGTGGTGGCCGGCAACATGATGGGGAGTGGCATCGCGCTGCTGCCTTCGGCACTGGCTACCATCGGCTCCATCTCTGTCTTTAGCTGGGCAATCTGTCTGGTAGGCGCCATGGGCCTCGCCTTTGTCTTCGCCCGCCTTGCTACCAAGAACCCGCAAGAGGGTGGCCCCATTGCTTACGCTGGCGAGATCTCTCCGGTGTTCGGTTTCCAGACCGGTGTGCTCTATTACCACGCCAACTGGATCGGTAACCTGGCCATCGCCATTACCGGCGTCTCCTACCTCTCGGTCTTCTTCCCCATTCTCAATAGCCCAATTCCGGCCGCCGCAGCCACCATCGCTGCCGTCTGGATCTTCACCTTCGTCAACCTGCTTGGCGGTAGCTGGGTGAGTCGACTCTGTACCCTGGGTCTGGTGCTGATCCTGCTGCCGGTTGTCGGTACTGCGGTGATGGGTTGGGGTCATTTTGATGCCACCGTCTACAGCCAGAACTGGAACACCACCAGCGGCAGCGACCTGCATGCGGTCATCAGCGCCGTGCTGATCTGCCTCTGGTCCTTCGTCGGTGTTGAATCTGCCGCCGTCTCTTCCGGCATGGTAAAGAACCCCAAGCGCACCGTACCGCTCGCTACCATGCTGGGTACCGGTATCGCGGGTGTTATCTACATCCTCTCTACCCAGGTGATCAGCGGCATGTTCCCGGCCGGTGAAGTGGCTGCTTCCGGCGCCCCGTTTGCCATGGCCTCTTCCGCCATCTTCGGTAGCTGGTCTGCACCGTTTGTTTCTGCCTTCACCGCTCTGGCCTGCTTCACCTCGCTCGGTTCCTGGATGATGCTGGTGGGCGAGGCGGGCAAGCGTGCCGCCAACGACGGCAACTTCCCGAAAATCTACGGTGAAGTGGACAAGAACGGCGTGGCCAAGAAGGGTCTGATCCTGGGCTCCCTCAAGATGACTGCCCTGATGGTTGGCCTGACCGCCTTCACATCCCAGTCCGCTCACGCTGCCGATCTCTTCAACGTGCTGACTACCGATGCGGTGCTGCTGACCATGCTGCCCTACTTCTACTCCAGCATTAACCTGATCCGCTTCGAGGGCATGACCTCCCGCAGCATCGGCGCCATGATCTTCTCCGGTGTGGCCTGTGTCTTCTGTCTGGTGGCCCTGATGGGTGCCAAGGGTTCCAACCTCACCGCTACCTTCGTGGTGTCGCTCATCATCCTGATGTTCTACGCCAAAAAACAGGGTCTGCGTCAGCACGATGCCCTGCTGAGCGAACAGCCCAGCAACTAATTCCCCCTTTTATCTTCCGAGCGCTCTTCACTCACCATCCCTGATGGAGAGCGCCCCTTTACGTGTGGAGCATTACGATGAATATCATTGCCATCCTCAACCACCTGGGCGTTTTCTTTAAAGAAGAACCCATTCGCCAGCTGCAAGCCTCCCTCGAGCGCAAGGGTTTCGAGGTTGTTTATCCGGTCGATGTGGCCGACCTGCTGAAACTGATTGAGAAGAACCCCCGCGTTTGCGGCGCCATCTTCGACTGGGACAAATACTCTCTGGGCCTGTGCAAGGAGATCCACGATCGCAACGAGAAGCTGCCGATCTTCGCCTTCGCCAACGACCAGTCCACCCTGGACATTCACCTGACCGACCTGCGTCTGAACGTGCACTTCTTCGAGTACCGTCTCGGCATGGCCGACGACATCGCCCTCAAGATGGGTCAGGCCACTCAGGAGTATCAGGACGCCATCCTGCCGCCCTTCACCAAGGCGCTGTTCAAGTACGTGGAAGAGGGTAAATACACCTTCTGTACTCCGGGTCACATGGGCGGTACCGCCTTCCAGATGAGCCCGGCCGGCAGCATCTTCTATGACTTCTACGGTCCGAACGCCTTCAAGGCTGATGTATCCATCTCCATGCCGGAGCTGGGCTCCCTGCTGGATCACTCTGGTCCGCACAAGGAAGCCGAAGAGTACATCGCCCGTACTTTCAACGCCGATCGCTCCTATATCGTTACTAACGGCACCTCCACTGCCAACAAGATCGTCGGCATGTTCTCCGCACCGGCTGGCAGCACTGTGCTGGTTGACCGCAACTGCCACAAGTCGCTCACTCACCTGATGATGATGAACGACGTGACGCCGATCTACTTCCGTCCGACCCGCAACGCCTACGGCATTCTGGGCGGTATCCCGCAGAGCGAATTCAGCCGCGACACCATCGCTGCCAAGGTCGCCGCGACACCGGGTGCCCAGGCTCCCCGTTACGCCGTCGTCACCAACTCCACCTATGATGGCCTGCTCTACAACACCGGCTTCATCAAGGAGAGTCTGGATACCCCTTACATCCACTTTGACAGTGCCTGGGTGCCTTACACCAACTTCAGCCCGATCTATGAAGGCAAGTGCGGCATGAGCGGCGAAGCCATGCCGGGCAAGGTGTTCTATGAAACCCAGTCCACCCACAAGCTGCTGGCGGCCTTCTCCCAGGCCTCGATGATCCACATCAAGGGTGACGTGGAGGAAGAGACCTTCAACGAAGCCTTCATGATGCACACCTCTACCTCGCCGCAGTACGGCATCGTGGCATCGACCGAGATCTCCGCTGCCATGATGCGTGGCAACACCGGCAAGCGTCTGATCAAGGACTCCATCGAGCGCGCCATCTCCTTCCGCAAAGAGATCAAGCGTCTGCGTGATCAGAGCGAAGGCTGGTTCTTCGACGTATGGCAGCCGGACAACATCGACACCGTCGAGTGCTGGAAGCTGGATCCGAAAGATGACTGGCACGGCTTCAAGGACATCGATGACAACCACATGTACCTGGATCCGATCAAGGTCACCCTGCTGACCCCGGGTATGGGTCGTGACGGCCAGCTGCTGGAGAAGGGCATTCCTGCTTCACTGGTCTCCAAGTTCCTGGACGAGCGCGGCATCGTGGTCGAGAAGACCGGCCCTTACAACATGCTGTTCCTCTTCTCCATCGGTATCGATCAGTCCAAGGCGATGCAGCTGCTGCGCGCCCTGACCGAGTTCAAGCGTGGCTATGACCTGAACCTGACCATCAAGAACATCCTGCCGAGCCTCTATCGTGAAGATCCGAGCTTCTACGAAGGGATGCGCATTCAGGAGCTGGCCCAGAGCATCCACGATCTGACCTGCAAATACCGTCTGCCGGAGCTGATGTTCAAGGCGTTCGATGTGCTGCCGGAGATGAAGATGACCCCGCACGCCGCATGGCAGCAAGAGCTGGCGGGCAATCTGGAAGAGGTGCCGTTGCGTGACATGGTTGACCGCATCAGCGCCAACATGATCCTGCCGTACCCGCCGGGAGTACCGCTGGTACTGCCGGGCGAGATGGTGACCCAGGATTCTCTGCCGGTGCTCGAGTTCCTCGAGATGCTGTGCGAGATCGGTGCCCACTACCCGGGCTTCGAGACCGACATCCACGGCCTCTATCGTCAGGCCGATGGCAGCTACACCGTCAAGGTGCTGCGTTAATCGACAGTGACAACAGTCGAAAGTGACAACAACGGGCCGCAAGGCCCGTTTTTCCCTCCGGAATTCCTGTTCTTATTGCGTGAGTCGCCAATCATGAAGCGAGTGCTCTCCATTCAATCCCACGTAGTCTTTGGCTGTGCCGGCAACAGCGCCGCCGTTTTTCCCATGCGTCGCCTCGGGATCGAGGTGTGGCCGATGAACACGGTGCAGTTCTCCAACCACACCCAATACCGCGAAGGCTGGCAGGGGATGGTGATGCCCGGCGGTCATATCCGTCAGCTGGTAAACGGCCTGGCGGAGATCGGCGTGCTGGCCGAGTGCGATGCGCTGCTGAGCGGCTACCTCGGCTCGGCCGAACAGGGGGAGGAGATCCTGGCTGCTGTGGCCCGGCTCAAGGCGCTCAATCCGGCCGCCCTCTATTTTTGTGACCCCGTGATGGGTCATCCCGACAAGGGGTGCATAGTGGCACCCGGCGTCGCCGATTTTCTGAAAAACCGGGCACTGGCCTGCGCCGATATGTTGGCCCCCAATCTGCTGGAGCTGGAACAGCTCACCGGCCGCGATATCCGCAATGTGCCGGAGGCCATCGAGGCGTGCCAGCAGCTGCGCGCGCAAGGGGTCAAGCTGGTGATGGTCAAGCATCTGGGCAAGGCCGGCTTTGCCATGGACCGCTTCGAGATGCTGCTGGTGTGCGAGGAGGGGACGTTTCACCTCTCCCGCCCGCTCTACCCTTTTGCTCGCCACCCCATCGGGGTGGGGGATCTGCTGAGCGCCACCATGCTGGCCAATCTGCTGGCCGGTTGTACCCCGGTAGCGGCGTTCGAGCTTACCAACGCCAGCGTGGATGCCGTGCTAGCCCGGACCTGGCTGGCGGGGGCTTACGAGCTGCAACTGGTGGCGGCCCAGCACGAGATGGCGCTGCCGCAGGTCTCCATTCGGGCGACCCGCCTCTAGGCTATTTACGTCAACAGCAGAAACAACAAAGCCCTGTTCATCAGGGCTTTTTATATTTCAGATTCGGGGAGATGGCTTAGTCTTGCGGGCTTTTGAGCGCCTTGACCACATCCTCTTTGGGCTCCAGCTCCTTGACCTGATTGAAGATCTCCAGCTCCCCTTGCGGGCTGACGGTGTAGGCATCGGCATCCTGATAGCTGCTGCTGCCAGCGCTCTCGATGATGACCACCAGCTCGGGCTGTTTGTCGCCATTCAAATCGACCAGTTTCAGCTCCCGGATAAAGCCGTTGCGGGCCATCACCTTGCCATCCTGAAACTCATCCAGTGGAAATTGGGCGTTCTGACCCGAATAGAGCCGCACGTCATAGCTGCCGATGGAGGCGGGCTCACCGGCCCCCTGCGCTACCCGGATCACCTGCCCGGAGGGGAGGGTCAGCTGCTTGCTAAATCCCTCTTCGGCTTGTGCCGCCAGCGGCAGGGTCAGCAGCCCTGCCATCATCAATGCTCTGTTCATCTTGCAACCTCTTGCTGTCTATTGAGTGCGGGCTCCCGGGGAGCCCGCCGTGATGTTGCTACCAGATCTTCACCCGCTTCTGGGGCGGCAGATAGAGCTTGTCCCCCGGCTGGATGTTGAATGCCTCGTAGAAGGCGGGAATGTTCGGCACCACGCCGTTGACCCGGTACTCGGGCGGCGAGTGGGGGTCGGAGCGCAGCAGCATCTGCATCAGCTCGGGGCGATACATCCCCTTCCACACCTGCGCCCAGCCGAGGAAGAAGCGCTGTTCGCCGGTGAAGCCATCCAGCACCGGCGCCTCCTTGCCATCCAGTGACAGCTCATAGGCCTTGTGGGCGATGGTGAGACCACCCAGATCGCCGATGTTCTCCCCCAGGGTGAACTGGCCGTTGACGAACTGACCGTTGATGGGCTCGAAGCGGTTGTACTGGGCCACCAGCCGGCTGGTGCGGAAGCGGAACTCCTTGAGATCCTGCGGTGTCCACCAGTCGCGCATCATGCCATCACCGTCGGATTTGGCCCCCTGATCATCAAAACCGTGGCCCATCTCGTGGCCGATCACCCCGCCGATGGCGCCGTAGTTGACCGCATCATCCGCCGTCATGTCGAAGAAGGGGGGCTGCAAAATGGCCGCCGGGAAGACGATCTCGTTGTTGCTCGGGTTGTAGTAGGCGTTCACTGTTTGCGGCGACATGTGCCACTCGTCCCGGTCGACCGGCTTGCCGAGGCGCGCCAGACTGTCTGCGTATTCAAAGGCTTGCGAGCGTTGCAGGTTGCCCACCAGATCATCCGGTTTGATGGTGATGGCGCTGTAATCCTTCCACTTGTCGGGGTAGCCGATCTTGGGGCGGAACTTGGCCAGCTTCTCAAGGGCCTGCGCCTTGGTCTCGGGCGACATCCAGTCGAGCTCCTTGATGCTCTGGCCGTAGGCGGTGCGCAGGTTCTCCACCAGCTGCTCCATCCGCTCCTTGGCTGCTGGCGGGAAGTAGCGGGCCACATAGAGCTGGCCGACTGCTTCACCCAGATGATCGTTCAGCACCCCGAGCGCCCGCTCCCAGCTGGCGCGCTGCTTGGGCGTGCCGCTCAATGTGGTGCCGTAGAAGGCGAAGTTGGCGCGGTCGGTCTCGCTGTCGAGATAGGGGGCGTAGTCGGTCAGCAGTTGCCACTTGAGGTAGGCCTGCCAGTCGGCGATGGGGGTCTGGGCCATCACCTGATCCAGCGCGCTCAGATAGGTTGGCTGACCGATAATGAGCTCCGGCTGGGCCGCAATGCCCGCGGCGTTCAGATAGGCCTGCCAGTCGAGATGAGGGGCGAGCCGTGCCAGTTCGCTGGCGGGGCGCTTGTTGTAGTTCTTCTCCCGATCCCGCAGGGCGACGTTGTCCCACTGGATGGTGGCGAGCCGGGTTTCGAGGGCCAGAATCCGCTTGGCCTTGCCGCTCGGGTCAGATTCCCCGAGGCGGCTCAGCATGGCGGCGATATGCTGCTGGTACTTCTGGCGCAGGGCCTGACTCTCGGGATCCTGCTTAAGGTAGTAGTCCCGATCCGGCAGCCCCAGTCCCCCCTGATAGAGGTAGATCGCATAGCGGTCGGGGGACTTGGCATCGGCGTCGATCCAGATGCCGAACGGCGCGCCGCCGCCCATGCGGCCACTTTGGGCAAAGGCGCGGGCCAGCGCGGCCTGATCACCGATCCGGTCGATATCGGCCAGCGCCGGTGCCAGCGGGGTGAGCCCCTTGGCGTCACGGCCTGCCTGATCCAGATAGCTGGCGTAGAGATCGCGGATCTGCTGGGTCGGCGTGCCGGTGGCGGCCTCCTGCTTGGCCAGCCCCTCGACCAGCACCCGCACATCGGCGAGGGATTTGTCCCGCAGCATGTAGAAGGCGCCATCGGCGGGGCGATCGTCGGGGATCTTGGCGGTGGCGAGCCACTTGCCATTGACGTAACGGAAGAAGTCATCGCCGGGTTTGACCTGGGTGTCCATATTGGCCAGCGCCAGCCCGGAGTGTTTGGGGGATTCTTGCGGTGCCTGACTGCAGCCAGCCAGCAGTACCAGTCCAATCAGGCCGGCCAGTAAGCTTTTCTTATTGTTCATCTTGTTTGATTCCAATTCGGGTTGTTTGCTTCCCTGCCCATCTTCCTTGCTCCAACCGGTTGTGCGACCGCCTTGTGGCCAGCCTGGTGGAGAGGGCGGGCGAGCCTCACTCTAGCAGCAGGGTTGCAGCTTGATAAGCCCGACTCTGCTAAGATCGGCCGGTCCGTTTTGGGGAAGCCTATGATTTCTCATCTTTATTCTCGCTTTTGTCTGACTATGCCAGCGCCGGAAGGTTCCACCGGTCTGCTGGTGGCCTTCAGTGGCGGCCTCGACTCCACCCTGCTGCTGGTGCTGGCGGCCCAGTATGCCCGCGAGCACAGCCTGCCGCTTCGCGCCCTGCACGTGCACCACGGCCTCAGTCCCCATGCCGATGAGTGGGTCGCTCATTGTGAAGCCGTGTGTCAGCAATTGGCGGTGGAACTGCTGGTGGAGCGGGTGACTCTGGCCCGCGGCAATGGCGAGAGTCTGGAGGCGCAGGCGCGCACGGCGCGCTACCAGCAGCTGATGGAGCACATGACGGAGGGGGAGTGGCTGCTCACCGCCCACCATCAGGATGATCAGCTGGAGACCCTGCTGCTGGCCCTCAAACGTGGTGCCGGTCTGCGCGGGCTGGCGGGGATCCTGCCAAGCCAGCCCTTTGCCGGCGGCCTGTTGCTGCGGCCGCTGCTCGATATGAGTCGCGCCGAGCTGGCCGAGGCGGCGGCGAGCCTCCCCTTTGGCTGGGTAGAGGATGAGAGCAATCTGGACGTGAGTTATGACCGCAACTTTTTGCGCCAGATGCTTATCCCCCAGCTCAAGGCGCGCTGGCCCGCCATGGCCCAGACCGCGGCGCGCAGCATGGCCCTGTGCGCCGAGCAGGAGGCGCTGCTGGATGAGCTGGCCGAGAGCGACTGGCAGCTGGCGGGCGAGGGGGAGGCGCTCCATATCGGCCCGCTGCACGCCCTTTCACCCACCCGGCGCAACAACCTGCTGCGCTACTGGATCCGCCGTCAGGGGGGGGAGATGCCATCCCGTGAACAGCTTGCCCGACTGTGGCAGGAGGTAGCGCTGGCGCGCGGCGATGCCAATCCCCAGCTCAACTGGGGGCGCCAGAGCTGCCGCCGTTTTCAGGAGCGGCTCTATCTGGTGAGCCCGGACTTGCAACCCTGCCATCAGCTGTTGCCGCTGACAGTGGGTGAGCCGCTGACCCTGCCGGACGGGCTGGGTGAGCTGGTGGTACGCATGGCGGAGCACGGCGAGGGGCTGCTGCGTGCCCCCCGAGCGGACGAGCCGCTCTCGGTGCGTTTTCAGGTAGCGCCCGGGATCCCCCTCAAACCGGTGGGGCGAAGCGGCAGTCGGCGGATGAAGAAGCTGCTGCAAGAGTATGGTGTTCCCTCGTGGCAACGGGGGCGCATCCCCATCCTCTACTATGGCGAACAGGTGGCGGCGGTGGTGGGGCTCTTTGTCTGCGACGGTTTTATGGCACAGGGGGCCGGGCTGGTCTGTCACTGGCAGGGGGGCGGTGCAGTTCCGGTTCTACCCGAGCAGGATCTTGCCTGAGGTGACCTCGGTGTGAGGGAGGATTAGCCCCAAAAAAAGAAGCTCCGGTCACATGGCTCGCATGTGCCGGAGCAAAGAAGAGTTCGGGATTATTCGTTAGGGCTGGCCTTGCCTGCTTTCTTGCGGGCGTAGAGGTGACTGTCGGCCGCCTCGTAGAGGCTCGGCACATCGACCCCGGATTGCCAGCTGGCGGCGCCAAGGCTGCATCCGACCGAGAAGGTGCTGAGCTCCTTGTTGGTCATCAACATATGCTGCAGTCGCAGCCAGACCGGGCGCCACGCCTCGGGTTCGGCCGGTTGCAGCAGCAGGGCAAATTCATCTCCCCCGAGCCGGAAGGCTTGATCCGTGCTGCGGATGCACCCCTTGAGCAGCTGGGCGAAGCGGCTCAGCACCAGATCCCCCACCGGATGGCCCCAGGTATCATTGATCTGCTTGAAGCGATCGAGATCCAGCAGCACCAGCACCAGACCGTGGGGCTCGCGGCTGTGCTGCTCGATGGCGCGACCGATAGCCTCGTCAAAGTAGGAGCGGTTGCCAAGGCCGGTCAGGTGATCGAGCCGGACCAGCTGATCCAGTTTTTCCAGCCGCAGATAGAGGGGCAGCAGCAGGCAGAGCAGCTGATGGTATTGCATCAGTACCCGTTGCTGGCTGCCGCTCAGCGGATGTTCCAGCTCGTAGTGGAGCTGGCCGAGCAGCTGGCCATGCTGACCGCGCAGCTCGAACGGATAGTTGTGCAGGTTGAGGGTGGCCAGCGGCGGGTGCTGGATCAGCACATGGGGCTGGCCACAATCGAGGTAGAGACCGTGGATCCTGACAATTCTTGCCGCACGATCGGCAAAAGTTGTCAGCAGACCACCGAGATCGCTCTGCCCCAACAACTGCTCGAGCAACTGGTTGCGTTCAACGCTGGGCAACGGCGTGAGCCGCTCCATCTGGCGAACCCACTGCTCGATGCCATGGCTAAAGCCATTAAGTGACGACGTATTTTCCATGGTCTTCCACCTGTAACACCTGACTACTGTCTCCTCCCTGCAATTGGCATGCCCAATATATCTTTCCTGCCCGCCAGATCGGCTGACTAAGCTTAAGTCGATAAAAGGAGAGGGAAATTTGTACACCGACCTGTTGATCCTGCTGTTCGCCGCTGTTCTGCTGGTGGCAACTTTCCGGCGCCTCGGCTTGCCGGTCATCCTTGCCTACCTGATTGCTGGCGTCTTGCTCGGCCCCCACGGGCTGGCGGTGATCACCGGTCAGTCGATCATGCAGACCATTGCCGAGCTGGGGATCGTCTTTCTGATGTTCTCGCTGGGGCTGGAGTTCTCCCTGCCAAAATTGCTGGCGATGCGCCGGTTGGTGCTGGGGGTCGGGATGTTGCAGGTGCTGCTCACGTCACTGCTCTTTTTCGCCATCGGCTGGTGGTGGGGGCTGGGTCTGGCCCAGTCGCTGGTGGTGGCGGGAACGTTGGCACTCTCCTCGACGGCGGTGGTGATCAAGCAGCTCGGCGAGCAGAAGCAGCTCCATACCCGCCGCGCCCAGCTGGGGGTGAGCGTGCTGCTGTTTCAGGATCTGGCGGTGGTGCCCCTGCTGGTGATGATCCCTATCCTCGCCCAGCCGGAAGTGCAGGGGAGCGCCCTGGCCGCCGAGATCGCCTGGGCCACCCTCAAGGGGCTGTTTGCTCTCTTCACTCTGCTGGCGGTGGGCAAGTGGTTGCTGCCGCTGCTGTTTCACGAGGTGGCGCGGGCCCGCTCCGACGAGTTGTTCGTGCTTAGTGCCCTGCTGGTGGCGCTGCTGGCTGCCTACATGACCCATTCGCTCGGGTTGTCGATGGCGCTGGGGGCGTTTCTGGCGGGGATGATGCTGGGGGAGTCCCACTACCGTCATCAGCTGGAGGTAGACATCAAGCCCTTTCGCGATGTGCTGATGGGGCTCTTCTTTATCACCATCGGCATGGCCATGGAGTGGGAGCTGGTGGCGCGGGCTTGGTGGCAGGTGCTGATCTGCGTGGTGCTGCTGGTGCTGTGCAAATCCCTGCTGGTACTGCTGGCCGGGCGGCTGATGGGGGAGCGCAAGCGCGACAGCATGGCCGCCGGCATCATGCTCAGTCAGGTGGGGGAGTTTGGCTTCGTGCTGCTGGCGCTGGCGTTGCACCACGGCCTGCTGGATCAGCAACTGGTCTCCCTGCTGATCGGCATCGGCATCATCTCCATCGCCATGACCCCCTGGCTGGTGACCCAGGCCCATTCGCTGGCTCGCAGCCTCACCGATCCGGCGCTGCTGACCCGCTCCGAGGTGGCCCAGTCGGGCCTGAGCAAAAACCAGCATGTCATCATCGCCGGGTTTGGCCGGGCGGGGCAGACCTGCGCCCGCTTCCTCAAAATCGAAGAGATCCCCTTTCTGGCCCTCGATCTCGACCCCGAGCGGGTGAGCGAGGCCAAGCTGGCGGGGGAGCAGGTGGCCTTCGGCGATGCCAGCCGCCGCGATATTCTGCTGGCTGCCGGGCTGTTGCGGGCACGGCTGGTGATCATCACCTTCGATGACCGCAAGCGGGTTGAGGCGATGCTGGCACTGATCCGCGAACTGGCGGGGGATCTCAAGGTGCTGGTGCGCACCCGGGATGACAGCTTTCTGGAGCAGTACAAGCAGGCGGGGGCTTTCGAGGTGATTCCCGAATCCCAGGAGGGTGCCCTGATGCTGGTCTCCCACCTGCTGCTCAACTGCGATATCCCAATTGGCCGGGTGATCCGTCGGATGGAGCTGGAGCGCAGCAGCCAGTATCGCTTCCTGCACGGCTTCTACTGGGGGGATCAGAGTGCCAGCAATCTGGAGGCAGATCAGCTGCTTGAACGCCTCCATCCGCTGTTGCTGCACGATCAGGCGTGGGCGGTAGGCCGTGAAGTGCGCGAGCTGCCGCTTGATGAGGTGCGGATCAAGGAGGTGCAGCGCGCGGATCAGAGCCTGGAGCCCAGACCCGAGCTGGTGCTGGCGGCCGGTGATCGGCTGATCCTGTTTGGTACCGTGGTGGCGATGGAACAGGCTGAGCAGCGTTTGCTGGAGGGGCGCTGAGCACCCTCGCACTCATCGTCTGCCCCCTTTACTCCCGCTCTTTTGGTAGCCCTTCGATATCGAGGAAGGCGACGACCCGCTCCCGCTCCCTCAGGGTGTCCTGATAGCCCAGCTTGATCAGCTGTTGGCAATAACCCGGATAGAACATCAAAAAGCTGGCCAGACTGCTGGTCTCATCCCCCTTCACGCCCAGCACCCGCAACAGGCGGCGCAACTTTAGCGGCAGTTTGCGCAGGTAGGCCAGTGCGATGGTGTCGAGATCCTGACTCGGTTTCAGCACGCAGGTCTCCACCCGTTTCAGCTTGAGGCGATTGCGCTCCCGCTCAGGGATCAGATCCAGAGTCTGGTTGATGCGCCACAGCCGCTCCAGATCGGAGTTGAGGGTGTCGGTAAAGACCGTATCGAGCAGATGGCTGGCAATATTGGAGCTGGTGAGATGGCCGTGGTGATGGGTCGGCGCCGAGTGGGCTGGCGGATCCAGGGTGATCAGCAGGATCCGCTCTGCACCCAGATGGATGGCGGGGCTGAGCGGACTCAGCTGGTGGATGGAACCGTCGCCGTAGAACTTCTCGCCGATCCGGGTGGCCGGAAAGACAAAGGGGAGCGCCGAGGAGGCGAGCAGATGCTCAGATGTAAGCACGGTGCGCACCCCGCGCCGTCTGGCCCGCTCCCAAGGATGGTGGTCGCCCCGCCCCTGAAAGAAGGTGGTGGAGAGGCCGTCATCGTAATCCGACGCAGTGATGGCCAGCGCCTCCAGACTGCCGTAGAGGATGTTGTCATCAATGCGGTGATAGTCGATGAGTTGATCCAGCAGGCGGTGCAGCGGCGCGTTGTCAAAGAGGTGAAAGGCGTGGTTGGTGTGGGGATTGATCAGCCCTGCCGACCCTTCATACATCAACCGCCACAGCAGGCGCCCCGGGTGAAAATCGAAGATGTGGTGAGTCTCGAAACGGCGCCAGACCCACTCCAGCTTGCGCACCCCCAGATGGAAGCAGGAGGCGTAGCAGGCCAGTGCGGTGACATTGATAGCCCCCGCCGAGGTGCCACACAGGATGGGAAAAGGGATGCCGAGATTGCGCGGGTAGAGCTCAGCAATCGCTTTGAGGGCTCCGACCTGATAGGCGGCGCGAGCACCGCCACCGGTGAGCAACAACGCTGTATTGGGTCTGGCCATATGCTGGCGCCTTATTGTGTGCTGACAAGAATGTTCCCACTGACAAATTAACTATAAGGCGCTGTATCAAATATAAAAACGGGCGCTCGCCCGTTTTTTTCATGGCCCCGTGTCAAAGGGCGCGGTGAGGATTTTCCGGCCGCGCCAGCTGATCGAAGGCGGCGAATACCGGGGCGCTGGCGAGGATGCGACCGTGGCCCAGACCCCGGGTGCTCACCAGCCGGGTATGACCATCCTGACTGGCCCGCAAGGAATCGCCGTGCGGGGCAAACCTGTCCTCCTCGTCGTGCACTATCATCGCCGCGCCGCTGCGACTGGCGAGGCGACCCAGCGGATCGACCGTGCTCAAGGGGTGCTGGTACTCTTGCTCAATCTCCTTGACCACTGCATCGAACAGCCGGATGGAGTAGCCGGAGCGCGCCACCATGCCGTAGAGCTGGGGCACGTAGTCGAGCACCGGCGAAATCAACAGCAGCGGCAGGGTATCGATACCCGCCTGACGGCTGGAGAGGGTGACGGCGCCTCCCATGCTGTGGGCGATGACCCCGTGCAGTGGGCCTACTTCGCTGGCCAGCTCGTCGAAAGCGCGTACGAAGCGGGGCAGGTGGCCTGTGTTGCCTGCGCTCTGGCCGTGGGCCGGATGATCGTAGGCAATGGCGGTGAAACCCTGCGCGGCGATATGGCTCATCAGCGGATAGAACTGGCTGGCGCTGCCGGACCAGCCATGCATCAGCAGCCACAGTGGTCCCTGACCGAGCCGATAGCTCATCAATACCCCTTCGCTGGTATGGACGGCCTGCTTCACCAGACCGGCAGGTTCGTGGCCATCCCGCTGGTTGCGCTGGGGGGTGAGCAGTAACTTGCTGGCGGTGCGCTTGGCATGGGTGGGGGCGAGTCTGTGGTGCAACCGGGTGCCGATCCCCAGCAGCCATTTGCTCGGGCTGAAGCGGCGGGTGTTGAAGTAGATCTTGCTGCTCATGGTCATCCTGTGGTTTTTATGTGCGAACGGTCGTGCTTTTTTGTTGGTTTTTAAAATTAGTGTTGAACGGATGCCAAAACATCAGCGCCAGCTGCTCAGCAGAGCGTCCACCTCGGGCCAGAAGTGGCGGGCCGGATCCTGACACAGTTCGAGATCGTTGAACACCTGATCCGCCAGATAGAGGCCATAGAGGCGGTAAACGGCGCGCCAGGGATCCATCTCCCGTCGCCACTCGCCTGCGGCTTGACCCTGCACCACCTGACGGGCCAGATAGTCGAGCCAGAAGCGCACCAGTTGCCGGGCGGTTTGTTGTACAGGGCTCTCTTGCTCATGGCCATCCTGCACCGAGGTCCAGGCGTCGAGAAACATGCAGCGTCCGGCAAAGCAGTGGTTCCACGCCTGCCAGGCGCGCAGCAGGGCGATCAGCTTGTCGTGCTGGCTTTGGTGCTCCTGCTGGCGTACCGGCTGGATCACCCGCAGCCGGAACACCTCGGCGGCGTACTCCAGCACGGCGATCTGCAGATTGTCGCGGGATTGAAAGTGGGCAAACAGGCCGCTTTTGGACATTTCGCAGGCGCTGGCCAGCGAGCCGATGGTCAGGCTCTCCAGCCCTTGCTGGCTCGCCTGCTCAAAGGCGGTCTGCAAAATGGTTTCCCGGGTCAGGCGCCCCTTGCTCATCACTCTCTCCTCGTTGGCGCTGGCAGCATAAAGTACGATCGTGCTAATTGTCGAGCAACAAATAGCCAGCATGGCTGGCTATGTCGTCTCGTGCGTGTCACTGCGCGCAGGTTTCAGCTCTCCTTGATATCGAGCTGTTGCAGGGCGATAACCGCCTGAGTGCGGTTTTTGACACCCAATTTTCTGAAGATGGCGGTGATATGGGCCTTGATGGTGGCTTCGGAGACATTGAGCTCCCAGGCGATCTGTTTGTTGAGGCTGCCATCGCGCAGCATGATCAGCACCTTGTATTGCTGGGGAGTGAGGCTGGCCAGCTTGCTGGCGAAATCGGGGCCATCTTCCGATTCGGGATGGAGCGAGATGCCTTCCGGCACCCAGTTATCCCCCCCGATCACCGTATTGAGGGCGTTGACCAGCTCCTTCATCGGTACCGATTTGGGAATAAAGCCGAGCGCCCCGAGCCGCAACACCTGCTGGATGATGGCCGCATCTTCCGAAGCGGAGACCACCACGATAGGCAGGTCGGGATACTGGCCGCGCAGGTGTGCCAGCCCCTCGAAGCCGTTGGCCCCCGGCATCTTGAGATCGAGCAGCAACAGGTCAACTTCGGGGTGCTCGCCGAGCAGGCTGGTCAGGCTGTCGATGGAGTCCGCTTCCAGCAATTGAGCGTCGTTGATGGCCATGTGCACCGCTTGGTAAAGGGCGCCCCGAAACAGGGGGTGGTCATCTGCGATGACGATGGTAAATTGGCTGTCCATATTTCGGTTAATGGCTCACATTGTTGCTAACTGATTGTTTTGAAAAATCAAACTAGCATCGCTCACCAAGAGGGTCAAACCCGCGGGTGCGCAAATGTGAAGCGACCATCGGATGTTTTGCCATCAGGGCAGATCGGCCGGTCGCAGGCAACGCATGCAGGAGGCAGCAGATGGGATCCTTGGTATTGGCGGTGGGCACCGGCTCCACCTGGGCGATGCGGGCGGCGCTGGTGCTCGCCATGAGCGGGCTGACGTGGCAGGAGCAGGTGTTCGATCTGGAGGATGCCAAGTCGCTGGCGCGGCTCAAGCGGCTGGCACCGGCCGGTCTGGTGCCCTGGCTCGAACACGATGGCGTGCGGGTTCACGACTCGCTGGCCATCGCCGAATATGTTCACGAGCTCTGTCCCGACCGTCAGCTCTATCCGGTTTTGCTGGCCGAGCGGGCACTGGCTCGCAGCCTCTGCGCCGAGTTGCACGCGGGATTTCGGCAGATCCGTTCTCTGCTCCCCTTCTTTCTTGGGGCGCCAACCCGTATCGATCCCCCGGTGGAGGCGGTCGGTGAGCTGGCCCGTTTGCAGGAGATCTGGTCGCAGGCGCGGGGCCCCTTCTACTTTGGCGAGGCGGGCATTGTCGATGCCTTCTATGCGGTGATGGCCTATCGGCTGGCCAGCTACGGCATCCTGTTGCCCGGTCAGGCCGGAGCCTATCAGCAGGCGCTGCTCTCTTGGCCTCTGTGGCAGGAGACCCTGCTCAAGGCGCGGTTGCAGTGGCCGGTGGCGGCGCGCCAGTCACAGTGAGCCTTGGCAGATAGATAAACGAGAGAGGGGAGCCAGTGGCCCCCCTCTCTGCTGCTGGTCAATGTGGCTTAAGGGTTACTTCTGCCGGCCGGCAAAGACCACCACTACCTTGTCATCCCCCTTCTCCCGCACGAAGGCGTAGGGGGCATCCGAGAGTTTCTGGTGGCTGCCTGCCGCAATGGCCGGATGGGCGGCGCGGAACTGGCCCAGTTGCTGCCAGTGCTTGACCAGCTCAGCCTTGTCACCGCTGGCCAGCTCCTGCCAGTTCATGTCCGAGCGCAACGCCTGATCGAACACCCCGCCATCTTTGGCCAGCCCCCGGCCGGACTCGTCGCCATAGTAGAGCTGGATGCCGCCCGGCAGCAGCATAAAGCTGTTGGCGACCCGGCGCTGTAGCGGCACATCCTGATAGTCGCCAAAGAACAGCTTGGTGTCGTGGGAGCTGATGTAGCTCAACACGTTGAACTCGGGATCCTGATTGATACGGCTGGCGTAGCTGGCATAGGTGGGCTCGGCGCTGGCCATGCACTGGGCCTGTGACAGTGCGAACTCGCGCTGATAGTCGAAGTTGATCAGGGAATCGAAACCGTTCTGATACCAGAAATCCTTGGCTACCCCGTGATCCCACACCTCGCCCACCATGTAGAAGGGCAGATCGTCGAGGGCCTTGCCCGGGTTCGCAGTCTTCCACTCCTTGAGCGCAGCGGTGCCCGCCTGTTTGAGCTTGGCCCACACCTCGGGCTCCAGATGCTTGACGGTGTCGGCGCGGAAGCCGTCGATGCCAAAGCGGCGCACCCAGTCGGTGTGCCAGGCGATCAGGTAGTCGCTCACGGTAGCGTCGGGTAGCGCCTTGGCAAGGGTATCTTTTTTCGCCGCCAGCAACGGCGGCAGCCCTACCGGTTTGGTCGATTCGGTGAGAAAGTCCGGCAGCCCCGCCACCGAGCCGGTGACATCGTCGGTGCCGGGCTGCGGGTAGCCGGGCAGACCGGCGCGCACCCAGTCACCACTCCACCACTTGTTCCACGCGGGTGATTGATAGTCGATGAACTGGTTGTAGCCATGCCAGTTGAGACCGCCGCTCGGGCGCCACTGGTTCCAGACGGTCGGCAGTTTGCTGCTGTTCTGAGTTAGCTCGGTGAGCCCCAGATCTTGCAAGTCGGCGAGGGTAGCGTAACCGGCGTGGTTCATCACCACGTCGAGGATGATCCGCATGCCGCGCTTGTGGGCCTCGTCCACCAGGGTTTTCAGGCTCTCTTCATCGCCGTAGTTGGGGTCAATCTTGGTGAAGTCGAGCGCCCAGTAGCCGTGGTAGGCGTAGAAGGGGAAGTTGCCCTGCTCGCCACCGCCGATAAAGCCGTGCACCTGCTCCACCATGGGGGTGATCCAGATGGCGTTCATGCCGAGGCTCTTGATGTAGTCGAGCTTCTCGGTCAGCCCCTTGAAGTCACCGCCGTGCCAGGTGGCTACCTCATCCTGACCATCCTTCTGGCGGCCGAAGCTGTGGTCGTTGGCGGGGTCGCCGTTGTGGAAGCGATCGGTCAGCAGGAAATAGACGCTCGCCTGATCCCAGCTGAACGGTGCTGGCTTGGCCGCCTTGACCGGTTCGAGCAGCAGCAGGCCACCGCTCTCTTTGCTCGGGGTCAGGGTCAGCTTGCCCTGTTTGACCACCGCCTCCTGTTTTGAGTAGGCATCCCTCAGTCGGGTGCCGTCGGGCCAGACCCCTTTGAGCGACACAGTGACCGGGCCGCCATCCCAGCTGATGCAGGGCTCTTCTGGTGGCTGGCGCTTGAACTCGCTCTTCTTGGTCGCCCGCAACACCTTGAGGCTGGGGATATCCGGGTTGAAGGTGAACTGATACTCCCCGGCCAGCATCACCCGCAGGGTAAAGCTGTGATCCTTGCTGCATTTGTCCATGGGCTGGGCGGTGCCGAAGGAGAGTGGCTTGCTCTCACTCGGGCCAAAGCTGGTGCCGCAACTGTTGCCTGCGTCGCTGATGCGGATCTGGTGGCTCCCCTTGGCAAGGGGATGGATCAGCTCCACCGTACCCTTGTCCAGCGCGATCGGAGTCGCCACCGGCTGACCATCTACATAGAGGCGAACCTCGGGGGCAGCCATCGCCTGTTGGATGAACAGAGGGGCGGCCAGCAGGGCGAGCCAGAGAGGGGATAAGTGATGAGCACGACGCATAAGCCATTCCTTGAGCAGGGCAGTTCGGACAAGGGCCCATTCTAGGAGCAGCAAAGCGCGCCTTGGATCGGCAAAACGCCGATTTGTGACATCAGTTCAAATGGTTACGTTTTCAAGCCGAGGAAAGTGTGACGGAGAGGAGATGGGAGGCTCTGTCGATAAAAATAGCGGCCATAAAAAATGCCGGTCAGGTGACCGGCATTTGGTGTATCAGGCATTGTCGTCACATCAGACGGTGAAAAACTTGAAGTTGACGAAGGCCACCGCGATGAAGGAGGCAACCATGCCGCTGATGCAGAGCACCGCCGGGCGGATGGCTGGCCAGCGATGGGTCAGCAGAATGATGGCCAGCAGGGTCGGGTAGAGCCCGAACATGTAGCGTGGCATGGCGTTGAGGCCGGTCATCAGCGGGATGGTACAGCAGATGAACATCAGGGTCGCTTCGGCCCAGCGTTTCTGGCTGAACAGGTAGCCGTTCAGGCACCAGCCGAAGATCACCATGATGGAGAGGTAAGCCTTGCGGCCGCCCAGCTCGAAACCGCTCAGCCACCAGTCCAGCGGGCTGTCCATGTAGCGACCCCAGGCCACCTGAATGTGTTTGAAGGCGAAGGCGTCGCCGGTCAGGTGATAGAGGTAGACCATGTAGGCAAACAGGCCAAACGGGATCATCCAGAGGGTGAACACCACCTTGAAGGCGCGCTCGGTAAAGCGGAAAAATTCCCGCCAGCCGTAAGCTTGCAGCGCCAGGATCAGCACCGGGAAGACCATCATCACCCCCAGGTTGCGGGTGGCGGAGATACAGACCCCCAGCACGGCCACCATCAGCCACTGCTCCCGATAGGCGAACAGGAACATCCCCAGCATCAGCGCCATAAAGGTCGACTCGGTATAACCGGAGACGAAGTAGGCGGAGAAGGGGGAGAAGGCGAGCAGCCAGACGCCGAAGCGGGCGGTATCGTCCCCCAGCTTGAGCTGACGCAACACCAGCAGCATCAGCGGCAGGCTGGCGAAGAAGGAGATATTGGTAACAATGATGAGGCCGATCAGGCTCTCGACATTGAACAGGTTGGAGATGGCACCGGAGACCATCGGATAGAGCGGCATAAAGGCCCAGTTGGCCGCATTGCCCTTGCTCAGCCAGCGCGGGTAGAGGTCGTAGCCGTTTTCGATGATGCGCTGGAACCAGACGCAGTCGAACTGGCAATAGGCCTGCAGCGGGCCAATGTCGGGGGAGCCATAGAGCTGGACACCGAAGTAGCCCATGCCATACAGCGCCACCCGGCTCAGCATGAAGGCGGCGATGATCATCAGCCAGTCACGACCGCTGATGCGCAGTGACGGGCGATAGGGGAGTGCAGCCCCGGTTAGCGGGACAGTATTGGTCATATCATTCATCAGGCAAAAACCCAGACGCGAGAGAGAACGTAAGTGAGGACGGTAACGGTCAGGGTGGCGATGACCACCGGCAGCAGACCGGATAGTCCCGCAAACAGCAGGCCGCTCAGTATCAGGTTACGCACCGCCAGCGAGAAGAGGGCAACCAGCAGAAACTTGCTGGCGGCTCCCTGCTTCTGGAAGGTGATGTAGCGGTGACCAAAGAAGGAGAACCAGAACGCGATGGCAAAAGCCAGCGTGGTAACCAGGTGCTCCGAGATGGTGGGCCAGGTATGAAACAGTGCGATGGAGGTGCCAAGGTCGACGAGGGTAGCCCCCCCGCCGACAAAACCGAAACGTACCAGCCGCCAGAATTCCTCGCGGGAGATCATTGAGGCGCTTGCTCCTGCTGCTCTTGCGGGTTGCTGTCAGCGCTCTGCGGTTTGGCCGCATCCTGCTTGGCATACTGGCCATAGACCCCTTCAATGAGGTAGACCGGGCGCTGTTTCACTTCCACAAACATGCGGCCGATGTACTCGCCGATGATGCCGAGCGACAGTAGTTGGATACCGCCGAGGAACAGCACCACGGACATCAGTGAGGCATAGCCGGGTACGTCGATGCCGAAGAAGATCACCTGGGTGATGATTTTCAGGATATAGAGGAAGGCAACCAGCGAGACGCTGACACCCACATAGCTCCAGACCCGCAGCGGCCAGCTGGAGAAGCTGAGCAGACCGTCGAGGGCGAAGTTCCACAGTTTCCAATAGTTGAACTTGGTTTCACCGGCGTGACGGGCCGGGCGCTCGTAGGGGACGCCAACGGCACGGAAACCGGCCCAGGCAAACAGACCCTTCATAAAGCGGTTGCGCTCCGGCAGCAGCTTGATCGCCTCGACCACTCGACGGTCGATCAGGCGGAAGTCACCGGCGTTCTCCGGCAGCTTGGTGCTGGTGGAGAGGGCGTTGAAGAAGCGGTAGAAGCCACCGGCAGTCAGGCGCTTCATCGGGGTATCGGCGCTGCGATCGACTCGGATGCCGTAGACGGTGTCATAGTCACCGGTCTGCCACAGTTTGACGAACTCCAGGATCAGGGCGGGCGGGTCTTGCAGATCCACATCCATCGGCACTATGGCATCCCCTTTGGCCTGATGCAGACCGGCGGTCAGGGCCGCTTCTTTACCGAAGTTGCGTGCCAGGTTGACCAGGGTCACGCGCGGGTCACGGGCGATGGCCTGCTCGACCACTTCACGGGTGCGGTCACGGCTGCCATCGTTGACGAATACAATTTCAAGCTGGTCTTTCAGCGGGGCCAGTTCGTTGTCTATCGCGTTGATGAAGGCATCGATGCTCTCTTCCTCGTTGTAAACGGGAACGACCAGAGAGAGTCGAAAATCTGGATGCGACATAAGAACGTCCTTATTTGGGATAGTTGTTTTTATAAAATGGTATTCGGGGCAAGGATCACTGGGCTACGGTCAAACGTACCGACTGCACATTGATGGGAGTAGGTGCCGAGAGCGCCAGAAAATTGGGGCGCTTGGGATCTGCCGTGAGCGAGTCGCCGGGCAGACTGAGGCGGATTTCGTTGATGCCCGCTTTGGCCAGTTTCACCGTGGTGGTGAAGTCGTGACCCAGCGCCACTTTCAACAGGGCACCGGCTTCCGGGCTGTTGATGCGGGCCTGTACGGTAAGCTGATCCGGATTGGCCGCCTGCTTGGGCAGCACAAAGTAGAGACCGCCCTGACCGCTAAGCAGGGTACCTTCGTCGCTCGGCTTCTTGGCCCAGCCTTCGCTGGAGAGGAAGCGGCTTGGCTTGGTCAGATTGAGCTCGTTACCCGGCTGATAGGTCATGCTGGAGTTGTGTTCCCAGAAGCGGGTTTTGCCTTCCAGATAATAGAGTTTGTAGGCCAGGCTCACGTTGGGGTGAGCAGCCAGATAGAGGGTGTAAAGATAAAAACCGCTTAACGCCAGAATGGCAGTCAAAAAACCGAACTTTTTGTACGTCATATCACTCTCTATGCCTGACAGAATGGGTAGGCCGATGTCGCGCATATGCTAATCCAATTGCAAAAAAAGCATAGTGGATCACAAAAAAATATTTGGTCACATATTAACCCCTTTTTACCCCTGTTCCAAACGTTGCTGTTTCCCGGTTAAACAGGTCTGGCGGGGCGCAGGTTGCCAGTAGTGCTCCGGCAGGGCAATTGGCAAATAGAAGCGCTTTGCTGCGTCATTTTCTAGCGGATGCGATAGTCATCTGGCTTCTATCGCCATTTTGCAGGGGGCGATTTATGATGACTCACTTATTCGTCAAGGATGACATATGAAGTGGCTCTCTTGCTGTCTGTTGCTTGGATTATGGGCGCCAATGGCATTGGCCAAGGCCCTGTGTCCCGAGCCCATTCAGGTCGGTTACGATAACTGGCCCCCCTACCATTATTACGAAGCCGACTCACCGCAAGAGGTGCGCGGTTATGCCGCCGAGGTGCTGACGGCTGTGCTCACTTCCATGCACTGCAAGGTCCACTATGTGGAGCTGCCCTGGAAGCGGGTACTGCACGAAATGGAATATGGCGAGATAGACATGGCGATGGAGGCGAATATCAATGATGAGCGCGCCCGTTATGCCTGGTTTTCCGACTCCTACAACCCGGGGCGCACCTTGCTGTGGATCCGCAAGGGCAGCCACTATCCCGAACAGGATCTGACGAGCTGGCTGGCCAGTGGTTACTCCCTCGGCGTCACCAAAGAGTACTTCTATGGTGAGGAAGTGATGTCGCTGCTCGCTCGCTATGCCAAACAGGTGAGTGCGGTGAGCGATCAGCAGAATTATGAGAAGCTGGCCCGCGGGCGGATCGACGGTTTCCTCGGTGACATGCTGGCTACCCCCAGCGCCCTTAACAAGGAGGGGATGAGCGGTCTGTTCACCAGCCACCCCATGGTGGTATCTGAATCGCCAAGCTTCTTTATGTTGGGCAAGCGCAGCTTTTCGCCGCAGTTCTTGCAACAATTCAATCAGGCGTTGGCGCGGTTCAAGGAGACAGATGCGTATGACATTATCTGGCAGCGTTATGCCCCCGAGCGCTAGCAAAGTATTGGCCGTTCACGCATCATGAGCGGCCTGAGCATCGGGTCTGCTTGTCAGGCCTGACAGAGTGAACAAACCGTTTTGAGGTACCCATGGGGATGAAGTATTGGCTGGCCCTTGCCAATCTGGTGTGGCTGGGATGTTTGCCCGCTGGCGCGGTACATGCGACCGAAGCACAAGTTGTGGTGGCGGCCAGTGAAACCGGACACGACTGGTATCAGGGCAGTCAGGCCGAACAGGCCCGTGTCGAGCTGGAGCAGCAGTTGCAAGAGGCTGTGCTTGCCCAGCTGCACCCCGATTTTTTCACGCTGTGGAAGCGCCTGCAGGCCACCCATACAGACAAGCGTGGTGCCATCTATGACGACATTTTTACCAAGCTGAGCCGTTTCCAGCACGCCTGGCGGGGGATGGATCTGGTCTCTCGCGAGCAGATGAAGACCCTTAAGCTCGATTTGAACCGCCCTGTGGTGACCCAACCCAGCGATGATGACCTGCTCACCCAAGTGAAATCTCTGCGCCCCCAGGTGGCGGAATACGAGGCGGTGCGGGCCAAAGTGCACAAACTGCTGGCAATGCCGATGGCCAGCAAGTGGCCGACCCTCGATATGCCAACCCTGCGTGCCGGAGAGCGCTCCACCGAGCTTGGCCAGATCCGCGCCATGCTCAACGAGCTGGGCGACAGCGCCCCGAGCCATGGTGATCAGATTTACGATGGTGATACCGAGCAGGCCATCAAGCAGTTCCAGCGTCGTCACGGTCTCACCGCGGACGGCATTATCGGCCGTCAGACCCGCTCCTGGCTCAATACCGGCCCGCAAGTGCGCGCCAGCCTGCTGCTGCGTAACCTGTGGCGTCGCGATCTGGTGGATCAACTCGCCGGTGGCCGCTACGTGCTGGTCAATATTCCTGACTACCGCCTGAGTGTGGTGGAGTCCGGCAACGAGGTGTTTACCAGCAGGGTCATCGTCGGCAAGGAGCAGCGGGCCACCCCCATTCTGGCCAGCGAAATTCGCTCCATCGTGCTCAATCCTTCCTGGCATGTGCCGCGCTCGATCCTGAGCAAGGACATCCTGCCCAAGCTGGGTCGCGATCCCGCGTACCTGAGTCGCGAGCAGTTCGAGGTGATCGACAGCGAGGGCAATCCGGTCCAGTTCACCGAAGAGGGGTGGCATCAGGCGCTGGCCGCCGGTTTCCCCTATCGCCTGCGGCAAAAGCCGGGGGATCACAATGCCCTAGGGCGCTACAAGTTCTACCTGCCCAACAATGACGCCATCTATCTGCACTCCACCCCGCGCAAGGCGCTGTTCGAACAGGGGGCGCGCGCCTTCAGCTCGGGCTGCATCCGGGTGGAACATGCGGACGATCTGGCCGAGCTGTTGTTGGCGGACTCCCGCTATCAGCCGGACAAGGTGGCCAATATCCTCAAGGAGAGCCAGACCAAATGGTTGCCGCTCACCACGCCGATCCCGGTCTTTACCGTCTACTGGAGCAGCTGGATCGACGAAAATGGTCGCCAGCAATTGCGTAACGACATCTACGGATTTGATCGGGTCAGCTTCCAGAGCCGCCTGCTGTGATCCCTGCCACAGAGTGAAAAGCCCGGCCTGTGCCGGGCTTTTCTGTGGGCGATTGAGGTTTGACAGGCCCCCCCGCCGGAGGGTAGTTTCAAGCGCCTGTATGACATTCACTCAGTGAGCTTATTCACCTTTTCGCTTGAATCTGCGATGGACGAACCCCTTATGCTGGAACAAGAGATAAGTCGACGTCGCCTGTTGTTGGGAGCCGGTTGCCTGCTGGGCAGCTCGCTGATCTCCTTCCCTGCACTGGCCAGCCGCAGTACCACCGGGCGTGAACTCAGTTTCTTCAATCTCAATACCGGCGAGCGGGTGCGTGCCAGCTATTGGGAGAATGGCCACTATCTGAGCGACGGGTTGGCCGAGCTCAACCACATCTTCCGCGATTACCGGCGCAATGAAGTGTTCAACATCGACAAGAAGCTGTTTGATCAGCTGTTCCTGTTGCAGCACAAGTTGGGTCGGCGCAGCGAAATCCAGCTGATCTCCGGCTATCGCGCCCCGGCAACCAATCGTCAGAAGCGCCACAAGAGCCGCGGTGTGGCCAAGCACAGCTACCACACCCTGGGGCAGGCGGTGGATGTGCGGATCCCCGGCGTACAGCTGGCCCATCTGCGCAAGGCGGCGCTCCAGCTCAAGGTGGGTGGGGTTGGTTACTATCCCCGTGATAACTTCGTTCACCTCGATACCGGCCCGGTGCGCAGCTGGTAAAGGGGTTGGCAAACTGCCAAGCTCTTCCCACCAGAGAGGAGATTGCGATGAAAAAGATAGTGATTGGCGGCCTGATCGCCCTGTTGTTGACCGGTTGCAGCAAGCTCAACCGTGAAAATTACGACCAGTTGAAGATGGGGATGAGCTACGCCGAGGCCAGCACCATTCTGGGCAAGGCGGAGCGTTGTGATGATGCCTTGGGCACTACCAGCTGCCTCTGGGGCGGGGAAGGGAAGAACATCAAGATCCGCTTTATCGCCGACAAGGCGACCTTCTTCAGCTCGGAAGGGATTAACTGAGTCGCAGAACGTCCATGAAAAAAGCGCCACTCGGGCGCTTTTTTGTTGCTCGCAATCCAACCTGCTTCGCCAGAAGCTGGCGTACTCAATGGGTCGCGTACTGGTAGTTGAAAGTGGGCAGACCCCACTTGAAGCGTACAGCCAGCAGCCGCAGCACAAAGCCGATCCCGATGGAACCGAACGCTGCCCAGTTGGTGGGCAAGCCCTGATCCAGCGCCAGACAGTAGAGGGCTGCGGTGATCAGCGAAATGGCCGCATAGAGCTCGCGACGAAACACCAGCGGAATCCGCTGACAGAGCAGATCCCGCAGCACCCCGCCAAAGACCCCGGTCACTACCGCCATGATGCAGGCAATACCGGCGCCGTGGCCCATATCCAGCGCCCGGGCCGCACCGAAGATGGAGAAGACCACCAGTCCCAGGGCATCAAGGGCCATGAACAGCTTGCCGAGGTAGCGCATCAGGGGGGCGGAGACCACACCTGCCATCGCAGCTGCGGCAACCAGCAGCACGTATTCCGGATGTTCAATCCAGAGCAGCGGATAGTGGCCGAGCAGCACATCGCGAATGGTGCCACCACCGATGGCCGTCGCCGAGGCGATGATCACCACACCAAACAGATCCATCCGTCGCCGACCCGCGGCCAGCGCGCCGGTCATCCCTTCGGCCACCAGGCCCACCAAGAAGAGTGCATGTAACATGAGATATCCCAGGGAACGAGAAAGGCCAGAATCCTACCAACTCGTGTCATATGGGACAAGCTATCGAATGCATGCATTAATTTAATTCATGCCAAATGCGAAAAAGGCACCGTTTCGGGTGCTTTTTTCTAATCAATGTTCAAGGGTTAGCGCCCCAACTGCTCCTGCCGGTAGTGATCGACCCACATGGCGGTGGCGCCACAGATGGCGACCGGCATCACGAAGAGGTTCACCACCGGAATGGCGGAGAAGAGGGTCACCAGAGCGCCGAAGCTGAGGCACTTGCCGCGGCGCTGCTTCAAGGCGTCACGCATGGTGATGAAGTCGATCTTGTGGTTGTCGAACGGATAATCCACATACTGGATCGCCATCATCCAGGCGCTGAACAGGAACCAGAGCACAGGCGCCAGGGTCTGGCCTACCACCGGGATCAGAAACAGGATCAGGCAGCCAATGGCCTTGGGCAGGTAATACTTCAGCTTGGTCCATTCGCGGCCGAAGGTGCGTGGCACATCCTTGACGATATCCAGCATGCCGCTGTCATTGGCGGGCTGACCGGTGAGGATCTGCTCCACCTTCTCCGCCAGCAGGCCGTTGAAGGGGGCGGCTACCCAGTTGGCAACCGAGCTGAAGATAAAGGAGAAGACCACCAGTATGGTGATGAGGGCGATGGGCCACAGCAGATAGTCCAGCCAGTCGAGCCAGGCGGGGATCTGCTGATGGAGCCAGGCGAACAGGCCGTCCAGTTGCAGCAGCAGGGCATAGAAGGCCCCGGCAAACAGCACGAAATTGACCAGCAGGGGGATCAGCACAAAGGTGCGGATGCCCGGTTGGCGAATAAGGGAAAACCCGCGCAGGAAATAGTCTGCACCGCTGATTGAATCTTTGACAATATGGGGTGATTGGCTCATGTGAGCTCCATCTATGCATGGGAGAACTGCCAGCATATTACAAACAAGCCTTTAATTTGGTAAAGTCGCCGACTATTCCTTGTTTCGTGCCGTGGCGACCAAAAATCGGGCATGAATGGGGATGATGCCTGCATATTACACACAAAGCCGGGTCTGGATTCGGTAAAGTCACCTGCCCGCATCCTCTTTATTTAGCCACTGATACAGGTCGCCATGCGTCTGAAACTGATCAAACTCGCCGGCTTCAAGTCGTTCGTCGAGCCGACCCGCATCGAACTGTCGGCAGACATGACCGCCGTGGTGGGCCCTAACGGTTGTGGCAAATCCAACGTCATCGACGCGGTGCGCTGGGTGCTGGGGGAGAGCTCCGCCCGCCATCTGCGCGGCGAGAACATGACCGATGTCATCTTTAACGGCTCCATCAATCGCAGTGCGCACGGGCGCGCCTCGGTCGAGCTGGTGTTCGACAATCCCCACAACCGGGTGCCCGGCGAGTTCGGCCGCTTTACCGAGATCTCGGTGCGCCGCGAAGTGCTGCGCGATGGCTCCAACCACTATCAGATCAACGGCCAGAAGTGCCGCCGCAAGGATGTGACCGACCTCTTCCTCGGCACCGGTCTTGGCCCCCGCAGCTACGCCATCATCGAGCAAGGCACTGTCAGCCGACTGGTGGAGTCACGTCCGGCCGATCTCAAGCTCTTTATGGAAGAGGCCGCCGGGGTTTCCCGCTACAAGGAGCGGCGCCGCGAGACCGAGCAGCGCATTCGCCACACTCAGGAGAACCTGGAGCGCCTCGGCGATATTCGCGGCGAGCTGGGTTCGCGCCTTGACCACCTCAAAGCCCAGGCCGAAACGGCCGAGCGCTACAAACAGCTCAAGAGTCGTTCGCGCGCAGCTCGCGCCGAGCTGATTGGCTCCGAGTTGTGGGCGCTGGAGACGCGCCTTGGCGAGGCTAAAACCGAACTTGCGCAGGCCGAGCAGGCGCTGGCGGCGCTCGATGCAAAGCGCATCGCCGATGAGGGGCGCCACGTCACCCTGTCGGTTGCCAGACAAGAGGCGCAAGCCGAGCAGGCGAGCCGTCAGCAACAGATTTTTCTCGGCGGGCAAGCTATCGCCCGCCTCGAACAACAGCAACTGCACCAGAGTGAACTGGGGCGCGACTGGCAGGCCCGTGCAGAGGCGCTCGGCGAGCGGATCGCCACTCGCAAGGCGCAGCTGGCCAGCCAGCAGGATCAGCTGACCGAAGGGGTATTGCGCGCCGAGCAGGAGAGCTCCCGGCTGGAGCAGTGTGAGCAGTTGCTCACCGAGCAGCAGGAGGCCCGTCAGCACGCCAGCGAGCAGCTGGAGCAGGCCCGCCTGCGCCAGCAGCAGTGGCAACAACAGTTAGCCGGGTTGCAGGGGCAGCTCAACCAGACCCGTACCCGGTTGGGTGGTTTGCAGGAGCTGCAGGCCAAGACCCGGCTGGCGCGCCTCAAGCTGGAAGATGAACGCGCAGGCCCTCTCGATACAGAGGCCGACGATCTGCAACCGGCCCTCGATGCCCTGAGTGGTGAGCTGGAGCTGACGCGGGCGGCCAATGACGAGCTGACCGAGCAGCTGGCGCAGGCTGTCGAGGCCCATGAACAACTCAAGCAGCAGCATGGCCAGCAGTTGAGCCTGCAGCGGGAGCTGGAGGCGCGGCTGGCGACCCTGGATCAGATCCTCGGCGAACAGATGGAGGGGGCGACCCTGGCCGATCGACTGCAGGTTGCCCCTGAGTGGGCACAGGCACTCGACAAGGTGCTGGGTCGCTGGCTCACCGCAACGCCGGCGGACGAGTGCAATCTGGCGCAAGAGGGGCTCTGGATTGGCCCGGCGCAACCGGCAGTTGCCGGTACGCTGGCGGCGCAACTGGGCGGCGAGCATATTCCCGCCTTCCTCAATGCCATCTGGTTGGTGGAGAGCCGAGAGGCCGCATTGGCCCGCCAGCCAAGCCTTGCGGCCGGTGAGTCGGTACTGACTCCTGCTGGCGACTGGCTGGGGCCAAACTGGGCAGATCTGGGGCAGGGCGCGGCGCTCGGCACCATGGCACTGCTCGGTGAGCGTGAGCGGTTGCATACCGAGCAGGAGAGGGTTGCCGAGGGGCTGGCACAGCTGAGCGAGCAACTTGTTGCTGCCGATGCCCGGCGCGCCCAGCTTGCCAGTGCGCAGGAGTTGTCGCAGCGAACCTTGCGCGAGCAAGAGCAGAAATGGCAACAACTGCGCGAAGCCTGGAGCCTGCAACAGGGTCAGCGGCAGGAGCGGTTGCAGCGGCTCGGTCAGCTCGGCGAAGAGCTGATCCGGCTTGATCAGGAACAGGCCGAAGAGGCAGAGCGACTGGCCAGCGCCCGTGAACAACTGGAACTCGATGAGGCGCGCCTTGCCGAGTTGCAGGAGCAGGGGGAGCCGCTGACACAAGGGTTGCAGCTCGCCCAGGAGCTGCTGACCCGCTGCGAGCGGGCGGTCGACGAGGCCCGTGTGCGCCGCGAGCAGCAACAAGCGACCTGCCAGCGTTTGCAACTGGAGTTGGGCAATCTGCGCCAACTCATTACCCTGGGCGAAGAGGAGTTGGCGAGGCTCGGGCTGGAGCTGGCCGGGCTGAAAGGGCCGGATAGCGAAGCGGTGCCGGATCTGGCGCCCCTGCTGGCCGAGCAGCGCAATCTGGAGGCGCAGCAGCTCGCCTGCCATCAACGGCTTGCGGAGCTGGAGCGCCAGCTCGGTGAGTTGGAACAGGCCAGAAGTGCCGATCACAAGCAGCTGGTGACGTTGCAGGAGAAGCTGGCAACCCTGCGCCTTGAGCGCGAACGCAACCTCACCCGTCGACAAGGGCTGCACGAGCAGTTCGAAGAGTTGGGGGTTCGACTGGTGGATCTCGATCAGGCGGTGCTGATCGCCGCTGATCGCAGCAAGCTGCGGCAGGAGATCCAGACCCTGGAGGCGCAAGTGGAGGCGCTCGGCGCCATCAACCTAGCGGCGCTGGAGGAGTACGAAGAGGCGAAAACCCGGGCAACCTATCTTGAAAATCAGTGTCAGGATCTCGAGCAAGCGCTGGAAACCTTGAGCCAAGCCATTAAAAGAATTGATAAAGAGACACAAATACGGTTCCGGGACACTTTCGATAAGGTCAACGAAGATTTAAAATCCCTGTTTCCGAAAGTGTTCGGTGGGGGCAGTGCCTGGCTTGAGCTCACCTCCGATGATCTTTTGGAGGCCGGAGTGAGCATCATGGCGAGACCTCCGGGTAAGAAGAATGCTACCATTGCCCTGCTTTCCGGGGGGGAGAAGGCGTTAACCGCGCTTGCGCTGGTTTTTGCCATCTTCAGACTCAACCCAGCACCTTTTTGTCTGCTGGATGAGGTGGATGCACCGCTCGATGAAGTGAACGTCGGTCGCTTCTGTTCTCTTGTCAAAGAGATGTCGAGCACAGTACAGTTCGTTTACATCAGTCATAATAAGGTCTCCATGGAGATGGCCGAGCAGCTGGTTGGCGTCACGATGCAAGAGCCCGGGGTTTCTCGCATTGTGTCGGTCGATATCGGTGAAGCCGTCGCTTTGGCTGAGCAAAACTAGAAAGAGAAGCAGCTAATGCAGGAATTGCGTTACATCTTGGTTGCCCTGGGCGGTATTGCTATTGCGGCATTGCTCATTCACGGGTTGTGGAGCAACAAAAAGAATCGTCAGGCACCGATCAAAGAGAAACCGATTGGACGGATGGACTCCAAGTCGCGGGATCGTGATAACGACGCCTTCGACAGCGATGGCATCGGCCAGGTACGCGTGGTCAGTGGTGGCCGTCGTGCCGAGCCCAAGCTGCGCAGTGAAGAGAGCCGCCAGCCGGAACTCGGTCGTCGCCCTGCCGTCCCCGCCTTTGATGATGAAGATGACGAGGACGATCTGCCGCCGCCCGTAGTGCGCAAGCCTGCTGCCCGCCCGGTTCCGCCGCCTCCTGTCTATGAAGAGGAGGAAGCGTTCGACGAACCGCTGCCCGAGGAGATCGACGAGGCGCCCGCCGCGCCGGTGCGTAAACCTGCTCAGGTCAATCGTCGTACCCCGGTCTACCGTTCCCGTCCCCAGCGCGAGCCCATGATGCAGTCGCTGGATGACGAGCCGCTGGTTGAGCCCGCTTACGCGACCGCTCCAACTTTTGGTGCCCGTGCAGAGACAGTCCGTACCGCCGACACCGTGCGTGCAGAACCGGTGCGTGCTCCCGAGCCGGAATATCAGCCGCAGCCCCGTCATGTGGCTCCCGAGCCTGTTTATGAAGAGCCGGCCTATGTGGCACCTGCACCTGTGGTTGAAGAGCCGCGCATGGCGCCCCAGCCGGTCGAGAAGATCTGGCAGGATGTCTATGTCATCAACCTGATGGGCCGTCCTGGTCACGACTTGCAAGGTGCGACCCTGCTCTCATCCCTGATGGCGCTGGGCTTCAAGTTTGGCGAGATGGATATTTTCCACCGTCACGAAGATCCCAACGGTAAGGGTGAAGTGCTCTTCTCCATGATCAACATGGTCAAGCCGGGTACCTTTAACCCGTACCGGATGGAGCAGTTCACCACACCGGGTGTCTCCCTGTTCATGCAACTGCCGCTGCGCAGCAATGCCGCGTTTGCCTTCGAGGATATGCTGCAGGCTGCCGATCAGTTGGCCAGCGATCTCGATGCCATGCTGACAGATATGGATCGCAGCCCGCTGAGCGACGAGACAATTGCCCGTTACCGTCACGAGCTGGCTGCCTACGAGGCCAGTCGCGACTAATACGCCATGCGGGTCGAGTGAAGAAAAAGTGCGGTACCCTGGTACCGCATTTTTGTTTCTACCCCGGCCGGATGTTCAATCACACTTCGAGACTTTTTCATGAGCGACACCCTCTCCCGCCACCGTCAATTGTGTGAACTGCTTACCGAATATGGTCACCAGTACTATGTGCTGGATAATCCGACCGTACCCGACGCTGAATACGACCGTCTGATGCGCGAGCTGATTGCGCTGGAGGCCGAGAATCCCGAGCTGAAAACACCGGCGTCACCCAGCGTGCGGGTCGGCGGTCAGCCGCTGACCGCCTTCAAACAGGTACGTCACGAGATCCCCATGCTCAGTCTGGATAACGTCTTTAGCAGCGAAGAGTTGCAGGCGTTCGAACAGCGCATGAGCGATCGCCTCAAGCGTGACGTGCGTTTCACCTTCTGCTGCGAGCCCAAGCTCGACGGTCTGGCGGTGAGCCTGCTCTATGTTAATGGTCAGCTGGTGCAGGCGGCCACCCGGGGCGATGGCGCCACTGGTGAGGAGATCACCGAGAACGTGCGCACCATCAAGGCCATTCCGCTCGCGCTGCGCGGCACTGGCTGGCCAGAGCGGCTCGAGGTGCGTGGCGAAGTCTTTATGCCCAAGGCCGGTTTTGAGGCGATGAACGCCAAGGCGCTGGCAGCGGGCGAGAAGGTGTTCGTCAACCCGCGCAACGCCGCCGCCGGCAGCCTGCGTCAACTCGATTCACGCATCACCGCCAGCCGTCCCCTGAGCTTTTACGCTTACGGTGTCGGTGTTGGCGGCGAGCTGCTCGGTGACTCTCACTTTGGTCGCCTCAACCAGCTCAAGGAGTGGGGGCTGCCGCTTAGTCCCGAGGTGAAGCTCAAAGAGGGGGCCGCCGGTTGTCAGGCGTTCCACGACGACATTCTGGCTCGCCGTGGCGAGCTCCCTTACGAGATCGACGGCGTGGTCTACAAGGTGGATGCTATCGCTCTGCAAGAGGAGCTCGGCTTTGTGGCCCGCGCCCCGCGCTGGGCGACCGCCCACAAGTTCCCGGCGCAAGAAGAGATGACAGAGCTTGAGAACGTCGAGTTTCAGGTCGGCCGCACCGGCGCCGTGACCCCGGTCGCCAAGCTTAAACCTGTGTTTGTCGGCGGCGTGACTGTCTCCAATGCCACTCTGCACAATGCTGATGAAATTGAACGTCTCGGCGTGATGATTGGCGATACGGTGATCGTGCGCCGGGCGGGGGATGTGATCCCGCAGATCGTCGCTGTGGTGGAGGCACAGCGCCCAAGCGACGCCCGCGCGATCCTCTTCCCGACCGAGTGTCCGGTGTGTGGCTCTGCGGTCGAGCGGCTGGAAGGGGAAGCTGTTGCCCGCTGCTCCGGTGGCCTGTTCTGCGAGGCGCAGCGCAAGGAGGCGATCAAGCACTTCGCCGCCCGTCGCGCCATGGATGTGGACGGCCTTGGCGACAAGATTGTCGAGCAGTTGGTGGACAAGGGGCTGGTGAAGACTCCCGCCGATCTGTTTAGCCTCAACGCCATCCAGCTGGCCGGTCTTGAGCGGATGGGGCAAAAATCGGCCCTCAATCTGGTAGCCGCCATCGATGCGGCGCGCAGTACCACCTTGCCGCGCTTCCTGTTTGCTCTGGGGATCCGCGAAGTGGGGGAGGCGACTGCGCTCAACCTTGCCAACCACTTCCTCACCCTGGATGCACTGCGCGCAGCATCGGTGGAGCAACTGCTCGAAGTGGCCGATGTGGGCGATGTAGTGGCCAAGCATGTCTACTACTTCTTGCGTCAGCCCCACAACGTGGAGGTGCTGGAGGCCTTGCTGGCTGCCGGCATCCACTGGCCGGCCATCGAGAAGAAAGAGGCCGCGGAGCAACCCTTTGCCGGCAAGACCTTCGTGCTGACCGGTACGCTGACCACCTTGTCGCGCAACGACGCCAAGGCGGCGCTGCAGGCCCTGGGAGCCAAGGTGGCGGGTTCGGTATCTGCCAAGACCGATGTGCTGGTCGCGGGGGAAGCGGCCGGTTCCAAGCTGACCAAGGCGCAGGAGCTCGGCATTACCATCTGGACCGAAGAGGAGCTGCAACATGCGTTGCAAGGCTGATAGCTCTCACCAAACCTGCTAACCGCAGCACCCGATATAAGAGAACCCGGCATGGCCGGGTTCTCTTTTTTGTTTCGGCGGTCACTCACGCCAGAGGATCTTGTGGCGCCATTTGTCGGGCACGGTGAGCTGCCAGCGGGCCAGTTCGCTCTTGCTGAAGACATATTCGCCGCGCAGGGCCGCTCGCGGGGAGATGGTACGGGGCAGGGTGCCCGCCAGAATGGTATTGATGAGGCTGGCTGCCTGTATCCCCTGATCGTGGCCGTCCAGCACCAGCCCGCCGATGGCCATCCCCTTGCCGACGGTAAACTCCCAGAAACAGAAGAGCGGCACCGGCGTGTTGGCGCTGGTCCACTCCAGCACCGTCTTTTCGCTCACATGCTTGCCATTGTCATCGACCAGCGTGTGGTAGAGGCCGAGGAAGATCGCCTGATAGCCGTTCTTCTTGGCGTTGAGCACTGCCTCCTGCCATAGGCTGTAATCCCCCATCAGCTGGCTGTTGATCCGGGTCTGACCGACCCGCAGCTCGGTCTGGGTCTTGAATTCATCCTCAATGGCAGTGAGGGCCACATTGCTGGAATCAAACAGCACCAGCGCCTTGTCGAGCCCCCCCATCATCTGGCTTATTTCGCTGATGTTGCGCTTGAGCAGGGGGCGCTCCAGCACGCCGGTGATCTTGGGGTGGCCGACAAAGCCCTTGAGGCGGGGATTCTCGTTCATGCCGAGAAAGACCACCGGGGTACCCAGCGAGGCGATCTCGTTGGCCAGATAGTTGATGGCGTTGTCATCCCCCAGTACCACTAAATCCGGTTTGCTCTTGAGATAAAAGGCGATGGCTTGCTGGGCTATTTCGTCGAACTTCTCCCGTGGATGGCGTTTGGTATCCATATAGAAGTGAGTGATCTTGTGCTCACCCTGCAAACCATCGAGCAGCCCTTTGTTGTAGCTTTGGTCCCACAGGTATTCGGGATGGTAGCTGCTGATCACCAGAATGTTGGCAGCCCAGAGCGGCAGTGAGAGGGTGGATAACAGTAGCAACAGCATGGAGGTGCGCATGGGTTGTCCCTTGTCGAGGGGGAGAGAGTTCTTGTTCAGTATGGGCGGTTTTGGTTGGCGCTGTCATCTCGAAACCGGCGCGGTGGGGGGCGATTTTTTTTCGGGTGGGCGGATCGGACGCCAGCCCGCACTCTGCCTGAGATTGGATTTGAACGGGGCTCTTTTTGGTTGGTCGTGAACTGTCCCGCTCGCTGAAAAACCTGTTCTGGATCAAGAAATGAGGCTGCGCTTTGGTGCCTAATAGACACCACATATAGGGACGCATTCGTTTTTAATCCCTATATGTTGTGTTATTAAGCTGTGTATAAGCTGTTCCTCTCCTATCTTCAGCCCAGGCTTGTCAAGCCTCGGCTGAATTTATTTGCGTCCAGGACGAGATGCCGGGAGGGGGGCCCAACAAGGGTGAGCCAGAGGCAAATGCCTGGCCTTTTAACGGGGAAAATTCATGAAACCGGTTGTGATCAAACGTGACGGATGTCGCGCACCATTCAATGCCCAGCTGATTGCAGAGGCGGTCAGCCGTGCGGCGGAAGCGGTCAATCAGGCCAATCCGGCACTCGCCTCCCGCATTGCCAATGCCGTGAGTCAGGAGCTGGAAGGGCGTGGTGAAGTTGATATCCACGAGATCCAGAACCGGGTCGAAAACCACCTGATGGCTTCCGACGACAAGGCCATCGCCCGTGCCTATATCGAATATCGTCACGACAGGGATCAGGCTCGCGAGGCGCGCGGCCGTCTGGCGCAGGAGATCCGCGGTCTGGTCGAGCAGACCAACGCTGCCCTGCTCAACGAGAATGCCAACAAAGACTCCAAGGTGATCCCGACCCAGCGCGACTTGCTGGCCGGTATCGTCGCCAAGCACTATGCCACCAGCCACATGCTGCCCCGTGATGTGGTTCAGGCTCATGAGAGCGGTGATCTGCATTTCCACGATCTCGATTACTCACCTTTCTTCCCGATGTTCAACTGCATGTTGATCGATCTGAAAGGGATGCTGACCCACGGCTTCAAGATGGGCAATGCGGAGATCGATACCCCGAAATCCATCAGCACCGCCACGGCCGTGACCGCCCAGATCATCGCCCAGGTGGCGAGCCACATCTATGGCGGCACCACCATCAACCGCATCGATGAAGTGCTGGCCCCCTATGTGACCATCAGCTGGCAGAAACACCGTGAAGTGGCCGAAGAGTGGGGCATTGCCGATGTGGAAGCCTACGCCATGGCTCGCACCGAGAAAGAGTGCTACGACGCATTCCAGTCACTGGAGTACGAAGTCAATACCCTGCACACCGCCAACGGTCAGACGCCGTTCGTCACCTTCGGCTTTGGCTTGGGGGACAGCTGGGAGTCGCGGATGATCCAGCGCGCCATCCTCAGCAACCGTATCGCTGGCCTTGGCAAGAACAAGAAGACTGCCGTGTTCCCGAAACTGGTGTTCGCCATCAAGGATGGCCTTAACCACAAGCAGGGCGATCCCAACTACGACATCAAGCAGCTGGCGCTGGAGTGTGCCTCCAAGCGGATGTATCCGGACATCCTCAACTACGACCAGGTCGTGAAAGTGACCGGCTCCTTCAAGACCCCCATGGGTTGCCGCTCCTTCCTCGGTGCCTACGAGGAGAATGGCGAGCTGATCCACGAAGGTCGCAACAACCTGGGTGTGGTGAGCCTCAACCTGCCGCGCATTGCCCTGAAATCCCGTGACGAAGCGGACTTCTGGGATCGTCTCGATGCCTCCCTGCGGGTCGCCAAGAAGGCGCTGATGTACCGCATCACCCGTCTGGACGGGGTGAAAGCACGGGTTGCACCGATCCTCTATATGGAAGGGGCTTGCGGCGTGCGGCTGAAGGCGGACGACAACGTCAGCGAGATCTTCAAGAACGGTCGTGCCTCCATTTCCCTCGGTTATATCGGGGTTCACGAGACCATCAACGCCCTGTTTGGTGACAAGCTTCACCTGTTTGACAGCACCGAGCTGCAACAGAAAGCCATCGCCATCATCGCCCGTCTCAGGGCAGCCATTGATGAGTGGAAAGAGGAGACTGGCTACGGCTTCAGCCTCTACTCCACCCCGAGCGAGAACCTCTGCACCCGTTTCTGCCGCATCGACGCCAAAGAGTTTGGCGTGGTATCCGGCGTGACCGACAAGGGCTACTACACCAACAGCTTCCACCTCGATGTGGAGAAGCAGGTCAACCCGTACGACAAGCTGGACTTCGAGGCGCCCTATCCGCCCATCGCCAGTGGCGGCTTCATCTGCTACGGCGAATACCCCAACATCCAGCACAACCTGGAAGCGCTCGAAAACGTCTGGGATTACAGCTATGACAAGGTGCCTTACTACGGTACCAACACCCCCATCGACGAGTGCTACGACTGCGGCTTTACCGGCGAATTCGAGTGCACCTCCAAGGGCTTTACCTGCCCGCGCTGCGGTAACCATGACCCGGCCAAGGTGTCGGTGACCCGCCGTGTCTGCGGCTACCTCGGCAGCCCCGATGCGCGCCCCTTCAATGCGGGCAAGCAGGAAGAGGTGAAGCGCCGCGTCAAACATATGTAAGCGCACAAGCGATGAAGAGCTGGCCCCTGACGCAAGGGGCCATTTTCATTGGAGGGCGGCAACTATGCCGCCTTCCCGTGAACGAGGCAGGAAACAAACGATGCACTACCACCAATACTACCCGGTTGATGTGATCAACGGCCCCGGCACCCGTGCCACTCTGTTTGTCTCCGGTTGCGAGCACCAGTGCCCGGGTTGCTACAACCAGAGCACTTGGCGGCTCGATGGCGGCAAGCCGTTCGATGAGACGATGAGCGATCGCATCATTGCGGATCTCAACGACAGCCGCATCAAACGGCGAGGTCTGTCGCTCTCCGGCGGCGATCCGCTCCACCCGGCCAACGTGCCCCACGTGCTGGCGCTGGTGAAACGGGTGCGCGCCGAGTGTCCGGGCAAGGATATCTGGTGCTGGACCGGTTATCTGCTCGGCGAACTGTCAGAGGCCCAGCGCGAGCTGGTCGCCCTGCTGGATGTGCTGGTGGATGGCAAGTATGAAAAGGCGTTGGCAGATCCGGGCCTGCTCTGGCGTGGCAGCAGCAATCAGCAGATCCACGACCTCAACGCCTGGCGTGATGCGGGTGAGCGAATTCCCTGTCTGGTTTGCAGTTGAAGTCCGGGATGTTTATGGTTAGCCCATTCCAATCCTGACGACATTCTTGAAGAGGAGAGCCGAGATGAACAATCTGCTCAAGATCCTGCTGGCCATTTTCCTGCCCCCTGTGTGCGCGTTTATCCAGGTGGGCTTTAGCCTGCACTTTTTAATCAACATAGTGCTGACCCTGATGGGCGGTCTGCCGGGCATGGTCCATGCGCTCTGGCTGGTGGTGAGCGACAAGCGCGGCTGATGCCAGCGGATGGTTAGTGAGCTTATTGACGATAAAAGGGCCAACCTCTCGGGGTTGGCCCTTTTGTTCATGTTCATACGAATACTTTTTCGTTAGGATGGGTGACTGACCAAGTGGGCCGCGTTGAGCGCCCTGCAGTCCGGCAACAAGCACCGGCAGAGAACAAGGAGCGTTACATGAAGTGGAAAGTCGCAGTATGGTCAGGTCTGGCAGTGACACTGTTGCTGGGGTGCTCATCCCGTCAGGAGGTGGCGCACGAGCGCGCTCCGATCGCTATCCCTCTCGAGCAGTTGTCCAGCTACTGGGTTCAGGAGAAGCAGTGGTCATGGCTTGGCAATGACGAGCCCACCCTGCCGACCAAACCGGTCAAGGGATATGTGGAAGTTCGCTATCAAATCGATGCCAGCGGCACGCCGGTCAAGCCGGAAGTGGTGGCGGCCGAGCCCCCCGGCGAACTGGAACAGAGCGCGCTGGCGACCCTCTCGCGGATCCGCTACAGCCCGGCAGAGGGCAACCCGGATGCCATTCCGGTCGAGGTGACCAACCGCTTCGAGATCGAGATCAACTGATCCCCCATCACTCTGATGCCAGAGAAAGAGAGACCCCGGCCAGGCCGGGGTCACGTTTATTGTTGTTTGCAGTCGTTGTAGGCGGTCTGCCACTCGCCATCCTGATCCCGAAGCTCGACAAAGCCCTCATCCCCCTTGTTCCACCAGACGGCCTCGTGTTCGTCCGTATAGCGGGCGCCGGAGGCCGAGACGGCTTGGGGCAGGGTGTAATCCTTGCCGTCCGGCAGTGACAGCTTGATAAAGTTGAGGCTTTCGTCGGAGAGAGAGAAGTAGCGCACCTGCACCTTCTTGCCCTGCTCGCACTGGTAACTGACCGGTTCGCCACCAGTGACTGAGAGGGTATTGCCCTGATTGCAGCCAGCGAGCAGGCCGAGGGCCAGCGCACCAGCGGCCATCATATGTACTTTATTCATGATTACAGCTCCATTGGTGTCATACGGGCGTGAGCCTAACAGGTTGCCGTTATTGTGCAATCATCGCGGCCATTCGGTGCGTCGCTGGCTGTCCGGCATACCGTAGTGGGGGGAGGGGCTCGGTGTTAGCAAGGCATCCGCCATCAGTGCAAGCCAAGTCGGGTTTCAAACTGGCGGATCAGAGTCTCATAGGTGCCGTTGTTCTTGATCTTCTGCAGTCCCTGCTCGAACTGTTTGGCCAGCGCCTCCCCTTGCGGGTGGTGGCGGGAGAAGGCGAGCCAGAAGCCATCGGTGGAGAGTTTGCCAACCTTGACCACCTTGCCGGTCAGCTGTTTCTGCTGGATCTTCAGGTAGCCCGGCATGCCGTTCATCAGGATGTAGTCAACCCGGCCGCGCACCAGCATCTCGAGGATCTGGGCATCAGATTTGGCCTGAAAGCGAGTGATCCTGGGGTTCTCCATAAAATCGGTGGGATAGGTGTAACCGAGCGTGATGCCCACCCGCTTGCCTTCCAGCGAGGTGAGCTTGAGATCCCGTTGCGGTTCGCTGGCGAGGGCGAAGATGGCGAGATCCTCCTCGAACATGGGGGTGTCGTGCCAGTGGTACTGGTAGCGGTTCTCTTCGGTGATGGTAGCGTTGAAGCACCCCGCAAGTTTGCCGCTTTTCGCATCGTGCATGCAGCGGGCGAAGGGGAGGGTGCGAAACACAATCTCGATCCCTTCGGCGGCGAACACCGCCTTTACCAGCTCAGGCGCCAGTCCGTGGGGCTGGTCATCCTCATTGTCCTTGTCTCGCTCGCAGTAGGGGGCCCAGTCATCTTCGGCACCAATGACAAGCGGGGTGGCCCCGAGCGGGCTGGTAGCCAACAGCATCAGACAAACCAGCCATTTTTTTAACAACGGAACCACCATAGGTACACCTCATCGACAGCAGCCTTACAAGCATAGCCGTACTTCTGCGCTGACTTGTGGTGGCAGCAGGATTGGTGAGGGAAGTCAACGAGCGAGAGAAAAAACGCCCCGGCAGGCGACGGGGCGAAAGAGAGCTCATCCATGGGCTGACAACAGTGCTTACAACAGGAAATCAATAACCGAAGCGGGTCGCCTCGAAGCGGTTGAGCAACCGGTGGACGAGGTAGCAGGCCAGCAGGGTGACCACGATGGCAAACAGGATGCTGCTCACCCGGTAGAGGGCGCTGAACACCAGATCGTTGCCCGGGGTGAGGTACTGGCCAAACAGGATGCCGAGGGTGGTGAGGGCGCCAAAGCCGACCCCGGAGCCGCCCGCCTCCTTGACGTGCGCATGGCTGAACAGCATGGCGCCGAGCCACAGTAACGGGGCGACAAGCAGCAGTTGTCCTGACCAGTCATAGAGCAGCAGCTGGCCGAGCAGGCCGAAGGTGACACCCAGCAAGGTGCCCATCGCCCGTTTGCGGGCATAACTCAGCGCACCGTTCCAGTGCATGGGGAACAGCACCAGCAGGGTCGTGGCCTGGGCAGACATGGAGTCGCGCAGGTCAAACACCTGAAATACCAGAAACGACAGAGTAGCCACTGTGGCCCCCAGCAGGGCTTCATGGCGCATCCGGTGCGGCGCCTTGGGGGCTGAGGCGGGCTTGGGTCTGGCCTCCACATCCGGGATCAGCATGGTCATCAGGTAGGCGATCAGCACCGACAGCACGCTCGCCCAGATATTGTTGAGGATCAGGTCGTTGAGGTCGGTCTGCGGATAGCTGGCAAAGTGCAGCATGATGCTGAGGCTCAGCACCCCGTTGGCCCCGAACAGAAACAGGCTGCCCCGCGACATGGCGGCGAAGCGGTAGAGAAACAGCAGAAAGGCGATAGGGGTCATCAGCGCCGGATGGCTGCCAAACAGCCCCCCCAGCAGCCCGACCTCCACCCCACAGACCACCGCCGCCGCGATCAGCTGGCGTGCGGCATGGCCATTCATCACCGGCACCATCCCCAGCAGCAGCACCGGTGTAACCGTATAGAAGACCCCGTAATTCCAGCCAAACAGTTTGCAGAGCAGAAAGCCCGTGGTGCAGCCAAAGGCGATGCGCAGGCACTGGCGCAGCTCGTTGCCGGTGAGGGGCCGATACCAGAGGTGGGTGGCAGCAACACCGGCGGGGTGTGCTGCGGCGGTATTGACCGACGGGTGAGTGGCGTGGTTAGTAGACATAATGGAGCAGGCTGAGCAGGTGGATCTGGCCCCGTGCCAGCATGGCGGTCAGGGCATTGTCCGGCAGCAGTTGTACCGTGGCCCGCGCCCCGGCTGGCAGATGGTCGGGGAGCTGCTCCAGCTCGAGGTGCAGCCGCATCCGCTGGGCATCCCGTACCCAGCGATCCGACTCCACCGGTGCGGCCAGTCGTCCGTTGGCATCAAATTGACCGGCACTCACTCCGGCATCCAGACTGCTTACCCGAGCAGGATAGAGCTGACCCGGCTCGCCATCGAAGGCGACCAGTGCGCGGGTTTGCTCGCCAACATGGCGCAGGCTCTTCTCCCGAAAATCGGCAATGACGTCCACCTGTTCCGACACCAGCGCCAGCAGCGGGCTGCCAGCGCTGGCGATACTGCCCGGCTTGAGCTGCAAGTTGGTGATGGTGCCATCCTGATCCGCGTGGACCCGGCTGTAAGAGAGGGCCAGCTGCGCTTGCGCCAGCTTGTTACGGGCCTGGCGCAGCAACAGATTATCCTCACCGGTTACGCCACGACTGGCCTTGATCTGGGCCAATTTGGCCTGACTGGCGCGCAGGTTGGCCTGGGCGCTGCGCAGGGCGCTGTCAGCCTCATCTTTTTGTTGCAGCGAAACCATGTGACGTTGGTACAGCGCATCGATCCGCTCAGCCTCGCGCCACTTCTGGCTGGCCAGGGTCTCCTTGGCGTTGATCTCGGCAACGGCGGCGGTCAGGGCCGCATCCAGTTCACTGTTCTGCTGCTCTGCCTGCGCCAGCGCAAGGCGGGCCTGCTCCACCGCCAGTTCAAAAGGGGCCGGATCCAGCCTGAACAGCAGATCCCCCTTCTTGACCTGCTGGTTGTTGTGAACGGCGACCTCGATCACCTTGCCGCTCACCTGGGGGGCCAGCTTGGTGACCACCCGGGTCGCCATCGCCTGAGGGGTGAGGGGCATCAGCAGGTCGGCTATCAGAAAATAGGCAAACAAGGTGGCAAAGCCAGCCATGGACCATTTGATCCAGCGGGTAAATTGTTGATCCGGGGTCATCTTATTCTCTCTCTGTGTCGGTCTCGGGAGGGCTTGTATCGCCTCCGGCTTGTCGGTCGTGGTGTTGTTCAATTTTGCTGAGGGCGTTGGCCGAGATCCGCTGCACCGTGGCTTCAAACAGCTGCAGGGTCTGCTCGTCGATACCCCCCAGCAGCTCGCGGCGGATATTCATGATGCGGTCGGCGATCTGATCGAGCAGGGTCTGGCCAGCCGGGGTCACACAGACGATGCGGGCCCGCTTGTCCTGACTGCAGCAGTGGCGCTCAATCAGACCCTGCTCTTCCAGCTGGCCCAGGGTGCGCATCAGGGAGGGGAGCTCTATCTCGAGGGCTTCGGCCAGGGTCTTCTGGCTGACATGGCTCCCCATGCGGGAGAGTTTCCACAGCGCGGTCCAGCGGGGATGGGTGAGGCCAAGGGGAGCCAGCTCCAGGTCGGCGGCAGTACGCCATAGCCGGTGCATCCGCGCTATCTGCTCGGCGAGCGACAGCTCGCGCAACCTTTCCAGATCCGTCATCTTCTCATCCTCAATCTACTTAGCCTGCTAACCATCATACTTGTTTAGCAGGCTAAGTAAATAGTGTGATGTGGATCATGTTTCTGGTCGGAGCTTTCGCTGGTGCGAGTTGGCAGCATTCGAGCCCCTGATATTATTTTCGGGGCTGATCCACTCGGGGCTCTCTTGCCGATTCGGATATTGCGCCGTGAATGGAGGATATCCGGCGATTATTTTCATGAAATTTTCAGCTTCAGTGAGCAGCTCTTTTTTTATCCGCTAATATTGATGGGGTTATAAAACAAGGGGGAAACGGGTTGTGGATGGATATGACAGTGGATGTGTGTATCTGGCAATTGAAGCGCTGTTGAGTGATGGAGAATATGGTGCAGAGTCACACCATGGCGTGAATCGGGAAGGCGCAATCAGAAGTACCGATATCAGTCATGATTTTGACCCCGCCAATATTCCATTGCTGTTGGCAGAATAGACCTGACCGTGTGTGATCCTTGTGAGTTCAAGCCAGTGCTCTGGTATTCGCTGGCTTGACTCATCACTATTTCAATCTCCCCTTTTTGCATCTTTCTCCTCACCCTTTTTCATCGTGAGAGCTTCCTATATGCTGACTCAAACCCTAATGTGGCATGCCGTGGCACTCGCGTTATGGCGATGATATTGCCCGCTGATTATCACTCACAGGATCTGTGGCGATAAATGGTCGCAGAGCTTGTCATCTGGCTCTGTTATTTCCCCGAAGGGGGAGAGATCATCGCATCGTTATTACTGCTGATCACCCAAATATCCATTGTGCAGCACGCGTTGGCGACACCATGATGTTTAAGTTTTTAATGTTTTTATATGGCTTTGCAATCTGGCTAACCGACAGGGGCGAGGGGGATCAATAAAGTAGCGGCCACAATCACACGCAGAGTACATAACAATGAAAAACCTCTCCCCCCTACAAACCACACAAGAAAAGGCCGCCTTTATGGGCGGCCAACAAATTGCGGGTATGCCGCTCTTTATATTTCTGGGGTTGGCGACCTGTGTTCTCTTTTCCGGCTGGAACGGCTCGCTGCCGCTCGGCATGGTCGGTGCGCTGGCGCTGATGTTCGTGCTGGGCACCCTGCTGACCGAGCTGGGGGAGCGGATCATGCCGATCCGTGAATATCTGGGGGGCGGCACCATCCTCGCCATCTTTGGCGGCGCCGCCCTGTTCGAATACCAGCTGCTGCCGGTGCAGGCGGGGCAGGTCATCACCAACTTCATGAAGGAGGGAGGCTTTCTCAACTTCTTTATCGCCAGTCTGGTGACTGGCTCCGTGTTTGGCATGAGCGGCGCTTTGCTGAAAAATGCCGCCATGCGCTATCTGCCGGTCATTCTTGGCGGCGTAGCGCTGGCACTGCTGAGCGTGGGGCTGGTCGGCTCCCTGATGGGGTATGGCTTCAAGAATGCGGTGCTGCTGATCGGCCTGCCGATCATGGGGGGTGGCATGGGGGCTGGCGCGGTGCCTCTGGTGGAGATCCTCTCCGGCCCGATGCAGATGTCCAGTGCGGATCTATTGTCACGCATGGTACCGGCGGTGGTGATCGCCAATACCCTGGCCATTCTGGTGGGCTCCCTGCTGGCGCGCCTCGGTCGCCGTTACCCCTCCCTGACCGGCAACGGCAAGCTGATGGTCAAGGAAAATAGCCAGAGCATTGCTGACGATCAGGTCGAAGCGCCGACCCTGCAGAGTCTGGGCATGGGCCTTTTCATCAGCTCCAGCATGTTTGTGCTGGGCTCCCTGCTTGGCAACTTTATTCCCATGCACCCTTTCGCCCTGATGATTTTGGCGGTCGCCTTTATCAAGGTGAGCGGCCTGCTGCCGCGCCGTTATGAGCAGGCGGCGGCCGACTGGTATCAGTTTGTGGTGAGCAACCTCACTCCCTCCCTGCTGGTGGGGATCGGCGTCGCCTATACCAGTATTCCGGAGCTGATCAGTGCCTTCTCCGTCAGCTACTTCGTGCTGGTCATGGTCACCGTGATCGGTGGCGCCCTCGGCGCGGCGCTGGTGGGCCGGATGATCGGCTTCTACCCCATCGAGGCGGCCATCACCGGCGGGCTCTGTATGGCCAACATGGGCGGCACCGGCGACGTAGCCGTGCTCTCGGCGGCCCAGCGGATGAAGTTGATGCCCTTTGCCCAGATCTCCTCTCGCCTTGGCGGCGCCGTGATGCTGATCCTGGCCACCGCCCTTATCTCCCTGCTCGCCTGATACCGGATTGAGGAACAAACAAAATGAACGACATCATGATGGGCACCAGCCTGCCCTATGCCGAGCGCAAGCGTCAGGGCGTGCGCGGCCGCATGCCGCATAAGGAGGAGTCCCTCTCCCAGCAGCGGCGCCGGATCTACCGATTGGTCAGCGCCATGCAGAGTCCGTTTGACCAGCATCTGCTGCTGCGCCAGCTGCAGGAGGACAACCCTGTGCTGTTCTACGATCTGGTGCGCCACCACCTGCCTGAGTTGCTGCCGATCATCTACACCCCGGTGGTGGGAGGGGCGTGTCAGCGCCACAGCGATCTCTATCTTCGCAGTCACGGTCTCTATCTCTCCTGGCATGACAGGGACGATCTCGACGACATCCTCGAGTCGGTAGAGCAGGAGGTGGATGTGATCGTCATCTCCGACGGCGAGCGGGTGCTGGGGCTCGGTGATCTCGGTATCGGTGGTATGGGGATCTGTATCGGCAAGCTGGCGCTCTACTCCGCCGCGGGTGGCATCAACCCGGCCCGCACCCTGCCGCTCTGTGTCGATATGGGCACCAACAATCCCGAGCTGCTGGAGGATGACTCCTACCTCGGCTGGCAATCCCCGCGCATCGACGGCGAGAGCTATTACCACTTCATGGACAAGGTGGTGGCCGCCATTCGCAAGCGCTGGCCGCAGGTGGTGCTGCAGTTTGAAGACTTTGCCGGCAAGCACGCCGCCAATCTGCTGACCCGCTATCGGGATGAGCTCTGCATGTTCAACGACGATATTCAGGGCACGGCGGCAGTCGCCTCCGCCTGCGTGCTGGCCGGGTTGCAGCAGGCGGGTACCGCCCTGTGCGATGCTCCTGTGCTGATCGTCGGGGCGGGCTCTGCCGGTTGCGGCATTGCCGCCATGCTGGCCCAGCTGGCGGGGAGTCACGACGGCGTCTGGCTGTTTGATCAGGACGGAGTGGTCTGCGCCGATCGTCCCAACTTGACTCGCGCCCAACAGCCGTTTGCCCGCGCCGTGGAGGAGGGGAACAGTTCGCTGCTGGAGACCATCCGTCAGGTGCGCCCGGCGGTCTTGATTGGCGTGAGCGGTCAGGGCGGCCTCTTTACTGGCGAGGTGTTGCAGGCGATGGGGGAGGTGTGCGATCAGCCGGTGATCCTGCCACTCTCCAACCCGACCCGCAGTGCCGAGGCTACCCCCGAGCAGGTGTGGGCCGCCACAGATGGCCGCGCCCTGCTGGCCACCGGCAGCCCCTTTGCGCCGGTAACGGTGACGGCGGAGCGGCGGGTAGTCTCCCAGTGCAACAACGTCTATGTCTTCCCGGGGATTGGTCTCGGGGCCTGCGCCGTCAAGGCGCGCCGCATCAGCGATGGCATGTTGCTGGCCGCGGTGCGGGCAGTCGGCGCCTATCCGCTGGTGGCGGGTAGGCTGCTACCCCCCATCGAACAGGTGGGAGAGGTGGCTCGCGCCGTCGCCAGAGCGGTGGCGCTCTGTGCCCGCGAGGAAGGATTGGCCGATTATGTCGGCGATCCGGCTCCTTTGATTGACCAGACCTGGTGGCATCCGCACTATTGGGCAGCGTCCTGACGTTTTAAGGTATGTGCATGAAACTTCGCCACCAGTTGGTCACCCTCTCTCTTGGGCTCTCCCTGCTGCTGATCCTCATTCTGGGCAGCCTGCTGGCCCTCTTTATCCGTCATCTGTTGGAGAGCAATCTGCAGGATAAGGGGAGCGATCTGGCACGGGTCATGGCGGCGGATACCCGGGTGGTCGAGGCTCTGCGTCAGGGGAGTGATCCTACCCTGCGCGACTATGTGGAGGCGGTCTGCAACCGCACCGATGCCACCTATATGGTGGTGACCGATGAGCATGGTCGCCGCCTCAGCCACCCCAACCCCGAGCTGGTGGGGCAGAAGTTTCGCGGCGAGGATATCTGGCCCGCGCTGCAGGAGCGGCGCAGCTACTGCTCCAAGGACCGGGGCACCATGGGGCCAGCGATCCGCTGCTTCTCCCCGGTGGTAGGCGGTGATGGGCGCGTCATGGGTGCCGTGGTGGTGGGCTACCTGATGCAGCAGGTGGAGGGCATCTATATGGAGCGGGTAGCCCTGCTCATCAGTGCCATCGTTGCTGTGCTGGGGTGTGGCCTGCTGTTGGCGCTCTGGGTGCAATACCTGCTGCGCAAGACCCTGCTCGATCTGGAGCCGGAGGCAATCGTGCGCCGTTTCACCCTGCAGGATCTGGTGCTGGAGCACATCACCGAAGGGGTGATTGCCCTCGATAGCCGCGGCAACATCAACATGATCAACAGCACCGCCAGCTATCAGCTGCGGCTGCCGGTTACCGGGCGCCATGCCCTGCAGGGGCAGTCGCTGGCGGAGCTGGTGCCGCCCCTTGCCCCCTGTCTGGAGCAGGAGGGGGGCGAGGTGAGCTTCACCATTCAGGGAGAGTCCTTTGTCGGTCGCTGGCAGGCGGTGCAGGGCAAGGCGCCGGGGCGGTTGCTGATCTTCAGCCGTCCGGAGGTGGCCGCCAGTCTGGGGGTGCAGGTGACCCACCTGCGCCAGTACGCCGAGATGCTGCGGATGCAGAGCCACGAGTTCGCCAACAAGCTGAGCAGCCTCTCCGGCCTGTTGCAACTGGGCCATGTGGATCAGGCGGTGGAGCTGATCCAGCAGGAGAATGAAGCGTGCCAGACCATGCTGCAGGAGCTGCTGCGGCTGATCGACAACAAGCCGGTGGCGGGGCTTATTCTCGGTAAGTTCAGCCGGGCTCGCGAGCTGGGGGTGACCCTGGAGCTCGATCCCGATTCGGCGCTGGCGGAGTATCCGGCCTCGGTCTCGGCCGATCTCATTACCCTCATTGGCAACCTGCTGGACAACGGCCTGCAGGCGGCCTGGCGCAATCGCCAGCAGCGGCCGCCGCGGGTGCTGCTCTCTCTGTGCGATGTGGGGCGGCGACTGGTGATCGAGGTGGAGGATAGCGGCGAGGGGGTCGATGAGGAGCTGGCCGATCACCTGTTCGATTACGGGGTGAGTCGCCAGAGCGGCGATCACGGAGTGGGTCTGTTCCTGGTCAAGGAGACAGTGGGTCGGCACGAGGGTGTGATAGAATGGCGGCGAACCGCCGAGCAGACCACCCTGTTTGGTATCTACTTGAATAAAAACCAATTAATGTGAGCCATGGACCCAATAATCACGCTTGTTATTGAAGATGACGATCGGATCGGTGCCATCTTGTCAGAGCTGGTGGCGGCGACACCCGGTTTCTCCCTGCTGGGGCGGGCCGGCACCCTGGCCCAGGCCGATGCCATGATGGCCGGTGTGGTGCCCCAACTGCTGCTGGTGGATGTCTCCCTGCCCGATGGCTCCGGCCTTGAGTGGGTGAGCCGCCTGCGTAGCCACAACCGCGAAGCCTACGTCATCATGGTGACTGCCTCGCGGGATGTGGAGACCATCCAGCAGGCCCTCAATCTGGGGGTTCATGACTACGTCATCAAACCATTGCGGCTGTTTCGCATTCAGCAGAGTCTGGACGAGATCCTACAACTGCATAGCCGTCTGTGCGAGCGGGGTCGGCTGGAGCAGGAAGATCTCGACAAGCTGCTGGGCAAGGGGGGGCGCTCCCAGATCAAGGAGATGCGTGTCACTCCCAAGGGGATCGACAGCATCACCCTGCGTCAGGTGCTGGATCTGCTGGCGGGCGAGCCGGAGAACGTCTTCTCCACCGACACGGTGGCGCTGCGACTCTCCCTCAGCCGCACCACGGCGCGCCGCTATCTGGAGTATCTGGAGTCGGAAGACCGGGTGGATGTGGATCTCAACTATGGTCAGCGGGGGCGGCCGGAGCGGCGCTACCGCTGGCGCCGGGCCGGTTGAGATGCTCACTGGCGTGCATTGTAGAAACAACAAGGGAGCCATGGGCTCCCTTGTTGTTTCCGGACGATGTTGGTTCTCAGGCGGCTTCCCGTTCTGCTACCGGCGCACGCCCCTTCAGCTGGGAGGCCATCACCCCGCCCAGGATCAGCCCGCCACCCAGCAGGTGGTAGCCATGGATCGGCTCGCCCAGACCGACGACTGCGATCAGCGCTGTACAGAGCGGCATCAGGTTCATAAAGACCGAGGTGCGCTCGGCGCCCATGCAGGCGAGGCTGCGCATCCAGCAGTAAGCCGCCAACAGGGAGGAGGCGAGCCCGGCGAAGAGCACCAGTCCCCACCCTTCGGCCGGCACCGCCATCGAGTCGGCGCTGAGAGCGAGTGGCACCAGTAGTAGCACCGCCAGCAGGATCTGCATGTAGAGGTTGAGCCAGGGGCCAAACGGCAGGTGCCAGCGGCGGATCAAGAGGCCGTAAAGGGCGTAGCTGGCGGAGCCCAGCAGCATCATGCCATCCCCCGGGTTGATGCCGTTATGGAGCAGGGCAAGCGGTTCGCCCTTGCCAAGCAGCCAGAGCACCCCGAACAGGGAGAGACTCATGCCGAGCAGTGCCTGTTTGCCGGGACGCAGGCCGAAGAAGAGCGCCCCTTGCAGCAGAGTAAGCAGCGGAATCAGGGAGCCGATCACCCCCATATTGGTAGCCGAGGTGCTGTGGGCGGCGTAATAGGCCAGACACTGGTAGAGCACCATACCTAGCGCCGCCAGCACCAGCAGCTTGCCGAGCCAGGGGCGAACCTCGCTACGGCGGCGCCACAGCTGCGGCAGGCAGAAGGGGGTCAGCGCCAGAGCGGCGATCACCCAGCGATAGAAGGAGATTGCCGCGGGGTCGAGCACGCTGGCGGCCGCCTTGGATACCACGGTATTGGTAGCCCAGATCAGCACAGCCATCAGCGGAAAGAGAAGAGGGGAAAAGATTCGCATCAGAGGCTCCTTATTAACAGGGGGCCAAGTCTACCCTTGTCTTTATATTATCAAGTAGCGTAAAACAGACAGATGACCCAGCAGAAAAGACAACTCTTTCTGATGTACCTTATTCCGGCCCACACGGGCAGCGTCTGCCCGCAACTGATGGCTGCTTTTGACCTGTGCCGGAGATCGAGCCAACAGGGCGTTGCATCACGCCTGTTCCTCTTTCTCGCTGACAAGGGGCGCTGATGGCCACTCACCAGTTTCAGCCGGTAGATGTCGTTCTGCCCGCTCCCAATCCGCTCTTTTTCAGTTACCAGCAGATGCTGGCCGACAGCGCGACCGTGCTGCACTCTCACCCCTGGGGCCAGCTCAATATGATCAGCCTGGGGATCATGGAGATAGAGCTGGGGGATCAGCGACTGGTGGCCCCTGCCGACTACCTGATCTGGGTGCCGGCGGATCTCGAGCACACCTCCTACAACGAGCAGACCCTCGACTACACCTCCATCTACGTCAGCCACGAGCTGGCGACCAAGCTGCCGCCAGAGCCCAGATTGCTGCTGCTCACCCCACTTATTCGCGCCCTGCTGAGCGACTTTTGCGAACGGCGGGTGAGCCATATGGCGGATGAGTGGGATCAGCGTCAGGCCGAGTTGCTGGTGGAGCGACTGGCGCGCACCCGTTGTCAGGAGAGCTACCTGCCGATGAGTCAGGACAAGCTGCTGGCTCCCATGCTGGCGGCGTTGCACAGCGATCCTGCCGACCCCCGTACTCTGGCCCAGTGGGCCGGACAACTGCACGCCACAGAGCGCACCCTGGCGCGGCGCTGTCTGCGGGAGTTGGGGATGAGCTTCGGTCAGTGGCGGGCGCGGCTGCGGCTGCTCAAAGCCTTGGCCTGGCTCAAGGGCGACATGCCCATTCAGGAGATCAGCTGGCGGCTCGGTTACGGCTCCACCTCGGCCTTTATCGCCATGTTCAACCGGGAGCTGGGCTGCTCCCCCCAGCGTTATCGCCTACAGTCAGCCCGATAACAAATTGCCGGACATGTCATATGGTGAAGCAAAACAAGAAGGGCGCCCGCAGGCGCCCTTTCTGATGACATCTGCTTGCGCTAGAAGAAGCCGAGCGGGTTGATGTCGTGACTTACCAGCAGGTTCTTGGTGTTCTGGTAGTGGTCCAGCATCATCTTGTGGGTCTCACGGCCGATCCCCGACTTTTTGTAACCGCCAAAGGCGGCGTGTGCCGGGTAGGCGTGGTAGCAGTTGACCCAGACCCGGCCAGCCTGAATGCCACGCCCCATGCGCCAGGCCAGATTGCTGTCGCGGGTCCACAGGCCTGCCCCCAACCCGTACTGGGTGTCGTTGGCAATGGCCAGAGCATCCGCCTCGTCCTTGAAGGTGGTGACCCCGAGTGCCGGCCCGAAGATCTCCTCCTGGAACACCCGCATCTTGTTCTGACCGGAGAAGATGGTGGGCTGGATGTAGAATCCCCCCTCCAGTCCGCTCACCTTGGCCGGGCCGCCGCCGATCAGCATCTTGGCCCCTTCGCCGCGGCCGATCTCCATGTAGCCCAGGATCTTGTCGAACTGCTCGCGGGACGCCTGCGCCCCCACCTGAGTGGCGGTATCGAGGGGGTTGCCCTGAACGATGGTGCGAGCACGGGCCAGCACCCTGTCCATGAAGTCGTCATAGATGCTGGCCTGCACCAGCGCGCGGGAGGGACAGGTACACACTTCCCCCTGGTTGAAGAAGGTCATCAGCATCCCTTCTACCGCCTTGTCGATGTAGCTGCTCTCGTGCTGCATCACGTCGGCGAAGTAGATATTGGGGGACTTGCCCCCCAGCTCCACGGTGGAGGGGATCAGCTTGTCGGCTGCGCAGCGCAGGATATGGGCGCCCACTTCGGTCGAACCGGTAAATGCCAGTTTCTGGATCCGGTTGCTGGTGGCCAGCGCCTGACCTGCCTCGGCGCCGAAGCCGTTGACCACGTTGACTACGCCGGGGGGCAGGATGTCCTTGATGAGATCCATCATCAGCATGATGGTGACCGGGGTCTGCTCGGCGGGCTTGAGCACGCTGCAGCAACCCGCCGCCAGCACAGGGGCCAGCTTCCAAGCGGCCATCAGCAGCGGGAAGTTCCACGGGATGATCTGGCCGACCACGCCGATGGGCTCCTTGAAGTGGTAGCTGACGGTGTTCTGATCCAGCTCGGCGGCCGAGCCCTCCTGAGAGCGAATACAGCCTGCGAAGTAGCGGAAGTGATCCACCACCAGCGGCAGGTCTGCCGCCAGGGTTTCGCGCACCGCTTTGCCGTTCTCCCAGGTTTCGGCGATGGCGAGCCGCTCGATGTTCTGCTCGATGCGATCGGCGATGCGCAGCAGCAGGTTGCTGCGTTCGGTGACGCTGGTCTTGCTCCAGCTGGTGAACGCCTTGTGGGCGGCATCCAGCGCCAGTTCGATATCGGCGGCGTCGGAGCGGGCGACCTCGCAGAATACTTTGCCATCCACCGGCGAGATGTTTTCAAAGTAGCGGCCGGCACGAGGAGCCACCCACTCACCGCCAATGAAGTTGTCGTAACGGGACTTGAAGCTGACCAGGGCACCTGCCTGACCGGGAGCGGTATAAATCATCTCATCATCCTTTATGTGTGTGATCCTGACCGGACTGGCTGACAGACCGGTTGCCAGCTGATATCGCAAGGGGCGTGCCAAAGGGTCTGACCAGCAGACAAAAGGTTACAAAAACGTTATCAAATGGTGTGTGGCAGCGTATCTTGGTTAACCAATGACCACGGCTATTGCGATAAAACTGTACCGTTTCTGGACAGTGGCCGAGACAGTCGTGCTGTTTGTGAACAGGAGGCGTGATGAGTGAGTCACTTCAACCCGGTCCCGGTCCGATCCAGCGTTCCTGGCAGCGTTGCCTGCATCAGGGGCTGAGCCGCCAGCAGAGTGCCGATCTGGACTTGCTGCCCCAGGGGGAGCTGTCGGCCCGTCAGGAGCAGCACAGGGCGCTGATCGCCTGCTTCCAGCGCTTCGTGCTGCCGCTGTTTGCCCAGTTACTGGCGGGTCGCCCTTGTCGCCTGTTGTTGTGTGACGGTGAGGGGGCCATTCTGGCCGCCAGTGGTGATGAGGGGTTCGCCCGCCATGCCGAGCGTATCTTTTTGCGCAGTGGCGCCCGCTGGGGTGAGGCGAGCAAGGGCACCAACGCCATCGGTACCGCGCTGGCCGAGCAGAGTGAAGTGCAGGTGCTCGGCAATCAGCACTTCTTCGCCCAGCACAGCTTCCTCAGTTGCAGCGCTTGCCCGTTGCTGGGGCCGGATGGGCAATTGCTGGGGGTGCTCGATATCTCCACCGATGCGGCCCATCACGATGGCGATATGCTGGGCACGTTGCGGCTGCTGGCCATGACCCTCGAAAACGCACTGCTGGCGCGTCAGCCGGGCTGGCTGGTGGATCTCGATCCCCAGAGCCTCTGGTCCGCTCGCCTGTTGCTGGGAGAGGAGGGGGAACTGCTCGGCGCCAACCGGGCAGGCCGACTCTGGCTCGGCCTGCACCCTTTCGATGGCAGGCAACTGCTGCGCGAGGGGCGTGGCTTGCGGCTGGTGCCAGAAGCGGACGCGACACCTTCCCGCGCCGTCCTGCCGGGTCACTCAAGCTCGGTGCTACCTCCGCAGCAGGTGCCGCTCAAGATGCTGGAGCGCGGCATTTCGTTGCTTATCGAGGGGGAGACCGGCAGCGGTAAAGAGCATCTGGTGCGGGCCCTACACCGAGCATCGAGTCGGCGGGATCAGCCACTGGTGTGCGTCAACTGTGGCGCGTTACCAGCAGATCTGGTGGAAGCCGAGCTGTTTGGCTATGTGGGCGGGGCCTTCAGCGGTGCCCGCAGCCAGGGCAGTCAGGGTTATCTGCGCGCAGCCCACGGCGGCATGCTGATGCTCGATGAAATTGGCGAACTGCCGCTGCAGGCTCAAACTCGACTGCTGCGGGTATTGCAGGAGCGCTGCGTGACGCCGGTTGGCAGTCACAAGCCGGAGGCGGTGGATTTCTGGCTGGTCAGTGCCAGCCACCGGGATCTGGCGGCCATGGTGCAGAGTGGCGCATTTCGCGAAGACCTCTATTACCGGATCTGCGGCTGGCGTCAGCAGCTGATGCCGCTGCGCCGTTGGCCTGCCGCTGAGCGTCTGGAGCTGATCCAGCGACTGTTGGCGGAGATGGACCCGAGTCTGCGTCTGACCCGCGATGCGGAGCGACAGCTGCTGGCCCATCCGCTGCCCGGCAACGTGCGCCAGCTCAAGCAGGCACTGGAAGTGGCCTGTGTGCTGGCAGAGGGGTTGGGTTGGATAGAACCCGCCCACCTGCATCTGCCCAGTGTGGCCACAGAGCCCGGCGTCTTGCCGATGGGGGAGGCGACCAGCTTGCGTGAACAAACCTGGCGGCATGCGGCGGCAATGTGAGCGAGGCCGCGCGCCAGCTGGGGATCAGCCGCACCACCCTCTACCGGACGCTGCGCGAAGCCCCTTGAGTGCTCACTCCCCCTCATCGGTCGTTTCAAGACGCACATGACGGCTGGAGCCCTGCCCGTCCAGCCGCTATGATGCGCCCTTGCCGGGGCATTGCGCCCGTTGACTCATCCGTTGAGGATTTTCTGCCATGTCACAACACATAGGGGCGCTGACCCTGCTGGTGGCTGATTACGATCAGGCCATTTGCTTTTTTACCGAGGGACTTGGCTTTGTGCTCCTGGAGGACACTCGGCTCGATGAACCGGGCAAACCGGGCAAGCGCTGGGTGCGGGTTGCCCCCAAAGGCACCCCCGGTTCCGCGTTGCTGCTGGCACAAGCGGCCAACGCGCAGCAGCAGGCCGCCATCGGTAAGCAGGGCGGTGGTCGGGTATTTCTGTTCCTCGAGACCACTGATTTCTGGGGGGATTACCAGCGCATGCAGGCGTACGGTGTGCATTTTTGTGAACAGCCCCGTGACGAGCCTTATGGCACCGTGGTGGTGTTTGAGGATATCAGCGGCAACCGGTGGGACTTGTTGCAACGTACTGCTGCCAACTGAATCTGAAAACGTTTATCATCCCGCCTGTCATAAAGTCATAAAAGTGTCACAGAAAATTCTAATAATTGGCGCACCCATCTTCACAGAGGAGAGAGAAGGGAATGGCTAAGCGAATTCTGGTGGTCGAGGACGAAGCACCGATCCGCGAAATGCTCTGCTTCGTGTTGGAGCAGAAGGGATATGAGACGATTGAAGCGGAAGATTACGCCGATGGACTGGCGAAGGTGCGCGAACCCTACCCCGAACTCATCGTGCTCGACTGGATGATGCCGGGCGGCAGTGGCATCCAGTTTATCAAGCAGCTCAAGCAGGATGAGGTGACGCGCCAGATCCCGGTGGTGATGCTCACCGCTCGCGGTGAAGAGGAGGACAAGGTGCGTGGTCTGGAGGCCGGTGCCGACGACTATATCACCAAGCCGTTCTCGCCCAAGGAGCTGACCGCTCGCCTCCATGCAGTGATGCGCCGCGTGTCGCCCACCTCGGTAGACGAGGTGATCGAGGTGCAGGGGCTGAAACTCGATCCTGTCTCCCACCGGGTCAGTGCCGAAGAGAAGGCGCTCGACATGGGGCCGACCGAATTCAAGCTGCTTCACTTCTTCATGACTCACCCCGAGCGGGTCTACAGCCGTGAACAGCTGCTCAATAATGTCTGGGGTACCAATGTGTACGTCGAGGACAGAACCGTGGATGTGCATATTCGTCGCCTGCGCAAGGCGATTGAAGAGACAGGGCACGACAGATTGATCCAGACGGTGCGTGGAGCCGGATACCGCTTCTCAACCCGTCTCTAGAGGCAGTTATGTTGCAACCTTACGCCTGGCGGCGACAGTTGTGGCGAATGGCGTTTTTTTACGCCCCCTTCGCATTGGTTGGCTGGTTGGTTGATCACCTTGCCCTCTGCCTGTTGGTGGCGGCCGTGTTGCATCTGGGCTGGCACTATCGCTTCCAGAAGCGGCTCTCTGACTGGCTGTGGCACGACCGCAGCTTGGTGCCCCCCAGCGGCAATGGCAGCTGGGAGTACATCTTCAACGGTATCTACAAGTTGCAGCAGCGTCACCGTGCCCGTCGCCGCGAGCTGGCGGGGCTGATCCGCCGCTTCCGGGAGGGGGCCGAGGCGCTGCCCGATGCCGCCGTGGTGTTTCGCACCGATGGCAGCATCCTCTGGTGCAACCGGCTGGCGGAGCAACTGCTCGGTTTTCGCTGGCCGGAGGATGCCGGCCAGCATATCGGCAACCTCATTCGCAATCCGGCCTTTAACGCCTATCTGGGCAAGGGGGCATATGACGAGCCCCTCGAGATGCACTCCCCGGTCAATGAGGAGAAGTTTCTCGAGTTTCGCATCATGCCCTACGCCTCTGATCAGGCGATGCTGGTGGTGCGGGATGTCACTCGCTTGCGCAGTCTCGAGAAGACCCGCAAGCACTTCGTTTCCAACGTCTCCCACGAGCTGCGTACCCCGCTGACCGTGCTCAAGGGCTATCTGGAGATGACCGAGGAGCCGCCCCCGCCCGCCATGTGGGCCAAAGCGCATCGGGTGATGATGGAGCAGACCATCCGGATGGATAATCTGGTCAATCAGCTGCTCACCCTCTCCCGTATCGAGGCGGCCCCGACCGTGGATCTCTCCCATCTGGTGGACATGCCTGCCATGCTGGGGCTGCTGGAGCAGGAGGCGCGAGCACTCTCGGGCGAACGGGCCCACCAGCTCGAATTTGTGGTGCAGCCCAATTTGCTGGTGCGCGGGGATCAGGAGCAGCTGCGCAGTGCCGTCTCCAATCTGGTCTACAACGCCATTCACTACACCCCGGCGGGGCGAAAAATTACCGTGGAGTGGCGCAAGCAGGGGGCGATGGCGCTGTTTGCCGTGAGCGATGAAGGGGAGGGGATTGCCCCCGAGCATCTGGCGCGGCTCACCGAGCGTTTTTATCGGGTGGACAAGGCGCGCTCGCGCCACACAGGTGGCTCCGGCCTCGGCCTTGCCATCGTCAAGCATGCCCTCAGTCATCATGACTGCCAGCTCGATATCGAGAGTCGGGTCGGCCTTGGCAGCCGCTTCAGCTTTCTCATTCCGAGCCGCATGGTGGTGATTAAATAGTCTTTTATGGCAATGAGTTAGCTGCAAAAAGAGGGCCTTTTAACGGGCCCTCTTTTCATTTGTTCAAATCTGTCGCCATGTCATTAAAGTGTCACATTAAATCCATAAATTTGTCACTGCCAGGTCAGATACTGGCGCCGTCTTAAGAACGGACCTTCTGTAACTTTGGAGAGATTGGATGAAACTCAACAAACTGGCTGGTGTAATCGGATTCACCGCAGCAACCCTGTTTTCTGTCAGCGCCCTGGCTGCCGGTGTGGATAAAGACCTGCCGGATTACACACCGACCAGCGGCATTTCGGGCAACCTGTCCTCTGTCGGCTCGGACACCCTGGCCAACATGATGACCCTGTGGGCCGAAGAATTTAAGCGTTTGTACCCCAACGTCAACGTGCAGATCCAGGCCGCCGGTTCTTCTACCGCCCCGACTGCCCTGACCGAAGGTGTTGCCCAGTTCGGTCCGATGAGCCGTGCCATGAAGGCCGGTGAAGAGGAAGCATTCGAGAAGCGTTACGGCTACAAGCCGACTGCCATCCGCGTTGCAGTCGATGCCCTGGCGGTGTTCGTCAACAAGGACAACCCCATCAAGGGGCTGACCATGCCGCAGATCGACGCCATCTTCTCCAGCACCCTCAAGTGCGGCGAAGCCAAGGCTGCCACCAAGTGGTCTGATCTGGGTCTGGATGGCAACTGGTCCAGCAAGGATCTGCAACTGTTCGGTCGCAACTCCGTATCCGGTACCTACGGTTACTTCAAGGAGCACGCCCTGTGTAACGGCGACTTCAAGAGCGGCGTGAACGAGCAGCCGGGTTCTGCCTCCGTGGTGCAGTCTGTCTCTGCCTCCCTGAATGGCATCGGCTACTCCGGTATCGGTTATGTCACCTCTGGTGTGCGTGCAGTACCGCTCTCCAAAGATGGCAAGACCTTCATCGAAGCGACCTCCGATAACGCCATCACTGGCAAGTATCCGCTGTCACGCTTCCTGTACGTTTACGTGAACAAGCATCCGAACAAGCCGCTCTCCCCGATGGAGCAAGAGTTCGTCAAGATGATGCTCTCCAAAGCAGGCCAGAACATCGTTGCCAAAGATGGCTACGTGCCGGTGCCGGCCAAGGTGGTACAGGCTGACCTGAAAAAGCTGGGTATCATGTAACTGCCTGCCGTCAGCATGCCCTGATAAAACGAGCCCCAAGCGGGCTCGTTTTGTTTTTGGCGGCTGTCAGTTTTGTTAATAGCGCAGGATGGATATTTTTCCGCCAGCCGGGGGCTGGCTCCCTTGCGTAGCAGGGCGGCATTTCCGAGAATAGGGCAACGTTATGGCAAAGGATCCCTTCATGATTGCGTCCCTCACCAAGTTTGGCCTGGTAGCCCTCTGTAGTTCCCTGCTGGTCGCCTGCGCCCAGTCGCCGACCGGCCGCAGCCAGATGCTGCTCTACTCTCCCCAGCAGATGAATCAGTTGGGCGCCGACTCCTTCGAGCAGATGAAGAAGCAGGAGAAGGTGAGCAAGGATGCCAAACTCAACGCCTATGTCTCCTGTGTCGCCAAGGCGGTGACCGCCCAGGTGCCGGCCAGCTATGGCATCACCAACTGGGAAGTGGTGGTGTTTGACTCCAAACAGGTCAACGCCTTCGCCCTGCCCGGCGGCAAGATTGGTGTCTACAGCGGTCTGCTCAAGGTGGCCAAGAATCAGGATCAGCTGGCGACCGTCATCGGTCACGAGCTGACTCACGTACTGGCCCAGCACTCCAACGAACGACTCTCGCGCAGCCAGCTGGCGGGGATTGGTCTGGCGGCTGCGGACATTGCCATGGGCACCAGCGAGTATCGCGGCGCCACCATGGCCGCCCTTGGCCTCGGGGTCGAGGTGGGGGTGATGCTGCCCTATGGCCGAACTCAGGAGAGCGAAGCGGATCGGCTCGGACTTGAGCTGATGGCGCGTGCCGGGTTCAATCCGGCCGAGGCAATCCCCCTGTGGCAAAACATGAGTGCCGCCGCCGGTGGCAACACGCCGCCGCAACTGCTCTCCACCCACCCGAGCAACGAGAACCGGATCGCCGAGTTGCAGGCGCAACAGGCGCAAGTGCTGTCGCTCTATGAGCAGGCCCGCGCCAACGGTCTGGTGCCCCAATGCAAGGCATAAGCCTGCGCATGGCGCGCAGCGACGATGCCGCCGCCATGACGGTGATGCAGCGAGCCAGCTGGCTCGCTGCCTATTGCCAGGTGCTCGGTGCCGACCTGCTGGAGCAGCTCGATGTCACCGCCCATCTGCAGATTTGGCAGAGCCGTCTGGCCGAGCCGGGCCCAAGGCCCATGCTGCTTTGTCTCGATGAGGTGGTGATTGGCCTGCTCTACTGGCAACCACTGCAGGAAGCGGGACAGAGCCATGCCCTGATCCGCGCTTTTTACCTCCATCCCGACCACTGGCGACAAGGTTATGGCAAACGGCTGTGGCAGGCGGTGGCGATGCAGATGCGCCGCGCCGGTTGCCATAGCGTCAAGTTGTGGCTGCTCGATGGCAACCACATCGGCGAGGGGTTCTACCTGCGCCGTGGCTTCGTCTTTGATGGCGAGGAGCGCACCCTGATAAGCCTCGGGCAGCCCTGCCTGCAGCGACAAATGAGCCGTTTGCTCTGATCACTCTCCTGTTTTTCGCCTTCGGTCACTTTATTTTTTTTGCGAATTAATACAATGTCCCCCTTGGAACAGAGTTGGATAAACACGGGCTGACAAGGGAGTGCTGGCATGTATTACGGCTTTGATATCGGTGGCACCAAGATCGCTTTTGCGGTCTATGACGGTGCATTGAACCTCTGCCACGAGGAGCGCATGAGCACTCCGGGCAACGATTACGAGGGGTTGCAGCAGCTGATCCGCTCCCGGGTCGAGCAGGCGGATGCCCGCTTCGGCGCACGGGGCTCGGTCGGTATCGGTTTTCCCGGTGTCATCAACAGCCACGATCACAGCATAGTGGCGGCCAATCTGCCCTCCATCAATGGTCGCCATCTGGGCGCCGATCTGGCCGAGCTGCTGGAGCGGCCGGTCAAGGTGGATAACGACGCCAACTGCTTCCTCTGGTCCGAAGTGCATCAGGGAGCCGCCGACGGCGCAGGCAGTGCGCTCGGCGTCACCATCGGCACCGGCATCGGCGGCGCCGTCTATCTGGCGGGCAAGCTTATTCAGGGGCGCAACTGGCTGGCTGGCGAGATTGGCCACTACCCCTTGCCCGCGACCATGCTGATGAAGTACCCCGAGTTGCCCCGTCCCCGTTGCGGCTGCGGCCGTCTGGTCTGTTTTGAAACCTATGCCTCCGGCACCGGTCTGGAGCGTCTCTATCACCATTTCCATGGCCAGCGCGCCACGGGTCACCAGATTGTGGGACGCTTCGAGGCCCATGAACCCCATGCGGTCGAGACGGTCGACTGCTGGCTGGAGATCATGGCCGCCGGGCTTGCCACCGCCATTTCGGTGATTGATCCCGAAGTGGTGGTGTTGGGGGGCGGCCTGAGCGGCCTGCCCGCCCTCTATGAACAGCTGCCGCTGCGTCTGCCCGGTCACTTGCTGCCCGGGGTCGCCCTGCCCGAGATCCGCCAGGCCCGCTTCGGCGGTGCCGGTGGTGTGCGCGGCGCAGCCTTGCTCAATCTATGAGATCAGATGTGGGGTCTGATCTCCCCGAAAAAGGAGTCCTCATGACCCGTCTTGAAATCTGTATCGACAACCTGGAATCCCTGTTTACTGCCCAGCAATCCGGGGCGGATCGCATCGAGCTCTGCTCTGCACTGGGTCTGGGCGGCCTGACCCCCTCCTACGGTTTTATGCAGCAGGCTGCCCGCCATGCCACCGTGCCGGTTTATGCCATGATCCGCCCGCGCGCCGGGGATTTTTGCTTCAACGACGGCGAGTTCGAGATGATGCTGCAAGATATCGCGGCCGCACGTGCTGCGGGGCTGCAAGGGGTGGTGGTCGGTTTGCTGGATGAGGAGGGGCGGGTGCCTGCCGCCAAACTCAAACAGCTGGTGGATGCTGCAGGACCGTTGGGGGTCACCTTCCATCGTGCCATCGATCTCTCCTCCGATTGGCGCCTCGATCTGGAGACCATAGTTGCAGCCGGTTGCGAGCGCATTCTGAGCTCGGGCCATGCGCCGACCGCGCTGGCTGGGCTGGAAACCCTGCAGGAGATGCAGCAGGCGCTGGCGGGGCGTGCCAGCCTGATGCCGGGGGCCGGGGTCAATGCCGACAACGTGCGTACCATCATCGAGTTCACCGGGGTGAGTGAAGTGCATATGTCCGGCATGGGCTGGCGCGGTGGCATGGTGCCGCACGGAGTGAATATGGGCACTTCGGATGATGGTCGGGTCAATATCACCGATGGCGCCAAGGTGGCTGCGGTCAGAGCCTTGCTGGATCGCGGTTAAGCAGATCGCCGCCGTTGGGCGGCGTTCATCCGCATCTTGTGTGAAGTTCCTCCCACTGACGGGGAAATCAGGGGCGCCCCCGGCAGCACCCCGGCCAAAAGTCTGATATTATCCCGCCTCTTTACTACATGGATCTGGAGCAACATCTCAATGTCCCAATACGACTCTATCGAACAGAAGGCCAGCTATGGCATCGGCCGCAACATGGGTGATCAGCTGGCGCAGCAAGCCTTCGCCGGTCTGGATATCCCGGCCCTGCAACAAGGTCTGGCAGATGCCCTGAATGGTCTGGAGTTCGCGGTCAGCCGTGACGATATCAATGATGCCTTCCAGGTGATCACTGCGCGTATGCAAGAAGAGCAGGAAGCCGCCGCCAAGGCCGCCGCTGCTGACGGCGAAGCCTTCCTGGCTGACAACGCCAAGCGCGCTGAAGTGAAGGTGACCGACTCCGGTCTGCAGTACGAAGTGCTGGTAGAAGGCAACGGTGCCGTTCCGGTAGCCGGTCAGTCCGTGCGTGTGCACTACCACGGTACCTTCACCCATGGTGGCGTATTCGACAGCTCCGTTGCTCGCGGCCAGCCGGCTGAATTCCCGGTGACCGGCGTGATTGCTGGCTGGGTTGAAGCGCTGCAGCTGATGCCGGTTGGTTCCAAGTGGAAGCTCTACATCCCCCACGATCTGGCCTACGGTGCCCGTGGCGCGGGCTCCATCCCGCCTTACTCTGCACTGGTATTTGAAGTCGAGCTGCTGGACATCCTGTGATCCTGCTGGCTTGATGCAAACGGCGACCCTCGGGTCGCCGTTTGTTTTTGAGCTATGTGATAGACAGCATTTGTCGCGACCAGCGGGCTGGAGAGCAGAAAAGGGCGGCACTTTTGCGCTTTTTACTGGTTTTTTCAGAAACGGGAACAGGCATACTGCGACTCATTAGAGAGGATAAGGAGAACCCGATGAGCAAGAAGATGAAGAAAGTAGCGGGGCTGGCCCTGTTGCTGCTGAGCATTCCGGCCAGTGCCGATGCCATGCGCTGCAAGAACGCCCTGATCACCGAGGGAGACACCACCGCCGAGATGCTGCTCAAGTGCGGTGAGCCGATGTTGCGCGAAGAGCTCAACCGCAACGAGGAGAACCAGTTTGGCAACATGGTGCAGGTCAAATATGGTGAACGCTGGACCTACAACTTCGGCAAGAACGAGTTCATGCGCTTTGTGACGGTGCGCAACGGCATCATTACCGATATCGAAAACGGCCCGCGCGGCCAGTAGCCGGCGGGCAAAGCATGGATGCACAACAGACAGTAGGGCAAGACCCTTTGACTCAGATGTCCGGCAAGGGGTCGCGGTGACCAAGTTGTCTGACCGCCAGATTGATCTGGCGAGCCAGTCTTAGCCGCTGGCGGCAGGTCAGGCCATGGAGGCTGATCCTGCCCGCGTTGAATTCAAATGTCCCCAGCGACTCGATGGCAAAATAGCCTCGATGAAAGCTCTTGATGTAGCGAGCGATCTGCCGTGGGGATAACTGCTTGAATACCTTCATCACACGGTTCCCTGATTGCCTGGACAGGGCACACTATGGTGTCGGTCGATGACACTGATATGACGGTTTATAAAGATTTGTATGAATCCTTATTTTGCCAGTGAGTTCGGCAAATTGACGGCGTCATCGAAAAAGTTGTGCCATGACAAACCACCGCACCGATATACTGCGGGCTTGAATGGAACAAATAAAAGGGCCTGTGCGTGGAATGGGTTGATGTGGTGGACGAGGATAACCGGGTGATTGGCGTGGCCGAGCGAGCCAAGGTGCGGCGGGAGAATCTCTGCCATCGTGCCAGCTATATTCTGGTGCTCGACGACGCGGATCGGATCCTGGTGCAGCGGCGCACCCTCAGCAAGGATTTCTGCCCCGGCATGCTGGATGCCTGCGCCGGTGGCGTGGTCACCACCGGTGAGGAGATGGAGCTCTCCGCCCGCCGCGAGCTGGCCGAAGAGCTGGGGATTATGGATGTTCCCCTGCAGGGCTTTGGCAGCTTTTATGCGGAAGGGGAGGGCTACCGGGTCTGGGGTGGCCTCTTCAGTTGCCGTTATCAGGGGCCGCTGCAGTTGCAGGCCGAAGAGGTGAGCGCGGTGCACTGGATGAGCCTGGCCGAGATCGCCGAGCGCGCCAGTGAATTTACCCCCGACTCCCTGCTTGCCATCGCCACCTGGCAAGCAAGGCGCTGACCAACTTCATATATTATCTTCTCCAGAGACAAGACGGGCAGCCTGATGGCTGCCCGTCTGCCTTTGTGCATTTACTTGATCTGCTACACCAGCTTGAGGCGCCGGTTGGTGCGCCCGCAAGCGCTCGGCTTGGCGAGCCAGTGCCCTTGCCAGTCGGTAGCCAGACGCAGTAGGGGATACTCCAGATCTAGCCGGGTCACCACCAGCTGGCCGGTCTCGTCGCCACTCACGGGATTGCCGCTGGCGGGATCGATGATTTCGACGATGCAGCTCTCGTTGACGATAAAGCCCTGACCGGGCTGACTCTCGTAGGCCACCACCCCCACATCCTGCCACACCAGACAGTTGAGGGCCGCAATGCCATGAATGGCGCGCAGTGGTGCCGTTTCAGGATGGGTGGCTTCGCACAGTAGGGCACGGCGCAGCGAGTCGCTCGGGATCTCCGCCGCTTCGGCCGCTTCCAGCAGGTCGAGCAGGGTCACCAGCGGGCCGACATAGCCGGTGGGTTGATAGCGCAGCAGTGCCTCCAGTTGGCGCTGGGTATCGTGGGGGCCGCAGGGTACCACGGGAGCCCCCAGCTGGCGGGCGCCGTTATCGAAGATAAAGGCGGTGGGACCAGCATGATAGTCGTGGCCGTTGAGCATCACTTCCCCCGCCTTGAAACCGGCGGCAAACAGTGCCCGGGCGGCCCCCCACCAGTCTGCCCCGGCATATTCGGGAATGGCCAGCTGGCCCGGACAGGAGAAGACCCGCAGCGCCTGACTGGCGGGGCGGCCGGTGAGACCGGCAAAGGGGGGATGAGCCTGCTGGGCGGCAAAGAGCTCTTTGCTGTCGAGCAGTGGCAGGGTGGCCAGCTCTGCCAGATCCTCGAGGTGGCACTGGCGATAGGCGCTGGAGTAACCGGCGCAATATTGACTGACATGGGTAAGCTGATGATTGAGCTGGTCCAGTTGCTGCTGTTCGCGCATGGCGGGGGGACGAATTTCCAGACCATCGTAATAGTGTTGCATGGGGCCTCCTGGCGCCGTGAAACCAGCTCAAGAGTAGTCTGCCCAAGGGGAAAATGCCTGCCGCTATCCATGGTCAGGCTCAGAGCCGCTGTTAGGCGGCATCGTCACTCTGGGATAAACTGGCAACTTCCCATCACGACTCAGGACGAGAAATCATGATTGCTGTAGGACAACCCCTGCCTGCGGGCGAATTTACCTTTATCACCGCCGAAGGCAAGCAGCTGCGGGATAGCAAGACGCTGTTCGCCGGTAAAAAAGTGGTGCTGTTTGCGGTACCCGGCGCCTTTACTCCCACCTGCTCCAATGCTCATCTGCCCGGCTATGTGGTGCTGGCCGATCAGTTTATGGCCAAAGGGGTGGATGCCATCTGTTGCCTCTCGGTCAACGACGCTTTCGTGATGCGGGCCTGGCAGACGGCCCAGAATGCCGAGGCGATCACCATGCTGGCGGATGGCGACGGAAGCTGGAGCCAAGCGCTGGGTCTGGCCAAAGATACCGGCGCCTTTGGCGGCATCCGCGCTCAGCGCTTTGCGTTGATCGCCAACGATGGTGTGGTCGAGCAGCTGTTTGTGGAGGCGCCGGGCAAGTTTGAGGTCTCCGATGCCGCGAGCCTGCTGGCTGCACTGTGAAATGTTAATCACGGTTTGATTTCCCCTTGAAATGGGAGGTGGCACAGCTACACTGGCGCCACTTTCCCATGGTGCCTGCCCGTTCGGGCTGGCGCTTCGTTGCAGATAACAAGAGATGAAGATCCTATGACCCTGGCTTTTGTTGCCCTGATTGCCGGACTGGCGCTGCTGGTCTGGAGTGCAGACAAGTTTGTCGATGGCGCTGCTGCCACCGCCCGTTATGCGGGGATGCCGCCGCTGCTGATCGGCATGGTGATCATCGGTTTTGGTACTTCGGCCCCGGAGATGGTGGTCTCGGCACTGGCGGCGTCCCAGGGCAATCCCGGGTTAGCGCTCGGCAACGCCTATGGCTCCAACATCACCAATATCGCGCTGATCCTGGGTCTGACGGCACTGATCAGCCCTATCGCGGTGGCCTCTCAGGTGGTGCGCAAGGAGATCCCCATTCTGCTCGGTATTACCCTGCTCTCCGGCGCCCTGCTGATCGATGGTCATCTGGGCCGGATGGATGCGGTCATTCTGGGGGCCGTCTTCGTTGCCCTGATGGGCTGGTCTATCTGGGCTGGCATGAATGGCAAGGGAGATGCGCTGGATACCGAGACCGCCGAGGATATCGAGAGCGAGGGGATGTCCCTCAAGAGCGCTATCTTCTGGCTGGTGGTCGGGCTGGTGCTGCTGATCGGTGCTTCCCGTCTGCTGGTCTGGGGGGCGGTGACCATCGCTCAGGCGCTTGGTATCAGCGATCTGGTGATTGGCCTCACCATAGTCGCGGTGGGAACCTCCCTGCCGGAGCTGGCCTCGTCGCTGATCGCCATTCGCAAGAACGAGCATGATCTGGCCCTTGGCAACGTGCTCGGCTCCAACCTGTTCAACACCCTGGCGGTGGTGGGGATCGCGGCGGGCATCCACCCGCTCGATGTGGCGCCGGAGGTGCTCACCCGTGACTGGAGCATCATGATGGGGCTGACCCTGCTGCTGCTGGTGATGTGTCTGGGCCGCAAGGGGCAGGGCCGCATCAACCGGTTGGAGGGGGGCGTGCTGCTGACCTGCTTCGTCGCCTACACCGGCTGGCTGCTGACCAGTCAGTTTATCTGATAGGGGTTGGTGAAATGAGAGAGGGGGAAGCTCAAGCTTCCCCCTCTTGTTTTTGCCCAGTGAACCTGTTAGCGAGCGAGCGGTGTGCTCAGGCTACTGCCACCAGTTTCTGCCCCTTCTGACTGCTGTCCAGAATGAGGATGCTGGCCTTGGGAAAGAAGTTGAAGGTGGAGGCGGAGGCCCAGGTGTAGGCGCCCATCACCTTGCCAACCACCAACTCGCCGATAGCCAGATCCGGCAGCATGATGCCATCGCGGATCACATCCACGCTGTCGCAGGTGGGGCCGGAGAGCACCGAGTTGTGCTGTTCGCCGCTGGCATAGGGGGTGCTCACCGGATAGGTGACGTGGTCATAGAGCTGGCCGTTGTAGCTGCCGTAGAGGCCGTCATCCAGGTAGTACCAGATCTTGTCGCCGCGGTGCGCCTTGCCCATCACGCTGGCGACCGAGGTCATGGCCGGTGCGCTGATAAAGCGGCCCGGTTCGGCAATTTTCTGCACGGTGGCCGGCAGCTTGGCCAGCGCCTCGCGGATCGGCGCGCAGAAGCCGTCGATGTCGAACTCGCCGCCCTCATAGTCGACCGGGAAACCGCCGCCGATATCCAGCACCCAGGGCTTGAGCCCGAGCGCCCAGGCCTGCTCCATGATCTCGCGGCAGGCGTCGATGGCCTGCACATGGCGACGGGCATGGGGCACTTGCGAGCCGACGTGGAACGACAGCCCCATCACCTTGATCCCCTTGGCGTGGGCCAGTTGCAACAGCGGCAGCGCCTGCTCCGGAGTGCAGCCGAACTTTTTGGAGAGATCGACCTTGGTCTCGGGGTTCGGGAAGCTGACCCGCAGCAGCAGTTTCACTTCGTCCTTGTAGGGAATGAACTTCTCCAGCTCCAGCGGGTTGTCGTAGACAAACACGGTGCAGCCGAACTCCAGCGCGTAACGGATATCGCTGTCGCGCTTGATGGGATGGGTATGAATGCAACGTCCCGGGCGAACCCCCTGACTGCGCACCAGATCCACTTCGCCATTGGTGGCCAGATCGAAACAGGCCCCCTCTTCCTTCAAGACAGAGACCACCGCCTCATGGGGCAGGGGTTTGAGTGCATAGTGCAATCGTACATCGGGCAGGGCGGCGGCCAAGGCCCGATACTGTTTGCGGACGGCTGCCTTGTCGAGCAGCAGCAGGGGGGAGCCGAATTGTTCAACCAGCTGACGGTAATCTTGTGCGACCACATCTTTTGCAACCAGGGTCTCGTTCATTCTCTTTTGGTCATCCTTAGGGGGCGTGATATGCCCAAGCCATATGCGATTGAACCGGCGACGGCCGGGTCAGGCGAGCGGTCCGGTGGGACCAACCGAACACAGTGCATAAATTGATAACAAAGTGCTTGGTTATGCAGCGGATTATCGGCTTATTGATTCTGTGTGCAAGCATTTTGATTGGATATGTCGGCAAGATTTTCTTGGCGAAACGAGAGGGATCACTGTTCTCTATCCGCCATTTTTCCCGTTTGGGCCACATTTGATCCGTGCGAGCCTAACTTGTTGATAGTTAACTAACATTTAACATTCTTGCCGCGGTTCTGGTGGTCACTAAAAAAATATAAATGGGGGCGGCCAAGTGCGAGACAGCTCACATTTTTTGGATTAACATGCCGACTTCCTAATCCAAATTAGTTCGGATGAAGGTAGCAGGAGAGCGATGGGCAACCATCCACCGAAGAAGTGAATCTTTCAGGTACCGGGCAACCGGTGTGGACTGCTACTGGACGATACTCTGGAGAGACCCGTTAAATCGGGCGCCGAAGGAGCAAGGCACCATGACTACCCGCAAGGGCAGGCTGGCGCCGGAAACTCTCAGGCAAAAGGACAGAGGGGATGGGATGGTTGTACCTGGGCTTGGCCCGCATCCGATCGCCTCTGGCCGATCGCGACACCTATGGGAAGATCATCCTTCTCCTCCTTAATTTCTGTTTCTTAAGGAGGATGCATGTCATCAATTCAATCGGCGTTAACCGCCATCGATAGCTTTATCTGGGGACCACCCCTGCTGATCCTGCTGGTCGGGACCGGTATCTATCTCACCCTTCGTCTGGGTCTGCTTCAGGTGGTGCGCTTGCCGCTCGCTCTGCGGCTGGTCTTCGGCCGCGATCAGGGTCAGGGCAAGCAGGGGGATGTCTCCAGCTTCGGCGCCTTGTGCACCGCTCTCTCTGCCACCATTGGCACCGGTAACATCGTCGGGGTGGCTACCGCCATCAAGCTCGGCGGCCCCGGTGCCCTGTTCTGGATGTGGATGGCGGCGCTGTTCGGCATGGCCACCAAGTACGCCGAGTGTCTGCTGGCGGTCAAATATCGCGAGCAGGATGCCAATGGCCAGATGGCGGGTGGCCCCATGTACTATCTGGAGAAGGGGCTCGGTTCCAAGCCGCTCGCCAAGCTGTTTGCCCTATTTGGTATCGGTGTGGCCTTCTTCGGGATCGGTACCTTCCCGCAGGTCAATGCCATCTCCGATGCCATGAGCCTCTCCTTCTCGGTGCCCCGTGAAGCGACCGCCGTGGTGCTGACCCTGATCGTGGCGCTGGTGACCCTGGGGGGGATCAAGTCCATCTCCAGCGTGTCGAGCAAGGTGGTGCCCTTCATGGCCATCTTCTACATCGTCGCCTGTCTGGGCGTGCTGGTGAACAACGCCAGCGCCCTGCCCGATGCCGTCATGCTGGTTATCGAGAGTGCCTTCACCGGCCATGCGGCGACCGGCGGCTTCGTCGGTGCCAGCATCATGCTGGCCATTCAGTCCGGGGTGGCGCGCGGGGTCTTCTCCAACGAATCGGGACTGGGCTCTGCGCCCATCGCGGCGGCGGCAGCCAAGACCGATTCGTGCGTGGAGCAGGGGCTGGTCTCCATGACCGGTACCTTCATCGACACCATCATCATCTGCACCATGACCGGCCTGACCCTGGTGGTCACAGGCGTGTGGAGCGGCGATGCAAGCGGCGCGGCCATGACCAGTCTGGCCTTTGCCCAGGGGCTTGATGCCCATGTTGGCCAGTATCTGGTGAGCATTGGCCTGCTGTTCTTCGCCTTTACCACCATCCTTGGCTGGAACTACTACGGCGAGCGCTGCACCGAGTACCTGTTCGGGGTGAAGGCAATCAAGCCCTATCGTCTGGTCTATCTGGCGCTGGTAGCGAGCGGTGCTTTCCTCCATCTGGACATGATTTGGCTGCTGGCCGATATCGTTAACGGCCTGATGGCGGTGCCCAACCTCATCGGCCTGATTGGCCTGCGCCATGTGGTGATCGCCGAGACCCGCGCCTACTTTAGCCGGGATCTGGATAGCGAAGCCGAGCCGGAGCCGCAGACGGCCTGAGAGCCTCGGCCCGTTTCACGTGTCCATTGAAAAGAACAAGCCACGACTCCGGTCGTGGCTTTTTTTGTGCGCTGTGTCTATGGACGGGGACTTTCCCTCTCCCTTCGGGATAAGGTCAGGATGAGGGGGATAGCCCCTCGCTCAGCAGGCTATCCAGACGTGCTCGCACTTTCTCTACCAGTGCCTGATCGCTACCGCGCCAATCGATGCAGCTTGCCAGCGTGGTGGAGGTTCCCGCCATAAAACGCAGTTCGCCGCCCGCCAGCTCGTAGAAGCGGCTCGCTATTCTGGTTCCCTCATCCACATCACCCGCCACCAGCAGCATGGCTTGTGCCAGCACGGCGCCCTGGTGATCCTGCCCCGGTGCCAGCCAGCGCTGGGCAGTGCCGGTGATCTTGCGTCCCCCGATCACCAGATTGTACTGACCATCGCAAAAGGAGCCGGGCACGAAGTCATAGCTTCCCTCAAGGCCGTACTCCGCCAACAGGGTCAGCAGCGGCGCCCCCAGCAGCCGGTAGTAGTGGGCGAGATCTGTGGTGGTGCGGGGCAGCAGCAGGGATAGGTTGAGGATCCCCGCCCCGTGGGGCACGGCGGTACCGCCACTGTCGCGCACATGTACCGGCCAGCCTTCATCTGCAAGTTGCTCGCAGGCGGCTTCGTAATGGGGGAGGCGGGTATCTTTGCGAGTGACAATCAAGCATTGGGGCGCCTGCCAGAGGTGAGCGCGGGGCTGGCCGTCATGGGCACAGTCGCGCAACCAGCACTGCTCTTGCGCCAGTATCTGTGCGGGTGAAGCGGTATCGGGGAGGGGGGAGAGCAGGCGATAGGGCATGGCGGCATCCTCAAAAAAGGCTGCCCAGCACACTACCCGTGGCGACTGGCAAGGTAAAGCCCCGCAGTGCGGGGCTGTTTGCTATCGGTAGACGGTGTCTCAGGAGTGGCGCGCTTCGCGCTTGGGCAGCAGCAGGTTGAGCACGATGGCGGTAATGCCACCGGTAGCGACGCCGTAGGAGAGCACGCTCTTGGCCAGCTCCGGCAGGTGTTGCAGCACTTCCGGCACCTGCGCGACCCCCAGCCCCATGGCCAGCGACACTGCCAGGATCATCAGGGCGCGGCGATCCAGCTCCTCGCGGGCAATGATGCGCACGCCAGCGGCGGCGATGGTGCCGAACATCACGATAGTGGCGCCCCCCAGCACGGGCTCGGGGATCTGCTGCACCAAGCTGGCGACCGCCGGGAACAGGCCGAGCAGGGCCAGCATGGCGGCGATGAAGAGGCCGACGTGACGGCTGGCCACCCCGGTCAACTGAATGACGCCGTTGTTCTGGGCGAAGGTGGACATGGGGAAGGTGGAGAAAACCGCTGCCAGCATGGAGTTGGCACCATCGGCCAGCACGCCGCCTTTGATCCGCGCCATATAGACAGGCCCTTCCAGTGGCTCGCCGGAGATGTCGGAGGTGGCGGTCATGTCGCCGATAGCTTCCAGCGCCGTCACCACGAAGATGATGGCGAGCGGCACGAACAGCTGCCAGTCAAAGCCGAGACCGTAGTGGAGCGGAATGGGTACCATCACCAGCGGGCCATCGAAGGTGGGGGCACTCACTTTGCCCAGCAGCAGCGCCACGGCATAGCCCGCCAGCATGGCGATCATGATGGCGGAGAGGCGCAACCAGGGGTTGCGACTGCGTTGCAGCAACACGATAAGGCCGAGCACCAGCAGGGAGAGGAAGAGGTTGGTGTGGCTGGCGAAGCTGCCATCAGAGAGGGCTGCATAGCCGCCGCCCATGCTGATCAGGCCCACTTTGATCAGGGTCAGGCCGATCAGCAGCACCACTATGCCGGTCACCAGCGGGGTGATGATCCGTTTCACCAGATGGAGGAAGCGGCTCATCACCACGATAGTGAGTGCGGCAACCATCATGGTGCCGAACAATGTGCCCAACAGATCCTCGGTGGGCATGGCGGCCTGTTTGAGGGCGAGGCCGGAGGCGATGATGGGGCCGAGGAAGTTGAAGCTGGTGCCCTGTACCGAGAGCAGGCCGGAACCGATGGGGCCGAAGCGGCGGGTTTGAATGAAGGAGGCGATGCCGGACATGACCAGCGACATGGAGACGATATAACGGGTGTCGGCGGCAGGGAGGCCGAGGGCATTGGCGATAATCAGGGGTGGGGTAATGATGGCGACAAACATGGCGAGCATATGCTGCAGGGCGGCGAACAGCGTCTGGGGCAGAGGCGGGACATCCTCTATGCCATAGACCAGTTCGCTATGGGCTCGCCTGGGTGGATGTGCCTCTCGATTGGCGCGTGTGACAGCAGCCTGTTCCATAAGTACCTCGAATTGTGTGGGGAGGGGGAGAAAATTGGGCGCTATTGTAGTGATTGAAATGAGGCTGACCAGCGCTAATTATGCAAAAAAAGGTTTATTTTTTGATGGGTTGAAACGTTTGCGCGCTGCGATTATCATCTGTCGGTTTGTGTGACCGACCTCTCCTTTTTATTCTCCCCGCTAATGACATTTTTACCACTTTGTAGGTGTAGAATGAGCCCTCGGTATTCATCGTGGAGACTCTGGATGCTCAAGTTGTCAGAGTTCTGGAGTGCGAGGGTTCACTCCGAAGACTTTACTCGTACTCGCATGGGCTTTATGACGGTGCGTTTGCGCCTGCTGACCTGCTTGCTGATGCTTGGATTGCCCGCCTGGGCCGTGGTGGATTGGCTGACCTTGCCCGCCGTTCATTTCGAGCAGCTGTTCCAGGCCAGGATCTTCTGCACCCTGGCGCTCTCGCCACTTATTCCGCTTTCGTACCTCATCCACTTCAAGCGGGAACGGATGAAGCTGGCCCTTGGCTACCTGATGGCCGTGATGATGCTCTTCTCCCTCTTCTGCCTGAACAGCTTTGGCGCCGGACAGGAGTTGCAGGCGGGCTATGCGGCCTTTCCCTATCTGCTGATCACCCTGTTTGCCATCTTCCCTATCCCCCTCTCCCTCGGCTTGCAACTGGCAGGCGTGGTACTGGTGACCATGCTGCTGGGCCACTGGCTGCTGGTGGGCCAGAGCATCTGGAGTCAGGCCACCCTGAATCAGGTGTGGGTGCTCGGCATGTTTACCATGGCCAGTTGCTGGGTGCAGTGCGGCCAACTCAACATGCTGCTGCGGCTATATCGGGAATCGACCACCGATGAGCTGACCGGCATGATGAACCGCCGCCTGCTGATGAAGCAGCTGGAGCAGGCCCGAATCCGGCTGCAACTCAAGAAGAAGCCCTTTGCGGTGATGCTGCTGGATCTCGATCGCTTCAAGCGGATCAACGATATCTACGGCCATCTGGCGGGGGATGCAGTGCTCAAGGAGGTGGCGACCACCCTGGGGGAGCAGCTGGAGCCTGACATGGTGCTGGGGCGTTATGGCGGCGAAGAGTTTGCCATCCTGATGCATAACTGCGCCGATCCGGCGCTGGCGAGCAAAATGGCCGAGCGGCTGCGCATTGCCGTCGAGGCGCGGTTGGTGAAGAGCCCTACCTCGGACGAATTGCTGGAGGTGACGGTGAGTATCGGGATTGCCATGGCTCGTTCCGATGACACCATCGATATTCTGATCAACCGTGCCGACGAGTGTCTCTATCAGGCCAAGATGGCGGGACGCAACTGCGTGGTGGTCGAGGGGCTGAACCGCGCAAAAACAGATGCCGCCTGAGGGCGGCATCCTGTTGGCAATGAGCTGGCGAGATCAGGCCAGCTTGTACTTGCCGGAGAGCTGCTGGGCCAGCAGCTTGAACATGTTGAAGACCGCCATGGTCTTGCCGGTCGGGGTGCCATCTTCGGCCAGGAAATACTCCCCCTTGAACACCAGAATATCCCCCTTCTGCTCCACCGAATCGGCGCGCATACCGTGGATGAAGTCTTCATGCTCTTTGATGATCTTGTTGGCCATCTCAAGCAGGGCCGTCTCGGTGATCAGCTCTTTCTGTGGTTGCATGCTCGTCTCCTTAAACGACTACTGGACAGGGAAATCGTGGATCCCTGCCTCTGATTGAAGAGGCGCCCAGCATACTGCAAACAGGGTTTTTCTGTCATTGATATGACCCCGATTTGTGGCTGTTTATCCGATCACCAGATTCTTCAACCAGCAGCGCTGGCGAATACGGCGCTGCACCAGCAGCACCTTGCTGAGTTCCTCAAGCAATACCACCGCCACCACCCAGGAGAGGGGCCAGCCGAGTAGCGTGACCGCCACCCAGGCGAGCGGGATGCCGATGCACCACATGCCGACGATGTCGATAAAGATGCTGTAGTTCACATCACCGCCAGAGCGCAGCACCCCGATGATCCCCACCATGTTGAACACCTTGAGCAGCATCCCGAGGCACATGATGCCGAGCACCTGTCCCGCCTCCGTCATCAGCTCGGGGGGCAGGTTGCCGACCCACTGCAGCAGGTTGGCTTGCAGCAGCCAGACGATGATCCCCACCAGTAGCGCGCCGATGGGGGCGAGCAGCAGGAACAGCTGGGAGTGCTGCCAGGCGACCTCGTACTCCTCGGCCCCGAGCCGGTGGCCGAGCAGGGTGGAGCAGGCCACCGCCAGTCCGAAGAAGAGGGAGATAAGGATGCTCTCCAGGGTGCCGAGTGTGGTCATGATGGCCAGCGAATCGGTGCCAAGATGGGCATAGAGAAAGCCGTAAATCAGCATGCCGAAGGCCCAGAGGCCGTCATGGAACAGCAGCGGCAGGGCGATCAGGGTAAAGCGCACCACCTCCTTGCGCTTGAAGGCGGCCAGCCAGTCTGGTGCGCGCGGGATCAGGCGCGCCTCATAACGCTTTACGTAGAGCAGTAGCAGGGCTGTCTGCAGCAGCCGGGAAATGGTGGTGCCCCAGGCCGAACCGGCGACCCCCATCGCCTCGAAGCCGAAGTGACCGAAGATGAGGGCGTAGTTGAGGATGACGTTGGCGATGATGGCGATAATGCCGATGCGGGTCGGCGCGGCGGCATTGCCGACCGAGCGCAGGGCTGACTCCAGCGGCACCACGATGGCGGTACAGAGGATGGTGGCGCCGGTGATCATCAAGAATTGATCCGCCAGTGCCCGCAGCGCCGGATCCTGACTGGCAAAACCCAGCACGCTGCCCGGTGATAACACATAGATGAAGGCAAAGGGCAGGGTGACCAGCAGGGCGCCCACTATGGCCAGCGCCAGGGAGCGGCGTACCCCGGCCATCTCCCCGCGCCCGAAGTATTGTGCTGCCAATACCGAGACCCCGCCCGCGAGGCCCGCTATCACCAGCAAATTGAAGAAGAAGACCCGGTTACCCAAGCCGACCGCCGCCACAGCCGTGGTGCCAAGCTGGCTCACCATCATGATATCGATGAGGCCGAGCAGGGAGAACATCATGGATTGCAGCGAGACAGGCAGGGCCAGCCGCCACAATCGGGTCATGAACTCGCGATCGGTGGTTTGTTTTAAAATCGCTTGCCAATAATTCATAGTTGTTAACCGGGTATGAGAAAAGCAAGGTTTGTCAGGGGTATGATAGGGGCTGGCGAGGCTCTTCTCACTGTGAGTAGCTCTCGATTTTCTTGTGTAAAACTATCCTGTTGAGGTGTTATGCCATTTGCCAGCGAGTGTCTGGAGATAGCGCCAGCCTGTGAAGAGCAGATGTTGGGACGTGAAGGGCTGCCCCTGCTCGGCGAGGCGGGGATCTTCCTGACCGGTCTCTCCCGGGTGCGGGATCACTACCTCATCCGTCGCAATCGCCCCGAGTTTCACATCCTGATGGTGAGTCACGATGAGGGGGGCGCGCTGCTCACCGACGAGGGGGAGCAAGCCATTCCGGCCGGGTCGCTGATTTTCCTGCCCGCTGCCGTACCCGGCGGTCTCAAACTGATTGGCGAAAGCTGGCAGATCAGCTGGATTTTGCTCGATGACGTGCCGCGCTGGCAGCACCTGCATCGCCTTGGTCACCGTATCTGGCAAGGGGATGGCGGCGATCAGCTCTACCATCTGCTCAGCCTGATGCAGGGAGAAGGGGTTCGCTCTTCGCTGCAACCTCAACTGCTCAGCCTGTTGCTGGCGCTGCTGGAGCGCACCCTGCAAGGGGAGGTGCGCGGCACCCCTGAACTCAGATTGCAGGCTCTGTTTCGCCGGGTGGAGGCGCGCCTGGATGAACCCTGGAGTGTGGCCCTGCTGGCCCGACAGATGGCCTGCTCCGTTCCCCATCTGCACCGGCTCTGTCAGCAAGCGTTTGGTATGGGGCCGATGGCGAGGGTGACCGAGCTCAGAATGAACAAGGCGCGCCAGCTGCTGCTCTATACCAACTGGCCACTTGGCGAGCTGGCGGCCCGGGTCGGTTACAGCGATGGGGCCAACTTTGCCAACCGCTTTCGTCGTCTGACTGGTCAGACCCCCGGCGCCTTTCGTCGACTGGGTCGCAAACCTTTTGCAACGGATGTGCAAACTCTTTGAAATTAATGAGACAAGCCCCTAGGATCGGCGGGTCCCTGCGTCTAGCTAACCGTTTAGGTACCAAGATCCATGTTTGAAGATAATAACCAGAAACGTCCTCTCTACATTCCCTACGCCGGTCCCGCCCTGCTGGAGACCCCCTTGCTCAACAAGGGCAGCGCCTTCACCAGCGAAGAGCGCAGCAACTTCAACCTCGAAGGTCTGTTGCCCCAAAATATCGAGACCATCGAAGAGCAGGCCGAGCGCGCCTATCGCCAGTTCATGGCGTTTGGCAACGACATGGACAAGCACATCTATCTGCGCAACATCCAGGATACCAACGAGACACTGTTCTACCGTCTGCTGCACAACCACCTGACCGAGATGCTGCCCATCATCTACACCCCGACGGTGGGCAAGGCGTGCGAGGAGTTCTCCAACATCTATCGCCGCGCCCGTGGCCTCTTCATCTCCTATCCGGACAAGGACAGGATCGATGACATGCTGCAAAACGCCACCAAGCAGAACGTCAAAGTGATCGTGGTGACCGATGGCGAGCGGATCCTGGGTCTGGGTGATCAGGGGATCGGCGGCATGGGCATTCCCATCGGCAAGCTGTCGCTTTACACCGCCTGTGGCGGCATTTCGCCCGCCTACTGCCTGCCGGTGGTGCTGGATGTGGGCACCAACAACCAGCAACTGCTGAATGACCCCTTCTATATGGGGTGGCGCAATCCGCGTATCTCGGGGGATGAGTACGCCGAGTTTGTCGATGCCTTCATTCAGGCGGTCAAGCGCCGCTGGCCCGATATCCTGCTGCAGTTCGAGGATTTCGCCCAGAACAACGCCATGCCGCTGCTCAACCGCTACAAGAACGAGCTCTGCTGCTTCAACGACGACATTCAGGGTACGGCTGCCGTGACGCTGGGCAGCCTCATCGCTGCCTGCAAGGCCTCCGGCGCCAAGCTATCCGAGAAGCGGGTTGCCTTCCTCGGGGCGGGCAGCGCCGGTTGCGGTATCGCCGAGCAGATCGTGGCGCAGATGAAGGCCGAGGGGCTGACCGATGCCCAGGCCCGCAGCCGGGTCTTTATGGTGGATCGCTTCGGTCTTATCACCGACAAGATCCCCAACCAGCTCGACTTCCAGCGCCGTCTCTCCCAGCCGGTGGAGCGCATCGCTGACTGGCCGGTGGGGGACAATATCTCCCTGCTGGAGGTGATGGAGCACGGTCGCCCTGACATCCTGATCGGGGTCTCCGGTCAGCCGGGGCTGTTTACCGAAGAGGTGGTCAAGACCATGCACAAGCACTGTGCCCGTCCCATCATCTTCCCGCTCTCCAACCCCACCTCCCGGGTCGAGGCGACGCCGGCTGACCTCATCCGCTGGACCGACGGTCAGGCGCTGGTGGCCACCGGCAGTCCGTTTGCACCGGTGGAGCACAAGGGCAAGCGCTACGTCATCGCCCAGTGCAACAACTCCTTCATCTTCCCGGGGATCGGCCTTGGCGTCATTGCCTCCGGCGCCACCCGGGTGACCGACGCCATGCTGATGTCGGCCAGCCGCGCGCTGGCAGAGTGCTCGCCGCTGGTGAAAGGGGAGGAGGGCTCCCTGCTGCCGGATCTGGCGGATATCCATCAGGTCTCCCGCTACATCGCCAAGATGGTGGCCAAGACCGCCATGCTGCAGGGCAAGGCGGTGCAGACCCCGGACGAGGTGATCGATCAGGCCATCGACGCCAACTTCTGGCATCCGGAATATCGCCGCTACCGCCGCACCTCGTTCTGATTTCTGCGAAAAGACGCAAAGCAAAAGGGATGCCTCGGCATCCCTTTTTACTGCACGTCTGACATGGTTATCGCCTCAAGATGAACTACTCGCTGCCGCCCTGTACGCCGGTGACGCGCACCTCGACCCGGCGATCCGGCCCAAGGCAGTCGATGAGCGCCGCCTTCGCCTTGATGGCATCACACTGGTTGCCGGTGACCGGATTGCTCGCACCATTTCCCTGGATGCTCACCTTGTCGGCAGGCAGCCCTTTGCTGATCAGAAAGTCGGCAACGGTTTGGGCCCGAGCTTCTGACAACCTCTGATTGTTGGCATCCGAGCCGATGCGGTCGGTATACCCCATCACGACTGCACTGCCATCCTTGGGCTGCACGTCGACGATCTGCTGGTAGAGATCGTCCAGCGCACTCATCCCCTCCTGTTTGAGGTCCGCTTTGCCAAAGGCGAACAACACATCGGAACTGAGGTTAAAGGTCTGATCCACCACCTCCGGTTCGGCCGGTGGCGGGGGAACCACGACCGGGGCGGGCGTGGGGGCCGCTTCTTTGGGTTGGCTGCGGTTCGGGTGGATCACCAGCTCCAGCGTGGCGGTGCTGATGTCGCTGACCCAGCGCTGGGTGCCGCTGTTGGCTTTGCCGTTATCCGGATCATCGCCAACGCGCACTATGTAGCGGTAGCGTGCCTGCAGATCGACCCAGTCATGGAGCCGGGCCGTCACTCCCAGACCCGCCAGCGGCGCCAGGTTGTCGTCCCCGCCATTGACTGACTCGACGTGATAGATATAGCCACCGCCTTCGGCAAAGAGCGAGAACATCTCGCTGAGCGGCAGGCGGCCAATGACTGACAGTGTGGCTCCCTTACTGTTGAAGTCATGGCCGCTGATATCCCAGTCACCGGTGGAGAGATAGCCAATCTCGGCCCCCAGGTTTTCCGTGAAGTTATAGCCGCCAAACAGGGAGAGCGCAGTCGCATCCTTGCCGACATCCTGACTGAAATCATTCAGATTGTGGGCAATGGCCCAGCCACCGCCAACCCCGGCATACCAGTCGTGAACCGGTTCCGCTTGTGCGCCTGTGCTCGCCAATGCCAATGCAATACACACAGGTTTTACTCTTATGTTCATCGCGTATCCTCGTCGATGTTTGGTGTAGTGGGGTTGCCTGCTGGTCAAACCCCACACTTATGTATAGGTGACGGGCTGTTTTTAACCACCAAAGAGGTATGGGGGGCGACACGCCGTGAACCATGGCGCGAGACGGGAAGAGGAAGAGCAAAAGAGGGTTACAAGGTGGGCGAATAAGCGGCAAGAAAAAGGAGGCCAGGTGGCCTCCTTGCTATGTCGGACTGCAGGATTACTGTTGTACTTGCTGCACGCCGGTGACGCGTACTTCTACACGGCGATCCGGTGCCAGGCAGGAGATCAGCTGAGCCTTGCCCTTGACGCTGTTGCACTGGGTACCGGTGACCGGATTGGCTTCACCGCGACCTTCGATGGCAACTTTGCCAGCCGGCAGACCTTTGCCAACCAGGAAGTCGGCTACGGTACGGGCACGCGCTTCGGATAGTTTCAGGTTGTAGGCATCAGAACCGATACGGTCGGTGTAACCGACGACCACGGCGCTGCCATCTTTCGGCTGAACATCAACGATCTGCTGATACAGGGTGTTCAGCGCTGCGACACCTTCTGGCTTGAGGGTGGATTTGCCAAAGGCAAACAGCACGTCAGAGCTCAGGGCAAAGTTCTTGTCGACCAGTACCGGCTCGGGAACCGGCTCAGGCGCAGGGGCGGCAACCGGGGCAACATAAGAGGTGCGATTCGGGTGCATCACCAGCTCCAGGGTCGCGACGCTCATGTCGCTCTCCCAGGTTTTCTGCTCGTCACCCAGATTCCACAGATAGCGGTAGCGTGCTTGCACATCGATAAGGTCGGAGAGCTTGGCAGTCAGACCCAGACCCGCCAGCGGCGCAGTGCCGTTGTCGCTGTTGCCATTGCCGTTGACGTGGTTGAAGTAGGCACCACCTTCAGCAAACACCGAGAAGATGTCGCCCAGCGGCAGGCGGGCGATACCGGAGAGGGTGGCACCCTGGGTTTTGAAATCGGCACCGTCCACGCCCGCTTTACCGGCGTAGAGGTAGCCCAGTTCCGCTGCGTAGTAGTCGTTGAAGTTGTAACCGCCGAACAGGCTCAGCGCAGTGGCGTCTTTGTCAGTGTCTTTGCCAAAATCATCCAGACCGTGGGCATATGCCCAACCTGCACCAACACCGGTGTACCAGTCATCGGCAGCCTGAGCTGTGGTGCCTGCGGCGGCGAGCGCCAGTGCAATCAGGGTAGGAGCCATTTTGAGTTTCATCGGTTTATCCTCGTTGTGTTAGCCCATGTCGGGCAATGCACTTGTTTTTATTGCTGCGAAAAATCGCCAGCAAAGTGGATAGCGAAGGCTTTGGACTCTCATGATGCATTGGCGTCATGGACAACAGACCGGACAAGAAGCGCTTTTTAGTGCTTATCCAATACCTTACAGGCGCAACTACTTTATGCTTTCGAGACGGGGCAGGCAAGGGCAGGGAGGCGGGAGTTAGGGATTCAATCGAGAGCCATGCAAACAAAAAGGGATGCCGCAGCATCCCTTTTTTTCGCACTATCTGAACGAGGTCAGATTATTGCTGAACTTCTTGTACGCCAGATACGCGAACTTCTACGCGACGATCCGGAGCCAGGCAGGAGATCAGTTGAGCTTTAGCAGTTACGCCGTTGCACTTGGTGCCGGTAACCGGGTTGGCTTCGCCACGACCTTCGATGGCAACTTTGCTGGCAGCCATACCTTTGCTCACCAGGAAGTTGGCAACGGTACGGGCACGGGCTTCAGACAGCTTCTGGTTGTAAGCGTCGGAACCGATACGGTCGGTGTAACCAACAACAACAGCGTTGCCATCTTTCGGCTGGAACTCAACGATTTGCTGATACAGACCGTTCAGGGCTGCAACGCCTTCCGGCTTCAGGGTGTCTTTGCCGAAGGCAAACAGTACGTCTGAGTTCAGGGCGAAGTTCTTCTCTACCACTTGCGGAGCAGGAGCCGGCGCTTCTTCAACTACCGGAGCAGCTACCGGAGCTACGTAGGAAGTACGGAACGGGTGGTATACCGCTTCCAGAGTAGCGATGCTCTGGTTGGCTTTGTAACGCTCACCGTTGGCGTGCAGGTCAGCCACGTCCCACATGTAGCGGTAGCGAGCTTGCAGATCCAGCGCGTCATTTACCTTGTAAGTCACACCAGCACCGGCCAGCGGGGAAACTTTAGTGTCGCTGGTACCCAGACCATCGGTGTGACCCCAGTAGGCGCCGCCTTCAGCGAACAGGGAGAAGTCGTTGCCAACCGGCATACGGGCGATACCGGACAGGGTGGCACCCTGGCTCTCGTAACGGTTGCCGTCGGTGTTGCCACGACCGGTGTACTGGTAGCCCAGTTCAGTACCGAAGTTTTCGGTGAAGTTGTAACCCATGAAGGCGTTGGCAGCAGCCGCGTCTTCCTGGCCTACATTGGTGCTTTCCAGCTTGTTCAGGCCGTTGAAGTGAGTAGCACCGACACCGGCACCGAAGTAGATGTCGTCAGCGGCGTGAGCAGCGGTAGCACCCAGAGCAGCCATGGCGATGGCGATCATGGAAGGAGCCATTTTCATCATAAAAAAATCCTCGTTGAGATCGCACGTTATTCACGTGCTTCACACTTTGTAATTTATGTAAGCTGCAGGCTCCGCCGTACGGCTGGCGTCGAGTCTGGCAGATGACCCGGTATAACCGGGTTGCACACTCTCCTGGTGTGTCGAGTGCGCTGGCATGGCACGCAATGCGTGAGAAACCACTGCCAGGCAACTGATGTCATTCCGATGACGAGGCGCACTCTATGCCGATTTTAAAACATGATCAAGCTCACAAATGAGCCTTGTGGCAAATTGTGTCGTGCCCTTAACTGGCTGTTTATTTTGATTAATTAGTGATCCAGATAGGCCCTGTGCAGTTTCTTCTCCAGCTTCATATAAGCCTGAACCCAGTCGCTATGCGGGCTGGCAGGATTCGCTCTGGCGGCAAAGACCGCGAGGTAATCTGCCTGGGTTGCGCTCTGCAGCAGGGGGGTAAATGTCATCAAGAAATGTCGGGCCAGATAGGGGTCAAGGGGCCAGATGTTGAGGATGGCGCGAGCCACAGGCTGAACTGCAGCTGAACAGATGAAGTGGCGATGTCCCGCCTCCAGCCAGTCGGCCATCTCGCACATGCCCGATTCGGGCACCAGACCACCATCACCCGGGGTGGTTGCCAGAGCAATCGCCTGACCATTTACCGTGATGAGCTGCTCATTGTTATGCAGGGTGCCGTCGTGGCTGCGCAGGGCCAGGTCCGGGCATGCCTGTTCAAGAAACAGGCTGCAGCTCTCCGGCAGGGCGGCCAGCAGCTCGCTGGCGTGGCTGGACATCAAGGCCGGAAGCCAGAATGCTTCGGCACGATATTGTTCACCTTGCAGGCGCTGTTGTGCCAGTTCTTCTGTGCTGGATACGGGGTGCAGGCGAGAGATAATGCCGGGAAACGCCATACTTATTCCTCTTAATGGGTATCCGGCGGATTATACGAGTTATTGGGGGGGCCACAATAAAGGTTTCTTTTCGAGACTGTTTACCTGAGGCGGCTGAGCGATTACCATCCCCCCTTGAAGGCAAGGGTTGTCGCCGAAAGGCGCTCATAAGATAGAGGCTCGACCATAACGAGTCCGAACAAAACTGATACACTTGACTACGAGTCGTCGCGAAAAATAAAAGGCGGAGTAAATCCGCCAAACGGAGTATGGAACATTATGAATTCAAATATCGTCACTGTTGGCAAGAAGATCCGTCAGATCCGTGAAGCGGTCGGTTTGAGCCGTCCGAAGTTTGCAGATTTGCTGGGTGTTCCTCCCACCACGCTGAAAAACTACGAGCTGGGTTACCGTGAAGTTGGGGGCGCCTTCCTGGTTGCCCTGGCGCACCACCCGGATCTGCACAAGTTCACCCTCTGGCTGCTGGCAGACAAGAAAGTCGCCGAAATTGGCCAGATTGGCCCGGATGACCTCGCCAAGGCGTGATCATCGATGTGAATAGAAATGCCGCCTTCGGGCGGTATTTTTTTTGGGTCGCCGATCGATATTTTGATCTAACACGCTTTGAATTATCCATGCAGGCCAACGAGAATAAGCGGCCCCGAAAAGTGGGCCCCTGGTGGTATCTGGCCACCTGAACACTATTACATTCAGGATGATATGAGCAATCGTATGGAGTATGGGTATGAGCAGTAATGAGTTGGATAAACGCTATGGCCTGATGACTGCCATTGCGATGGTGGTCGGCGTGGTGATCGGCTCCGGAGTCTTCTTCAAGGCCGATGATGTACTGCGTCTGACTGGCGGTAATCTGGCCATTGCGCTGCTGGCATGGGCGCTGGGAGCATTTTCGATGATCTTCGGCGCGCTGGTGTTTGCCGAGTTTGCCCAGCGGATCGAAAAGTCCAACGGTATCGTCGATTATGCCGAAGCGGCATACGGCAAAATGTTTGGTTACCTGGTGGGGTGGTTCAAAGGCGTACTCTATTACGCCCCTCTTTCCGCCATCCTTGCCTGGGTCGCCGCTCTGTACACCATGATCTTGCTTGGTAGTGATAATCCGACCAACTCTGGTGCGACCTGGATACTGGCGGCTGTCTATATGACGGTCACCTATCTGATCAACTTCTATACCCCGGTCCTGGCGGGCAAGCTGCAAGTGGGTTCTACCCTGATCAAGTTGATCCCGCTGATCCTGGTTGCGATTGTGGGCACCATTTCAGGTTTGCTCAATGGTGTCACCGTGACCAACTTTGTGCAGGCAATGGATGGGATAGGAAGCACCGGAGGCACGCTGGCCACGGCCGTGGTTGCCACCGCCTTCGCTTATGAGGGGTGGATCGCCGCCGTGACCATCAACAGCGAAATTCGCGATTCCAAGAAGAATCTGCCCAGAGCACTGGTGATTGGCACCCTGATAGTCTTTGTGGTCTATGTCACCTATTTTCTGGGGATCGCCAGCGTCTTGCCGACGGACGAGATAGTGGCGCAAGGGGATAACGCGGTTAATCTCGCGACAACCAGCCTGTTTGGCGGGACTGCCTCGACCATTTTGACCGTGTTCGTGATTATCTCCTGCCTCGGCACCCTCAATGGTCTGGTGTTGGCGACCATGCGTATTCCCTACTCGCTGGCGATCCGCAATCAGGGGCCAGCCCCCAAGTGGATGAGCCGTATCGAACCGCATCACCACATGCCAATCAACTCGGCCCTCGCGGCAGCATTGTTGTCGGTGATCTACTCAGTGCTGTGGTACTGCAGCATCAACGAGACATTCGGTCGTTACATCGCCCTGGACGAGATGCCGATCGTGCTGATTTATGGCCTCTATCTGTTCCTCTATGTCTGGTACATGCGCACCTTTACCGAGTTGGGCTGGATAAAGCGGTTTGTGATCCCGACCTGCGCCACCCTGGGTGCGCTCATCATTCTGTATGGCGGTATCACCAATCCCAGTCTGGGACTCTATCTGCTGGTCTCTGTGGGGGTGATTCTGCTTGGGTTGCTCTTCTACCGTAAGGAGTGACCGGGTAAGTAAGTTGAAAAAAAAGCGCCGAATGGCGCTTTTTTCATGTGTAAACCACAGCATGTCGACAACTAACTGCCCAGCAGCCCGAGGCGGCCCAGTTCATCTTTGAGCTGATCGAGATTGCGCTCGACGCAGGCTTCCCCCTCGTTGATGGCATCGCTGGCGCGATGAAAATCCATGATGGAGAAGCTGCCAAGGCGCGGGCAGAGCTGGATCTCCGGCGGATCACCTGCCATCCGGGCGCGGGTGATTCGCTCCTGCATGATGTTGATGGAGCCACTCATCACGCTCCACAGACCCGGGGTGGCTGGCGCAGACTCACCGCGATTGAGCCACTGGCTGAGCAGGCCGCCGCTGCCGGGTTGATCCGGCTCATCGGTCCAGGGTTGGTGCATATCGGTGTTGAGGTTGACCGCAATCACCACCTCGGCCCCCATGGCGCGGGCCAGCGAGATGGGCACCGGATTGACCACGGCGCCATCGACCAGCCAGCGGTCGTTGATCCGGGTCGGGGTGAGGATCCCCGGCATGCCGCAGGAGGCGCGCACCGACTGGCGCAGCGGGCCCTGTTGCAGCCAGATCTCGCGGCCGGTATCGAGTTCGGTGGCGATGCAGGCGAAGGGGATGGGCAGGTTCTCGAGGTCGGGATCCCCCAGATGGCTGGCGGCAAGGCCAAATACCTTTTCGCCGCGAAACAGCCCGCCGGAGAGGGCCGGGTCGAGCAGGCTGACCACCTGCAGGCGGGTAAAGCCGCGCACCCAGGTTTCCAGCCGATCCAGTTCTCCGGCGGCATAGGCAGCACCGACAAAGCTGCCGATGGAGCAGCCAGCGATCAAATCCGGTTTGATGCCGAGACGTTCAAGGGCGCGGATGACGCCGATATGGGCCCATCCTCTGGCGGCGCCGCTTCCGAGAGCGAGCCCTACGCGGGGTTTACGTGGCACGACAGTCCTCCAAAAAAGGGGTTGAGGGCTCAGCTTACTCCGAGAGTCAGGAGGCGTCACCCTGCCATCTTTCGCTGCGGTTGCGACCGTTGGCCTTGGCCTGATAGAGCGCCACATCGGCGCGGCGCACCGCTTCGTGCAGGGGAAGGTTCTCCTGATGGGGCAGATAGCCGAGGCTGATGGTGACTTCCAGCCCGGGTTCGATGGCGGCCCAGTCGTGATCTGCCACCGCCTTTCTCAGCCTCTCCGCCAGTTCGCCGATCTGTGCGGCGTTACTGCGGCCAATCAGCAGCAGAAACTCTTCGCCCCCCAGCGGATCAGGCGATCAGTGGGCCTAATCTGCTGCTGGCAGAGCTGCACCAGCCGGATCAGCACGATATCGCCGACGGCATGGCCGAAGTTGTCATTGACCCGTTTGAAGTGATCCGCATCGAACATCAGGATCCCCGCTTGCAGCCGGGCCAGATCGCCCGCCTGCTCCAGCAGCACCAGATAGTGGCGGTTGAAGGCACCGGTGAGGGCATCGTGGCAGGAGAGGTAATTGAGCCGCTGGTTGAGGCGATGGGATCTCAGGTTGGAGAGGGCGGCCAGCAGCATGAAGAGAATGGCGAGCAGGGTCGGCGTGGACTGGCAGAGCATGGCCCACACCAGCGGCAGCAGGGTGACGTTGTGCACCAGTCGCAGCGGGGTATCGGGAATTGCCATGGTTAGCTGCAATGCCCCTTGCTGCCACTGGTATTCGTCGGTCGGCTCGGGGTCTTGCGGCACCACGGGCTGGTGTGCGCTGCTGGCCAGCACCTGATGGTACTGATTGAGCAGCAGATACTCACCCAGCGCCGGCGCCAGCTGGTTGAGCTGCGATTGCAAGCGTGAGAGCAGGATGTCCATGCTGATCATTCCTACCAGCGAGCCGTCCTTGTAGAGAGGTTGGGACATGGTGACCATGGTGCCCAGTCCGGCAAAATCTTCGTAGGGGCGGGAGAGAATGGTGTCCCGGCTGGGGTTGGGTGACATCAGCGCATCCTGCCAGTAGTGCTTGTCATAGATGCTGCGGGCAAAGCGAAACTGGCTGGAGGGGATCCAGGGATAGAGGTAGATAAAATTGTCCACGCCGGTGAAGTAGGCCCAGGCGATCTCGCTGCCCAGGCGCTGGCTTGTGGTGGACAGCAAGGGAGAGAGGCTCAGGGCCAAATGAAGTTGCGCCTCCCGCGCACTGCCGGGGGGCGGCAGCGGACCGTCACCGGTGAGGTTGCCCGCCAGTCCGGCCGGTAAATCCCCGGGGAGCTTGTCGAGGGCCAGCCCCTCTGGCAGCGCCTCGATATGGCCATAGAGCTGGCGGGTGAGCACCGACTGGGGGTCGCTGCGCAGTCGCTCTTCGGCCTGACCGCGCATCGCCTCCAGAAACACTTCGGTCTGTTTGAACCGATCCCGCAGGTAGATGGCGCTGTTGAGGGTATCGCTCTGGTAGAGGCGTTCTATCTGTTTCAGGCTTTGCCGCAAGGTCAGACCAATCAGCAGGATGACCACGGCAAACAGGAGCCAGGTCAGGCGTGTGAGAAAGCGGTGGTCAGACATTTTGGGCATAGGCAGTCAGTCGGGTTGCGAAGGAAATTGTCGTTAGTGTATGCGATGTGGCGTGAAAACAAACGGCGCGACCTGAAACAGAGTGAGCTTATCCCGCTCTTGTTACGTTTTGTCACATTTATACATAGTCACGGCATAGTCTGGGGCTAAAATGGCCCCAATCTGGATTTACCCTCTCACTCTTCATGGACTGTTCGATGAAAATGCGTATCTGGCTCGGCTTGGGCCTTCTTCTAATCGTGGTTGCCGGCGTCTGGGCGCTGCGTCACAGCGAACCCGCCGCCAAAGCACCGACCAGACAGGTCAATATCCGCACTCAAACCGTCAAACAGAGTCTGGCCGAGCCGACCCTCAAGCTGGTGGGCAAGCTGGCGGCCAATCGTTCCGTCATCATCAGCCCCGAAGTGACCGGCCGCATCGTCAAGATTGCGGTGCAATCTGGTCAGAGCGTGGCGAAGGGGGAGACCCTGATCGCGCTCGATGCGGGCAAGCAGCAGGCGGAGCTGGCCGAGCAGAGCGCCAGTCTGCGCGACGAGAACCGCAAGCTGGGGGATATGCGCAAGCTGGTGGCCCGTGGCGCCGTGACCCAATCCGAGCTGGAGGGGCAGGAGGCCACCGTGGCCCAGGTGCAGGCACGCCTCGATGCCGCCCGCTACGAGCTCTCCCTGCGTACCCTGCAGGCGCCCTTTGCCGGTACCGTGAGCCTGATTGATCTCAGCGAAGGGGCGCTGGTCAACAGCGGCGACACCCTGCTGCATCTGGACGAACTCGACAAATTGCGCCTCGATCTGGCGGTGCCGGAGCGTTATCTCTCCCTGCTGCGCCCGGGCATGGCGGTTACCGCCACCAGCACTGCCTGGCCGGATCAGCAATTCAACGGCACTCTCACCACTCTCGACAGCCGCGTCTCCAACGATACCCAGAACATCAAGGCGCGGGTGATGATCCCCAATGGCAACGGCCAGTTGCGCCCGGGCATGCTGCTCAATGTGGAGCTGGCACTGCCCGCCCAGCAGCTTACCCTGATCCCCGCCCAGTCGGTGGAGTACGCCGGTGAGCAGCGCTTTGTTTACCGTCTCGAGGCCGATGGCCGGGTCAAGCGGGTGCCTGTAGTGCTAGGCGAGACCGAAGGGGAGACCGTCTGGGTCACCGAGGGGCTGAAGGTCGGCGATCGCATCGTGGTCGAGGGGCTGGTCAATCTGCGTGATGGGGTGCAGGTGCGTGATCTGGCCGAGGTGAACGGCTGATGTGGCTCTCCGATATCTCAGTTCGCCGCCCGCTGGTGGCGGTGGTGCTCAGCGCCCTGCTGACCGTGTTTGGTCTGGTCGCCTTCAGTAAATTGACGGTGCGGGAGATGCCGGACGTGCAGATCCCGTCGGTCTCCATCACCACCACCTATGAGGGGGCGGCCCCCTCGGTGATGGAGAGTCAGGTCACCAAGCCCATCGAGGATCAGCTCTCCGGCATCAGCGGCATCAAGAACATCAACTCCATGACCCGCAAGGGGCGCTCGATGATCACCGTCGAGTTCAAGCTCGGCTGGAACATGGTGGAGGGGATCTCCGATGTGCGCGATGCCCTCTCCCGCGCTCGGCCACGGCTGCCCGATGATGTGGACGAACCGCTGGTGACCAAGGACAGCGGCAACGGCGATGTGGCGATCTGGCTCAACTTCAGCAGCAGCCAGATGGATCGCACTGCCATGACCGACTACGCCAATCGCGTGCTGGTCGACCCCCTGAGCTTGGTGGACGGGGTGAGCGAAGTGGCGCTCTCCGGCGATCTCACCCAGGTGATGTATGTACGGCTGCGCCCGGCCGACATGGCGGCCCGAGGCATCACGGTGAGCGATGTGGAAGATGCCCTCAAGCGCGAGAACATCGAACTGCCGGGGGGGGAGATCCGCAACAACTCCATGACCATGGCGGTGCAGATCGCCCGTCTTTACCACACAGCGGAAGATTTCCAGCAACTGCAAGTCACCACCGCCGCCAACGGCCAGAGCGTCTATCTGGCCGATATCGCCGACGTGGAGGTGGGAGCCAAGAACGAAGACAGCGCCTATCAGCGCAACGGCAAAGAGAGTCTGGGTATCGGCATCGTCGCCCAGTCCACCGCCAACCCGCTGGCAGTGGCACAGGGGATCGAGAAGAAACTCGGCGAGATGCAGCGCTTCCTGCCGGAGGGGGCCAAGCTCGAGGTGGATTACGACTCCACCATCTTTATCAAGCAGGCCATCGACGAGGTGTACGAGACCCTGGCCATCTGCGCCGTGCTGGTGGTGGCGGTGCTCTATCTGTTCCTCGGGCAGGGACGCACCACGCTCATTCCTGCCATTACGGTGCCGGTATCGCTGATATCAGCCTTTATCGGCGCCTGGTATTTCGGCTTTTCCATCAACCTCATCACCTTGCTGGCCCTTATTCTTGCCATCGGCCTGGTAGTGGATGATGCCATCGTGGTGGTGGAGAACATCCACCACCATCTGCAGCGGGGTGAACCGCCGCTGCTGGCCGCCTGGCACGGCACCCGCGAAGTGGGCTTTGCGGTCATCGCCACCACCGCCGTGCTGGTGATGGTGTTTGTCCCCATCGCCTTTATGGATGGCATGGTGGGGCGGCTCTTTACCGAGTTTGCGATATTGCTCTCCTTGGCGGTGCTCTGCTCCTCGCTGGTGGCGCTGACCCTGACCCCGGCCATGGGCTCCTGGCTGATGCGCCCGCTGGATAAACCGAACCGGCTGACCGCCGGGCTCGATCGCGGGCTCGGCTGGTTGGAGGGGCACTATCGCCACCTGCTGGCGTGTGTGCTGCGTCGCTCCCGCTGGACGCCGCTGGTGCTGCTGCTCTGTCTGGGCGGTATCGGGGCCCTCTTTGCCCAGCTGCCGACCAGCCTTACCCCGACCGAGGATCGCGGCGTCATCTATGTCTTCGTCAAGGGGGCAGAGGGGACCAGCATCGAGCGGATGAAGCGCAACATGCAGCAGGTGGAGTCCGCCATCATGCCGATGCTGGGCAAAGGGGTGGTGCAGGCGCTGAGCTTCAGTACCCCCGCCTTTGGCCGTGGCGGCGATCAGACCGGTATGGTGATCATCCAGCTCACCGACTGGGCGGAGCGCGATGTCACCGCCACCGAGTTCTCCCGCTCGCTGGGTGCCAAGCTCTCCGGCATTCCCGATGTGATGATCCGCACCTTCCAGCCCGGTTTCCGGGGGGGCTCTACCGCACCGGTGCAGTTCGTGCTGCAGGGTAACGACTATGCCGAGCTCTACCAGCAAGGGTTGGCGCTGCAACAGGCAGCGCAGGGCAGCGGCCTGATGCTGAGCCCGGATCTCGACTATGCCGAGAAGACCCCCGAGCTGCAGGTGACCATCAATCGCGACAGCGCCAGCCAGCTCGGCATTCCGGTCTCCACCGTGGCCAACAGCTTGCAGACCCTGCTGGGCGGGGCGAGCAAGACCACCTATGTGGACAGGGGCGAGGAGTATGACGTCTACCTGCGCGGCAACCAGACCGAGTTCAACGGCATCTCGGATCTCGGTCGAATCTATCTAAAGGCCGCTAATGGCGAGATGGTCAGTCTCTCGACTCTGGCCACCGTCAAGCAGGTGGCGACTGCCAACCGCCTCAACCACTACCAGCGGCAAAAAGCGATCTCCCTGACCGCCGATGTGCACCCCGACCACACCCTGGGTGAGGCCCTCGATTTCCTCGATGGCTGGGCCAACGCCAACCTGCCCACCGGCATGACGGTGGATTACGCCGGTGATTCCAAGGATTACCGCGACAATCAGGGGGAGATGGTGCTGGTCTTTGGCCTCGCCCTGCTGGTGGTCTATCTGGTGCTGGTGGCCCAGTTCGAGAGTACCCTGACCCCGGCGGTGGTGATGATGACGGTGCCGCTCGGCATCTTCGGCGGCCTGCTTGGCCTCTGGCTGACGGGGCAGGAGATGAGCATCTACAGCCAGATCGGGATGATCATGCTGATCGGCATGGTGACCAAGAACGGCATCCTCATCGTCGAGTTCATCAACCAGCTGCGCCAGCGGGGGGAAGGATTCGAGGAGGCGATCATCGCAGGCTCGGTGCGCCGCTTGCGCCCCATCCTGATGACCTCGCTCACCGCCATTATCGGTGCGGTGCCGCTGATGCTCTCCATGGGAGCGGGTTACGAGAGCCGGATGGCGGTGGGGACAGTGGTCTTCTTCGGACTGTCGCTGGCGACCCTGGTCACCCTGCTGGTGGTGCCCGCCATCTACCATCTGATCGCCCGTCACGCCGGCATGACAGGGGCGCGGGATCAGCAGGTAGACGAAGCACTGGCCGCCAGGGGGGCAGGGGAGTCACCCCCTCCGGCGCTCTGACCTCAATCCTGACGGAGGCCAGTAAATCAGCCTCCATCATCACAAGGGCGCCTGCGGGCGCCCTTGCTATTGCGGGCGGCGGCCTATTCCGCGGGATCTATAGGGACAAAAAGCCATCGCTCCCCTTGGCCGCAACCGGTATAATGCGCGACCCGAATTTTTCCAGGTGTTCAAAATGCAGCCGGTACCCAACCTTTTCTCCTATCCCCGCTATTGGGCCGAGTGCTACGGCACGGCGCCCTTCCTGCCCATGTCCCGCAAAGAGATGGACAAGCTGGGTTGGGACAGCTGCGACGTCATTCTGGTGACGGGGGATGCCTACGTGGATCACCCGAGCTTCGGCATGGCGGTCATCGGTCGGATGCTCGAAGCGCAGGGCTTTCGGGTCGGCATCATCGCCCAGCCGGACTGGTCATCGAAGGATGACTTTATGCGTCTGGGCAAACCGAACCTCTTCTTCGGGGTGACCGCGGGCAACATGGACTCCATGATCAACCGCTACACCTCCGACAAAAAGCTGCGCCACGACGACGCCTACACTCCGGGGGATGTGGGCGGCAAGCGGCCGGATCGCGCCACCCTGGTCTATACCCAGCGCTGCAAGGAGGCCTTCAAGGAGGTCCCCGTCGTCATCGGCGGCATCGAGGCGTCGCTGCGCCGCATCGCCCACTACGATTACTGGTCCGAGACCATCCGCCGCTCCATCCTGCTCGATGCCAAGGCCGATATCCTGATTTACGGCAACGCCGAGCGGCCGCTGGTGGAAGTGGCTCACCGTATCGCGGCGGGGGAGACCATCGACACCATGCAGGATATTCGCGGCACCGCCGTCATCCGCAAGGAGCCGCTGCCGGGCTGGAAAGGGGTGGATTCGAGCAAGCTCGACCAGATTGGCCGCATCGATCCCATCATGAACCCCTATATGGAAGGGGCTCCTTGTTCTGACGACGCCACCGAAGCGGCACCTGCCGCGCAGGAGGCCCAGCCTGTGCTGGTGCAGCCGGCCAAGCCCAAGCCGTGGGAAAAAACCTATGTGAAGCTGCCGGCGTTCGAGCGGGTGAAAGAGGACAAGGTGCTCTACGCCCACGCCTCGCGCATTCTGCACCACGAGACCAACCCCGGCTGTGCCCGCGCCCTGGCACAGGCCCACGGCGATCGCATCGTCTGGGTCAACCCGCCCGCCTTCCCGCTGGAAACCGAGGAGATGGACGGCGTCTTCGGCCTGCCCTACCAGCGGGTGCCGCACCCGACCTATGGCAACGACAAGATCCCGGCCTTCGAGATGATCAAGACTTCGGTCAACATCATGCGCGGCTGCTTTGGCGGCTGCTCCTTCTGCTCCATCACCGAGCACGAAGGGCGCATCATCCAGAGCCGCTCGGAAGAGTCGATCCTCAAGGAAATCGAAGATATCCGCGACAAGGTGCCGGGCTTTACCGGCGTCATCTCGGATCTCGGCGGCCCTACCGCCAACATGTACAAGCTGCGCTGCAAGAGCCCCAAGGCCGAGCAGACCTGCCGTCGCGCCTCCTGTGTCTGGCCCACCATCTGCCCGCACATGGACACCGACCACAGCCCGACCATCAACCTCTATCGCAAGGCGCGCGACCTCAAGGGGATCAAGAAGATCCTGATCGCCTCCGGCGTGCGTTACGACATCGCGGTGGAAGATCCCCGCTATATCAAGGAGCTGGCCAAGTATCACGTCGGCGGCTACCTCAAGATCGCGCCGGAACACACCGAGGAGGGGCCGCTCTCCAAGATGATGAAGCCGGGCATGGGCAGCTACTACCAGTTCAAGGAGCTGTTCGACAAATACTCCAAAGAGGCGGGCAAGCAGCAGTACCTGATCCCCTACTTTATCTCCGCCCACCCGGGCACCACGGATGAAGACATGATCAATCTGGCGCTCTGGGTCAAAGAGAACCGCTTCAAGCTCGATCAGGTGCAGAACTTCTACCCGTCGCCGCTCGCCAACGCCACCACCATGTATTACACGGAGAAAAACCCGTTAAACAAGGTGAGCCGCACCGGTGGCGATGTGTTTGTCGCCAAGGGCGAGCGCCGTCGCCGCCTGCACAAGGCGCTGCTGCGCTACCACGACCCCGCTGGCTGGCCGATGATCCGCGAAGCCCTGCTCGCCATGGGCAAGGGCCACCTGATTGGCAATGGCCCCGGTTGTCTGGTGCCAGCTGAAGGTCGCAACGAGCGCGCCGCCAGCGGCAAGGGGTTGAAACCGGCCCTGACCCGTCATAGCAACATTGCCCATCAGCGCGGCAATGGCGCAGGCAACAAGCCGACGGGCGGCAAGCCGGTGGGTTCCCAGCTGCACAAAGGCGCGGCTAACGGTAAACCGGCCGCACAAGGCGAAGGCCAGAATGCGGGTAAAAGCAAACCTGCCGGCAAACCCGCCCATAAGGGCAAGGCGCCAACCCGCGCAGGCTCTGCCAAACCGGGCGCCAAACCCGCTGCTCAGGGCGGCAAGCCTGCGGCCAAAGGAAATGGTGCCAAGCGACCGGTTCGGTAATATTTCCTGACTGGAAAGCAATAGGAATAAAAAAGGCGACCGGATGGTCGCCTTTTTTAGTTTAAAAATTAATGTCATTATTATTTTTTTATATTAAAAAGAATGATTTTTAATTATTAACATGTAATGTAAGTTAATTATTAAACTACTGCATTAAGCAACCAGTTCAACAGTTTGAAGGCGCAAGCTCTCATAATACTCCTCTGCCAATGCTGTTAATTTAAACTCACTATCAATATCAACAATAGTATCCACAGCATCCTTTATCGACAACAAGTCTACTTGGAAGAATTCTTTCCTCAGATTTACTGCATTCACTCGATGAGCTCTAAATTCACGATGTAAAGCTGCCTCCAACGCCGGAGCATCATCGGAATAAATCATAGCATGAACATCAAAAGAAAATGGCACACTAGCATCACCTAACTCTTTAACTCTATCCATCGGATCTAGTCTCCTAGTTAAGCCAATCTTATAGATATCCTCACCAAATGAACCAATATTACTGATGACGTATACATGGCCTTTACGAGTTTGTTCAGCCATGCTTTTGGCTCGAGCCTCTTTCATCTCTGCCTCAAGTAGCTGTTGTTCAAGCTCAGCTATTCTCTGCTCTGCAAATGCCCTTTCGCTTTCAGAGGTTTTCAACAATTCTTCTCGAGCCTTGCTCAATAGATCCCTATAGATACGCTCTTCCTTTTCAGCCTCAGCAATAGCTCGCTCATATTCTTTAATTGCACGCTGTTCTTCGCGGATCTGTTCTTTTATGATTCTTTGCTCATCAGCCTCTTCTTGTTTTTTCAAGGTGTATTGATACTGAAGCTTGCACTCTTCAAATTTCAATTCTACATAACTAATATTAAAGCCACACTTCAATGTTGCTGCTGACTTTTCTATTGTGTTGGCAAGACTTTCTATTCTCTGCAAGGTTCGGGCGAAGTTACTAGGACTCACCTTCCCAATCAAGAAATCACACTCAATATTAAATGCCGCTAGCATTAGCTTTATTTGACCATCGAGAATCTTTTTGTTTAATGATTTGTCATTAGCAATGATCAGAGTGACAGGATACGTTATCGCATTTTTATCTCTAATTAGATCTTTTTGTTGGCTTCGGATGTATTTTATTTCTTCTGAAAATCTAGCTGATGTTTCATAGAGATACTCTGGATTTTCAAAATGCCCAACAGACGTGAATTCGTCCAATCGAGAGTATAGGTCAAGCATTCCCATCAGATTTTTCACATCAACATTGAGCTTTGTTATTTCTAATGAAAGCCGATCCTTTTCCTCATTCTGTTTGTTATTTTGTTCAGTTGCTTCTCTGATTCTTTCTAAAAGCTGGGCTTCATCTGCTTTAAGTGCCCTCAGCTCTTCCGTCTCAATTCTGACCTGCTCTAGTTCTTTTGTATCGTTATATAAATCACTTTTTAGCGATGTAAGGCTCTCTTTTAATTGCGACAACTCTGTCTCAAGACTTGTATGCTCGCCAAGCTTAGCATCAACATCAGCCTTATATTTAGCCAGCTCCTTGTTATGTTTTAATTTGAGAATGAAATAGCCAATCAGTATGGCTGCAATTGCACCAATGATAATGGCTAAAAGCATGTGTTCCATTTTTCTACCTTAGTTGTAAACTGATAAATTGTTGGCGCAGAGTCGCACGCTCTAAGCATCTGTCTTCATATTCGTCTTGGGCATCAGAAAGTTCATCTTTTAATCTTTCCTTTGCCTGAGCAATACTCAATTTTTCAGCTTTTTTAGCCAGTGCAAATTTTTCCCTTTCAGCACGAATTGCATCTCGTTCCTGTTCTCTTAAAAATTTTTGATATTCTCTTTCTGCTCTGGCATTTTCGCGTTCGGCAGACTTTTGTCTACGCGCTGATTCCCTAGCAGCCTGCTTACCGGCTCTATCAATTGCCTTAGCAACTTTGATAGATAAACTTAAAAGACTACCCCGCCTTGCCAAACCATCCTCCTTACCACTTGTTTCTGTAACCTATTGTCATATGAAAAGATAAAACCTGAGATACCCACCCTTCTGAGCAGGAATAATGCTAGCGAGTCCCACGCTAATGCCCGTGGATTACAGCATTTTACAATGCTCAATTAACCAGCAGGGCTGGTACCAATTGCTGATTAATAAGCACCGTATGGGGATGTTAAGCCAAGCAAGGTTTACTACGCGAGCCTTTAAGTGACTCAATTGTCAGAAATTAATCATTTTTTGCGCTTGATCAGCAAATGGAGCCGGAAGGCGGCTTTATAGCCATATCCCGCTTTGGCAAGCAGGGAAGGGAGTGAATTGGGGCGACCTGCTGGTCGCCCCTGGTGATTGCCATATCCGGCTTGTTTGGGGTTAGCCGTTATAGCCGTAGCAGCGTTTGAGCTCCTCGAAGTCGTAGTAGTGGCTGCCGCTTTGGTAGGGCTGGCAGCCCGTTTTAAAGGCGATCTCCTTTTCGTTGTAGAGCATCTTGACCAGCACCTGCCGCTGCCCGTTCTGGTAGATATCCCACTGAATATTGGCGGTATAGGGGGAAACCCAGCCGCCGCGCCACTCGTTGTTCTGCTGGCTGAACAGCTGATCCGGGCTGGCCCCCTGACGGCTCCCTTCCAGCTTCATCAGGGCGGCGAGGGGGATAATGGCCTCGGCGTGGGCAAAGCGCAGGGTAGCCCGTCGGCTCTGCTCACCCTCCACTACCTGACGCTGCACCTCGCCAAACAGGCCGTCGAGCAGCGGTTGGGCAATGGCGTAGGGGGCGCTCTGGTTGGCAAAGCTCGGCCCCTTTTCGTAGAAATCTTCCGCATCGGAGAGGTAGGAGAACCAGGCAGACTCCTGTGGGGTCAGGAACTGCTCCAGCGCCCAGGGTTCGCTGCCCTGAGCCTGCGCTTCGCGGATCATGCCGGGGCCGATGATAAAGAGGTTGTAGAGCATCAGGGCTGCATCCACCTCGTCGTGCACATAGGTCATGCCGCCATCCTCCGGGTTGACGGCGACAAACTCGACGCCGCCCGCCAGATAGTCGACAAAGCCCTTGCTGTAGATACGCTCCAGCATGCTGCGGGCCATCTCTTTGGTCTTGCTCAGGTTTTTAAGCTGATCCAGCGCTCTGGCCAGCTCGGGAGCCGGGGCGATTCCTGCATCCTCGTCGCCGATAAAGCGCTGGTAGCTCTCATAGGCGGGCAGGTAGCGGGCGTAATCCCCCTCGGGGGTGGTCTTGTGGAAGTAGAGCTCGAATTTGTTGACCAGCTTTTTATCGATCTTCGAGGGGTCATCCTGCGTGAGGTAGCACTGCGCCGAGTCGCTGACATAGTTCACATCGCGCTTGAGGCTCTCCATAAAGTAGAAGGCGCTTTCGTTGGCCCTGTCTTTGCCCGAGGTGACGACCTTGATGCAGTGGGGCTCGCTGCTGTTGAGCAGGGTCGGCAGCCGCGCCGCCAGTCGGGTGGCGAGATTGGCGTGCTCCTCCTTGCCCAGCGCCGAGAGCAGGCCATAGCCCAGTTTCTGGTTGGCGGCCGTCACCAGATCGACCTTGCTTCCCAGCCCCTGCCCGAGGGTAGTGAGCGCCCCCTGACGCTGCGCCTCTTCCCATACCAGCTTGGTCAGCACGTCATATTTCGGGCTGGAGAGAGAGCGCGAGCCGTGGCGCGCCACCATCTCGGTAAAGACCGGGCTGAACCCCTGAGGCGCTGGCTCGTAACTCTCCGCCTGCTGCTGCGAGCTGTAGACCGCTTTGGTGCTGTATTGGTAGGCGGTTTTGCCCTGGCTGTCGGCAGACGATTCGTTCTCTGACTGGCAGCCGCCAAGCAAGACCAGCGAGACGGCCAAAGCCACATAAGAAGAGCGCGGGAATGTCATGATGTTCCTTATCTATCCATATGAAAAATAAGTGAAAAACTCTATGGCTTGAAAATGACAGCGGGATGTCAGCCAGATGACAGGCTGATGACTTCTGATAAAGCAGTAAGCAAGGGGAGGGGATAGAGGATGGCTATAGGGAGGGCAATAGAGGCTCAACCAACCACTGCGCCGGTCACGGCTGAGTGGTCAGTGAGCACTGTTGGGATGGGGGCTTATTGTCTTACCTCCTGCCCCGCCATCTTGATCCAAAGGGGGGAGGCCAATTGAAGATTGCCAATTAAGGGTTGCTCAATACCACGCCAATAAGGCATCGAACATGCGGGTATGGGGCACTTGCAGGTTTGCCGCCTTGGTAGAAATGGCTGCGCTATAGAGCTGGACGCCGGGTTCGTTATGACTCTGCACCAGATAGTTTTTATGGCGACAGGTCCCGTAGAGGGAGAGGCTTTTTCTCGCGCAGTGGCCAAGAAACAGTACCCCACCAAGGCCGAGCATCAGGCCACATATATCCAGCTGATTGATATCCATCAGATTGACGGCGGGCAGGGCAAATTGTGCCTCGGCTTGCTGCGCGAGTTCATACAGTGACACTGCAAACATGGCGCCGCAGAGCAGCAGTTTGAGGCGGGCAAGGCTGGTGAGTTTGGTCTGCATCACGTCCGGCGAGATAAAATAGAGATTCTCCAGATGTCGTCTCTGCTCCTTGATAAGGATCCCGCGCACATTGACATCAACCTCGACCTGGGTTGATTCGCGATAGACCAATCCCTGCTTTTCCCACTCGTCCGCCAGCATGGCAACCAGCACCGGATAGACGACAATGGCCAGGCCGCAATAGATCGGCAGCGCATGATATCCGCTGGATATCAGCCCAACTGACAATATTGCGAATATATAGGGCGACAAGGCTTTGAGTGCAATTGATGATTTCATCGTTATACATCCATAAATAACGCGTTTTATAAGTGCCGATAGCTCACAGGCAATAGTGGCCGCGCCAATAAGTTGCGGCCAAATAGGGCGTTGGTCAGCGGTAATCCATTCTGGCAAATAGTCTGCAACAGCCCTTTGCACGGCAACAGGGAGAAGAGCGCCATAGTAAGCCAAACGAGGCCGCTCTGACAGTGACCCGGATGACATAAATCTGTGTACCGTCGTCGAAATAAAATCATATTTTGCCGCTACTCCGGTTCCTCTATGCAAAAAGCCCCGAGAGCAGGGCGCTTTCGGGGAAGAGGAAAAACATCGACAAGGCATTACAAAGGCAGTTGGGTCAGATCTGAACCTGATCAGGCATCGACATAGAGCACCTGGCCGCTAATAAAGCCATCGACGGAGCGCTCAAACGCCTTGCCGACCAGGGCGCCCGGCACCGGCTGGAAGCCCGGCATCATCTCGCCATATACGTCCCATGCCTCTTCCAGCACGGTCGGGTTGACCACATTGATGCGGATGCCGCGGGGCAGCTCGTGGGCCACGCACTGGACAAAGGTATCTATGGCGCCGCTGGTGGTGGCATCGGCAATGGCCAGCGGGATCGGCTTGATATTGAGGATGCCGGAGATCAGGGTGAAGGAGCCCCCCTGATTGATGTAGTTGAGGCCGATATTGACCAGATTTATCTGCCCCATCAGCTTGCTCTGGATGGTGGTTTGCCACTGCTCGTCGCTCATCTCGCCAAAGGGGGCGTATTCGCAATAGCCGGCGGTATTGACCACCGCATCGAAGGAGCCAACGTTTTGGTAGAGCCGCTCGATGGACTCTCGGCTGGTGATATCCACCTGAAAATCACACCCCTCGCCGGAGCGGCTGGCGGTAATCACTTTGTGCTTGCCCAGACCACTGAGGGCGGCTTGCCCCATTTTCCCCTGAGCACCAATCAGAATGACAGTCTTCATCGTTAACCTCGCTTTGCTGGAAGAGCTGCAAGGTTAGAGAGCCACTGATACAATGTAAATCATGGGTAATTTGTATGTGATACAACTTAAATTGGTGAGGTGAGGGTGGAGAAGATCGATATCAGGCAGATGCGGGTGCTGGTGCTGCTAGTCAGATACAAGAGTGTGTCGCGGGTGGCCGAGCTGCTGGAGATCTCCCAACAGGGGGTGAGCAGCCATCTGAAAAAGCTGCGCGATCTCTTTCCCGCCGAGCTGTTTATCCGCCAGAGCGCCGGGTTGCAGCCGACCGACTACGCCTGCGAGCTGGCCGACAAGTTCGAGCAGATCCTGGCCGATATCGACGGGGTCTTTGTGGCTGCCCCCTTCGATCCCGCCAGCAGCGAGCGCACCTTCAGGGTGATGGCCAACGAGTATGCCCAGCTCGCCATTATCCCAAGGCTGGCGAGCGCCCTGCGCACTCAGGCGCCCTCCATCCGGCTTGATGTGGTGGACTTTCAGGCCGAGCAGCATCTGGAGGCGCTGGCCAGCGGCGAGGTCGATCTGGTGATTGGTTTTGATGCCTATCTCGACCCGGGGTTGCTGCGCGCCACCCTGCGCCGGGATCACTACTGCTGCGTGCTGCGCCGCGACTCCCGATATCTTCCGGACAAGGCCCCGCAGGATCTGGCGGCCATCCCCTTTGTGCAGTTTGCCAACAGCGTTGGCAATTTCGAAGGGCAGATGAGCCCGCAGCAGGTCGCCAGCGCGGCGGTGGCGACGCTCCCCTGTTACACCTCGCTGCAAGCCTTTATGTCGGTCAATGACGTGGCGGCTTGCATTCCGTCGGCCATCGCCGCCCTCGGCGATTTTCGCACCGTGGAGCTCGCCGGGGCGCCGCAGCAGTTCGAGGTGGTGGTCGGCAGACACCGCAAAAGTCAGGGCAATCTCGCTATCGAGTGGCTGGCCGAGGTGATCAAGTCGGTCAGCGATCTTGCCATGCCCGGATAACGCCACCGTTTGCCGAGAGCTGCACACGCCAGCCAGTGCGCTAACGGCAGGCTGGATCTGCGGGAGAAATCCTGCGATGGTGCGGGCAGTTATCCGCTTGTCCCGTTATCGAGTGAAAAGGAGTTGAGATGCGCATTGCCATGATTGGTCTGGGTGATATCGCCCAAAAAGCCTATCTGCCGCTGCTGGCGAGCGACGAGCGGGTCACCCCGCTGCTCTGCACCCGCAATCCATCTGTGCTGGAAAAGCTGGCCCGCCAGTATCGGGTCGCCGAGTGCTTTACCGACGTGGCGGCCATGCTGGCCAGCCGCCCCGACGCCGTGATGATCCACGCCGCCACCGCCGTTCACCGCGAGCTGGCCGAGCAGTGCCTGCGGGCAGGGATCCCCACCTTTGTCGACAAGCCCCTGTGCGACAATCTGGCCGAGGCAGAAGCACTGGCCAACCTCGCCATCGCGCAAGATTGCGCCCTCTTTACCGGCTTTAACCGCCGCTATCTGCCCGCCATGGATGCCGCTCGTGCCCAGCCGCTCACCGAGCTGAACTGGCAAAAGCACCGCTTCGCCCTGCCCGGCAAGGCGCGGGATTTTATGTTCGACGACTTTATCCATGTGCTCGACAGCCTCTGCTTCTATGGCGGCGTGCCGGGCGGCGACTTTCATGCGGTATTGCGACCGGATACGAAGGACAGCAGCCTGTTGGCCGGAGTAAGCGTCAGCTGGCAGAGCGGCGATCGCGCCATCAGCGGCAGCATGAACCGCAGCGCCGGGATCACCGAGGAGCGCATCGACGCCTATGGCGACAATCTCTCCCTGCACCTTGAGAACTGCACTCGCGGCAGCATTGCCCGTGACAAGCAGGCGCAGATGCTTAGCCCCAACGATTGGCAGCCGGTGCTGGCCCAGCGCGGCTTTGCCGCCATGTTGGAGCACTGGTATCAGCAGATTGAATCGGGCAAGGCGGATAGCGAGCTGATCGCCTCCTACCTGCACGGTCACCGGCTGGCGGAGCAGCTGGTGGCGCTTGCTGACAAGCGGGAATAAGGCTGGCTGGAATTCTGAGAGATATGAATACGAGGTGCGCGAAGGTTGCGCACCAAACACAACGGGGGCCGCAGTTGCGGCCCCCGTTGTTATGGGATGAGATGCATGGGATCAGATGCACTTCACCGGCTTGGGCAGGCCGCCAATCTTGGTCGCCTGCTTGGCGGGCCCTTCCGGAAACAGCTTGTAGAGGTAGCGGCTGTTGCCCTTCTCGGGGCCGTACTGTTTCTCCATCGCCTTGACCAGCGCGCGGATGGCGGGGGAGGTGTTGAACTCCAGATAGAAGGCGCGTACAAAGCGCACCACTTCCCAGTGCGGCTCCTCAAGCGTGATCCCCTCCTGCGCGGCCAGCACCAGCGCCAGCTCCTCGCTCCAGTCGTTGCTGTTGAGCAGGTAGCCCTTGGCATCGGTCTCGATGAGTTGGCCGTTGAATTCCAGCTGATGTTTTTCGGACGCAGACATGGGGGCTCCTCGCTAATGGGGCTATCAGGATTGGGCGGGCATGGTAGCGCCTTGATCCCCGGTGAGCAACCGGCTCTCGTTGGCCAGATGCAGCAGCTGATCCGCCAGCTCGCTGATCAGGTTGAGCTGCTGGGTCAGCATCAGCTGCTCCTCGCTGCTATCCGGACTTATCACAGGACACTGACCACCGATGGAGCTGGAGGGGTTGCCTGCCAGATGACCGGCGGCCTGCTCCAGGGTGTGGCAGATGTGGTGGCGCACCTCATCCAGCCCGCTGATGGCCTCCAGCTTGTCGCGATGGGCCCCCAGCGCCGAGATGTAGGAGAGCAGGGCGTGGTTGCGCCAGGTGAGGGTAAAGCAGAGATCGAGGAAGCGGCGGCGCTTTTGCGGCTCCACCAGCATGCTCTGCCAGGCGGTAGCCAGCTCGCTGTCCGCCAGATGGGCGCTCTTGCGCGCCACCCGATAGTCGATGGACTCGTCCCGCTGCTGCTTGAGGCTTGCCAGCACCGCCGATAGGTAGCGGGCGTTGGCCGAGAGCGAATTGGCGATCAGGGTCGGCAGCCGCTTGTACTGCCAGTCCGGCCAGAGCCAGGCCACCAGCCCGTAGGAGATCAGGCAGCCGAGCAGGGTATCGAGCAGCCGCGGCCCCAGAATGGCGAAGCCGATGCCATCGAGCAGGTTGAACGCCATCAGCACGTAGAGGGTGATAAAGCAGACCGCAGCGCTGTAGTTGTTGCGCACCTGGGTGAAAAACAGGAAGGCGGCCAGCCCCATCACCACCAGCTGAACGTGCAGCTCGGGGAAGAGCCAGAGCACCGGAATGCCCACCAGAATACCCGCGAAGGTGCCGAGCATCCGCTGCACCAGTCGGCGGCGGGTGGCGCTGTAGCTGGGCTGGCAGACAAACAGCACGGTCAGCAAAATCCAGTAGCCCTTTTCCAGATCAAAGGCTTGCAGTATGCCGTAGCCGATCACCAGCCCCAAGGAGAGGCGCAGCGCATGGCGAAACACCATGGAGTGCAAGGTGAGGTGCTGCTTGAGCTGGGTCAGCAGCGGCAGGCGGGGCGGCCGCGCCAGCGCGGGCAGCTCCTGCTCCGGCTGCTCGGGGTTTTGCAGCACTTCGGCGCTGCCGAGCAGCTGGTTGATGCTGGCCAGATTGCGGCGCAGGAACTTCATCGGCGTCAGCAGGGTTTTCGGGTAGTGCTGTTTGAGATTGGTGAACTCCAGCTGATCGCCAAGGGCCTCAAGTGTCCAGTGAATGCGCTTGTTATGGGCGTAGGGCTTGTGCACCAGAATGGCGTAACCGAGCCGCTGGCACGCCTCGGAGAGTTGCAGGAACACCTCCTGAAATCCTTCCAGTACTATGCCTTGCTTGAGCTCCGCTTCCAGCCGGCTGTAGGGGTAGTGGCTGGAGGTGGCTCGCTCGTGAATCTCCAGCGCCAGCAGATAGAGGCGCAGCAGGCTGGCAAGCTCCGGGCTCGCCGGATGGCGGCGGCTCAGGCGGGCGTTGAGGGCCGACTTGGTGAGGGTCAGCGCACTCACCAGATTGATGTTGAGCTGGGCCAGATTGTGGCGAATGGCCTGAGCGCCGTGCTCGTCCGCCGGGAAGAAGCGGGACTTTTCCAGCAGGTAGCGGCCAAGGGCGAAGTAGCTCTGGGCCAGCTGCTCGTGCAGGGTCTTGTAAGGCAGCAGCCAGAGCCAGATAAACGAGACCAGTCCGTACCAGAGGGCGCCAGCGCCGAGGGCCAGCGGCTGGTAGAAGAGATCCGGCGCCTTGGCGGCTCCCAGCATGGTGTAGATGGCGATCAGCAGCGAGCCGAAGCTGATGGTGGCGTAGCGGGCACCGAGCGCCCCCACCATCACGAAGATAAAGGTGGAGCTGGCGAGCCCGATGGCAAACAGCCAGGGGGTGGGGTAGAGATACTGCACGCACAGGGACGCAAACATGAAGCAAATCAGCGTCATGGCGAGGTTTTTAAGGCGTCCCCACAGGCTGTCATCGGTTTCGGCAATGGCACCCGCCACGACCCCGAGGGAGAGCAGCACGGTGAGCTGGATATTGCCGGTGGCCAGGGTGAAGGCGAGCAGACCGAGAATGGCCAGCAGCACCTTGAGAGCGAAGTAGATGTGACTATCGGTCAGCAGTCGGCGCAGCAGGCCAGAGAGATCCATCGGCATGAAACAGGAACAACCCTTGAACGAAACGAGGGCAGGATGTTACCCCGCCAAGCGAGAAGCGGCCCTGATTTGGATCAGGGCCGCTTCGCATCATATCCTTGATTTGCAACTTATCCTGACAGAAACAGGAGCCAATAAAAACCCCGCCGAAGCGGGGTTTTTGATTAGTTGCGGTTGCCGCCAAGCAGGCTCAGCAAGCTCAGGAAGATGTTGTAGATGGAGACATACAGAGTGACGGTGGCAGAGATGTAGTTGGTCTCGCCGCCGCGCACGATCTGCTGGGTAGTCAGCAGGATGGCGCCGGAGGAGAACAGCATGAACATGGCGGACAGAGCCAGGCTCAGGGCGCTCATCTGCAGGAAGATGTTGGCAATCATGGCTACCAGCAGTACCCAGAAACCGACGAACAGCATGCCGCCGATGAAAGAGAGGTCACGCTTGGTGGTCAGGGCATAGGCCGACAGACCGAAGAAGGTGAGCGCGGTGCCGCCAAGGGCGGTCATCACGATCTCGCCACCACCATTGTTCATGTACATGTTGATGATGGGGCCCAGGCTATAGCCCAGCAGACCGGTCAGGGCGAAGGTGAAGACCAGCCCCATGCCGTTGTTGCGATTCTTCTCGGTCAGGAACATCAGACCGTAGACACCGATCAGGAACACGGCCCAGTGCAGCGGCGGCATGTTCATCACGGTAGCGACCCCCGCCACCACGGCAGAGAAGCCCAGAGTGAGGGAGAGCAGCATATAGGTGTTACGCAGCACCTTGTTGGTATCGCGTACGGCACTTTGGGTGCCAGTGTAGATAGAACGGGTATCCATCTTGGGTGTCCTCTTGATGTCCGGGTGAGACGGCGAGCAGCCGCCTCGTGATCGCTGTTTGTTACTGCATGTTTACGCATTGTATGTAGAACAAATAGGGATGACGAGGAACAATTTCAAGCCACCTGCCATTTTGCTCCCGCACACTATCCCACAGGAAATATGTATTGCATATGAACAAGGGCTTAGCGTAGTATGCACGCCGTTCGGAGGGGTGGCAGAGCGGCTGAATGCACCGGTCTTGAAAACCGGCGATGGGCGACCATCCGTGGGTTCAAATCCCACCTCCTCCGCCATATTCAAAGAGAAAGCCCAAGCGATTCAATAGCTTGGGCTTTTTTGTATCTGCCGTATCTGGTATTTCAACTGACACGTCACATGGACGATAAAAATGGCTCGGGTTGTCCCTGAGCCATTTTCACCTTGAATGATGGCTTAGATCCGCCCCTGATAGCGCAGGGGGAAGCGGCCCTGACTGTCGGGCTGGCCGAGGAAGGGGAGTCCTTGCTGCATCTGCGGTGGCAGTTCTGGGCCCGGTTTCAGGGTGCCCTGGAACAGGTATTGGCCATTGGGTTGCAGCTCGAGGCGACCTATGGTCTGCACCGCATCGGAGCCCTGCTTGAGTTCAGCCACCAGTTTGGAGTCGAGGCAGGTGAGTTTCACCTCGGGGTCGGCCAGATCCAGCTTGCCCGCCGGGGTATCGGCGCTGGCATTGTACCAGTCGAGGTTGCCGTAGAGGTTGTCACACCAGGGGTTGCCTTGGGCAAACTGCTCCACTTTGAGCTGCAGCTGGCCGCTGACGGTGAGCGGGATCGGCAGGCGCATCGGCACACGGCTCAGCAACCAGGGGGCGGGGGCGTTGAGGGTCAGATCCCGGCCGAAGGCGGCGCCATTCCAGCCGACAACGCCCTGACCATTGAGTCCGTTGCGATCGCCAAAGCGTATGGCCACTTCGGGGGCGAAGCGCAGCAGCGACCAGCCGTTGAGATCCCAGCGCAGCTGGTTCACCGATTCGCTGGCATATTGCAGTCGGGCAATCTGGCCGCTCCACAGGGTGCCGCTCACCCCTTCCAGTTTCAGCAGATTGGCGACGTTGACAGGCAGCGGCAGATGGCGAGCCACCAGTGCCGCGGGCAGGGTGGCCAGCAGGAAGATCAGATAGGCGGCCAGAAACAGGCTGGCAATCAGGATGCGTTTTTTCATTGTGGACGACTCAACTGCAAACGTCTGACCTTGACCAGACCCGGGGCCAGATCCTCGCGGGCGATCTCGATGATTTGAACCTGAATGCCGTGCTGCTCCACCAGCGTGGAGAGCCAGAGCAGCAAGTCATCGAACTGGACCGTGTCGATCCACACTTGCAGCTCCTGCGCCTGGGGTTGCAGCCGGGCAATCTTGATCTTGTGGTTGAAGGCGGTGCGGTTGACCACCCCTTCCAGGGTGCCGCTGGTATCGATCTGGCGACCCGAGCCACCCTGCATGGCCAGCACCTCTTCACCTTTCTCCTTGAGCCAGGCGAGGGTCTGCTGCTGGTTCTGCACCTGCCGCTCCCGCTCCGCTATGCGGTTGGCGATGGGTTGCCAGACGCTCCAGTAGAAGAGACCGACCAGCAGCAGAACGCCGCCTGCGGCCACCAGCCGCTGTTCCCGTGCGGTGATGCCGTGCCACCAGCTCTGCAATTTTTCCATCATGATGATTTACCCTTGAGCACCAGTGCGCCCTCTACCTTGCCCTCGGTGCTGCGCACCTCGCCTTGCTGTACCTCGAATTGCTTGCCGGCCAGCTCGCGGAACCGCTCGATCTCGGCAAAGCCGGGGGCGGTCACCTGCAGCCGCAGCTCGCGGCGACTGGCATCAAAGCGCATCACCTGCGGCTTGAGGCCGGGGGCTTCGGCAAAGGTGGGGGCCAGCTCGGTGAGCATCAGCAGTACGCCGTTTTGCGGGGCTTGTCCCATCTGTTGCAGATGCTGGTTCATCTGGCTGCGCACGTTCACGATGCGGCTCTCACCCGGGAAGATGCGGGTATAGACGGCACGGATCTCCGCCTTGAGAGCCTTGTCCTGCTCGGTGAGCTGATAGAGCTGAACCCCGCGCTGGCCGAGGGCCACCAGCAGCAGCAAGCCTGCGGTGATGGCCACCTTGCGCCACTGCAACCAGTAGCGGGCATATTCGGTCTGGGGTCGATAGGGGCCGGTCAGCAGGTTGGCCCGGCAGGTGAGGGCCCCTTTGGCTAGCAGCAGCATGGGCAGCTCGGGCTCCGCCGTCTGCCAGTTGGCGGCGGCAATGGCGGGCACCGGGGTGTGGCTGTGGATGGTGACCGGCTCCGCTTCAGTCGCCAGCAAGATAGCCAGCAGCGGCTCGTCGGCGACGATCCCCTGACAGGGGCCCTGGCGTACCAGCCACTCGCTGCCGAGTTGCAGGGCAGACCAGCCATCCGCGGCCTGTGGCAGCGCCAGCACATCGGGCAGCAGTTGCAGGCTCTTGAGGCCAGCGGCATCGAGCCAGCCGAGCCACTCGGTCATCTTCTGCCGATCCACTGCCATCAGGTCGACCTGTTGCCCTTCATGAGCCAACACCACCAGATGGAGCTCGTCCACATCGGAGGCGATCTGCTCCTCCAGCAGGTAGGGGAGGGCCGCCGCCGACTGGCGGTTGTAGCGACCCGGCAGGGTGACGCGCCGGAAGATCAGATCGCTGCCCGGCACTAGCGTGACCACGGGGCGGCCACCGGCTCGCTCCTGCAGCTCGCCCAGGGCATCGGCCGAGGGCAGGGTGCCGGAGGCGATGATCTCCTGCTCCTGACCGGACCAGACCAGCCAGGCCACGGGTTGTTGTTTATTGGTCCCCAGTCGGATGACCAGACTTTCGCTCACGCATCTCTCTCCTGCGATACCGGTTTGCAAAGGGCGTTGTGCGCCCTGGCCACCGGTGCGCAGCCCGCAGGCTGCATCCAACATCTCTCGTACCCGCAGGCGAGGGCCTGCAGGTGCGCTGTTTATTCGGCGCCGCTACTGAGGCGGCGCAGCATCACCAGTTTATTGTCCTTGCCCCGCTGGAACAGGGTTTCGAGCCAGGCCCGGTTGTCGCCGACCTCGGCCACGACTCGGGCTTCGAAGAAGTCGCTCTTGACCACCAGCGCCTCTTTCAGTCCTTTCACCGAATCGACCGGAGTGAGCATGTCCGTCATCAGCTTGCTCTCTTTCCACCCCTTCTGTGGCCGCTCGTTCAGTACTCGCTTGGCGTCATCCAGCCCGATAGTGCCCAGATAGAGGGCAACCAGCAGCTCGGGGCGCTGGGGGGCAAGGGTATTGATATTGATCTTCAACTTGTCGTTGGGCAGGGTGCAGACATAGGGAGCCAGTTTGGCATAGACCCTGGCCGTCACCCCGCGCACCGCCCGCAGCTCGTCCTTGCCCAGCATCCACTGGTTGGCGGTCAGATAGGGTGGCTTGAGCCCCTCGTAATAGGCGTCCTCGGCGCCAAGGCTGGAGACCAGCACCGTATCCTTGTCAGTCCAGTCACGGATGGCATCGGTGAGCTGGGCCGCCTCGTAATCATCCATCGCCAGCTGTTTGAGCAGTTCGCGAAACACCTGCACCGGATAGGGCTGCTGCGCCAGCTCCTCGCCGCTCCCCGCCTTGGAGGCCACGCTCAGGCTGTTGAGGTTGAAGCAGGATTGCAGGTCGGTCACCTCGCCCTTGAGCTGGCCATCGTCCACCGGAAACACAGTGTTCTTGCGGGCCCAGTTCTGGCTGAGGTTGACCACCTCGGGGTTGTCCTTGAAATCCTGCGTCAGCACCTTGCTCACCAGCGCTTCCGCCGAGAGGGCATACCACCACGCCTGTTTGCCGGTGGTGATGTTGGCGGTGCGGCGCAGCTCAAGCTGCAGGCGGCCGCTCATATTGCTGGCGATGATCACCATCACCGAGAGGATCAGCAGCACCACCAGCAGCGCCATGCCGCGCTGGCCACCGGGGGCGGCGAGATTAGCCCGCATTGGCGCCCCCTTCGTTCTGGCTGTCACCATTGCCACTATTGGTATTGCTGTTGCCGCCGTTGTTCCCGTTATTGCTGTTGTTGCCGCCCCCCTGGTCGGGGTTGCTGCTCTGGCTGTTCTCTTCGGCGCGCTGGCCACCGGCACCAATCAGGAACTGGCGGCGAATGGTGCCGTAATCTTCCAGATCCAGCTCCACTGCCAGCCCGTGGGGCAGCACGCTGCGCTGGGTCCACTCCTCTTTCCAGTTGCCCTTGTCGAAGAAGTAGAGGCGAAACGCCGTGACCCCCGTCAGCACCGGCTGGATGCGCGGCTCGGTGCCGATCACCGGATCCGGATAGAGGTAGCTCAGGCGCTCCAGCTTCTGATCCTTGAGGCGCCAGCCGACCCGTTGCAGATGGGAGCGGGGCAGCATGCCGTCCGGGTTGAGCCAGCCGCTGCGCATAAAAGCCATGCCCCAGTCATCGCTCTGCTGGCCGAACCGGGAGGCCGCCAGCAGCACCTTGTTGTTCTCCCCCTCGATGCGACCGCTGCGCGGCACCATCTGGGTGATGTCTCGCTCCAGCAGGGTGAAGGCGAGTTGCAGTTCGTTGAGGCGGGTCTCCTTGCGTTTGGCCACCTCGTCGCTGGTGAGCACCCCCTGCAGCACCTGATAGGCGCCCATGCTGAGAGTGGCGAAGATGGCGATCGCCACCAGCATTTCGAGCAGGGTGAAACCGGCGTGACGGACGGGGCGAGGCGTGCGGGCGGAGTGCTGGGTCATCGGCTGATATAGGTCCGCATCATGGCGACCGGGTTCTCGGCCTTGGCCTCGGTACGCACTTCCATATCGAGCGCCCGGAAGTTGTTGTCGGCGGTGGCGACGCCGCGATAGCGCCAGTACCAGGTGCTGCCCGCCATCTGCTCATCCCCTTCCACCCAGCTGTCACCTGGCCACTTGTTCTCGAGCTTCTGTTGCACCAGCTGGTTCTCTACCACCCAGGTGGCGAGTGTCTTCTGCTCCAGATAGTTGAGGGCCGAGAGGTGTTCGCTGGCGGTTTTCATTACCGCGAGACCCGCGATGGCAAAGACTGCCAGCGCTACCATCACTTCGAGTAAGGTCATGCCCCGGGCTTTCATTCGCTCACCTCTTCATCTTCATCGCCGGTGAGCAGGGTGAGGCGGCCGAACTCGTCCCCCTTGACGATACGGGTGTAGCGGGCATCCTCATCCTGCTGGGTGAAGGTGAGCACGAACGGGCTCAGTTCGCCGCCAGGGAAAATAAGCAACTGTGGCGTGCGCTCCTTCTCGTCGCGCTTCTGTTCGGTTTTCTCGTCGGGGTCGGGCTGCCAGCCAAAGCCTTCCAGCTCCAGTGCCAGCGTCATGTTCTCGGCCAGTTGCACAGGCCCCAGCTGCTTGTCGCCAGTCAGGGCCAGCCACTTGCGATCCTTGGCCTGACGCTGCATAAACTGCCAGCCGTTATCCTCGATGCGAATACCCACCAGCCGACCATCCATCACCGCATACTCCTGCGCCAGCTGCAAGGTCGCCATCAGGCGACGCGCCTGCTTGTCCAGCTCCCGATCCCCTCTGGCACCTCCCATGCTGAGGGTGACGGCGGTGGCCACCAGCCCCATCAGCATGGCGACCAGCAACACTTCCAGCAGAGTAAAGCCGGATTGGCGATGAAAGGAGAGAGACCGCTTCATGCAGGCAGCTCACAAGGAGTGCGGTGGCGACATATCACTTATTGGAAATCCTTCAGGTTCCAGTTGCCGATGTCGTCATCGGTACCGGCTTCACCATCCAGACCCATGGAGAAGATGTCGATCTTGCCGAACTGGCCCGGGCTCAGCAGCTGGTACGGGTTGCCCCAGGGATCTTGCGGCAGGCGCTTGATGTAGCCGCCATCGCGGTAGCTGCGCGGCGCCGGATCGATAGAAGGCTTGGTCACCAGCGCGTCCAGACCCTGTTCGGTGGTCGGGTAGCGGTTGTTGTCCAGCTTGTACATGTCGAGGGCGTTTTCCAGCGCCACGATATCGGAGACCGCTTTCTGCTGGTCAGCCTTCTCCTTGTTGCCCATCAGGTTGGGCACCACCAGACTGGCCAGAATGCCCAAGATCACGATGACCACCATGACTTCCAGCAGGGTAAAACCGGATTGACGACGCTTTTGCATGAGTTACTCCCTCACAGATGAGATGGCATGAACCATCGACGATTGATTGTTAAACCGCGATCGTTCGATTACGCCTGTCGGCTAATCGAACCTACGAGGTCGATTGGATTGGTAGGTTCGAATAGGGTCGCGTATTCGGACATCCGAACCTTACATATTCACCATATTGTTCAGTTCTAGGATCGGCTGCAGGATCGACATCACGATAAACAGCACCACCCCAGCCATGGAGACCACCAGCATGGGTTCGAACACCCCGAGGGCGATATTGACCTGGGATTCAAACTCCCGATCCTGGTTGTCTGCCGCCCGCTCCAGCATGCTGTCGAGCTCGCCGCTCTGTTCGCCGGAGGCGATCATGTGCAGCATCATGGGCGGGAAAATCTTGGTCTCGGTCAGCGACTTGCGCAGACTGGTCCCCTCGCGTACCCGTTCGGCGGCCTCTAGAATGCGCATTCTGGCAAAGTCGTTGGAGAGCACTTCGCCGGAGATTTTCATCCCCTCCAGCAGCGGCACCGCACTGGCATTGAGGATGCTTAGAGTTCGGGCGAAGCGGGCGGTGTTGAGACCGCGGCTGACCCGGCCAATCACCGGCAGGCCGAGCAGCACCTGATGCCAGCGTCGGCGACGCTTTTCATCGGTGAGCCACCAGCGCCAGACAAAGCTGCCAAGGAAGATCAGCAGCAGGAACCAGAGGCCGTAGGCCTGCATCAGCTCGCTGGTGCCGATGAGAAAACGGGTGGTGCCCGGCAACTGTTGACCCATGTGTTCAAACTGGGCCACTACCTTGGGTACCACGGCGGTAAGCAGGATCGAGATAACCCCGATGGCGACGCAGGTGAGCACGATGGGGTAGATCATCGCCTGCAGCAGTTTGGTGCGCATATGCTGTCGCTGCTCGGTGTAGTCGGCGAGGCGGTTGAGCACCTTCTCCAGATGGCCCGATTTTTCACCGGCCGCCACCATGGAGCGAAACAGCTGGTCGAACACATGGGGAAAAGCCCCCAGCGAGTCGGCCAGCGAATAACCTTCCACCACCTTGCTGCGCACGGTCGCCACCAGAGAGCGCAAGTGGGCCTTTTCGCACTGCTCGGCCACCGCTTTGAGCGCCTCTTCGATGGTGAGACCGGCCCCCACCAGGGTCGCCAGCTGGCGAGTGATCAGGGCCAGCTCGGCAGTGCTGGCACCGCGCCGAAACAGGGCGAAGCGGGTCGCTTCCCGTTTCGCCTTCTCGGTGGTCTCGTTCACCTCGAGGGGGGTGAGCCCCTGTTCGCGCAGCAGCTGGCGCACTTGGCGGGCCGAGTCGCCCTCCATTACGCCGCTCTTGCTGCGTCCCTTGTTGTCGAGGGCCTTGTATTCGAATGCCGCCATCTCAATCTTCCCGGGTCACGCGCAGCACCTCTTCGAGGCTGGTCTGCCCCTTGAGGACCTTGTCGATGCCGTCACGGCGGATGCTGGGGGTGTGGCCGCGGATCAGCCGCTCGATGGCGAGCTCGCCGCTGGCGCTGTGAATGGCTTCTCGCACCGCTTCGTCGATCACCACCAGCTCGTGGATGCCGGTCCGGCCACGGTAGCCGGTGTGGTTGCACAGCTCGCAGCCGACCGGGCGCCATACCTGCTGATCGGGGGCCAGCTCGATGCCCATGGCGAGGCGCTCCTGCTCGGTGATGGGGCGCGGGGCGCGGCAATCGGGGCAGAGGGTGCGCACCAGTCGCTGGGCCAGCACCGCCAGCAGGGACGATGAGAGCAGGAAGGGTTCGATCCCCATGTCACGCATCCGGGTGATGGCGCCGATGGCGGTGTTGGTGTGCAGGGTCGACATCACCAGGTGACCTGTCAGCGACGCCTGCACCGCAATCTGGGCGGTTTCCAGATCTCGAATTTCCCCCACCATCACCACATCCGGATCCTGACGCAGGATGGCGCGCAGGCCGCGGGCGAAGGTCATGTCCACCTTGGTGTTGACCTGGGTCTGGCCCACCCCTTCGAGGTCATACTCGATGGGGTCTTCCACCGTCAGAATGTTGCGATCCCGAGAGTTGATTTCAGACAGAGCAGCATAGAGGGTGGTGGATTTACCGGAACCGGTCGGGCCGGTGACCAGAATAATGCCGTGGGGCTTGCGAATAAGCTCGCTGATGATGGTGCGGTTGGCCGCGGTCATCCCCAGCTGCTTGAGTTCGAGGCGCACGTTGTTCTTGTCGAGCAGACGCAGTACCACCCGCTCGCCGTAGCTGGACGGCATGGTGGAGACCCGTACGTCGACGGCGCGGCCGCCGATACGCAACGAGATACGGCCATCCTGCGGCACCCGCTTCTCGGCGATATCCATCCGCGACATCACCTTGATCCGCGAGACCAGCAGTGATGCCAGCTTGCGATGGGGGCGCAGGATCTCCCGCAGTACCCCATCGATACGAAAACGGATCACCAGTGCCCGCTCGAAGGTCTCGATATGGATATCGGAGGCCTCCTCCTTGATCGCCTCGCTCAACATGGCGTTGATGAGGCGAATGATGGGGGCGTCGTCATCGGCATCCAGCAGATCTTCGCTTTGCGGCAGCTCTTCGGCCAGGGCGAAGAAGTCCATCTCGTTGCCGAGATCTTCCATCAGCTGGCGCGCCTCGGAGGAGTCGCGCTGGTAGTGGGCCATCAGCAGCTCTTCGAAGGCCTCGTTGTCGAGCTGCTCCACCGCGAAGCTGCAACCCGCGACCCGCCGCACCTCCAGCAGGGCTTGCGGGGTGACGCCGGGGCGGCACTGCAGCACGGGGGCGCCGTCCCGCTCAATCAGGATCACCCCGAAATTGCGGGCAAAGACAAAGGGGAGCTCGGGCAGTGGCGCAGGCACGACGCTTCCATCCAGATGGTAGGCACTCATCAGGGCTTACTCTGCACAAACGGGGTGGTGCTCTCGACAGTGTTCTGCTGTCTGCTCCGCATCTCGTTGATCTGCTTCTGGATCTCTTTTTGCAGCTCGGGCGACACCATCACATCCTGGCCATAGGCAGGCAATACCTGACGGGCGGGGGAGGTGAGATACCCCTCCTGCGAGGCGGCATTGAGCTGCTCGGCGCGGAACAGGGAGTACTTGTTGCTGGAGACACCGGTATAGACGTCCGCATCACGCAAGATGGTCGGCCGGATAAAGACCATCAGGTTGCGCTTGGAGGTGGTGTTGGATGTGGAGCGGAACAGATAGCCCAGCACCGGGATATCGCCAAGCAAGGGCACCTTGGAGACCTGCTCCTTGGTCTGTTCGTCCATCAAACCGCCCAGCACCACGGTTTCGCCGCTTTTGACCAGCACCGCGTTCTTGACGGTACGGGTGTCGAAGGTGGGGCCAAGGTTGGCAGTACCGGTCGCCTGTGTCTGGGCGACGCTGGAGACCTCCTGCTCGATATTGAGCAGCACCGAATCCCCTTCGTTGATCTGCGGGGTCACCACCAGCTTGGTGCCCACCGTCTTGCGCTCGATGGTGTTGAACACCTGATCGCTGGTGGTGGAGCTTTGCGAACCGCTCTGGACCGGGACCTCCTGACCGACGTTGAAAGAGGCCTCCTTGTTGTCCATGGTGACGATACTCGGGGTGGAGAGAATATCGTTCTTGGTATTGGAGGCCAGCGCCGTGGCCAGCATGGCCCAGTCGCCGTGATAGAAACCGGCGGCCATGCCGTTGAACTCTTTCAGCAGATTGGCGGCGGTGTCGGTCTTGCCATTCTGGTAATCCTTGCCCGCCGCAATGGCACCACCGAGAGGCAGACCTGAGTTGGTGAACTGGGTGCCACCGCCGTTGGCATTGCCCCACTGAACGCCGAGGGTAAGACCATCGCCATCCTGCATCTCGACGATGATCGCCTCCACCAGCACCTGGGCGCGGCGGATATCGAGCTTGGCCACCACCTGCTCCAGTTCGGACATCACGTCCGGCTGGGCAGTGATGACCAGCGCATTGGTGGTCTCGTCAGCGGAGATGGCCAGCTTGCCACCGCCGATGCTGGCGCCACCTGTGGTTGCGCCGCCGCCCTTCTTGTCGGCCTCGATGCTGGAGCTGACCCCCTTGAGCACCTCGACCATATCTTTGGCCTTGCCATATTTGAGGTAGAAGACCCGGGTGTTGCCCTGGCTTTGCAGGTCGCGGTCGAGCTGGCGCACCATCTGGATGATGCGGGCGCGCGCTTTCGGCTCACCACTCACCACCACAGAGTTGGTGCGCTCGTCGGCCACCACCTTGGGGGAGAGCAGCAGGGAAGCGGTGCCACCCTGGGGGTTGCCATCCTTGTTGAGGTTGGTTACCAGCCGCACCATTTCACCCGCCGAGGCGAACTTGAGCTTGATGATGTCCACATCCTGATCGCCTGCGCGGTCGACCCGGTTCACCACTTCCACCAAGCGGTTGACCACGGCGGCGCGGCCGGTGATCAGCAGCACGTTGGAGGGCTCGTAGTGCACCACGTTGCCACCGCCGGCGTTGTCGTTGAGCTGGCGCAGCAGCGGTGCCAGCTCACGGACCGAGACGTTGCGCACCGGCACTACTCTAGTCACCATCTCGTCGCCGGAGCCCGGGTTGCTGCCATCCACCACCGGAATGGCGGAGGTCTTGGCATCCCGCGAGCGCAGCACCTTGAGCACCCCGTTGTCCATCGGTACCACGGCAAAGCCGTAGACGTCGAGCACGCTCAGGAAGAACTGGTAGTACTGATCCTCATTGAGCAGGTCGTAGCTGCGCACGTTGATCTTGCCGCGCACCGAGGGCTCTATGATGATGGTTTTATTGAGGTTCTTGCCCACCGTATTGATGAACTCTTCAATCTCGGTGTTCTTGAAACTGGCAGAGTATTCGGTGGCCCAGGCTGAGCCCGCCATCATCAGTGCCGCTGCGATAGTGGCCAGACGCCAGCTTTTCCCTTTAGTGGTCATTATTGGTACGACTCCAAATCATTATTCTGACAAGCGCACATAGATGTCGAACTGTTCGCCCTGTCGCTCGACGGTCACTGTCATTTCCGTTGCGCCAGCCATCTGCTGCATCGCCTGCATGGCTTGCATGTTGTCCCGTAAATCCAGCCCGTTGATGCTGATGGCCAGGTCATTGGCCTGCAGCCCGCTCTGGTTGAAAAACTCAGGATTGCTGCCCGGGTTGAGGCGATAGCCGGTCATGCGGCCATCCACCTGAACCGGTGAAATATTGAGGTAATCTGTGATCTTGCCCGGATCGGCCATCAGCTCGCTGCGCAGGGAGCCAAGGGGGGCGGCGTTGGTCTGTGGCAGCGGCTTGCCATACTCCTCACCATCCAGCATCAGAGTCTCGTCGCGGCCATCCCGCTCGATGATCACCCGATCCGGATAGACCTGCCGGATCCGCGCCTGGGTGCCGTCAATCATGTCACCGATCCCGTAGGAGTTCTGGATGCCGGACATGGCGATGATGGCGATGGATTTGGCGGGATCCGAGCTCGCCAGCACTCCGTTGAGCTGGGCATTGAGCTGGGTACGCGGCGCATTGGCGGCCACGGCGGCTTTGGCCTGTGCCTTGGGGATCGCCTTGCCAAACAGCGCCAGTCGGCTTACCTCGCCCAGTTCAAGGCGCGGGTTGTTCTGGCCGCTGACCGCCACGGCGGAGGGTTGCCACGGTTGGCTGGTTTGCGGGCTTGCCAGGGTGAGCAGACGCCAGGTGAGGGCGGCGCTCTGCTGGGCCAGCATGATCAGCAGCGCCAGAAAGGCCACCTGGGTGACTCTGGTCATGGGAAGCCGCCGGCACTGGGCCAGCAGCATGGTCAAGATGTCATCCCTGAATCGTAGCGTCATATTAATCAACAAATTCCAGGCTCTGGGGCGGCTGCGTATTGTGTACGGCGGAGTGCTGTGACACAACGGGTTGGGGCGCGCCAAACCGTAAAAATGGATATTTCATCACACCGTAAACCTTTGAATGCTCACAAAAGTGGCACTCAGGTGAGGCGCATCCTGCTTGCCAGCGAACATCAGGGTACGGTGCTTACTCACCCTCGCCAATCCTGCAGCGCCTTGAGGGTCACGCTCTGTCCGGCGACCTGCAGCACTATGTATTGCTGGTCGATGGTGGCGAGCACGACTCCCGGGGCGATTTCGCTCCCCTCCCGGTATTCCCGGCCATTGAGCACTACGGCCCGCTTGGCGGGGTTGGAGGAGAACACATGAGAGCCGTAGCTCAATTGCGGGACCTGCTGGCGCACCGACTGGGGTGCCGAGCCCAGCGCCATCAATTGGGCTGGTTGCACGTTCTGGCTGGCGGCGTGTGGCGTCTCCTGCAATGGGGTCTCATTGAGGGCTTTCATCAGTTGCTCGGCCAGACTCAGCGCGGGGGTATTTCCCTGGCTGGTCCCCTCGTTTTTGGCCACTGCTCTGGGTTGGACCACTGGCTCCGGCAGGGGCGGGGGCAGCGGACGGGTCACCATTGCCTTGGGTTCAACCCGCACGAAGGGTGGAGTGATCACCTCTTTCACCTCCACCTTCTCCTCGATGGGGCGCAGGTGGATCAGATGCCAGCCATAGTTGGCGCCCGCCCCCAGCAGCAAGGCCAGGGGAGCCAGCAGCCAGCCGATGCGGCGTGGGCTGCGCTCCTCTTCCCGGGGCATGGGCAAGCCCATGGCCGGAATATGGGCGGAGAGTTGCGGTTGCTGCGCACGATGCAGCGCCTTGAGCAGGGTAGACATCAGGAGGCCTCCTCCAGTCTGGGCATGGGTTCACCGGAGAGGGCGTTGAGACGCAGCAGGGTGTTGCTGCCAGCGATGCCATCAGGGGCCAGCCCCTGATCCCGCTGGAACTGCTGCAACTTGTTCTTGAGCTCGCCATCGAAACGGCGCACCTTGCGTTCGGGTTGCTGCAGCGCACGGCTCAGGGCGTTGTCGAGCCACTGGATCTGGGTCTGACCGGCATTGCTGGCGATCAGGCTCACGCCCCCTTTCGGCATGCGCCAGAGCAGGGTGTAGCTGCCGCCCCAGTTGTCGCTGAGCCACTGGCGATCCACCTGCCAGCTTTGGTCGCCGATCATCAGGCTGGCTTTGTTTGGCCCCAGATTGACCAGGGTCGCATAGTAGAGGCCGCCAGTCTGGTCAGTGAGCGTGATCATGGCGGGATACTGCAGGGCGCGCAGCTCGTCGAGGCTTGCCTCTCCCGCCTGACAGCGCAGACCGGCACGGGGTGCGTTGTCACAGGTTGCCTCGAACGGTTCCGGTTCATAACCCCAGACCCGATAGAGATTCTGCATGGCGCTGTCGGGGTCGATGGCCTGATTGATCGCCTCGGTCAGCTGCTCCTGCTGCTCTGCGGTCTCGTCGATGGTGACCGGCACCTCGACCTTGACTACCGGACGGGTGGGGAAGACGCCGAAAAATTGCCAACCCCACCAGCCTGCGGCCACCAGCAGGGCGCCCGCCAGCGTCACCATCAGACCGGAGGCCCAGCTTCCTTCGTCCCGAACACCATTGACCTCGAAGGCGGCCTGGCTGATATCGCTGTGGACAATCTTGTAGCTGCCACGGGCGAAAGCGGCGATCAGGGCGCGGTCGCAGATGAGGTTGATGAAACGGGGGATGCCGCCACTCAGGCGATGAAGCGTCTTGATGGCGCGCGGGGTAAAGATGGGTTGTACGCAGCCTGCAACTTGCAGCCGGAAGCGGACGTAGGCATCCACATCGCTGTGAGAGAGTGGCAGCAGGTGATAGCGGGCGGTAATGCGCTGGGCCAGCTGGCGCAGCAGGGGTTGGCGCAGCATCTGTTGCAGCTCGGGCTGACCGATCAGTACCACCTGCAGCAGTTTTCGTTCGTCGGTTTCGAGGTTGGTGAGCAGACGCAACTGCTCCAGTACGCCGGGCAGCAGGTGCTGCGCCTCATCCACCAGCACCACGCTGCGCTTGCCTGCCGCCAGGTTGGCCAGCAGGTGATCGCGAATAAGGTCGAACAGCCGCTTGATCCCGGCATCTTCGGGATAGGGGAGTTGAAACTCGTCACAGATGGCGGCCAGCAGATCCCGTTCGGTCAGAGAGGGATTGAGGATATAGGCGATCTCGGTCTCGGCGGGCAGCTGTTGCAGCAGGCAGCGGGAGACGGTGGTTTTGCCGGTGCCCACTTCGCCGGTCAGCAGCACAAAGCCGCCGCCATCCTGCAATCCATAGTTGAGATGAGCAAGGGCTTCGCCGTGGCGCTCGCTCATATAGAGGTACTTGGGATTGGGCGAGATGGAAAACGGGTGTTCCGAGAGGCCGAAGAACTGTGTGTACATGAGGGTATTCTTTTGTAGCCGGCGAAAGATGAAAAATGTCTCCGGATGATAGCAAACCTCGCTTTCATTGGAAGCCATCATTGGCGCCGGAGGGCAAATTGCGGTCTTTTCCTGCCATCTTGTGATCCCGGTTGCGTCATTGGCACAAGTCCGGATCACAAAATGACAAAAAATAGCTGTAAATAAAGGGAAATATCAATATGGGCGCGGCGTGGCAAAGGCCGTCAGCATGGCGCTGAATCGGCGATCACCAGACCTGTTTGTGTACAATTTATGACGCCTGTTGCTCTGTCAGCCATCAGGGCAAGCTGGTCGGAATGTACTTGCTCAGTGGTGATCCTGAAACTGCGCGGCAATATCTCTGAACTGCGCTTCACAGGCGAGAAACGCCGCGACAATGTCGGGATCAAAATGGCTGCCGCTCCCCTTCACGATGATCTCCTTCGCTTCCTCATGGCTGAAAGCAGGTTTGTAGACCCGTTTCGAGATGAGGGCATCGTAGACATCCGCTACCGCCATCAAACGCCCGGAGAGGGGAATGTCCTCACCCGCCAGCCCTGCCGGATAGCCGCTGCCATCCCACTTCTCGTGGTGGGTGAGGGAGATCTCCCGGGCCAGCCGCAAGAAGGAGTTGGAGCCCAGCTGCGCCTCGGCGCTCGCCAGCGCATCGGCGCCGATCTGCGGGTGGCGCTTCATGATGGCGAACTCCTCGTCGGTCAGCTTGCCCGGTTTGAGCAGGATGGCGTCGGGAATGCCCACCTTGCCCACATCGTGCAGGGGAGCCGACTTGAACAGCAGGTCGATGGTGGCGTCATCGAGCGGATAGCGATCCCAATCACTGCGACTGAGGTATTGCGCCAGCGCTTTGACGTAGTGCTGGGTGCGGATGATATGGGCGCCGGTCTCGTTGTCACGGGTCTCTGCCAGCGAGGCGAGGCCGAGGATGGCCACGTCGCGGGTCAGGTTGAGCTCGTCACTGCGGGATTTCAGCTCGCCGATCATCTGATTGGTGCTGGCGGCGATAAGACCGAACTCGTCATCCCGGGTGACCGGCACCCGGGCGTCGAAGTCACCACACTGCACTCTGGCCATGGTGCGGGTCTGCTGGCGCAGGGATAGGCCGAGATTGCGACCATAACCGTGAATAATGAGGGCGAGATAGCAGAAGGTCACCGTCATCACGAAGGCGATCTCCCACAGGATGTAGTGCTGGGCATCGACCCTCGGCAGGCTGCGCTCCACCGTCACCAGCCACTCCAGATCCTTGTTGAACAGCAAGAAGAAGACGCCCCCCAGCAGGGTGAGGGTCGCCAGGGTAAAGAGGGTGAACTTGCGTGGCAGCGGCATGGCCAGCGGGTGGCTCAGTGCCAGGCTCTGCTCGGCTTGCCGTGTTCTGGCCCGATTCCAATCCCGCTCCAGGGTCAGATCGGCCGCCACCAGAAAGCCGAGGGTGGTCATCCCCAGCAGCACCTTGAGGTGACTCTCCAGCGGGAAGTCGTGGGCCAGGGCGTTGTAGCCCGAGAGCAGTAGTGCTCCCAGCAGGTAGAAACCCACCTCCAGTCCAAACCCGTCCAGCCCGTTGCGCGCCAAGGGCCGCCTTGAAAGCAGCCAATTGCGCACGGCGAACATGATGGCGAACGTCACCAGGGTTGGCCCCAGCAACTGGGGCAGGGTGAGACTCTCGAGAAACGGGCAAACCTGCCAGCCATAGAGACAAAATAGTGACAGGGTTACCCCGTAGTGCAGGGCGCAGCGCCCCGTGATCCTCTGCATATTCCCACCCATGTTGCTGGTTATTGTTATGTCGGCGGGAGGCCCGCCATTACAGGCGCCGCAGCAGCAGGCTACCGATGGAGTAGCCAGCGCCAAAGGAGCACAGTACGCCGCGAGCCCCCGCAGGAAGGTCGCGATTGTACAGATGAAACGCGATGATGGAACCCGCCGAGCTGGTATTACCATAGCTATCAAGAATGACCGGCGCCTCCTGCTGGCTGGCATCGTGACCGAGCAGCTTGCGACCGATGAACTGGTTCATGGTGAGGTTGGCCTGATGGAGCCAGAGCCGGTTCAGGCTCTCGGCAGGCCAGCCCTGCTCGTCGAGCTGGTTGGCTATCTGGTCGCACACCAGCGGCAACACCTCCTTGAACACCTTGCGCCCCTGCTGGCGAAACAGCTTGTCGTCGCCGTAGCGGGTGCGCGGGCTCAGCCGGTTCAAAAAGCCGAAGTTGTTGCGGATGTTGTTGGAGTACTGGGTCACCAGCTTGCTGGCTACCAGTTGCCACGGGTTGGCCACCTTGCAATCTTCCGCTCGCTCCAGCAGCACCGCGGTGCAGGCATCGCCGAAGATAAAGTGGCTATCACGATCGCGAAAATTGAGGTGCCCCGAGCAGATCTCCGGATTAACCACCAGCGCCACGTTGGCTGTGCCTGCCGCCAGCATGTCTGCGGCTGTCTTGATGCCGAAGGTGGCAGACGAGCAGGCCACGTTCATATCAAAGGCCATGCCGCTCGCTCCCAGATAGTGCTGCAGCTCGATGGCCAGTGCCGGATAGGGGCGTGGCATGTTGGAGGCGGCCACGATGACCAGATCGATCTCGCCGGGCTCGCGGCCGGCGGCGATCAGCGCCTGCTCGGCGGCGGCCACCGCCATCTCCACCATGATGGAGGGCATCTCATCGGGCCGCTCCGCCAGCAGCGGCTGCATGATGTCGGGGTTGAGCACCCCCTCGCGGCTCACCAGATAACGGCTCTTGATGCCGGAGGCCTTCTCGATGAACTCGCAGCTCGAGTGCTGCTTGGCGGGAAGCTGGCCAGCGTCGATGGCGGAGGCGTTCTCCTCGTTGTAGAGATCCACATACTGGTTGAAGGCGGCCACCAGCTCTTCATTGCTGACGGCAAAGGGTGGGGTATAGAGGCCTGAGCCACTGATCACGATAGAGGTCATCTTTGCTCCTCGCCGGGTGCGTTCCCGGCTTGTCGGTTTATAGGGTAGAGAGGGTTAGAGCTGGTCGATCGCCGCAGCGAGACCCGCGAGAGTCAGCGGATGCATCCGTCCGCCAACCACGTCATTCATCAGCTTGATGGAGGGATGCCAGAGCCACTCCCGCCGCGGGGTGGGGTTGATCCACACCAGTTTGGGAAAGTGTTGCTGCAAGCGGGTGAGCCACACCTGACCCGACTCCTCGTTCCACTGCTCGACGCTGCCGCCGGGCCAGGTGATCTCGTAGGGGCCCATGGTGGCATCCCCCACCAGGATCACCCGGTAGTCGCTGCCGTAGGTGCGCAGCAGCCGCAGGGTATCGAACCGCTCCTCAAAGCGGCGGGCGTTATCTTTCCAGACGAAGTCGTAGAGGCAGTTGTGAAAATAGAAGTACTCCAGATGCTTGAACTCGTGGCGCAGGGCGGAGAAGAGGCGCTGTACCTCGGCCACGTGGGCATCCATGGAGCCTCCCACATCGAAAAAGACCAACAGCTTCACCCCGTTGTGGCGCTCGGGCCGCAACTTCACATCGAGCCAACCCTGGCGGGCAGAACTTTTTATGGTGTCGTCGAGATCCAGCTCGTCGGGATTGCCTTTGCGCACCCAACGTCTGAGTTTGCGCAGCGCGAGCTGGATGGCGCGCTGGCCGAGCGGCGAGTCGTCGCTGAAGTTGCGATAGTGACGGGCCTCCCATACCTTGGCCGCCTTGCCGTGCTGCCCCTCTCCACCCATGCGCACCCCCTCAGGGTGAAAACCGCCGTGGCCAAACGGGCTGCTGCCACCGGTTCCCACCCACTTGTTGCCACCGGCGTGGCGCTCTTTCTGTTCGCTTAACCGCTGGTTGAGGGTTTCCAGCAGCTTGTCGAGTCCGCCGAGGGATTTGAGCAGCGCCTTCTCCTCTGGGCTCAACAGCCGCTCGAACTCCTTGCGCAGCCACTCCTCGGGCAGGCTTTCCGGCAGCAGGGGGATGGCTTCCAGCCCCTCGTAGTATTCGGCGAAGGCGCGATCGAAGCGATCGTAGTGGGCCTCGTCTTTTACCAGCAGGCAGCGGGAGAGCTGGTAGAATTCGTCCATATCGACAGCAACCAGCCGGGCCGCCAGTGCGGCGTGCAAGTCCAGCAGCTCGCGCAGGCTGCAGGGGAGCTTGTGGCGGCGCAGGTGGGTAAAAAAGTCGATCAGCATGGGTCAGCTGCCGCGCCGGGCCAGAAAGGCGAGCTTCTCGAAGAGATGCAGGTCCTGCTCGGTCTTGAGCAGGGCGCCATATAGCGCGGGTACCAGCTTGCCGGGCTCGCGGGCACGCATCGCCTCGGGGGCGATATCGTCGGCCAAGAGCAGGCGGATCCAGTCCAGCAGCTCCGAGGTGGAGGGTTTCTTGCGCAGCCCCTCTACCTCGCGCAGCTCGAAGAAGAGATCCATTGCCTCGCCAAGCAGGCTCTCCTTGAGGTCGGGGTAGTGGAGCTTGACGATGGCCTGCATCTCGGCCTTGTCGGGGAAGCGGATATAGTGGAAGAAACAGCGGCGCAGGAAGGCATCCGGCAGCTCTTTTTCGTTGTTGGAGGTGATGATGACCACCGGCCGCTGGCGCGCCTTGACTCGCTCGCCGGTCTCGTAGACGTCGAACTCCATCCGATCCAGCTCCAGCAGCAGATCGTTGGGGAATTCGATGTCGGCCTTGTCGATCTCGTCGATCAGCAGCACAGGTCGCTGCTCGGCGCTGAAGGCCTGCCACAACTTGCCTTGACGAATGTAGTGGCTGATATCGGCCACTCTGGGGTCGCCGAGCTGGGAGTCCCGCAGCCGGGCCACCGCATCATATTCGTAGAGTCCCTGCTGGGCCTTGGTGGTGGACTTGATATGCCAGGCAATGAGATCGGTGCCAAGATGGTCGGCGACCGCTTCTGCCAGCACCGTCTTGCCGGTGCCCGGCTCCCCCTTGATCAGCAGCGGTTTTTCGAGGGTGATGGCGGCATTGACCGCCATCTTCAATGCATCGGAGGCGAGATACTGGCTGCTTCCTGAAAATCCCATAACGTCGGTTCCTTTGACGATTGGCGCCCGGAGTCAGGGGCCAGAGAGAATAAGCTCTATATGTTGTAATACCATATGGTTATAACGAATAGTCACTTCTCATTCAGAAACCACAGGGTAATCTTGTTTCATCGTCGTAACAAACACAGGGATAGCGCCATGAGCAAAATTTTTGAGGACAACAGCCAGACTATCGGTAACACCCCGCTGGTTCGTCTCAACCGTGTTACCAAAGGCCGCGTGCTGGCCAAGATCGAGAGCCGTAACCCCAGCTTCAGCGTCAAGTGCCGTATCGGCGCCAACCTGATCTGGGATGCCGAGAAGCGCGGCATCCTGACCAAGGGTAAGGAGATCATCGAGCCCACCAGCGGCAACACGGGTATTGCTCTGGCCTTTGTCGCGGCAGCTCGCGGCTATCCCATCACCCTGACCATGCCGGCCACCATGAGCCTGGAGCGCCGCAAGCTGCTCAAGGCGCTCGGTGCCAATCTGGTGTTGACCGAAGGGCCGCTCGGCATGAAGGGGGCTATTGCCAAGGCCAACGAAATCCTCGAATCCGAGCCGGGCAAGTATGTGTTGCTGCAACAGTTTGAAAACCCGGCCAATCCGGAGATCCACGAAAAGACCACCGGCCCCGAGATTTGGGATGCCACTGACGGCGAAGTGGATGTGTTCGTGGCCGGGGTCGGTACCGGCGGCACCATTACCGGGGTCTCCCGCTATCTGAAGCAGACTAAAGGCAAGGCGGTGGTCTCTGTCGCGGTCGAACCGGCCGAGTCGCCGGTCATCAGCCAGAAGCTGGCCGGGGAAGAGATCAAACCGGGCCCCCACAAGATCCAGGGGATCGGCGCCGGCTTTATCCCGGGCAACCTGGACCTCTCCCTTATCGATCGGGTGGAGAAGGTGACCAGCGATGAAGCCATCGAGATGGCCCGCCGCCTGATGGAGGAGGAGGGGATCCTGGCCGGTATCAGCTCCGGTGCTGCGGTGGTGGCTGCCAGCCGTCTGGCCGAGCTGCCGGAATTTGCGGGCAAAACCATAGTGGTCATCCTGCCGAGTGCGGCGGAGCGTTACCTCTCCAGCGCCCTGTTTGCCGGGGTGTTCAGCGAGCAGGAGCTGCAGCAGTAACTGATCGGAATCTTTCAAAACAGCGGCGCTCCCAGGAGCGCCGCTTCTTTATGGGCTAGACTCAACCCCTGTTAGTGTCACTTGATCCTTATTTTTTGGGGTAAAATAACAAGTTCCGGAGTGAGAAAAAAAGCAGACATTCCGCTCTAAATCTCATATCCTGTGCGGCGTCACGCGGTGTTTGCTGGCTGGGTATCACAAAGTAACAAAGTGTTATTTTTCGTTATAAAATAATTTCAGGCCAGTCCTGATGCGGCTTGTAGCCCAATAACTGAAAATTGCCAACCAGCGCGCCGATTACTGCACAGAAACTTGACCTGGATTAAACCATTGCGGGTCTGCTTTCGTTACTTTACAACATATCCATACTGACACGGTGGGTCAGGTTGCTTCAAAAACGACCAATCCACCAAAAAATATCAATAATATGGGGTGAAACCATGTACGAGAAGTCTGTTGTTATTACTGCTGAAAACGGCCTGCACACCCGTCCGGCAGCTCAGTTCGTGAAAGAAGCCAAAGAATTCCAAAGCGAGATCACTGTGGTCTCCGGTGGCAAGTCCGCCAGCGCCAAGAGCTTGTTCAAGCTGCAGACCCTGGGCCTGACCAAGGGTACCAACGTAACTATCCAGGCTGATGGTCCGGATGCTCAGCAAGCTGTTGAGAAGCTGGTTGCCCTGATGGACGAGCTGGAGTAATCCAGCTTTAGATTCCTCCCCCACAGTCGTTTTAATAGGAAGGATTATGATATCTGGCATTCTTGCGTCCCCCGGTATCGCATTCGGTAAGGCGCTTCTTCTGAAAGAAGATGAAATCGTTATCAATCAGGGCAAAATCTCTGCTGACCAGATTGATGCCGAGATCAACCGTTTCCTCGAAGCTCGTACCAAGTCAGCTACCCAGCTGGAAGCCATCAAAGAGATGGCCGGTCGCACCTTCGGTGAGGAAAAAGAGGCCATCTTCGAAGGCCACATCATGCTGCTCGAAGATGAGGAGCTGGAAGGGGATATCAAATCCTTCATCAAAGACAACAAGGCTTCCGCTGACAAAGCCATCTATGAGGTGATCGAACAGTACGCCAAGATGATGGCCGAGCTGGATGACCCTTATCTGCGCGAACGCGCTACCGACTTCCGTGACATCGGTACCCGTCTGGTCAAGAACGTACTGGGCATCGCCGTTGTCAACCTGAGCACCATCGACGAAGAGGTGATCCTGGTCGCCAAAGACCTGACCCCGTCTGAAACCGCTCAGATCAACCTGAAATATGTGCTGGGTTTCGTCACCGACATCGGTGGCCGTACCTCTCACACCTCCATCATGGCCCGCTCCCTGGAGCTGCCGGCCGTGGTAGGCACCAACGACATCACCGAGCGCGTCAAGAACGGTGACATGCTGGTGCTGGATGCGATCAACAACCAGATCATCATCAATCCGACCGCTGAACAGCTGACCGAAGCCAAGAAGTTCCAGGCTCAGTTCCAGGCCGAGAAAGATGAGCTGGCCAAGCTGAAAGATCTGCCTGCCATCACGCTGGATGGTCACCAGGTCGAAGTGTGCGCCAACATCGGTACCGTCAAGGATACCGAAGGTGCCATCCGCAATGGCGCCGAAGGCGTGGGTCTGTACCGTACCGAGTTCCTGTTTATGGACCGTGACGCGCTGCCGACCGAAGAAGAGCAGTTCAAAGCCTACAAAGAAGTGGCCGAAGCGATGCCGGATCAGCCGATCATCGTGCGTACCATGGACATTGGCGGCGACAAAGAGCTGCCATACATGAATTTCCCGAAAGAGATGAACCCCTTCCTGGGCTGGCGTGCCGTGCGTATTTTCTTCGACCGCGAAGACATCATGCACGCTCAGCTGCGGGCCATTCTGCGCGCCTCTGCCTTCGGCAAACTGCGCATCATGTTCCCGATGATCATCTCTGTCGAAGAGTTCCGTAGCCTGAAAGCTACCGTAGAGACGCTGAAGGCCGAACTGCGTGCCGAAGGCAAAGCCTTTGATGAATCCATCGAAGTGGGTATCATGATCGAGACCCCGGCCGCTGCCGTGATGGCTCATCATCTGGCCAAGGAAGTGGATTTCTTCAGTATCGGTACCAACGACCTGACCCAGTACACCCTGGCTGTCGATCGTGGTAACGAGATGATCTCCGCCATGTACAACCCGCTGTCACCCTCCGTCCTGACCCTGATCAAGATGGTTATCGATGCGTCCCACGCCGAAGGCAAGTGGACCGGTATGTGTGGTGAACTGGCTGGTGACGAGCGCGCTACCCTGCTGCTGCTGGGTATGGGTCTGGATGAGTTCTCCATGAGCGCCATCTCTGTACCGCGTATCAAGAAGCTTATCCGCAACACCAACTTCGAAGATGTGAAGGCAATGGCTGATCAAGCACTGAGCTTTGCCACCGCCGCTGAAATCGAAGCATGCGTAGATAACTTTATTAAGCAGAAAGCAGTCTGCTAAGATCGGCTGCAAACAGCGACAAATCATCTCTAGGAGCTTTATATGGGTCTGTTTGATAAACTGAAGAAACTGGTTTCCGACGATAGCTCTGACACCGGCGGCATCGAAATCTTTGCTCCGCTGTCTGGCGAAATCGTGCCGATCGAAGATGTGCCTGACGTTGTCTTCGCCGAGAAGATCGTTGGTGACGGTATCGCCATCAAGCCGGCTGGCAACAAGATGGTTGCGCCGTGCGATGGCACCATCGGCAAGATTTTCGAGACCAACCACGCGTTCTCTCTGGAATCCGACTCCGGTATCGAGCTGTTCGTTCACTTCGGTATCGACACCGTTGAACTGAAAGGCGAAGGCTTCAAGCGTATCGCTCAGGAAGGTCAACAGGTCAAGCGCGGCGACACCATCATCGAGTTCGATCTGGCCGTTCTGGAAGCGAAAGCCAAGTCTACCCTGACTCCGGTTGTCATCTCCAACATGGACGAGATCAAAGAGCTGATCAAAATGACTGGAGCCGTGACTGTGGGCGAGACCCCGGTTATCCGTATCAAGAAGTAATGCCCGGCTGGCTCACGCCAGTTGCGCAGTAAAAAACCGAAGCCTTGTGCTTCGGTTTTTTTATGGCCGCGAGTCGGCTTTCCATTCTGGTTACCACTCTATTCCGTCGAGATGACAACCCGGTTACGGCCCTGATCCTTGGCCTGATAAAGGGCTCGGTCTGCCATCATCAGCAGATAGTCGATGCTCTCCTGCCCCTTCATGCTGGCACACCCCAGACTGATGGTGAGGGATAGCTGCTTCCCCTGCCATGGCAAGCGGGTGGTACTGACATGCTGGCGCAGCTGCTCGGCGCGCCGTGCTGCCTGTTCAATATCGCAACCAGGCAGGATCAGCAGGAACTCCTCCCCGCCCCAACGGGCCAGACTCTCCCCCGGCAACAGCTGGCCCGCCATAGCGTGGGCGACGGCGCAGAGCGCGGCATCGCCCGCAGGGTGGCCGTAGCGGTCATTGACTTGCTTGAAATGGTCGATATCTCCCAACACCACCGAGAGGGGCTCACCCTGCAACCAAAGGGCCTGCAACTGTTGCTGGGCGCCACGCCGGTTGGTCAGTTCGGTGAGCGGATCGGTGCAGGAGAGGCGGCTCACCTCTTCCACCATGCACTGCAGGTCGTGGATATCGCGAAAGGTGACGATATGGCCATCCGGGATGGCATCGGCTCCCAGCTGGGCAGTGACGATAAACCAGCGCGACTGACCGCTCTTGCAGCGGATCAGCGCAGGCATTTCGGCGACCTCCAGCCCTTGCGACAAGCTCTGTTCCACCTGGGAGTGCCAGGAGTCGATGATGGTGCGGCGATACCCTTCATCCGGGTAGGCGACCTGAAACCAGGAGGCCATGTCCGGCAGATCGTCAAGGTTGTAGCCCAGCTGCTCAATAAAGGCTTTATTCAGGAAGCGGTGGCGCCGCTGCGGGATCATGTCGGGTGAGCAGCCATCGTGACGGGCAATGGATTCGGACACCAGAATAGGCAGCGGGATCACATCGAAGGAGCGAAACAGGATCTGTTGCAGTTCTCGGTCATTCATAGGAAAAGCGGCTCCACGATGCATCTTTTACATGCTTTACCATAGGTCAGACCTGTTTGGTGGTAAACCGATTTATAGCGGTTCCACCGCCGGTTTTTCAGCCAATGGCAAAGGCGAAAAAACGGTGGAGTTGTTTGCCGTGGCCGTATCGGGTGAAAGCTGGGCAGGCTGAGGAGAAGGGGCAGAGCAAAAGGGTCAAAAAAACCCACATGGTCAGGCACATGTGGGTCTGGAAAAACCAGGCAGGGTAAAACAGACACTCCCTGTGTCGGTCATCTTCAGCTCAGGTGGAGGTGGTCCATCTGCTGGAGCTTTTCGGGCCAGGGCCCCTGCTGGTGGTCACCAAATCTTCACGCGCTCGGAAGGTGGCAGATAGAGCTTGTCTCCCGGCTTGATGGCAAAGGCGCTATAGAAGGCCGGCATATTGACGACGACGCCGTTGACCCGGTACTCCAGCGGCGAGTGGGGATCTGTCTTGAGCAGAACGGCCGCGAGCTCGGGCCGGTACTTCCCTTTCCACACCTGCGCCCAGCCGATAAAGAAACGCTGCTCGGCAGTGAAGCCATCGAGCACCGCTGGCTGGCGGTTGCCCAGGGCGAGCCGGTACGCCTTGTGGGAGATGGTCAAGCCGCCGAGATCGCCGATGTTCTCGCCAAGGGTCAGCTGGCCGTTGACATGCTCCCCCTTGATGGGCTCGAAACGGTCGTACTGTTTTGCCAGTTTTTGCGCTCTGGCGGCGAACTCCTTGAGATCGGCCGGAGCCCACCAGTTGTGCAAGGCACCGTTGCCATCGAATTTGGCCCCCTGATCATCGAAACCATGGCTCAGCTCGTGACCGATGACCGCGCCGATGGCGCCATAGTTGACCGCATCATCCGCCTTCAGATCGAAGTAGGGCGGTTGCAGTATGGCTGCCGGGAAGACAATCTCGTTGTTGTTCGGGTTGTAGTAGGCGTTCACCGTCTGCGGATTGTCGAACCACTCCTCCTGATCCACCGGTTGATGGAGGCGGGCAAGGTGCTCGTTGTAACGCACCGTGGCCGCGCGCTGGGCATTGCCGACCAGATCATCGGGACGGATCTCGATTGTGCTGTAATCCTGCCACTGGTCGGGATAGCCGATCTTGACCCGAACCTTCTCCAGTTTCGCCAGCGCCTGCTGTTTGGTCGGGGCAGACATCCAGTCGAGCCCACCGATCTCCTGGCGATAGGCGGTGATCAGATTGCGCACCATGGTCGCCATCTGTGCCTTGGCTTCGGCCGGGAAGTAGCGCTCCACGTAGAGTTTGCCCACCGCCTGACCCAGATAGTCGTCCAGCACCTCCATGGCCTGCTTCCAGGGCTCCCGCTGCCGAGGGATGCCGCTCAGGGTTGTACCGTAGAAAGCGAAGTGCAGGGCATTGCTCTGGCTGTCGAGATAGGGCGCATAAGTACGTAGCAGATGGAACAGGCAGTAGGATTGCCACTGCGCGATGCTGGTCTCCTGCATCACGGCGGCCAGCTTCTCCAGATAGTCCGGCTCACTGACGATGATCTCCGTTTCCCCGGCGATACCGGCCTCTGCCAGGTAGCGTTGCCAATCCAGCGTGGGCAGCAACTGACTGAGGCGGGCGATGGGCAGTTTGTTGTAGGTGAGGTTGTCATCCCGCCGCTTGACTCTGCCCCACTGCAGGCTGGCGAGGCGGGTCTCCAGCGCCAGAATGCGATGGGCCTGCTCGCTCGCCCCCTCGACGCCGGCATGGTTGAGCAGGGCGGTAATGAACTGCTCGTAGCTGGCCCGCAGTGTCTTGCTGGCGGCATCTGCTTTCAGGTAGTAGTCCCGATCCGGCAGACCGAGGCCGGATTGCTGCAGGTAGATCCCGTAGCTGTCAGGCTGCTTCTTGTCGGCCATGATCCCGATACCAAAGGGAGCGCCGCCCCCCAGCTTGCTGACCCGGGCAAAGTAGGTGGCTAGCGAGGCGCCATCATGGATGGCCATGATCTCGTCGCGCAGTGGTTGAATGGGGGTCAGCCCTTTGGCATCCCGCCCGGCCTGATCCAGATAGCTGGCGTAGAGATCGGCGATCTGCTGGCGAGGGGTTCCGGACTGTTGCGGGCGCTTAAGCAGCTCCTCCAGCAACACCTTGCGATCCTCCAGCGACTTGTCCGCCAGCAGATTGCCGATGGTCTGCCCCGGCATGTCATCCGGTATTTGGGTCTGGGCCAGCCAGTTGCCGTTGACGTGGCGAAACAGATCGTCCGCCGCGCGCACGCTGTTATCCATGCTGGCCAGATCCACCCCGGAGTGGCCGCTGGTGGCACCGGCGCATGGAGCGAGGCCAAGCAGGGCCAGCGCAATGAGGCTGGCGATCATGCTGCGTTGCTGTTTCATCGTGTGTGTCCTGTATGGGGTGCCAGTAGTGAATTGGCTATACCCGCTGGCCAATCAGCTGCGAACGACCGAGAGGAAGCGACCGTCGTGATTGAAGGTGCAGGTAAAGTCGACCGCATCATCGTTGGTCTCGTACTGGCCATAGACCTTGTATCTGTGGCCGCTCTCTTCTGCCGACTCGGTGGTGATATCGCGGGGGGAGACATGGAATTTGCTGGCTGCTGCCCCCGAGCAGTAGCGGGGCATCTTGCTGGTGGCCATATGCTGGTCATCGCTATCGTCATGTTGGCCATCATGCTCGTGTTTGTTATCGCTGTGCTTTTTCCCGGCGTAATAGCCAGCGGCGCCGATGGCACCCAGCGCAGCTGCACCTATCAGGACTTTCTTGGTATCCATATTCTGGCAGCCGCTCAATGCCAGACAGGCGGCTATTCCCATTACCATCAAGGGGTGTTTCATCTCTCGGATCCTTTCAATTATCAAATGAGCAAGTCGGTGTCAGCCGGGCGGTGGTCACAGGGCCCGGCGCTGGAATGGCGCCACTTTGCAATGGTCAGGATGAAGAGGACACTCAAATAAAATTAAAAAAAGTTATAAAAATCCGGGAGCCGGAGCGAGCGCGGTATGGGGGGCGCGGTGAGGGGAGAAGGGCGCAGGTTTCATCCATGCGGTAAGTAGTCGTGTAGGGCAAGTGTTTGTTTTTAGACTTTTATTTCTCTTTATATTTTATCAAGGGTGATGGCTGCCTGTTGTGCGGCGGCCAGCCATGTTGGCAATGGATAACTGTCTCTATCGCCATAAACTGGGCATAAAAAAGCCGCTCACCTGGGCGAGCGGCTGTTGTCATCAGATTCATGCAGTTCGCTATCAGGCTGGCTGCTTGCCATCTTCCGCGGGCGGCGGCAGGGCGGCGGAGTTGGACTCCACCTTCTGCTCTTCGCCCTGCATGTTCTTGATGTAGACATCCATCTGGTTGAAGGCGATCTCGATGCCATTCTCGCGGAACAGCTGGTCGATCTTGCGGTTCAACTCGTCCACCGCCGGGTTGCGGTCTCCCAGTTCGCTCACGAAGAAGCGCAGCTCGTGATCCAGCGTGCTGGCGCCAAAGGTGAGGAAGTAGACGATGGGGGCCGGATCTTTCAGCACGCGGCTGTTTTCGTCGGCCGCCTGCTTGAGCAGGGTGCGGGTTAGTTCCAGATCGGAACCGTACGCCACGCCCACCCGCACGATCACCCGGGTGACGGTGTCACTCAGCGACCAGTTGATGAGCCGTTCTGTCATCAGCTGCTGGTTGGGGATGATCACCTCTTTGCGGTCGAAGTCGGTCAGGGTGGTGGCGCGAATGCGGATCCGCGAGACGGTACCGGAGAAGGAGCCGATGGTGACGGTGTCACCGATCCGCACCGGGCGCTCGAACAGGATGATGATGCCGGAGACGAAGTTGGAGAGGATCTCCTTCATGCCGAAACCGATACCAACTGACAGACCACCCGCTACCCACTGCAGCTTGTCCCACTGCACGCCCATCATGGAGAGAGCGGTGAGGGAGCCAAAGCCGATCAGCACATAGTTGAGCATGGTGGTGATGGCGTAGGCGGTACCCTGAGCCAGATTGAGCTTGGAGAGCACCAGCACCTCCAGCAAGCCCGGCAGGTTGCGCGCCAGTGACCAGGCACCGCCGAGCAGCAGGAAGCCGATCAGCACGTCACTCAGGCTGATGGGGAAGAGCACGGCGTTGGCGCCGGTGCCTTCGCTGCGGTGCCACAGCACCATGCTGTCGAGGTAGGAGAAGACCGCGACCAGATCGGACCAGAGCCAGTAGAAGGCGACGCCAAAGATCAGCATCAGCACGGTACGGGTCAGACGCAGGGACTGCTGGCTGACATCCTCCAGATCCATGGGCTGCTCTTCAATGGACTCACCACCTTCCGCATCTTCCGAAGATTTGTGCTCACGCTTGGCCACCGCACGGCGGTAGGCCAGACGACGGGCCGCCAGCTCCAGACCACGCAGGGCGGTGCGGTAGACCAGGCTCCAGATGATGATGAGGTAGAAGGATTCGATCAGGCGACCGGTCAGCTTCAGCGCGGTGTAGTAGTAACCGAGCACCGCCAGCACGATCAGCGCCACCGGCGCCAGCGCCAGGGCGATGGCGATCAGCGACTTCTGCATGCTCGCCTCGCCCTTGATGCGGGCGCGGGAGATGGGGAACACCAGATAGGCGGCCAGCCCCAGCAGGGTCAGGGTCATGGCCTGGCCGATCACGTCGTTGCCCAGGGTGGAGGGTTCAACCACCGCCTTGGTTGCGAGCATGATGAGCGGCAGCAGTGGCAACCAGATGTAGCGCATGCTGTTGCGCTTGGCCTGCAGCTCCGCTTTCGGGATCCGGAAGTGGGTTTCGGCGATGCCGCCCGGGCGCATCACCGCCAGATAGACGCTGAACACCAGATAACCGAGGGCGAGGTTCAGGGTGATCTGGAACATCAGCTTGGGACTGAGCAGACCGCAGTAGGTCAGCAGCAGACCGCCAGCCAGAATGAACATGCTGCCCGGCAGGCGTTGCAGTACGGTATAGAGCAGGGCGCGCGGGGTGTGCCACTGGCTGTCCTGACGGAAACGGCCAAGGTCCTTGGTGATCTTCTTCTCGCGCTCAACCAGCGCCGGACGTTTCCAGACCAGCAGGCCGCCGATCAGCAGCAGCGGGAAGGCGAGCAGGGAGATCCCCAGCAGCTCTTCGCGCCAGCGTTTCCAGTCCGGTTTCAATACCCAGTCGGAGGCCTGTTTGTAGGCCTGGGCGGGCCAGCTGATAAACCACTTGCTGTCGATGGGCTTGTTGCTGCTTACCCAGAAGATGTGTTGCTGCAGGGTAAATTCGATAGAGGCATAGACCCGCGCCAGCTGCTGCTGGGTCAGCTGCAGGCTGATGGCGTTGGTGAGCTGGCTGTCGAGTTGGCGGTTGAGCTGATCGAGCAGATTGATACGGGTATCGAGCAGCTTGGCAAGGCTCTCCTTGTCCTCCTCGCTCACCGGATCCTTGCTGCCGGCGATCAGATTGTCCAGATAGAGGTTCTTCTGGAATAGTTGGTCACGCTGCTGGCTCAGTTCAAACTGGGCCAGATGCAGATCGGCAATCTGCTCTTCCAGATTTTTGACGGCGATGGTGGGTGCCGCTTCCAGCTGCTGGTAGAGCTGATAGAGGATGCGCGACAGCAGCAGATTGCCCTTGAGCATCTGCACCTGTTCATTGAGGTTGCGCTCGGTCTGGATGCCGCGCTCCAGCCAGCTCTTGGCTTGCAGGTTTTTTTGTACCAGCGAGTTGAGGCTGGTGGTGGCACCGATCAGCTGCTGGCTGAGCTGGTGGTTGAGCTCCTGCTCTTTTTGCACCAGCGGGCTGTCTTCGGTCGCCACCAGTTCACCGGTCTGCTCGGCGGTTTTCTCTGTGTCGCCGAGGCGCTTGGCGCTGCTCTGATCCTGCAACAGCTGCAGTTTCTGCTCTTCGCTGGCGAGACGGGCACTCTGGTAGTCGCGCTGCTTGATCGCCAGATCCTGCATGCTGGTACGGTTATCCAGCTCCTTTTGCAGGTGGGCCAGTTGCAGGTCGAGCAGGGCCAGCTCGGCACCGAGCTTCATCTTCTCGGCGCTGGAGACGCTTTCACCGGCGTTGAGGCGGGTACGGATCTCCTGACTGCGCTGGTAGGCGCGGCTCATGCTGGCCTGGGCCCGCTCCGGCAGGGTCTGCAAGCTGGTGAGCTGGCTGCCGATGGCGCCGAGGGCCTCCTGGGCCGCCTGCATGTTGGCCAGCACTTCCGGCTGACGGCTGTCGAGCTCTGCCAGACTCATGCTGGCGTATTCGCTCTTGATCTGCTCGGCACTCTTGCCCTTGGTCAGGGCATCGAGCTTGGCGCTGATCTCTCTGAGCTCGGTGGGCAGGTTGCGGATCCGCTGGGCCTGGGTTTTGGCCTTCGCCTCTTCCTTGTCGATGCTGTCGAGCAGTCCGAGGGTTTCGGTCAGCAACTTCTGATCCGCTTGCTGACTGACGGTCAGGGTCTCTGATTTACCCAGACCATCCAGCGCTCGCTGAACTGCGTTGCGAGAGGGGACATCTTGCGCCATGGCTTGCGGCACGCAGAGGCTGGCGAGGAGACAGAGCAGCGGCAACAGGGTGGCCGAGACTCTTTTAAAACGTATTGAGGGCATATAACTTCCGGGTTATTACGCGATATTCGGGAGATTTCCCGCATAGATTAAATTCGCGTGGATTCTAACACCGGGCTTGTCAGGTAAGCAGGGGGGAGGGACAAAAAAAACGGCGCCCGCAGGCGCCGTTTTCAACTCGTTCAGCTCTGATTAAAGAACGTGAACAGAAGCGGTGTTGGTTGTGCCGCTCGGTACCAGAGCACCGGAGACCATCACAACCACGTCACCTTTCAGACCCATGCCGATTTCCAGCGCGGCTTCTTTACCGATGCGATAGAAATCGTCGGTAGAGGCGATGCTGTCAACCACGTGAGCAACCACACCCTTGGTCAGAACCAGCTGGGCAGCAGTTTTCTTGTTGGTGGTGATAGCCAGGATCCAGGCTTTCGGGAAGTACTTGCGAATGGCCTTGGCAGACTTGCCGCCTTCGGTAGCGACCACGATCAGCGGGGCGTCCAGCTTCTCGGAGGTCTCTACGGCGCCTTTACATACGGCTTCGGTGATGCGCAGCTTGTTGCTGTCGTTGGCAGCAGACAGGTTGGACGGCATCACGGCATCGGTACGCTCGCAGATGGTGGCCATGATGGTCACGGCTTCCAGCGGGTACTTACCCTTGGCGGATTCACCGGACAGCATGACTGCGTCGGTACCGTCCAGGATGGCGTTGGCCACGTCACCAGCTTCGGCGCGGGTCGGACGCGGGTTCTTGATCATGGAGTCCAGCATCTGGGTGGCAGTGATAACCACTTTGCGGGCTTTGTTACACTTGGCGATGATCATCTTCTGGGCGAAGATAACTTCTTCAACCGGGATCTCTACACCCATGTCGCCACGAGCAACCATGATGCCGTCGGAAACAGCCAGGATCTCGTCGAAGTTGTCCAGACCTTCCTGGTTTTCGATCTTGGAGATGATCTGGATGTTCTCGCCACCGTGGGCTTTCAGGTGCTCACGGATTTCCAGAACGTCTTCTTTCTTACGGATGAAAGAAGCAGCAACGAAATCAACGCCTTGCTCGCAACCGAAGATCAGGTCGCGCTTGTCTTTCTCGGCCAGGGCCGGCAGCTTGATGGAGACGCCCGGCAGGTTAACGCCTTTGTTCTCGCCCAGGTCACCGTTGTTCAGCACTTTACAGATAACTTCGCGCTCGGTGATTTCGATAACGTCCAGACCGATCAGGCCGTCATCAACCAGGATGCGGTTGCCGACGCGCAGATCGTTGGCGAAACCTGCATAGGTCACGGCCACTTTGTCTTTGTTGCCAACCACAGTCTGGTCGGTGGTGAAGGTGAAAGTCTGGCCAGCGACCAGCGCGACGTCGTTGCCGCCTTCCAGCTTCATGGTACGGATTTCCGGACCCTTGGTGTCCAGCAGGATAGCTGCGTGCTTGCCGGTCTCGGCCATAACAGCGCGCAGGTTGCTGATGCGGCTGCCGTGCTCGGCGTAGTCACCGTGGGAGAAGTTCAGGCGCATGACGTTCATGCCGGCGTCCAGCATTTTGGCCAGCATTTCTTTGGATTCGGTCTTCGGACCGATGGTGCAGACAATTTTGGTCTTTTTCATGTCAATCTTCATGGTTAAGGAATTTCCGCCGAGCAATATACACCAGTTTTTGGAATCTTTTTATGATCCAGAAACAACGTTTTGACCAGATAACGTTTTCTTTTCAGGGATAACGTTTTCCTGTGAGTCACATTTTAGAGCATACGGCCACAGGTTCGGGCTGAAGGGATACAAATGTTGCCATCTGTGGTTGTTTGGCCGGGTTGAGGTTCAGATGTTGTAAAATGACCACCCGTCCGCTGTCACCGTCTTGTCACCGGCTTGCGCAAAAATGTTAGTTCATTGGCGCACGGGTGAAGGAGGCCGGGATGAAAAACAGCCATGAAACCGGATGGGCTCTGCTCTTGCTGGGCGCCGCCCTGCTGCTGGTTCAGACACTGCCAACCCGCTACTGGCCTGACAATGCCGGTCTGCTGGCGATCTTCTCCCATCCGGTGAAAGGTGAGGCGGCCGCCGAGGGATTGGCGTGGCGAGAGTGGCAGGATCACAGTGCAGCGACCCGGATGGCGCTTCGTGCAGCCCGACAGCTGCCGGAAGCGCCGCAGCCTTGATATCTATTGCTGCTTACCGGTAGTGAAAGCGTGAAATTATCAACCATTAGTTGATAGTTCTTATCTATCTTGCTGGATTGTCCACCTTTCATGGCAGGGGGATAATCGATTCCAACAGCGATATCCCCTCCGGTATCGCCCCCTGATACTTTGTTGGAGTTCGCTTTATGTCCCTCGCCCCCGTTTGGTTTATCTCTCACGGCGCACCGGATCTGGTGCTGCGTGAGCAACCCGCCACTCGCTTTCTGCGAACCCTGCGTCTGGGTGAGCTCAAGGGGCTGGTGGTCATCTCCGCCCACTGGTTCAGCCGCGAGTTGCAGATCAACGTCGAGCCCAAACCGGCCTTGATGTACGACTTTTACGGCTTTCCCGAGCCCCTCTACCGGATGCGCTGGCCTGCCAGCAGCCCCGAGTGGCTGCAACAAGGGGTGAGCGACCAGCTGGCACTGGCCGGACTGACCGCCACCCCGGTGCGGCGCGAGCTGGATCACGGGGTCTGGTCGCCGCTCTCCCTGATCGACCCAAACAGCGAGATCCCGCTGGTGCAGATCTCCATTCCCGCGAGCTTTACCCCGGCCCAGTTGTGGCAACTGGGAGAGGTATTGGGGGCGCTGCGCAGTCAGGGGATTGGCATCCTCGCCTCCGGCGCCATCACCCACAACCTGCGGGCGCTGGCACCGGAAGGCTCGCCAGTGCCGGAGTGGGCCAGCCAGTTTGTCGACTGGCTGGAGCAGAAGATGGCCGACGAGGATCGTCTGGCGCTGCTCGACTATCGCCAGCAGGCCCCCGGAGTGGTGGAGTCTCATCCCCACGATGACCACCTGCGCCCGCTCTTTGTGGCGTTGGGGGCTGCTGATGGTGTGGCGCCCACCCGGCTGCACGAGAGCTGGGATGGCGGCAGCCTCTATATGGGCGCCTACCGCTTCGGCTGATAGCCTCTCAACAAGACCCCGCCAATTGGCGGGGTCTTGTTGTTTACGGCGTGGGGGGGAGCCGATGGTATTGGTGATGGAACTGATGCTACTCAGGGGACCACCACCCGGCTCTCGCCGCCGCCGAGAGCTTCGACCCTGATCTGCACGCCGATCCGCTCCACCAGGGTCTGGACGTGGGAGATGACCCCGATCTGGCGACCGGCGGCTTGGAGGGAGTCGAGGCTGGCGAGCGCCAGATCCAGACTGTCCGGATCCAGGGTGCCAAACCCTTCATCAATAAACAGCGACTCGACCTGGGTCTGCCGTGACGAGAGGCTGGAGAGGGCCAGCGCCAGCGCCAGTGACACCAGAAAACTCTCGCCACCGGAGAGGGAGTCCACCGAGCGCACCTCGTCCCCCATGTCGAGATCCACCACTTGCAGCGCCAGATCGGTGCCGGGCACCCGTTCCAGCCGGTAGCGGGGCGAGAGCTCGGCGAGCTGGGCGTTGGCCTCCAGCAGCAGACGCTCGAGGGTGAGGCTCTGGGCAAAGGTGCGGAACTTGGCGCCGTTGGCCTGCCCAATCAGATCGCACAGCTGCTGCCAGTGGTCGGCCACCGCCTGCTGGGCGGCCAGCTCCTGTTGCAGGCTGCCTGCCTTGAGAGCGGCTGCTTCGGCCTGTGCCAGCTTGCTCTTGCACTCGAACAGCTGCTCTTCAAGGGCGCGACAGCGGGCATCGAGTGCCGCCAGCTGCTCGCTAAGCTCTGCATCCGGCAGGGCGGCCAGCTCGGGGTGGTGCTCGCGATAGCGATCCCGCTTGCTCTCCTCCAGTGCCAGCGCCCGTTGCCGCTCGGCAAGGCGGGTACGCGCCTCGCCAAGGGCATCTTCCAGCCCTTGCAGGGCCGTGCGGCGAGCCTTGAGTTCATCGGGGCTGATGGCGAGCAGGCGGCGCAGGTCGTATTCGGCAATGCCGAGGGTACTGGCGTGGGCAGCCCAGCGCCCCAGCACCTCCCGCTTGCGGCGACTGCTGGTCTGCTTTTCCTGCTCCACATGGGTGAGGCGGGTCTTGAGTTCGGTCTGCCGCTCCCGCAGAACGCGGGCGCTGCTTTGCATCAGCTCCAGTTCGCTGGCGAGCTGTTGCAGCCGCTGTTGCCAGCGGCTCTCGACCAGCGGGATCTCCTCGCCATTCAGACAGACGGCGCGGCTGGTGAGCAGCCCCTGCCGCTGCTGCTCGTGCTCCTTGTAGTCCCGCTCAAGTTTGTGCAGCAGCTCGCGCTGGGTCTGCAGGCGCGCCTCCTGCGCACTTAGTGCCGGGGTGAGGCTGGCGATCTCGCTGGCCAGCCGCTCCCACTCGCTCTGGCCATGCAGCCAGGCTTCGCAGGCTCGCTGCCACTCGTGCCACTGCTGGCTGCCGAGCCACTGGCGCCACGGTTGGCCGCCCATCTGTTCGTCGAGGCGGTGGGCTCCCTGTTCGAGGCGCTGGCGCAGGGTCGCCTCCTGCTCACCCATCCCCTTCACTTCCCCTTCCAGTGCGATGCGCTGGCGGTCGGCCTCCTGCCACTGCAGGTCAAACTGCTGGTGTTGGGCAGCCAGTTGGCTTAGTTGTTGACGCACCCCTTGCAGCTGTTGTTGGCCAAGCTGGGCCTGACGCAGCTGCTGCTGGCTCTGGGCCAACCCCTGCTCCAGCGCCTGTCCACGGCCAAGCAATGTGCTCATCAGCTCGTTCCACTCAATGGGGCTTTGGCGCAGCGGCAGCGGATGGCCGAGCAGGGTATCGCCACCCAGCTGTTGCCAGCGCTGGGTCAGCTGCCCGGCGCGGGTTTCCAGCTCCGGCAGATGTTGCTGACGCACCGCCAGCTGGCGGGCCAGCTCCTGACGCTCGCTCTCGCACTGGATGTATTGATGATTGAGCCGTTCCCACTCCAGTTCCAGGCTGCGGGCCCGTTCTGCCAGCTGACCGAGAATGCCGGCCACTTGGGGCTGGCTCTGGCTGTAGGGGTGCTCCCCGGAACCGCACAGCGGGCAAGGTTCGCCATCGCTCAGGATATGGCGATACTGCTCGAAGCTGGCGATGGCGCGGGACTGCTCCAGCGCGTGGCGCGCCTCATCCCGCTGCAGGGCGAGCCGCTCGCGGGCGGGGACCAGCTCTTCGCCAAGGGTGGCGAGCTTGCCCAGCGCCTGCTCCAGCTGGGCAATCTCCTGCTGCAGGCGGGTATGCTGCTCGCCGTGGTTGCGGCCATAATCGGCCAGCTCCAGCAGCTGGCGCAGCTGGCCCAGCTGTTCGGTTTGCTGCTGCCACTGCTCCTGCGCCTTGGCGAGGCGGCTCTCCCACTGCTGCTCCTGCAACTCGTTCTGTTGCTGTTGCAGCCGAGCTTGTTCATGTTGCCAGTAGTCGCGCTCTTGCTGGCCTTGCTCCAGCTGGCGCTGCAACTTTTGCAGGGCGCGCAGCTTGTGATCCCGCAGGGTGAGCAGTTGCTGCAGCTTGTCGGCATCCTCGGCCCAATCCTGCATGGCGCTGAGCAGGGGCTGCCACTGGCGGGCCACCGGTGCCAGCTCCTTGTGCTCTTCGAGCCAAAGGCCCCACTGCTGGTGCTGCTGCTTGAGCAGCTCCACCTGTCGGCTCTGCTCGCGCCAGCCCTGCTCGAGGGTGAGCTGCACTTCTCGCTCCTGTGCCCCCTCCTGCTGGATCTTCTGCAACTGCTGCACTTTCTCCCTGATGCGGGTATCGAGCTCTTGTGCCCGCTTGAGTTCGGGTTGCAGGGCACCCCATTCCCGCTCGGCGGCGATCTTCTCCGCCAGCAACTGCTGTTCGGTCAGCGCGCTCTGCTGGGTCTGCTCCTCGAGTTTGGCCAGCTCCGGCCCCAGCTCGGCGATCAGCTTCTCCTGCTGCTGTACCTCAAGGGTGAGGCGGGCCAGCTCGTCGTGATCGGCGCGGGCCACCTGGGCCTGTTCGGCACGAGCGAACTCCTCGCGCTCGGGGGCCGCGGCGCCGTGGGCCTGCAGGGCGGCATCGAGCGCCGCCTGCCCCTCGGCGCAGCCCTGCAGCTGGGCGGCAATGCGGCTATTGAGGTCGCGCAAGTCCTGCATCAGCAGCTGCTGTTGCTGCTCGTGCTTGAGGGTGGTGGAGAGGCTCACCTGCTGACTTACCCAATGCTCGCGGGTCGCCGCGTCCATCAGCGCCACGTCGCCGAGGCGCTGGGCGATGGTGGCCAGCTTCTGCTGTTCTTCCCGCGCCCGTTCATAGGTCTGGATGGAGATGGCGGAGTAGAGCTCGGTGCCGGTCATCCGTTCGAGCAGAGCGGAGCGCTCGTTGGCATCCGATTTGAGGAAGGCGGCAAACTCCCCTTGCGGCAGGATCACCGCGCGGCGGAACTGCTCCCAGGAGAGACCCACCAGCTCGTCGATGCGATCCTGCAGCTCCCGTTTGCTGCCGGAGAAAACCTGCCCTGACTCCACATCGGTCAGGGTGCGCTCCTGCGCCTGAAAACGCCCCTCCGAGCGATTTCGCGCCCGGCGCACCGCCCAGCGGGCCAGCCAGATGCGACCATCGCAGTCACGAAACTGCACCTCGGCAAAGCCGCTGGCGTGGCCGCGACTGAGGATGCCACGCACGTCGTTGGCCTTGAGCTTCTCTTCGTCATCCATGCGGCCCACTTCGGCCACGTTCTTGCGATTGGCAATAAAGCGCGGCATCTCGTCGTAGAGGGCCAGACAAATGGCGTCGAGCAGGGTGCTCTTGCCGGCGCCGGTGTTGCCGGTGATGGCAAACAGACCGGCGGCGCCGAGCGCCCCCCTGGTAAAGTCGATGGTGAAGGGGCCGGTCAGACTGGCCAGATTCTCACCAGATAGAGACAAGATTTTCATTGGTTTGACTCCTTCACCTGCTCCAGGATCTCTTCAAACGAGGCAACCAACTTGGCCTCGGGTTCCCCCTCGAACTGGCGCTGATAGCAGAGGCGAAACACCTCGGTGGGGGAGAGCTCATCGAGCCTGCGCCGCTCGCGACCATCGGCCAGTCCTTCTCCCGAGCCCTGATACTGGGTGCTGATGCGGGCCAGACGCACCGGTTTGTCTGCGATGGCCGCCAGAATGCGCTCGCGGATGCGGGCCTCGGGCTTGGGCAGCAGCAGCCGCACTTCGAGGAAGGGTTGTGCCTCTTGTGGACAAGCAGGCAGCTCGAGCGATGCGATGGCGTTCAGCGCGTCGTCGAGGGTGCTCCGGGGCAGGCGGATCATCTCCACCGCGCGGGGCACCGGGATCCGCTCCAATCCGGTCAGTTTCCCCTCTGCAAAGGTCACTTCCAGCACCTGATGGTTGTAGTTCGCTTCGGCAAGTGAGAGCGGTAGTGGCGAACCGCTGTAGTGCACCCCCTCGGCCGGGCTCTGGGCCAGATGGAGGTGGCCGAGCGCCGTGTAGTCTGCACCGGCAAAGAGTTCGGCGGGCAGGGCGTGCTGGTTGCCGCCAAGCACCCGCCGCTCTGACAGTTCCGAGAGCTGGCCCGCCGCCAGATAGGCGTGGCCCATGGCAATCAGTGGCAGCGCCTCACCGCAGCGAGCGCGCCCTTCAGTCAGCACCTCGGCGTAGACCTGTCGAACCCCTTCGATCAGCCTGTCTTGTCCTTCTTCCAACGACTCTACCCGCAGATCGCTGCTGCGCAGGAACGGCACGGCAGCGCACCAGGCGGCGATCTTGCCCTCCCGGTCTTGCAGCGGTACCAGCAGGCGGTCGGTCTCGAGCTTGCCCTCACTGTCGCGGCTGATGCTGCCCACCAGATGCAGATCAAAGGCGCGCAGCAGCTCGTGGGGGGCGTCGAGCTTGGAGGGGGAGTCGTGGTTGCCGCCGATCAGCACCATGTTGAGGTGAGGCAGCTCGGCGCGCAGCCGCGCCAGAAAACGGTAGAGCTGTTGCCAGGCGCTGGCGGGAGGATTGGCGGTATCGAACAGATCGCCTGCTACCAGCAGGGCGTCGATCTCGCGCGCCTTGAGGGTGTCGCTCAGCCAGTCGAGAAAGGCATCGTGTTCAAAACGGCGGTCATGACCATGGAGTTGATGGCCAAGGTGCCAATCGGCGGTATGGAGGATTTTCATTGGAAAGCAGCCCGGTTGCAGGGACGGTGCCTGTGGCACCCGATGAGGACAAGATGAGGATGCCCCGTGCTTTTTTCAAGTAAAACAGGGGGCTGGCATCGATTCAGGCGGGTTCGCAGCACATCCGGTATTGGGGGTGGCCGGTAAGGGGATCGGACTCCTCGGCCTCGATAACGAAGCCGTGGCGACGATAGAAACGCACCGCCTGATCGTTCTCGACGAAGACCCGGGCGTGGAGCGACGCCCCCTGACGCTTGGCCTCCTGCAGCAGGGCGTGGCCGACGCCGCGGCCCTGACGGTCGGGGCGTACGAACAGGGCGGCGAGATAGTTGTCCACCATCGCCATGAAACCGAGCAGATCGCCGCGCTCCTCGAACACCCAGATGGCGGCGCGATCGAGATAGCGGGTACGCAGATCCTCCTGGGCCTGCCACCAGCAGGAGGCATCGACGAAATCGTGGGCCTGCAGGGAGGCCAGCAACCAGATTTCGACGATCTCTTCCATGTCTTCCGGGCGACTGGGCCGCAACATACCTTCATCCTTATTAACAATTTACTTTCGCAGTCTAGGAGAACTTGATGAACAAACTGGTGACATAAATGAGACCCTGTGAGGTCGATCGCCCTTTATTTAGCGAGAATGATTGGCTGATCACAAAGCGCCTCTCTAGTACAATGCCCGCCGGACAATCTAGAGACCGAGGACGCCATGTGGTTTAAAAACCTGCAGATTTATCGCTTTACCCGCCCCTTTGACCTGACCGTGGATCAGCTGGAAACCCAGCTGGAAGCCTGTGCCTTCACCCCTTGCGGCAGTCAGGACATCTCCCGTTTCGGGTGGGTCAAGCCCCTTGGCAAATTCGGCTCAACCCTGACTCACTCTGCCTCCGGTCACATCCTCATCTGCGCCCGCAAAGAGGAGAAGATGCTGCCCGGTACCGTGGTCAAGGAGATGCTGGCCGAGAAGGTAGAAGCGATCGAGTTCGAACAGGGACGTGCCCTCAAGAAGAAAGAGAAGGAGGCGCTGAAAGAGGAGATCCTCCACACCCTGCTGCCCCGTGCCTTCAGTCGTACCAGCCAGACCTTCGCCTGGATCAATCCGGCCGACAATTTGATGGTGGTGGACGCAGGTTCTGCCAAGAAGGCGGATGATCTGCTGGCACTGTTGCGCAAATCCATCGGCTCCCTGCCGGTGGTGCCGGTGGCCCTCAAGAACCCGCCGGAGATCACCATGACCGAGTGGTTGAACGAGGGCAATCTGCCCGCCTCCTTCACTCTGGAAGATGAAGCCGAGCTGCGCAGTGCCATGGAGCACGGCGGCATCATCCGCTGCAAGCAGCAGGATCTGATGACGGATGAAATCAAGAACCACCTGGCCAACGACAAGCTGGTGACCAAGCTGGCCCTCAACTGGGGTGAGACCGTCAGCTTCGTGCTGGGGGATGATCTCTCCATCAAGCGCCTGAAATTCAGCGAAGAGCTGCGCGAGCAGAACGACGACGTCACCAGCGAAGATCCGGCCGCCCGTCTGGATGCCGATTTCGCGCTGGTCACCGCCGAGCTGTCCCAGTTTATCCCGGCGCTGTTTGCCGCCCTGGGTGGCGAAGAGCAGTCCATCTAACCGGACTTGCGCCTGTTTGGCCTCTGCCATCCCATCGTAAAAGCCGCCTTCGGGCGGTTTTTTTATATCTGTTACGGATAGCCATTATTGATAGATGAGTAAGATATTGATCTTGTTCAATAACTTGAGCTACCAGCGCCAATCGTGACATAGTCCCTCTTCATGGTCATAAAACAGACAAGGAGAGTGTCATGTTGCGCAAACCTCTGGGGCTCGCTATCGCCCTTGCCCTGCTGGCCGGTTGTGCCAGTGACAACGGCTTTCACTACACCCCGCCAGCCCAGACCCTGATCGCGCCGGAGGCGGCCAGTGGCTGGACCGACAAACAGGGTTGGCAGGGCCATGACTTCATGGTGGCGGCCGCCAACCCGCTGGCGGTGGATGCGGGCTACCAGATCATCAAGGCCGGTGGCAGTGCCGTCGATGCCGCCATTGCGGTGCAACTGGTGTTGACGCTGGTGGAGCCGCAATCCTCCGGGATCGGTGGCGGGACGCTGCTGCTGGTGTGGGATGGCCACAAGGTGAGTGCGGTGGATGGCCGCGAGACGGCGCCGGCTGCCGCCACCGACCAGCTGTTTATGCAAGATGGCAAGCCGCTGGCGTTTTATGACGGGGTGGTCGGGGGTCGCTCGGTCGGCGTTCCCGGCACCCTGCGCGCTCTGGCACTGGCCCATCAGCGTTATGGCAAGCTGTCCTGGGCTGCGCTGTTCGAGCCCGCCATCACGCTGGCAGAACAAGGATTTGTAATAAGTCCACGGCTGGCCACATTGCTGGCCAAGGATCCCTATCTGGCACGGGATCCGGAGGCGCGTGCCTATTTCTATCAGACGGATGGCAGCCCCAAAACGGCGGGCACCCTGCTGACCAATCCGGCGCTGGCCAGGGTGCTGCGCACTCTGGCCACAGAGGGGGCGGATGCCTTCTATCGGGGGCCGCTGGCGGATGCCATGGTGGCCAAGGTACGCCAGCATCCCACCAATCCCGGAGTACTGGCGGCCACCGATCTGGCCAGCTATCAGGCCAAACTGCGGGATGGCCTCTGCTTTGACTATCGCCAGAGCAAGATCTGCGGTTTCCCCACTCCCTCATCCGGCACCCTGGCACTCGGCCAGATCTTCGGCATGCTGGAGAGCCGCGATATGGCGGCCCTCAAGCCGATCACCACGAAGGAGGGGGGACAGGCTGCTTCCAGCGAGGCTATCCACCTCTACAGCGAAGCGGCGCGTCTGGCCTTCGCCGATCGCAACCAGTACGTCGCCGACAGCGATTTTGTCAGCGTGCCGGTGAAGGGGCTGCTGGACAAGGGCTATCTGGCCGAACGCGGCAAGCTTGTCGGTCAGCACTCCATGGGGATTGCCAAGCCCGGTACGCCGCCACTGGCGCTGGTGCGCGGCAAGGATGCGACCCCCGAACTCCCCTCTACCAGCCATGTCTCGATCGTCGACAAGGCGGGGATGGCCATCTCCATGACCAGCTCCATCGAGGATGGTTTCGGATCGCGTCAGATGGTCAACGGCTACCTGCTCAACAACCAGCTCACCGATTTCTCCTTCACCTCGGTGGATGCCGCCGGTCTGCCGGTGGCAAACCGGGTGGAGCCGGGCAAGCGGCCCCGCTCCTCCATGTCACCCCTGCTGGTGTTTGACAAGCCAAGCGGCGAGCTGACCATGACGCTGGGCTCGCCGGGGGGCTCCGCCATCATCAACTACGTGGGCAAGACCCTGCTCGGCACCCAGGATTGGGGCCTGAACCTGCAACAGGCCATCAACCTGCCCAACTTTGGCAGCCGCAACGGCCCCACCGAGCTGGAGGCGGGACGCACCCCCATGTCGGTGGTCGAGGGATTGAAGGCGAGGGGACATGAGGTGGTGCTGAACGAGCAGACCTCCGGCCTGCAGGGGGTTGAGCGCAACGCTGGCGGCTGGTTTGGCGCAGCGGATCCACGCCGGGAAGGGATCGCCAAGGGGGAGTGAGGTTTCCATAGCAACAAGGCCAGCATGATGCTGGCCTTGTTGTTGATGGAGCGTGACGGAGCGGTTACTGGATACCCAACAGCTCCACGTCGAAGATCAGGACTGATCCCGGCGGGATTTTGCCTGCGGCACGGTCGCCGTAAGCGAGGTTGGCGGGGATGTAGAAACGGGTCTTCTCACCTTCCACCATCAGTTGCACCCCTTCGGTCCAGCCAGCGATCACCTGATTGAGGCCAAACTCGATGGGCTCGCCACGGGCGACCGAGCTATCAAAGACGGTGCCGTCCAGCAGCTTGCCCTCGTAGTGCACCTTCACCTTGCTGGTGGCGGTGGGGTGAACGGTGCCGGTGCCCGGGGTCAGCACTTCGTACTGCAGGCCGGAGGCGGTGGTGGTCACCAGCGGTTTCTCCTTGTTGCTGGCGAGGAACTCGGCGCCAATCCGCACGTTGTCGGCCGCCAGCTTCTTGTTGTTGCTGCTGGAGTAGAAGTAGTAGGCCACACCGGCGATGAGCAGCGCGATCAGTATGAATTTCATCGGTTTTTCCTGTTCCATGAAATGTAAAAAGTGCAATGAGGGCGTCATCTTATCGCGCACCGCCCCTGATGGCGAGCCACAGGGCGGGAGGATGTGAGCGGGCAGGCAAAGCCCGGCGAGCTGGACGCAAAAAGGGGCGAGTCGGTGACTCGCCCCTTGTCATGGCGGCGGCGCTTACTTGGCGGCCACCATCATCAGGGCGGGCAGGGCGAAGAAGAGACCCGTCACATAACCCAGAGCCAGCAGCTTGTTCTCGCTGCCTACCCGGGCCAGCCCCTCGGCGGCGCGCACCGGCAGGTCGCGCAGGAAGGGGATGCCATAGATGATGACTACGGCAAAGAGGTTGAACAGCACGTGGACCAGCGCGATGGTCAGGGCCAGCTGGGCACCGGCTCCACTGATGGCGGTGGCAGCCAGCAGGGCGGTGATGGTGGTCCCGATATTGGCCCCCAGAGTGAAGGGGTAGAGCTGACGGGTGCTGAACACGCCGCCGCCGGCCAGCGGGATCATCAGGCTGGTGGTGGTGGAGGAGGACTGCACCATGATGGTCACCAGCGCACCGGAGGTGATGCCGGTCAGCGGGCCACGGCCCAGCGCCTTGTGCAGCACCTCTTTGGCGCGGCCAACCAGTACCTGTTGCAGCACTTTGCCGAGATAAGTGACACAAGCGAGGATCAGCAGGATACCGATGATGATGGTCGCGATGGCGGCACCCTTGCCCGGCAGGAAGGCAACGGCGCTGTCAATCAGCTGCTGGGCCGGTGCGGTCAGCGGCTTCATGAAGTCCATGCCCTTCATCGACATGTTGGCAGAGCCTACCAGCAGGTTGGCCAGCCACTCGGCGCTGTGTTGCAGCAGGCCGAACATCAGCTCCAGCGGCAGGAAGATGAACACCGCCAGCAGGTTGAAAAAGTCGTGCACGGTGGCGGCGGCGAAGGCGCGGCGGAACTCGGCGCGATCCCGCACATGGCCCATGGAGACGATGGTGTTGGTGATGGTGGTACCGAGGTTGGCACCCATGACCATGGGGATGGCCATGCTGATGGGCAGGCCGCCAGCCACCAGACCGACGATCACCGAGGTGACGGTGCTGGAGGATTGCACCAGCGCGGTAGCGAGAATACCCAGCAGCAGGGCGACAAAGGGGTTGTTGGCAAAGGCGAAGATCTGGGCTGCGCCCTCGGCGCCGCCGGAGAAATCTTTGAAGCCGTGGGAGATGGCGCCCACGGCAACCAGGATCAGGTAGACCAGTACGATGACACTCATCCAGTTGAACAGGGCGCGGGTCGCGGGCGGCTGTGACAAGGAGTGATGGTGTTGCATAAAGCCTCTTGAGACGGTCGTTCCGTCTTGGGTTGTTGATGACCCGCGCATTTAATCAGTGGTTAATGACAGAAATATGACAAGGTGACACTTTTATGATGGTTTTATGACTTGCTTTGGTGATTTGCTCGCCAATAGATGATGGGGATGGCGAGAAATATGGCTGGTGGCGCCATCCACCCTGTCTGTTCCTTGCCGACCAAGCAAGTGCGGGAGAGTGGCAATAGTCGAGCCCCATATTCAGCCAGTCAAATAGCAAGAAGGGGAGCCATGGCTCCCCTTCTGTCTATCCGTTATCCGCAAAGGATCAGGCGTCAGCCGCCTCTTCGTACTGACGGAACGGGATGCGGAACACCGCCAGACGCAGGAACAGATAGGTTGCGCCGAGGCCAGCCCAGATCAGGCCCAGCTCCAGCGAGCTCTGCTCCAGGTTGATCCACAGAGCACCGATGGTGGCGGCACCGAGCAGCGGCATCAACAGGTAGATGACATGATCCTTGAGGGTCTTGTTGCGTTTCTCGCGCACCCAGAACTGACCGATCACCGACAGGTTGACGAAGCTGAACGCCACCAGTGCGCCAAAGTTGACCAGCGCCAGCGCGGTATCCAGATCAAACGACACGGCGGAGAGGGCCAGACCGCCCACCATCAGCACGTTGATGGCCGGAGTGCGGTATTTCGGGTGGATGTAGCCAAACACCCGCTCCGGGATCATGCGGTCACGCCCCATCACGTAGAGGATGCGCGACACACCGGCGTGAGCCGCCATGCCGGAAGCCAGTACCGCGACCGTGGTGCAGACCAGCACCACGGACTGGAAGAAGGTGCCGCCAACGTAGAGGGCGATCTCCGGCAGTACCGCATCCGGATGCTGGAAGCGGGAGAGGCTCGGGAAGTAGAGCTGCAGGCAGTAGGAGACCACCACGAAGATGATGCCGCCGATAAGGGCAGTCAGCACGATCGCTTTGGGGATCACCTTGCCGGCGTTCGGAGTCTCTTCGGAGAGGGAGCTCAGACCGTCAAAGCCCAGGAACGAGAAGCAGAGGATGGTTGCACCGGTAAAGAGCGGCACCAGCTGTGCTGACTCGAAGTGGAACGGACGGCTGCTCATCAGGGTGCCAGCCCCTTCACCGTGGTAGATGCCCCACGCCATCAGGCCGATAAAGAGGGTGATGATGGCCAGCTGGATCACCACGATCAGACCGTTGAAGTTGGCCACCAGATTGATGCCGCGCAGGTTGAGGAAGGTCATCACGGTCACCAGACCGAAGATGAACACCCAGGGCTCAACGCCCGGGAACATGGCGGTCAGGTAGATCTTGGCCAGCAGGATGTTGATCATCGGCATGAACATGTAGTCGAGCAGGGAGGACCAGCCGACCATGAAACCGACGTAGGGGTTGAACACCTTCTGGGCATAGGTATAGGCAGAGCCCGCAGAGGGGAACTTGCGTACCAGATGTCCGTAGCTGAGAGCGGTGAGCAGGATGCCACCCAGAGCCAGCAGATAGGCGGTGGCGACCCGGCCATCGGTGATGTCACCGACGATGGCGAAGGTGTCGAAGACAGCCATGGGGGTCAGATAGGCCAGACCCATCACAATCACTTGTGTCAGGGTAAGGGTCTTGAGCAGCTTGGCGTTTTGCGATGCCATTACGCTTTCTCCTCAATCAGTGCCGCAGCACGTGCTTGCAACGAGCGCAGGGATACGATGGATTCGCAAGCCTGTACATCAAGGGCGCCGGGGAGGCGCATACCGGGCTGTACCGGCAGGAAAGCATTAAAACGCCCCATTGTTATCCTCTCAACGTCGGGAGATTGTTTGGCAATCTCGAATATCACTTCCGGAAACGTTCCGGCCTCTTGTGGTGGGTTTGTACTGCACTTCAAAAATACAAAAACCGATGTCGCAGTGAACATCGGTCCTTTATTGGCGGCGTATTGTGCATTCGGTCAGCCCCCTTGACAAGCAAAAAAGGGCTGGTTAACGCATTTTTTTGCATACGCACGGGGCAGGTAAGTGGTCACTCGCCCCCTGCAGCGGTCCCCGAGCCGCTCCCCCTTTTTCGGGGGGGAAGAGAACCCTGTCATGGCGTATGAAAAATCGGCAAATCGGGGCTGCAGGGTGCATAGCGCCTCAACATTGATCCTGATCATATTTGCCAGCGTCCCCCCGGGCTCGAGTCCAGCGATCTTATCGGCTGGCGGGGGATGGGAGGGGGTGAAGTGGAAAAAGAGTGGCTGCATATCCATTCACATTAATGACTGAGGATAGAAGGCAACGCGGCTCGGGCCATGGCACGGCGAGCAGCCCGGCTGGGTAGTTATTTGAAATCAGTCACACTTCCTGCAGAAACCGAATTTCTGGCAACCCGTGCTGCTGGCCACCAGAGCACCGCAAAAACAACAAGGAGCCCGCGGGCTCCTTGTTCTCTATCGGGGGGAGGGGCGCCAGCGGTTACTGGGCGATCTCCACCTTGTCGGCGGTATGCAGCGGGATGCGGAACACGGTGAGGCGCAGGAACAGGTAGATGGCCCCCAGCGCCGCCCAGATCAGCCCCAGCTCGAAGGAGGAGGGCTCGAGGTTGAGCCACAGTACCCCGATGCAGGCGGCGCCACAGAGCGGCAGCAGCAGATACATCAGGTGATCCTTGAGACACTTGTTGCGGCCCAGCTTCACATAGAAGTGGGCAATCACCGCCAGATTGACGAAGGTGAAGGCCACCAGAGCGCCGAAGTTGATCAGCGCCAGCGCCATCTCCAGATCCAGCGACACCGCAGAGAGGGCCAGCAGGCCGACCAGCAGCACGTTGAACGCCGGGGTCTGCCACTTCGGATGGATGTAACCGAAGAAGCGGGCGGGCAGGGCGCGATCACGACCCATCACGTAGAGCAGGCGCGATACACCGGCGTGGGAGGCGAGCCCCGAGGCCAGTACCGCTACTGTGGTGCAGACCAGCACCACCGCCTGGAACAGCTTGCCACCGACATAGAGGGCGATCTCCGGCAGTACCGCATCCGGATGCTGGAAGCGGGAGATGTCCGGGAAGTAGAGCTGCAGGAAGTAGGAAGTAGTGACGAACAGCACACCGCCGATCAGCGCCGTCAGCACGATGGCGCGGGGGATCACCCGATCCGCGTCCGGGGTCTCTTCCGACAGGGTACTGATGGCGTCAAAACCGAGGAACGACAGACAGAGGATGGAGGCCCCCATCAGCAGTGGTGACACCTGGATCTGTTCGGAGAAGAAGGGACGGCTGCTGGCCACGGTCCCCAACCCTTCACCGTTGTGAACGCCCCAGGCGATCAGGCCGATAAAGACGGCGATGATGCTGAACTGCATGACGACGATGAGGCTGTTGAAGTTGGCTACCAGCTTGATGCCACGCAGGTTGAGGGCGGTCATCACCGCCGCCAGACCGAAGATATAGGTCCAGGGCTCCACGTTCGGGAAGAGGGCTTCGAGATAGATCTTGGCCAGCAGCATGTTGATCATCGGCATGAACATGTAGTCGAGCAGGGAGGTCCAGCCCACCATAAAGCCGACATAGGGGTGAAACACCTTCTGGGCATAGGTATAGGCGGAGCCGGCTGACGGGAACTTGCGCACCAGATGGCCGTAGCTCAGGGCAGTGAACAGCATGCCGATGAGGGCAAACAGGTAGGCGGTCGGCACATGGCCTTCGGTGATCTCGGTGACGATGCCGAAGGTGTCGAACACCGCCATGGGGGTGAGGTACGCCAGTCCCATAACCACGACCTGCCACAGTTTGAGGGTCTTTTTCAGACCGACCTGCTGGGCCGCCATTATGCATGTTCCTCATGCAGTGCCAGAGTGGCACGGTCCATCAACGAAACCGGGAGAGAGGCCCGGGAATCAAGGGCGCCAGGGCGGCGCACACCGGCCATGACCGGTTGGAAAGCATTGAGATGCCCCATGTTGTTCCTCACTAGACTTGGTGTCGGGAGACTGCTGCCAATCTCGCTATCTTTTCCGGGGGTGATCCGGCCTCGTTTATGGGTTTGTTCACTGTCTAAAAAAGAACCGATGCCATTGTTTTACATCGGTTCTTTCAGTGGCGGCGCATTGTGCATTTGCAGGGCCCCCTTGACAAGAAAAAAAGGGGGCAAAATTGCATTTATTTGCACAGGTGAGTGGTCACTTTCCTGCTGGTCAGGCCAGCACGGCCTCCAGTGATTTTTCAAGGAGTTGCAGCCCCTCGTCAATCACTGCCGCAGGGGCTGTCAGGGGGGCGAGAAAACGGATGACATTTGCGCGCACCCCGCATGAGAGCAGGACCAGACCCCGTTTGCCCGCCTCGGCCACCAGACGTTTGGTGAGGTCGGGATCGGGCTGGCTGGCATCACGGCGTTTCACCAGCTCCATGGCCACCATGGCACCGGGGCCGCGAATTTGACCTATGCAGTCAAAACGCTCGGCTATGCGTTCCAGCCCCGCCTTGATCTGCTCCCCCTGATCGAGCGCTTTCTGGTTGAGTTTCTCCTCGTCGATCACCTGCAAGACTGCCAGCGCAGCGGCGCAGGCGATGGGGGAACCGGCATAGGTGCCACCCAGGCCCCCCGGCTTGGCCGAGTTCATGATCTCCGCCTTGCCCACCACCGCCGAGAGAGGGAAGCCCCCCGCCAGACTCTTGGCCAAGGTCATGATGTCCGGCTCGATGCCGGCATATTCGGTGGCGAAGGTTTTGCCGGTGCGGCAAAAACCGCTCTGGATCTCGTCGCAGATGAGCAAAATACCGTTCTGGTCGCAGACGCTGCGCAGCTTCTGCATAAAGCTCGGGGAGGCGGGATAGAAGCCCCCTTCGCCCTGTACCGGCTCGATAATGATGGCGGCAACCCTGCTCGGCTCGATATCGGCACTGAAACAGAGCTCGAGGGCGTGCAGGGCATCCTCTTCACTCACCCCGAGATAATCGGCGGGGAAGGGGATGTGGTAGACCTCGCCCGGGAAGGGGCCAAAGCCGGTCTTGTAGGGCACCACCTTGCCGGTGAGCGCCATCCCCATCATGGTTCGGCCGTGAAAGCCCCCCTTGAAGGCGATGGTGCCGCTGCGACCGGTGTGGGCGCGGGCAATCTTGATGGCGTTCTCGACCGCCTCGGCGCCGGTAGAGAGAAACAGGGTGCGCTTCGGCGTTGGGCCAGGCACCAGGGCGTTGAGCTTCTCGGCAAGCTCGATATAGCCGGGGTAGGGGGTGACCTGAAAGCAGGTGTGGCTGAATTTTTCCAGTTGATCGCGCACCGCCGCCAGCACTTTGGGGTGGTTGTGACCGGTGTTGAGCACGGCGATGCCGGAGGCAAAGTCGATGTAGCGGTTGCCCTCCACATCCCACAGCTCGGCATTTTGCGCGCGGTCGATAAAGACCGGCAGCAGGGTGCCAACGCCGTTGACCACGGCCGCTTCGCGGCGCGCTTGCCACGCCTTGTTTGATTCTGACTGACTCATCTTTCCTCCCTGAGGGGCCGCAGCCCCGGATATTCCCTGAAAATGTGGCGGGCGTTTTGGCGCCCATCACCGCCGATCAGCCCATCGGGCCAGAGCGGCGGCGCCTTGTCTCTCTGATGCTGCCCTAGCGAATGGCGCCAAAGCAGAGGTATTTGGTCTCCAGATACTCCTCCAGCCCCTCGGCGGCCCCTTCCCGGCCCAACCCCGACTCCTTGATGCCGCCAAAGGGGGCCAGCTCGGTGGAGATGATCCCCTCATTGATGCCGACCATGCCGTACTCCAGCTGCTCGGCCACCCGCCACACCCGGGCGATATCGCGGCCATAGAAGTAGGCGGCGAGCCCGTAGGGGGTGTCGTTGGCAGTGGCGATGGCCTCGGCTTCTGTCTCGAAGCACACCAGCGGGGCGACCGGGCCGAAGATCTCCTCCTGCAGGATGGGGTTGGTTTTATCCACCTTGCCCAAAATGGTGGGTTGGTAGAAGAGGGGGCCGGCGGGGTGAGCTTCGCCCCCCAGCAGCACTTCGGCACCGGCGGAGACCGATTGCTGCACCAGCTCGGCCACCTTGCTGGCGGCGGCGGGGTTGATGAGCGGGCCGATCTGGGTGCCCTCCGCCATGCCATCCCCCACCTTGAAGGCCTTGACGGCGGCAGTCAGCTTCTCGGCGAAGGCGTCATAGACGCTGGCCTGCACCAGAATGCGGTTGGCGCAGACGCAGGTCTGCCCGGCGTTACGGTATTTGGAGGCGAGTGCCCCGGCCACTGCGGCATCGAGGTCGGCGTCGTCAAAGACGATAAAGGGAGCGTTGCCGCCCAGCTCCAGCGACAGCTTCTTCATGGTGTCGGCGCACTGGCGCATCAGCAGCTTGCCGATGCGGGTAGAGCCGGTGAAGGAGAGCTTGCGCACCACCGGATTGCTGCACAGCTCGTTGCCCACCGCGCTCGCCTGATGACTGGTGACGATATTGATGACCCCGGCGGGGATCCCCGCCTGCTCGGCAAGCAGCGCCAGTGCCAGCGCGCAGAGCGGGGTCTCGGCGGCAGGTTTGATGACGATAGTGCAACCGGCGGCCAGCGCCGGGCCCGCTTTGCGGGTGATCATGGCTATCGGGAAATTCCACGGAGTGATGGCGGCGACCACGCCCACCGGCTGCTTGATGGTGGCCAACCGGCGATCGCCGCTAAAGCCCGGGATGGTGCGGCCATAAGCGCGCTTGCCCTCCTCGGCGAACCACTGGATAAAGCTGGCGCCGTAAGCCACCTCGCCTTTTGCTTCCGCCAGCGGCTTGCCCTGCTCGCAGGTCATGATGCGGGCCAGCTCGTCGCTGTGGGCGGTGATGGCGGCAAACCAGGCGTAGAGCTTGTTGCTGCGCTCCTTGGCGGTCAGCGCTGCCCAGGCGGGTTGCGCCGCGTGGGCGGCCGCGATGGCGCGGCGGGTATCCTCGGCATCCATGTCGGGCACCTGGGTAATGACGGCACCGCTGGCGGGGTTGGTGACCTCGAAGGTGCGGCCGCTGGCGGCCTCGCACCACTGTCCATCTATATAGGCGCGGGATGTGATCAAGCTGGAGTGGGATGTTGTTCCTGACATGAGAAGCCTCGAGTGTGGGTCAGAGCAGCTGGTTGCCGGAGTGAGCCGACCCTTCCTGCGCTGCTGCCGTATAAAATAATAAGCACAGGAAGACCATAATTTGAGCTGAAATGTTTTTCAAGTGTTAAATATATTTGAATTGCTGGGGGGCGCCATGCTAGAAAATGGGCTGTGTAGCGCGCTTTCTCCGGTTCGCTTGCAGGCTGCAAGTGGGCAGACGACTGGGGGATGGTAAATCAGGTGTGCAAAATAATGAACGGTTTTGCTGTGTAACATAGTGAACGGCAAGGGAAAGCTGGTCGGCTATTTTAACCCGCAGGGTAAACAGGCAGCGCCTGATCCGATGCGATCACGCGCAAGCAGGAGAGGCTGATGATGCAAGGATGCAGACATGGCGCAGCAGGGGGCCTTTCATGAGCGGGCCACAGAGCCGGGAGGGCGTGGCTCGACCGTTGAGTGTGGCTGACGCCGGGGCGCGCACCATGGGGGAACGGCTGGCGGCGGTGCGCCATCAGCTGGGGCTCTCCCAGCGGCGAGCGGCCGAGTTGAGCGGCCTGACTCATGGCGCCATCTGCATGATCGAGCAGGACAAGGTGAGCCCCTCGGTCGCCTCCCTGCAAAAGCTGCTCACCATCTACGGCCTGCCGCTGTCGCGCTTCTTCGCCGAGGAGGATAGCCGCACTCCGGAAGTGGTGATCAAGGCTGATCAGCTGATCGAGCTGGGCAGTCAGGGGGTCTCCCTCAAGCTGGTGCACAACGGCAACAACCGCCGCCAGCTCGGCTTTATGCTGGAGACCTATCCCCCCGGCACCGACACCGGCGGTCAGGTGACCCATCAGGGGGAGGAGGTCGGCACCGTGCTGGAGGGGTCGGTGATCCTGACGGTGGCGGGCCAGAGTTATCAGCTGGAGGCGGGCGACAGCTATGTGATCGACACCGGCGAGCCCCACAGCTTCAGCAATCCGTCGGGGGAGACCTGTCGCATCGTCAGCGCCCACACCCCGGCGAGCTTTTAATCCTGACAGTAGTTTGGCAACCGAACCGGTAAGGAAACAGGGATCATGACCGAACATGTAAACAGTTACTACGCAGCCAGCGCTAATAAACACGCGCCCTACCCGACATTGACCGAGCAGCTGGAGTGCGATGTCTGCGTCATCGGGGCGGGTTATACCGGCCTCTCCAGCGCGCTGCATCTGGTGGAGAAGGGCTACAAGGTGGTGGTGCTGGAGGCCGCACGAGTCGGCTTTGGCGCCAGCGGCCGCAACGGCGGCCAGATCGTCAACTCCTACAGCCGCGATATCGACACCATAGAAGCGAACTGCCCGCCGGATCAGGCCAGGCTGCTCGGTTCCATGTTGTTTGAGGGGGGACAGATCATCCGCGAGCGGATCAAGCGCTACAACATCCAGTGCGATCTGCAGGAGGGGGGGGTCTTTGCCGCCGAGACCGAGAAGCAGCTGCACGATCTCAAATCCCAATACGCCCGCTGGCAGAAGTGGGGCAACGACCAGCTGGAGCTGCTCGATGCCAAAGGCGTGCGCGAGGTGGTCGCGAGCGATCGCTACGTCGGCGCCCTGCTCGACAAGAGCGGCGGCCATATTCACCCCCTCAATCTGGCGTTGGGGGAGGCGGAAGCGATCCGCATCCAGGGTGGGCAGATCTTCGAACAATCCGCCGTCACCAGTATCACCCCGGGGCAGCCAGCCTTGGTCAAGACCGCCAAGGGGGCGGTGAAGGCGCGCTTTGTGGTGGTGGCGGGCAATGCCTACCTCGGTAATCTGGTGCCGGAACTGGCCAGCAAGAGCATGCCCTGTGGTACCCAGGTGATCGCCACCGAAGTGCTGGGGGAGGAGCGGGCCCGGTCACTCTTGCCGCAAAACTACTGTCTGGAGGATTGCAACTACCTGCTCGACTACTACCGCACCTCCGGCGATCACCGGCTGCTCTATGGCGGTGGCGTGGTCTATGGCGCGCGGGATCCGGCGGATATCGAGCGGCTGATCATCCCCAAGATGCTGAAAACCTTCCCGCAACTGGCCGACGTCAAGGTGGAGTACACCTGGACCGGCAACTTCCTGCTCACCCTGTCGCGCTTGCCGCAGTTTGGTCGCATCGGCCCCAACATTTACTACATGCAGGGCTACAGCGGCCACGGCGTCACCTGCACCCATCTGGCGGGCAAACTGCTCTCCGAGGTGCTGAGCGGTCAAGCGGAGCGCTTCGATGCCTTTGCCAAACTGCCGCACTACCCCTTCCCGGGTGGCCGCCTGTTCCGTATCCCCTTCACCGCTGCGGGCGCCGCCTGGTACACCCTGCGCGACCGGCTGGGGGTATAAGAGCCGCTCTGCGAGAAATGTGGGCTGGTGGCTGCAGCTTAGATAACGCTAACGCCAGCACCAATACCGGAAACAACAAGGCCACCGCGAGGGTGGCCTTGTTGTTTATCAAACTGCAGCGCGCTGTTTAGCTGTAGAAGGCTTCAACGGTGCCTTTGAGTTTGATCAGGATGGGCTGACCACGGCGATCCAGCGCCTTGGGGGAGGGGATCTTCACCCAACCTTCGCTGATGCAGTACTCCTCGACATCGGTGCGCTCTTTACCGTTCAGGCGAATACCGATCGGGTGCTCGAAGCAGGCGGCCACATAGTGAGGGCTGCGGGGATTGCAGGAAAGGTGATCCGGCAGAGCCGGTTTGGTGCTGGTATCGCTCATCGATATAACCCGAAATGAATAAAAAGTGGGTCATTGTAGAGAATGCCGCCATGGCATTCAAGGCGGCCCCAAAACAGGCAAAGCGTGCTCGCCATCGCTATGGGCGACCCGCTTATCCTCGTTGCCAATGCATCACCAGCTCGGGGTGTCCGCTATGCTCGCACAACTGCTGCTCACCCTCTTTGAAACCGTTGCGGGAATAGAAGCGCCGCGCCTGCTTATTTTCGGCGTAGACCGTCAACTCGAGTCGATCATATTGGGCTTTGAGGTGTTCGAGCAGTTGGCGACCCAGCCCGTGTGATTGGTGATCTGGGGAGATAAACAGGGCGGCGACAGACCCCTGATACCAGGAGATAAAGCCCAGTAGCTGTCCATCCTCCTCATAGACCCAGCTCTTGCTGGCGGGCAGATAGATGTCCCGCATCGCTGCCCGTTGCTCATGCCAAAAGGCGGCGGAAATAAAGTCGTGGGCTTGCACCGATGCCTGATACCAGAGCTCGACGGCGGCATCCAGATCGGTGGCAGATAATGGGCGGATCATATTGGCCTCGACTGTGAAGAGTGGTCGCACGATATGCCCGATCCATGTCGTGTTATCGGGCATATCGTCTATCGCAGGCTGGCTACTATTTGCGGGTCAGCTTGTCGAGGTAGCCCATGGCGAAGGCCGAGAGGACAAAGGTGATGTGGATCAGCAGGTACCACTTGATCTTGTCGTTGGGGAGATTTTCGGCATTCATAAACACCTTGAGCAGGTGAATAGATGAGATGGCGACAATAGAGGCGGCGACCTTGTTTTTCAGGGAGCCGGCATCGAGCTTGCCGAGCCACACCAGTTTGTCGCTCTCATCCCCGACATCGAGGCGCGAGACGAAGTTCTCATAGCCGGAAAACATCACCATCACGATAAGTCCCCCCACCAGGGTGATATCGATCAGCGACAGTGTGACCAGCACCAGATCCACCTCTTTCATCTCCAGTATGTTGGGCAGGATATGGAGGATCTCCTGAAAGAATTTCACTCCCAGTGCCAGCAGTATGAGGCTGAGCCCAAGATAAATGGGGGCCATGATCCAGCGGGATGCGTACATCAATCTTTCAAACATGTTTTCCATAGTGCGATTACAGGTCCATCAAATGGTTAACAAACGAGTCGGCCATAGCTTAACCGAGATGCCTCACATCTCAAGCATCTCGATAGCATATTGCTGAATTGGGTGGTGTCAGGCAGGAGTTTTTAACCCTGGGTAGGGCGATGGAGCGGGAGGCTGAGGGCCCGTGGTCGGGCCTATCCGGTGTCAGGGCAGGTCCAGGGTAAAGCGGGCACCGCCGAGGGGGGATTCATCGACCCGGATCTGGCCGCCGTAGCTGTGGACGATTTCGGTCACCACCGCCAGACCTATGCCCTGACCGGGTGAACTGTCTGCCCGCACGCCGCGCTGGAAGATCTGCTCCGATTTGGCCGGGTCGATACCCGGGCCATCATCTTCCACTTCGATGCGCAGCCGCTCGAGATGGCGGCGCACCGTCACCTTCACTTCGCTGATGGCAAACTTGCAGGCGTTGTCGAGCAGGTTGCCCATCAGCTCCATCAGGTCGCCCTGTTCGCCGTGAAAGAGGGCGTCATCATCGAACTTGAAGTGGGTTTGCAGCTTCTTGTGGCGATAGACCTTGGTCAGGCTGGCCAGCAGTTTTTCAATCAGCGGCACCGGCTCGGTGCCCTTGCTGGCAAGGCGCTGGCGGCCGGTCACGGCCCGTCTGAGCTGATACTGGATCATCTGATCCATGGTGAGGATCTGCTCGTTGATGTTGTCGTGGATCTCCCGCCCCAGCTTCACTTCGCGGGTGGTGATCTGGATCAGCGCCAGCCGGGTTTTCAGGCTGTGGGCGAGATCGTTGAGGGCGTGCTGGTAGCGCTGGGTCTGCTGGCGTTCGTTCTCCAGCAACTGGTTGATGGAGTCGGTCAGCGGGGCCAGCTCCCGCTCAAAATCGCTCGAGAGGTCATCGCGCTTGCCAGCCCGGATATCGTCGATCTGACGGGCGATGGTGCGCAGGGAGCTGAGGCTCCAGAAGGTGGTGAGCAGCAGCAGCCCGGCCAGCAGCATATAGGCGAGCAGCGCCTGTTTGGCGGTCTGGTAGAGATAGGTGCGGGACTCTTCGTGATAGCGTTTGGCCGAGTCGATCATCACCACGTAGTAGGCGGTGGTGCCGCTGCCGGGATTGCGGATAAACCGCAGGCTGTAGACGAAGTAGCTCTCGCCGTTCTTGATGGTGTGCTTCTTGAAGAAGTAGTCGAGATCCATCCCCCCCAGATACTTCATCAGATCGCCGCAGATGGTCTGTTTGGCCTTGATCACCTCCGGCATATGGAGGCTCGACCAGACCAGATCGCCATCGGCGCGGCAGATCAGGGTATCGAGGTTGCGATCCCCTGCTCCACGGGATATCCGCCCCAGCTCGACGTTTGACCCCTTGTCATCCGGCTCGGTGGAGGAAAACAGCTTGGCCAGGTTCTCCTGCATCCGGGCGCTGGCCTTCTGGGTCTGCTCCTCGACGTGGCCGAGGTAGAGGGCGTAGACGGCAAACCCCATGATCAGCGCGATGACCAGCAGCGAGCTGAGCAGCAGTTTGATGTGCAGTGAGCTGCGGATCATCTTGATGGGGCGCGGCAGATGAAACTGCATCAGTTACAGGAGAGGTTGAAGATATAACCCTGACGCCGGATGGTGGAGATGGGTTGAATCGTCCCCTCCGGATCCAGCTTCTTGCGCAGGCGGCTCACCATCACCTCGATGGTGTTGGGGTCCCCTTCGCCGTCACCGTAGAGCTGGTCGAGCAGTTGCTGCTTGGAGACCACCTGACGGGCGTTGCGCATCAGGTACTCCAGAATGAGGTATTCAAAGCTGGTGAGCACCGCCACTTCACCGGCGATAGTCAGCTCCTTGCGGGAGAGATCCAGCTCGTAATCACCGGCTTTCACCTTCGGCGAGATAAAACCGGCGCTACGGCGCACCAGCGCATTGAGTCGGGCCAGCAGCTCATCTTTCTGGAACGGTTTGACCAGATAGTCATCAGCACCTGCTTCCAGTCCTTCGACCTTGTCCTGCCAGTTGCCACGGGCGGTCAGCACAATGATGGGGAAGGGGATCTGCCGTTCGCGCAGTTGCCGGATCAGTTGCAGGCCGTCCATATCGGGCAGACCGAGGTCGATGATGGCCACATCAATGGGATAGTCGGCGGCGTAGTGCAGTGCAATCCCGGCCTGGTCGGTGCTGTAGACCTGATTGTCGGCTTCGGTCAGCAGAGAGGAGAGGTGGTGATTGAGCAGCTTGTCGTCTTCGACCAACAGAATTTTCATGATGTGAGCGGTCATAGGGATCCAGGCTGTCAATTAGAAAGTGTATGTCGCTTCGAGTCAATTCGAATCCTAATGCATCCCGGCTGTATCGGGACTGAATCAGCGGGACTTCAGAGTTCGCGCCAACTGGTCGTTTAACCATGGTCCGGGTTGTCGATGGCATGCTGGTCGGCAGCCATGTTGCGAAAGGTTTGATGTGATGAGAGAGATGGCCGGGAGGCTGCTGGCGCTACTGCAACAGCGTGAGCGCAGCGACCTCCTCTATATTGTCTGGCTCTGCTGGGGGGCAGCCTTGCTGCTCTACGTGCTGGGGTCGCCCTGTTTTTTGTGGCCAGTGGCGCCGATGCCGCTGGTTCTGCTTGTGTGGTTGGTGGAGAGAGTACGGATGTTTGGAAGAAACAAAGGTGGTGCGGCTACTGGGTCGGCGGGGGCCACCGTGATTGCAGCCGGTGCCCGCTTCAAGGGCGGGTTGCAGGTGGAGGGGGATCTGGAGGTGCGCGGTCAGATCAATGGCACCATCCAGCTCATCGGTGGTGTGCTGCGCATCATGCAGGGCGGCAGTGTTGAGGGAGAGGTGAGTGCGCCCCACGTGATCATCAATGGTCTGCTGGAAGGCACCTGTACCTCCGCCGAGGTGGAGATCCTGGAGAGCGGCAAGATGCAGGGGATCTTCAAGGGGGGCAGTCTCTCCATCTGCAAAGGCGGCAACTTTGTTGGCCAGTCCCAGCCCACCGTGGCCGGCAAGGCCGCTCCCGTGTTGCAAGCCTTGTCTGAAAACAGTTCGTCCGGGAGCAAGCTCCCGGAGAGCAAGAGCAATGTGAAAAAGCTGCCGCACGAGCCGAAAGGCAAGCCGACCGAGGAGCTTGCCAAGCAGGCGTGATGCCGTTTGCCAGCGGTGCAGATGACGGTTGTTCAGGAAAACAGAGAGGGGGCCACGATGGCCCCCTCTGCGTTTCTCTGTCACCCGTTAGCTGCGGCGTGGCGGCAGCATATTGCTGAGGGTGTTGTCTTTGAGAATATGGTGGTGATAGAGGGCCGCCACCGTGTGCAGGCCTATCAGGGCGTAACCGATATTACCCAGGGTCTCGTGCACCTCCTTGATCAGCCCCTTGAGGTCCGGACTGGGGGAGAGCAGGGCAGGCAGCTCAAGCCCGAAGAAGGGGATGGGCTTGCCCGCAGCGCTTAGCAGCAGCCAGCCAAACAGCGGGGTCAGAATAAGAAAACCGTAGAGGGCGAGGTGGGCCAGTTTTGCCAGCTTGTGCATGATCGGGGAGAGCTCGGGCACTATACGGGGCGTCGGGCTCATCCAGCGCAGGGCCAGTCTGACAAAGACCAGGGCGAAGATAAGCAGCCCCAGCATAAAGTGCCACTCCTTCATCAGATCCCGGCCAGGGTCCCCTTTGGGGAAAATATCGCGAAATTCGATCAGGGCGTAGACGGCGATCATGGCCCATAGGGTCAGCCAGTGCAGCACAATATTCAGGGTGCCATAACGTTGTTCACTGTTCATCAGCATAGGTTTGTTCCTTCGAAGTGCTGTCACATCCGTGTGGCATCCCCGCACTCAAACGTGTCGGGGTGAGGCCAGATCCTTTGGCGGCAACAGGCTGGCTGCCATGCTTGCCATCAACCGGCAGCCTGCGGCTGGCCTCAGTCAGAGAGGAGATGCCCTCTGCTGTCTGCATGGTATCACTGGCAACCGGGGGGATAGTCTGATCAATGCCACACAATTTACAGGCTCATTAAGCCCCTTGTGACGTGAAGAAGGCGTGAAATAGCATCAGTGATGTCGGCCCGCCCAGGTTCAGGCGGGCTCGATGGCCAGCACCACGCAATCCGGCTCGCTGATGCGAAAACGGACGTTGCAGTCAAACAGCCGCACCCCGTACTCCTTCTCATCGGGCTTGCCCTTCTTGTAGGCGGGGCGCGGATCTTGCGCCAGCACTTCGCTCACCAGCTGGCGCAGCTCGGGATGGGCCTTGAGCCAGGGTTGCAACTGCTGCTCTGCCTCGGCACTGAAGCTCACCGCCAGCGGCGGGGTGGGGGCGTCGGGGGCAAAACCACCACGGGCATCCGGCAGGCTGTCGGCATAGGGAATATAGGGTTTGATATCGACGATGGGGGTGCCATCGAGCAGATCCACCGCCCCCAGCTCCAGCCACAGCTTGCCCCGCTCGCGACCAACCCCGTGCAGCTCGACCACCGAGAGCCCAAGCGGATTGGGGCGGAAGGTGGAGCGAGTGGCAAAGACGCCGACCCGTTCGTTGCCGCCAAGTCGTGGCGGGCGCACCGTCGGGTGCCAGCCCTGCGCCATGGTCTGGTGAAAGACGAAGCTGAGCCACAGATGGGAGAACTGCTCGATGCCGCGCAGCACATCCGGCTGATCGTAAGGGGGGAGCAGCTCGAGGCGGGCGCGGGCTGATTTGACCAGTCCGGGCTGGCGGGGGATGGCGAACTTCTCCTTGTAGGGAGAGCGGATGATCCCGAGGGTGTCGATTTCGAACTTCATGGCGGATCCTGACTGAAAACCCCGGCAATTTAGCACAGGCGGCCCCAAAACGCAGGCTTGACCTCAATACGCCCTTTTCTGCGGCGCTGCCGTGATCCCTGTCCCATCCCGGCCAGTCGGGGGCTGTGCCCGCGCGCCAAGTTGCGTAGGGTGAAGGCAACTGGCGTGTCAGGATGAAATGTGCGCACTCGCGCCGAAGGGGGAGGGAGAGGGATGAAACTGCTGATTATCGGTGGCACCGGCTTTTTGGGGCGCCACCTCACCGCGCTGGCGCTGGATTGGGGCCATGAAGTGACCCTGTTCAACCGTGGCCTGCACCAGCATCCGGACTGGCGCGATCTGGTGCAGCTCACCGGCGACAGGGACAAGAGCCTGATTGCCCTGCAAGGGGCCGGGTTGCAGTGGGATCTCGTCATCGACACCTGCTGCTATCGCCCCGAGCAGGCGGCAAGCCTCTCGGCGGCCTTGCTAGGACGCTGCGATCGGCTGATCTTTATCTCCACCATCAGCGTCTATCGCGATTTCTCACTGCCCGGAATGGATGAGTCGGCGCCGCTGCATGCTATCCCCGAAGGGGAAATGCCCACTGACTATGGCCCCCTCAAGGTGTTGTGCGAGCAGGCGTATCGCGCCCGCTGGGGTGAGCGGCTCTGCATCCTGCGCCCGGGCGTGCTGTGCGGCCCCCATGATCCTACCGGGCGCATGGCCTGGTGGATTAAGCGGGTGCAGCAGGGCGGGCCCTGGTTGCTGCCGGGCAGTGGCGAGGATCGCTTGCAGTATCTCGATGTGCGCGACTGCGCCGAGTTTGTGCTGCGTGCGGCCGAGCAGCAGTTGGGGGGCACATTCAACTTGCTCAAATCCGGTATTACCCTGAGTGACTGGCTGGAGCGGCTGAGCGCTAGGTTGCAGCCAGCCCGCCCCATCCAGCCCGAGTGGCTGCCTTGGTCGACCCTGATGGCGGCCGGTATCGAGCCCTGGCAGAGCTATCCCACCCTGCTGCCCTGCGCGCAGGCGGAGTTTGCCGGTTATGGCTCTATAAGCGCCGAGGCGGCCATCGTCCACGGGTTGAACTTCCGGCCGCTGGAGGAGACCGCCGTCGACCTTGCCAATTGGCTGGCCATCGAGCCTGCCGCCGGGGTGGCGGAACATGCCATGACTCTGTCCCAGGAGGACTTGCTGCGTCAGCAGTTGCTGGAGCCCATCGTGTTATAAGAGATTGGCGTGCTTATCGTGCCGCTGCTGCCGAGTGTGGCGCGGCAGGTGTGAATACAACGAGAAAGGGCATCCCGCGGGATGCCCTTTCTATCTATCCATGCCTGATGGTTGCCGAATACAGGCTGACGCGATTCCCCATCGTATCGCTGTCGCTCACCGAGTTAGCGGATGGCGGCCCCCGCGGCTACCAGCAGCTCTTTCAAAATGGTGCGATGGCAGCGGGACTCCTGCTCGCAGTAGCAACCCACCGACAGATTGGTGGTGTGGGAGAGGGCGGCCAGCAGCGCCAGATCGTGCCTGGCGGCAGGTTGCGCCATCTCGGCCTTGTACTGTTTGCCAAACGCCGCCCACTGAGCCGGTGTCTCGGCTGCCTGCCCCAGCTTCATGGTCTCGCTGCTGGGAGCAAGGTTGGGAAACCAGACATCGTACCAATGCTGGCTGGCAAATTCGCTCTTGGGGACGCCGCGGGGCGGGCGGCGCACCGTGCCGATCCGCAGCCCCTCATCGGGCAGGCGCGGGCTGCCAAGGCGAACGATAGCGATGGCCATGATAGCGAGTTACTTCTCTTCGGCCACTTTCAGCGCCTGCCCGTAGCAGATCACCTGTTTCAGGCAGCCCGGGGTGTCGCTGAACTCGGCGCATTTGTCGATGGTGACGCCGTTGCCACCCATGTCGGCCGCGCGGCGGCGGGCCAGGGTGCGCGCTTCACCTGCGTTAGGCACCGGCTGGTTGGCATCGGCCTGGCAGGATTCACCCTCGATAGTGCCGAGGTAGAGGTAGTTGAGGTCAGCCAGCTCATCCTGTTCATAGATGCGCACGCTACCGGGTTTGAAGTATTCGTCGAAGTTCTCTTTATCCAGATTGCTGTTGAAGGCGTAGTTGGCACAGCCGGAGGCAATCAGGGGCATCATCAGGATCAGGCGTTTCATCGTCTCGTATCTTGTGTCGGTGATGAGGACAGTAGAAATGCGCAGGCGCTCCATGTCGGCATCTTGTTGAATAATGAGGGGGACATTATAGGGGCCAGCCGCCTGCGGCGACCAGCCCCGTTTTGCGCCCGGTTGTCAGGGTGTGAGCCCCATCAGGCTGATATCAAACCGGAGCCAGTCGCTGATAGAGGCTGCGGTAGTAATCATCCCCAAGCAGCTCGTCATGAGGGGCGCAGAGGCGGATCTGTCCCTCTTCCATCAGGGCAATCCGGTCCATCTGCTCCATCCCCAGCAGACGGTGGGAGATGAGCAGCAAGGTGCGATCTGCCCCGAGCCGGAACAGCAGCTCCATGATCTCCCGCTCGGTCTGGCTGTCGAGCCCTTCGGTCGGTTCGTCCAGCAGCCAGAGCGGCGCATCGTGCAGCAGGGCGCGGGCGATGCCGATACGGCGACGCTCACCACCGGAGAGGGGGCGGCCGCCGTCACCGAGCCAGGCGTCAAGGCCCGCCTCATCTTCCAGCAGATTGGCCAGTCCGACCTGGGTCAGTACCGCAATCAGCTGCTCGTCAGTGGTGGTCGGGGCGGCCAGCTTGAGGTTGCCCCTCAGGGTATCGGCAAACAGATGCACCCGCTGGCTCACCACCGAGATGGAGGCGCGCAGCGCCCCTTCGCTGTAGTCGGTGAGCGGCTTGCCACCCAGCAGGATCTTGCCCGCCTGCGGGCTCCACTCCCGGGTCAGCAGCCCCATCAGGGTCGATTTGCCGCAGCCGGTCTGGCCCAGCAGCGCCAGCTTCTCACCGGCGTGCAGTTGCAGGGTGCAGCCACGCAGCACCGGCTGGGGGTTGCCGGGGTAGCCAAAATAGAGGTCATTGATCTGCAGCGCACCAACGGTGGCATGGGTCTGTTCGTCGCCCCACACGGGGGCTTTGGCATCTTGCAGGATCTCGTTCAGGCGGCGTGCCGAGGTAAGACTGGTGGAGAGGTGCTGGAAAGCCCCCGCCAGCGGCATCAGTGCCTCGAAGCTTGCCAGGGTGGCAAAGACCATCAGTGCGGTAATGGGGTCGGGCGCAGCACCCGCTACCCCATGACCGGCCAGCCAGAGCATCAGGGTCAGGGTCCAGCCGCTCAGCAGTTGCACCGAGAAGTTGGCCAGCCCGCTCACCTTGGCCATGCGGGCCTGCGCGACCAGCAGCGCCTGTTCAGCCTGTTGCAGCTCAACCAGCGCCTTGGGGGCGGCGGCAAACATTTGCAGTTCGGCCTGACCATCCAGATAGTCCACCATCCGGGTGCGCAGGGTCGATTTTTCGGCAATCAGCGCCTGACCGGGGCGACGGCCGAGGAAGTAGAACACCAGCGGCAGGGCAATCATGCCAAATAGCAGAATGGCCCCCAGGGTGAGGGCGAGACGGTTGTCGAAAAACGACAGGAAGAAGACCAGTCCGGCGGTACTGAGCAGGGCCGCGCCTATGGGGGTGATCAGCCGCAGATAGACGTGATCCATCGCATCGATGTCGGCCACCAGTCGGTTGAGCAGATCCGCCTGACGGAAACCGGCCAGGGTACCGGTGGATAGCGGCGAGAGTTTCTGCCAGAACCAGACCCGCAGTCGGGTCAGCACCCGGAAGGTGGCATCGTGGCTCACGACCCGCTCACCCCAGCGACCGGCGGTACGGACGATGGAGAAGAAGCGCACCCCGCCTGCAGGGGTCATGTAGTTAAAGGCATGGGTCGTCGCAACGGTCATTCCCGCCACGGCGGCGGCGGAGAGGAACCAGCCGGAGAGGGAGAGCAGCCCCATGCCGGCGGCCAGGGTCACCAGCGCCAGCAGCAAACCAATGGTGAGGCTGAGCCAGTGTTGGCGATAGAGGCGCAGAAACGGCAACAGATCACTCATCGAGAGAACCTCCGGAACGTTGGGAGAGCAGGCGGGCAAAAGGCCCCTGCCCAGAACTAAGTTGCTGGAAGCTGCCTTGCTCCACCAGCTGGCCGCGGGCCAGCACCATTATCTTGTCCATCTTGGTAAGCTGGTCGAGACGGTGGGTGATCATCAGCAGGGTCTGGCCAGCCATCGCCTGCTCAAGAGTGGTCATGATGGCGCGTTCGGAGTGGCGGTCCAGACTGGCGGTCGGTTCATCGAGCACCATCAGCTGGGTTGATTTGAGCAGGGTGCGCGCCAGTGCGAGGCGCTGGGCCTGACCGACCGAGAGGCCGCCTGCCTGATCGCCGACCGGATAGTCGAGCCCCTTCTCCATGGCAAATTCCCACGCCTGCGCCCGTTTCAGGGCATCTTCCAGCTCGGCGTCGCTGGCCGTCGGTTTGGCCAGCAGCAGGTTGTCGCGCAAGGAGGCGTGGAACAGCTGTGGGTTCTGCGAGAGCCAGCCCAGCTGCAGGCGCCACTGGCTCATGTCGAGGGTGGCGAGCTCCTGCCCGTTGACCTTGAGCTCACCGCGATAGGGGGCAAAGCCGAGCAGGGCGTTGACCAGCGAGCTCTTGCCTGCGCCGCTGACGCCGATGAGGGCGGTGCGCGAACCGGCTTCCAGGGTGAAGTCGATGGGGCCGACCAGCACCTTGCCTTCGGCGCTCAGCACTTCAAGTCCTTTGGCTTCTACCTTGACCGGGCTGTCGGCATGGAACGGCGCCGTGCCTGCGGCCGGTTCGCTCACCTCGGCTTCGAGGAATTCCAGCAGCTGCTCGGCAGCGCCAATGGCCTGCGCCTTGGCGTGGTAGTGGGCACCCAGTTCCCGCAGCGGGGCGTAGAACTCGGGGGCGAGAAACAGCACGAACAGGCCGGTAAAGAGGGTGACCTTTACCCCATAGCTACCAAAGTTCAGATGGTCGATATAAGAGAAGCCAAAGTAGACGGCAACCAGCGCCACAGAAATGGCTGCGAAGAACTCCAGCACGGCGGTGCTCAAAAACGCCAGGCGCAGCACCTCCATGGTGCGCTCGCGAAAATCTTCCGAGGCGTCGCGAATGGCGTCACCTTCTGCCTGGGTACGCATAAAGAGTTGCAGGGTACGCAGCCCCTTCAGCCGATCGAGGAAGTGGCCGGAGAGGCGAGCCAGCGCCTGAAAATTGCGGCGGTTGGCATCGGCGGCGCCCACACCCACCAGGATCATAAAGATGGGGATGAGGGGCGCAGTGCCGAGCAGGATCAGACCTGCCGCCCAGTTGACCGGGAATACCGCCACCAGAATGACCACCGGAATAAAGACGGCGATGGCCATCTGCGGCAGATAGCGGGAGAAGAAATCCTGCATGTTTTCAATCTGTTCCAGCAGCAGGCTGGCCCAGCTACCGGCCGGACGGCGCTGTATATAGGCTGGGCCGAGACGGCTCAAGCGCGTGAGCACCAGTTGGCGGATGGTCTGGCGCACCGCGCTGCCCGCCTTGAAACTGGCCACTTCGCGGCCATAGGCCAGCGCCGCTTTGCCAAGCGTCACCAGCAGCAGGGTAATAAAGAGCGTGATGGATTGCTCAGGCGTTGAGCCTTCGATGATAAAGCCGTGCAACAGGGTCGCCAGCAGCCAGGCTTGCGCCACTATCAGAATGCCCTGGCCAAGGCCAAAAGCGATGGATATCGTGATCCAGCGGCGACCGTGACTCGATTGCTTGCGCAACCAGCCATAGAGACGTTTTTGCGTTTTTTTATCCATTACCACCATCCTCGCGTCGAGTGGCGCAAGACTATCCTTGCCGTTTGGCCTTGGCAACCTTGTAAATTATCTGTGTTGAAAATGTTTGATTGAAAAAGCAACCGTTTGTTCAATCCTTGTCCGAACAGATTGATTTATTGAAAAAAGTGGCAAAGGCGCCATTGCGCTCGGCGGCAAAATGCATATAGTAGGAGCCCTGACGCGGGTGTAGTTCAATGGTAGAACGGTAGCTTCCCAAGCTGCATACGTGGGTTCGATTCCCATCACCCGCTCCAAATTTCAGATGCCAGGCGGGCATCGTATAATGGCTATTACCTCAGCCTTCCAAGCTGATGATGCGGGTTCGATTCCCGCTGCCCGCTCCAGCTTCAAAACAAAAAGCCCACTCCTGCGAGTGGGCTTTTTGTTTTTCATCTATCCTGTGCGCCGTTCGACGTCACGCTCACGGTTTCTCAGCTTTAAGGCAAACCGCAGAGACAGAAAAGGCGCCCGAGGCGCCTTTTCAGATCAACAGCGTAGCGGGAGCTTATTCCTGCTCCAGCTCACCACAGAAACGGTAGCCTTCGCCGTGGATGGTGGCGATGATCTCCGGAGTATCGTTGACGCTTTCGAAGTGCTTGCGAATGCGACGGATGGTCACATCGACGGTTCGGTCGTGGGGCTTGAGCTCACGGCCGGTCATCTTCTTCAGCAGCTCGGCGCGGGTCTGGATCTGGCCCGGGTTTTCGCAGAAGTGCAGCATGGCGCGGAACTCGGAGCGCGGCAGCTTGAACATGTCGCCAGTCGGGCTAACCAGTGCGCGGCTGTTGATATCCAGCGCCCAGCCGTTGAACAGGTAACGCTCAACCAGCTTCTTCTCTTCGCCACCGGCTGCCACGTTCATGGTGCGGCTCAGCAGGTTGCGGGCACGGATAGTCAGTTCGCGCGGGTTGAACGGCTTGGTGATGTAATCATCGGCGCCGATCTCCAGACCCAGGATCTTGTCCACTTCGTTGTCACGACCGGTTAGGAACATCAGGGCGATGTTGTCGTTCTCACGCAGCTCACGGGCCAGCAGAAGGCCGTTCTTGCCCGGCAGGTTGATGTCCATGATCACCAGATTGATGGTGTGGGAAGTGAGGGCCTGGTGCATTTCGTCGCCGTTGTTGGCTTCGAGCACGATGTAGCCTTCGGCTTCAAAAATGCTTTTCAGGGTATTGCGTGTGACCAGCTCGTCTTCGACGATCAGAATGTGTGGTGTTTGCATGAGTATTCCCAGATTCTTATCAGTTAATTATCTTAAATTTAACACTCTTTGGCGTTTCAAACCGATTTCCTGACTGATCCTGAAAATTTATTACGTCATCCTGGGTATGAGAGTCAGGTCGGAATATCGCGAATTAGGCATCAGTACCGGCAAGTATCCCTGTGCCACTTATAGGTTCCCGACAAGTCTGGTCGAGCAGAGCCTGGAAAGGTCGTCCATTACGAAAGTGGCCGCATTTTATCAGTTAACAGGAGCATAACAACACTCTTTGCCGTCAGATAGCAACTTTTTAACTCTGATTTGATATAGGTCAAACCCTGGTACAGCTGCATCATACTTGGCCTGAACCGGGTTTTCGCCCCTACAAAATGTAATGGAATGTAACATGTGATTGACATGAATTTGTGGGAAAACTACAAGAAAATCTGCTTTATCGCGCCATTTGAGCCACCAGACTGGTCTGCCTTTGCCATCATCACAGCCTGGAATCCGGCCAGCCAGTGGGTCACACAACGACGCAATATGCGGCGGGAACGGGCGCTGTGGCGCCATCTGATCGTGGATTTGCAGGTGCCCGTGGTGGGGCCGTTTTGGGGATCTGACCCGGACGAACGCTGGCAGGAGTCATCGCTGGCGGTGGCGCTATCCCTGCCACAAGCCCGTCAGCTGGCTGCCCGTTTTGGCCAGAACGCCATCTACTGGGTGGAGGATGGCCAGCTCTGGCTGATACCAGTATTGATGGATAAATCAGCAGTTTGTCTGGGCAATATTGAATCCTTCTGGATTGCCAGAAACCTTGCCTGATGAAAGAATGAACACTTTCATGCATCTGAAAGGAATCAAATCATGCTGGATCTCCTGCCTGACCTCTGCGATCAACATGGCGACTTGCTGCAAGTGGCCGACCCGGTGTTTCAGGATTTTGGCGGCAAGGCCCTCTTTTATGGTCGCGCCGTAACGCTCTCCTGTTATGAAGACAACAGTCTGGTGCGGGATCTGGTGACCCGCCCCGGTCACGGCAAGGTGATGGTGATCGACGGCGGCGGCTCGCTGCGCCGTGCGCTGCTTGGCGATCAACTGGCGGTCAAGGCGGTGGAGCAGGGGTGGGAGGGGATCCTGATCCACGGCGCGGCGCGGGATGTGGGCACCCTGGCGACATTGGCGCTCGGGGTCAAGGCGCTGGCGGCCTGTCCGGTCAAGACCGAGAAGCGGGGATTGGGAGAGCTGGGGGCCGTGGTCAGCTTTGCCGGTGTGACCATCCACGAAGGGGATTACGTCTATGCGGATCGCAACGGCGTGGTGGTGAGCGCCACGCCGCTGTTGTGATCATCAGAAGTTGAAGCCGACCCCCAGACTCAGTGCCTGATCGGCAGTGATGGCGCTGACCCCGTAGTTGGCGGTGAGGGAGAGTCTGGGGGTCAGCAGCAGGCTGGAGTTGAGCTCCAGCAGGGTGCTGGCCTTGTTGAGATCAAGATGCTTGATCTGGCTGCCGATATTGAATGCCGGAGAGAGCTGGTAGCGTACCCCCGAACTCATATTGAAACCGGATGTGCGATTCTGATCCGCAACCGCCGGGCCCGCTTCCATAAAGAGGGTCACATCATCCACCACCGGATATTGATAGCCGCTATTGACCAGCCAGAGATCAAAACTGTCGCTGTGATGGCTATGGCCATTGAGCAACACACCCGAGTAACTTTTGACATAGAGAGACGGGTTGGATTGCGGCTGAACCACTGCCCAGTCGGCGGCCTGTGCGGCCATGCTGGCGCAGGTTGCAAGCAGTGTGATGATGAGTGATTTGACCATTCGTTTCCCCTCCCTGGGTCCGGAACTGAGCCTAAGCATGGCACATGCCAGCTGGTAGTAAAGTGAAGGGAGATCACAATAAAATCCTTTGGCATGGGCGTCAGCCATGATAAACAGGCTGCCGTATTGATGGCTCTAATCATTAAGAGGTGAATCCATGAACAAGAAACTGACTCTGCTGGCCGCGCTGGCACTGGGAGGCTGCGCAATGGCAACAGGTTCCAGCATGGCTCAACTGCAAGCATCCAGCTGGCAGCTGCAAGGCGCCACCGGCGATACCTTCACCCTGCAAGTGGTCGACGGCAAGGTGGCGGGCAAGGGCGGCTGCAACCGCTATTTTGGCGGCATCACCAAGCAGGGTGACGGTGTCTTGACGCTGGGCGCCATGGGCTCCACTCGCATGATGTGCATCGGCGACGCCATGAACAAAGAGACCGAGTTCCTGCAAAAGCTGGAGAAGGTGGCAACCTACTCCATCAACGGCAACCAGCTGACCCTGAGCGATGCCAACAAAGCGGCCCTGCTCACCTTTAACGCTGTGCCTGCTGCCAAATAAGGCACGCGTTTGTCTGATTGCCCCGACAGTTCTGACTGTCTGATACGCCCTCCCTCTGGAGGGCGTCTGTTTATCTGCGATGAACCCTGTGTGGTCTTCCGCTACTGTTGTTCACTCGTCGATTCTCCAGTCAGCCCGGTTTGATACCAGAATCTCGTATCTTCGCTTCGGTACGTATCTTGATCATTTCAATAATTCTTGTATAGTTGAAATGAAAGGTCGCACCAAGGGGAGTGAAGATGAACAAAGAGATGGCCACCAAGGTCTTTGAATCGCTGGCATCCGGCATCCGGCTCGATGTATGGCGGCTGCTGGTGAAGGCCGGGCTGGAGGGGCGGGTCGCCGGTGAACTGGCCAGCGAGCTCGATATTGCCCCCAATACCCTCTCGTTTCACCTCAAGGCGATGCTCAACACCGGTCTGCTGTCGGTGGAGCAGGAGGGGCGCTTTCTGCGCTACCGCGCCAATATTCCCCTGATGCTGGATGTGATCGCCTACCTTACCGAGGAGTGCTGCGCCGGTCATCCCGAGGCGTGCGGCGTGATGCGTGCCGAGTCAGCCTGCTCCCCCCATGTTCTGCCTGCGCAGCCCTGCTGCAACAAGGAGTAATGCCATGTCCTCCATTCAGATTTTTGATCCCGCCCTCTGCTGCTCCAGCGGTGTCTGCGGTACCGAGGTTGATCAGGCACTGGTCACCTTCGCAGCAGACCTCGCCTGGGCCAAGGAGCAGGGCGTTGCCATCGAGCGTTTCAATCTGGCCCAGCAGCCGATGCAGTTTGCCGAGACACTTGCCGTCAGCGCTTTTCTGACCCACGCCGGGGAGGAGGGGTTGCCACTGGTGCTGGTGGAGGGGCAGGTGGTGTTGACCGGTCGTTATCCGAGCCGCAGCGAGCTGGCTCGTTATGCCGGGCTGCCTGCGCCACAAGCGGCCATCAAGGGGATCGTCAAGGGCGGCTGCTGCTCTGGCAGCGGTTGCTGCTGAGTCGCGACGCACCATTCGGGAGAGGCTATGTATCATTTTCTGACCAATCCACCGCCGTTTCTCTTCTTCACCGGCAAGGGGGGGGTGGGCAAGACCTCGCAGGCCTGCGCCAGTGCGGTGGCTCTCTGTGATATTGGCAAGCGGGTGCTGCTGGTGAGCACAGATCCTGCCTCCAACGTGGGGCAGGTGTTTGCCACCGAGATCGGCAATCGCGTTACCGCCATCGCCGCTGTGCCCGGTTTGTCGGCGCTGGAGATAGATCCCCCCGCGGCGGCCAAAGCTTATCGGGAGCGGATCGTCGGGCCGGTGCGCGGCAAGTTGCCCGAGAGCGTGGTGCGCAGCATCGAGGAGCAGCTCTCCGGCGCCTGCACCACCGAGATCGCCGCCTTTGACGAGTTCACCGCCCTGCTGACCGACCAAACACTGCTGGCCGAGTATGACCATATCGTCTTTGATACGGCCCCAACCGGTCACACCATCCGGCTGCTGCAACTGCCGGGCGCCTGGAGCGAATTTCTGGAGCAGGGCAAGGGGGATGCCTCCTGCCTCGGCCCGCTGGCGGGGCTGGAGAAACAGCGCAGCCAGTATGCCGACGCGGTCGCCGCACTGGCTGATGCTGCCCGCACCCGCTTGGTGCTGGTGGCGCGGGCCCAGCAATCCACTCTGCGGGAAGTGGCCCGCACCCACGAGGAGCTGGCCGCCATCGGCTTGCTGAATCAGCAGTTGGTGATCAATGGCCTCTTCCCCGAAGGCGCCATTGCCGCAGATCCGCTGGCAATGGCGCTCTGGCAGCGCGAGCAACAGGCTCTCGCTCAGATGCCGCAGGGGATAAAGGGGCTGGCGCAGGATCATATCCCGCTGCTGGCCACCAATCTGGTGGGGGTCGACAGTTTGCGCCTGTTGCTGCAATCAGAGGGAACAACCGCTCAATCCCCGACAGTACAGTCCACTGTCAAGCATACCCAGCCTGAGTTGAGTTCACTGGTGGACGAGCTGGCCGCCGATGGTCACGGCCTCATCATGCTGATGGGCAAGGGCGGGGTGGGCAAAACCACCCTAGCGGCTGCCGTGGCGGTGGAGCTGGCGAGCCGCGGTTTGCCGGTGCACCTCACCACCTCGGATCCCGCCGCGCACCTGAGCGAGACGCTGGCAGCTAGTCTGCATCATCTGGAGGTGAGCCGCATCGACCCCCACGCCGAGACCGCGCGTTACCGCGCCCAGGTGCTGGCCACCAAGGGGGCGGCCCTGGACGAGCAGGGGCGGGCGTTGCTGGAGGAGGACTTGCGCTCCCCCTGTACCGAGGAGATCGCCGTGTTTCAGGCCTTCTCGCGCATCATTCGCGAGGCGGGCAAGCGCTTCGTGGTGATGGATACTGCCCCCACCGGCCACACCCTGCTGCTGCTCGACGCCACCGGCGCCTACCACAGGGAGATCGCTCGCCAGATGGGAAACAAGGGGCTGCACTTCACCACCCCCATGATGCAGTTGCAGGATCCCAAACAGACCAAGGTGTTGATTGTGACGCTGCCCGAGCCGACGCCAGTGCAGGAGGCGGCCAATCTGCAATCCGATCTGCGCCGGGCCGGCATCGAGCCCTGGGGCTGGCTTATCAACCACAGCTTGCAGCAAGCTGCGGTCAGCTCACCGCTGCTGCAACTGCGGGCCGAGCGCCAGTTGCCCCATATCGAAGCGGTCGAGCAGCAACATGCCAGCCGCTACGCCGTGGTGCCGCTGCTCGCCGAGGAGCCGGTGGGGCCCGATGCCCTGCGCCGCCTCTGCCAGCACCATTGAGTCGCCGCCCCGGCCAGCAGCCGGGGCGGCTTGAATATGCCGTTACTTGTTATAAACCCGTGTTTTGAACCAATAGAAGATGCGGGATTGCGCCGCATCGGGAGCTGTGATGTCTGCAACATGTGATGCCAAGGCCGTGCCTGCCATCGGCTTTTTTGAACGTTATCTGACCGCCTGGGTCGCCCTCTGCATTCTGGTGGGGATTGGCCTCGGGCAGGGGTTGCCGGATCTCTTCAAGGCGATCGGTGCCATGGAGGTGGCCAAGGTCAACCTGCCGGTGGGGCTGCTAATCTGGGTGATGATCATCCCCATGCTGCTCAAGATCGATTTTGGCGCCCTGCATCAGGTGAAGGGCCACATGAAGGGTATTGGGGTCACCCTCTTTATCAACTGGCTGGTCAAACCCTTCTCCATGGCCTTCCTCGGCTGGCTCTTTATCCGCGTGCTGTTTGCCGACTGGCTGCCGGCGGATCAGCTCGACAGTTACGTAGCGGGCCTGATCCTGCTGGCGGCGGCCCCCTGCACCGCCATGGTGTTTGTCTGGAGTCGCCTCACCAACGGCGATCCCTACTTCACCCTGTCGCAGGTGGCGGTGAACGACGTCATCATGGTGTTTGCCTTCGCACCGCTGGTGGCGCTGCTGCTCGGGGTCTCCAGCATCATAGTGCCGTGGGATACCCTGCTCACCTCTGTGGTGCTCTATATCGTCATCCCGGTCATCATCGCCCAACTGCTGCGCAAGGCTTTGCTGAAAAAGGGTGAGGCCCATTTTGATGGCGTCATGACCCGCATCCAGCCCTGGTCGGTGGCGGCCCTGCTGCTCACTCTGGTGCTGCTGTTCGCCTTTCAGGGCAACGCCATCATCGAGCAGCCGCTGGTTATCGCCCTGTTGGCGGTGCCCATCCTGATCCAGGTGCTGTTCAACTCGGGATTGGCTTACTGGCTCAACCGCAAGGTGGGGGAGAAGCACTCGGTTGCCTGTCCTTCCGCCCTGATCGGCGCCTCCAACTTCTTCGAACTGGCGGTGGCCGCCGCCATCAGCCTGTTCGGCTTTCACTCCGGCGCGGCGCTCGCCACCGTGGTCGGGGTGCTGATCGAGGTGCCGGTCATGCTGCTGGTGGTGCGGGTGGTTAACGCCAGCAAACCCTGGTACGAAGCGGGGCTGGGCCGTTAACTGATGGCCGCTAACAGCTGGCCGCGAACTGATGCTATCGATTTTCTATTCACTTGATTAATGAGAGACACGCAAATGAGTGCAATCACCATCTATCACAACCCGGAATGTGGTACCTCCCGCAACACCCTGGAGCTGATCCGCAACAGCGGCGTGGAACCTACTGTCATCCACTATCTGGAGACGCCCCCCTCCCGTGACCAGCTGGTGGCGCTGATCGCCGCCATGGACATGCCGGTGCGCGATCTGCTGCGCAAGAACGTGCAACCCTACGAGGCGCTCGGTCTGGCGGAAGATCGTTTCAGCGATGATGAACTGATCGATGCCATGCTGGCCCACCCCATCCTCATCAACCGGCCTATCGTGGTCACGCCTCTTGGCACCAAGCTGTGCCGTCCGTCGGAAGTGGTGCTCGATATTCTGCCCGATCAGCAAAAAGGGGCCTTCGCCAAGGAGGATGGCGAGCAGGTGGTGGATGCGAGCGGCAAGCGCCTCAAGTAATCATCTGAACGCTCAAGTACGGATTGAAACAGGGCCAGCTTCACGCTGGCCCTGTTTCGTTGTGTGAACAAGTTGAAAAAGTTACTCCGGCCAATCGTTTTACCGCTTTTTCTGTGACGATGATCACTGTACCATCGCCGCCCGACCTGCCACCCGGCCGCATCTCCCCCTGCGACGGCGCTGGCGTCACCCGATACATGCTGTCACCCGGAACGTGAATGACCCCAGGATGGGACCCGCCACTAACCTGTAGGTTTGTGGTCTGCGTGTCGCGTGGGTCGGCACCTCTCCCGCCGGATCGCCCGCGACGCCTGTCTGCAGACTTGCCATATGAAACTCCTCTCTTCATAGGTGCAAGATGACACTGTTATTGAGTCTGGTCGGTATGCTGGCCCTGATGTTTATCGCCTGGCTGGCGAGTGAAAGCCGCCGAGCCATCCGCTGGCGAACCGTGCTGGGTGCGCTCGCCCTGCAAACCGGTTTTGCTGCACTGGTGCTCTATTTCCCCCCCGGACAAATCATGCTCGGTTCCATGAGCAATGGCGTCTCCGCCCTGCTCGGCTTCGCCGACAGCGGCATCCGTTTCGTGTTTGGCGATCTCGCCAGCAACGGCTTTATCTTCGCCGTGCGGGTGCTGCCGCTGGTGATCTTTATCAGCGCTCTGATCGCCGTGCTCTACCACTTCGGCATCATGCAGTGGGTGATCCGGGTATTGGGCGGTGCCATTCACCGCCTGCTCGGCACCAGCCGCGCCGAATCCCTGGTGGCCACCGGCAATATCTTCCTCTCGCAAGGGGAGTCGCCGCTGCTTATTCGCCCCTTCCTCGCTGGTATGACCCGTTCCGAACTCTTTGCGGTGATGACCTGCGGCATGGCCTCGGTGGCGGGCTCGGTGCTGGGCGGTTACGCCGGTCTGGGTGTGGATCTGAAATACCTCATTGCCGCCTCCTTTATGGCGGCGCCGGGTGGCCTGTTGATGGCCAAACTGCTGGTGCCGGAGCAGCAGCAGGTGAGCGATCAGACCGAGATCACCCTCGACAAGAGTGACTACAGCAACGCCATTGACGCGCTGGCGGGTGGCGCCATGGGCGGCATGAAGATCGCCGTTGCCATCGGCACCATCCTGCTCGCCTTTGTCAGCGTGATTACCATGATCAACGCCGGTCTCACCACCGTCGGCGAGTGGTTCGGCTGGGCCGATCTCTCCCTGCAGCAGCTGCTGGGCTATCTGTTTGCTCCGGTGGCCTGGCTGATTGGCGTGCCCGCCAGCGAGATGATGGCGGCAGGATCCCTGATTGGTCAGAAGGTGATCATGAACGAGTTCGTTGCCTATCTGGACTTTGCCAATATCAAGGCAGATCTGAGCGCTCACACCCAGATCATCATCACCTTCGCCCTCTGCGGTTTTGCCAATCTGGGCTCCATTGCGGTGCAGCTTGGCTCCATCGGCACCATGGCACCGGAGCGCCGTCACGATGTGGCCAATATGGGCTTCAAGGCTGTGTTGGCGGCGACCCTCGCCAACCTGATGAGCGCCACCCTGGCCGGGATCTTTGTCTCCCTCTGATGAGATAAAACGAGGCTGCGTCAGTAAAAAAGCGCCCGCCCCATCTGGGGCGGGCGCTTTGCTTTCTGGGCAGGGTGCTAGCGAGCGTTCGCTTCCCCCAGCCGTGGGTTGAGGGAGAGAATGCGGGTCTTGCTGACCCGGTGGCGATAGATCTCCCGCAGATAGAGCAGCGCCTTTTTCACCGATTCGCGACTGAGGCGAATATCGTTGATGGAGACGAACTTCTCTTTCTCGCGGATAAGCTCCCGATATTTCTTCTCATACATGGGCTTGATGGCGTACCAGTTGGTATCGAGGATCTTGGCCGGGTTCTCGAACTCGTTGAGCATGCTGTCGAGCAGTGTGTCGTTCCACTCCTCATTGCAGATCATCTCGATCACCGCCTTGTCCAGATGCTCATCGAAGCGATAGTGATCCTTGGCAAAGCAGCGCTTGATAAAGGCCACGATCAGGGTCAGGAAGTCATCGCTCAGGCAGGGGCTCTTGACGATCAGGGTGGTGAGGGAGATGTTGGCCGACGCTCCGATGACCAGCGCATAGCGCTTGAGGGTGGTATTGGGGAAGAGCCCGTTGAGGTGAGACTTGAGCCGGTTGAGATCCATATAGGAGAGCTTGTACTCCTTGGGCAGGGAGATGATCGACACCACCGATGAGCAGTTCTTGAAGAAGTGCAGCTCGTTGAGGTGGGCCGGGTCATGGCCACTTTTCACATAGTCGTCCAGATACTCCCGATAGTTGCCCGCCTCGATGGGCAGCAGACTGATCCCCTCGATGGCCTGGGTCATCTTGTTGAAGTGGGGCAGCTCGATGGAACGGGTGAAGAGATCGTCCACATTAAGCCCGTCCTCCTTGTCAAACAGGCCGCCGGGGGGCGAGATGGACTCGGCATACGCCACCGCCACCGGCCCAGCCAGACTCATAAAGAGGTCGTTGGCATCGAGCCGAATGGTCTCGCTGATGTCGATGCCCGCCCGGCGAAAGTAGTTCTCGTCGTAGTCGGTGGTGACGGCCTGGGCGGTGAGGATGTTGAAGATCTGCTGGGAGATGTACTGGTTGGCGTACTTCTCCATGGTGTTGACGTCAACGTGCTGGATCTCGCCATCGTCGCTCTCTTCGGCGTAGCGCATGATGTCGTTGGAGATCAGCATCATGGCATTCCAGGGCCTGATCCGCTTGAGCATGCTGGCATCGCACGCCTGCTCGTTGTCGAAGTGATAGGAGAAGTCCCACTCCTCGGCCAGATACTTGCACAGCAAACGCCCGGCGTTGATGTGCAGCGCTTCCGAGATCTCGATACCCCGATCACAGATGTTGGGCAGGATGCAGATGCCGCTGGTGAAGATGGGATCGAACATGAAGTGCTCCCCGAGGGAGAGGTGCTCCTCCTCTTCTGACGGGGGGGAAAAGGTCTTGCTCATGTAGGAGTACTGCTGGGCCAGCCCGAATTCGGAGGCCATGCCGGAGCCGGTGCCGCCCCCGGCGCTGAAGATGTAGAAATAGAGGCGGGACTGGTTGGCCTTGATGCCGCAGGAGTCCACCAGATAGGTATGAATGGCCTGCCACTCCGAGTTGGCGAAGTAGTGGGGGCTCTTGTTGAGGATGATCTTGGCCAGATACTGACCCAGGATGGGGGCGTTACCCGCGCCTCCCGCATGGATCTCCGACAAGTCCATCACCCGCATCTTGGCGTAGTCACGCAAGGAGCCACCTTCGCCGCTGCGATTGGAGTGGCGGATGCGGCCATCGATGTCCTTGTCCAGATCCCCCAGCATCACCATGGGCTCGATCAGAAAGACCGGCCGGGCCCCGTTGTTTGGTAGCCGCAGATTGCGCCGGATCCAGCTTACCGGACCAAACTCCTTCTCCCGCTTGCGTTGCTCTTCACTGTTGAACTCATTGAGATAAAAGCTGCGGGCGTTGTAGACCAGCGAGGCCACATCCTGCGCGATGTTGGAGCCGCAGCGTCCCAGCCCCACCAGACAGACGGACGGAAAGTTGTGGGGCACGGTGGCGCCCGTTTCGCTCTCTCCGATGGCGGCCGGAAACACCGCGTGGCGCAGCTGTTCCAGATTGGCAAGAATGCGGGCCAGGTCCCCTTCGGTGTAGTAGAGGTAACGGTTGCCTGCGTCCTGCTCATCATCCGTGCTGATAGGTAGCAGATCGATATGCTCGGTCATGAAAAAAGATCCCTCTTGGCGGCGAATGTATATAAATCAGCAGCTTTGGACTGCCCGCTAACTCTAGATGATAAAAAGCGGGGGCGCGGTGAGAGGAGGGCGAGAGTTGTGACTGTGTGATCATGGGCACAGCAACACGCTGGAAATCAGCCGGTACCCCGCACTGGACGGATGGGGCAACGGCGCCCCATTCCCCTGAAAAGGGGACGACCACACTCAACAACGTGTTGGCCGCGTGCCGGATTATCCCGCTCTGAGCGGTCTGTTTCCCTCGCGCTGGCGTGGTGGAATAAACACGAAAAGAATTTTTAGATTGGTTTTAGCACTTCCAATCGATTATTTGATTGGGCAGTAACGGCATTAGCGGTGTCAGATTAGGGGTGCAGGTTGGCCAACGCGCCGTCAGCCAGTCTTTACGCGGTCACACAAGGAGACACTCTGATGGAAACACTTGACCAGAAAATCGACACCATGCGAGAAGCATTTATGCAGCAGGAGCGCAAACAGGCCCACGACAAGTGGCAAGCCAGGGTCGAGGAGCTGCTACAGATACGGGGTGAGGAGAGACAACCGGAGGAGCAGGAAGAGTAGTGCTCGTTCCCGGGCGAAAGTTGAGGTAGCGAACCCTTCGTATCGGCTACCCGTTATCTACCACCGATAAAAAACCACCGACCTTCAAAGGTCGGTGGTTTTTTATGGATTGCGGCCGATTGGATGGCCTGACTTCCTGGCCGAGCAATGGGGTCACATCCAGGGGCGTAGGGGCGCGCCTACTTCGAATCGGTGACGGGCTCTTCGGAGAGCAACTCGTTGACGAATCCAACTGCTAAATGAATATTCGACTCCATCTTGTCGCCGTCCACCGCATTCTCTTTCCACGATTCGGGGGCTTCGGGGTGTGGCCCGGAAACGGCCACCTTGCCTTTCCCGTATGAGCTGATCAGCGCGGCAATCTGATGGTTTTGAAAATGGGCGATAACCTTGATCTGCTCGGGGCTTGGCACCGGCGTAAATTGCGGACCGGCCTGGTAATACATCTGGCGCTCTTCGCCAAGCCAGGTGATCGGGAAGATCCTGGCGCTAAAGTCGCCGTCATAATCATCGGATGTGGCAGGGACGAGGCCCAGCGCCGGCACAAAGCCTTCGTCCTCAGACCAGCCAGTGGATGCCACAAAGGCCCCCCCACAGATCCCGAGGTAGCGGCCACCGTTTTGCAAATAGGTTTTTAATGCCGAGCGCGCGTCTGCGGTGAAGGCGTTGAGGAGCGGCTCAACATCGTCCTCAGTGCCGCCAACGATAAACACCCTGGCATTATCGAGCTCTGCAGGCAGCGCCTCGATATTGGAGAGATACCTGACTGGCAAGCCCACCTGCTTGACCACATCCGCAATCGCCTTGGTGCTATCCCCATCAGAAACCGGCCCGTTATAGATCAGCGCATACGGCTCTTGCTGCGGCAGCGCAGAGGCGGCCTCTGCCATGCATCCTGTCATTAACCAAAGGCTGATAACGCTCGCAATCCGCACGACGCTTTTTGATACATTCATCGCTGCCACTATCCCTGTGATGTGAATCGAAGAGACTACTTATCACGATCCCGCTCTGTATGTCAGCCGCTGTTAAATGAACATTTCAAGTTAACGCGCCAACGCTGATTGGGCCTGCGTTCGACACACAACGAACGAGCCAATACAGAGGGACAAACCACAGGATTTCGGCCCCTGCTTCGGAGCGCGTGCAACAGCTTTCCTGTGTGACGCCTCTTCTGGCTGATGGCTAAGGATTTGAGGGGGAATACAGCAACATAAGAGGGGGCACTTCACCTTCACTTCACCGAGCGGGGGTAGGGTAGCCTCACGTTTTCAGTTGGAGCTTCACTTTATGCCCACCATCGTCACCCACGCCGCCGTCCCTCTCTGCCTTGGTCTCGGGCTTGGCAGCCGGATTATCCCGCCGCGCCTGCTGCTGGCTGGGGTCGCCATCGCCATGCTGCCCGATGCCGATGTGCTCGCCTTCAAACTGGGGGTCGCCTACGGCCATGTCTTTGGCCACCGCGGCTTTACCCACTCACTGCTGTTTGCCTTTGCCTTGCCCACACTGGCCATGCTGTTTCACCGCCAATTTCGGGCCAGCGCCGCCACCATCTGGTCGTTTCTGCTGGTCTCTCTGCTTTCCCACAGCCTGCTCGATTCCCTCACTACCGGCGGCAAGGGGGTTGGCTGGCTCTGGCCGTGGCGTGACGAGCGTTTCTTCGCCCCCTGGCAGGTGATCCGTGTCGCCCCCTTCAAGTGGGAGGCCTACCTCACCGCCAGAGGTGAGGCGGTGATCCTCTCCGAGCTCTACTGGGTCTGGCTGCCGGGGGTTGTGTTGATGCTGGTGTTGATGGGGTGGCGGGTGTGGGGGAGGTAGGAGTGAGATTGAAAGGGGGGAATATATCGTAATCAAAACAGGGCTCCCACCTTTGTGTTTTGGCTATATAGTTTTTTGCCAGAAAGCTGGGGCCCTGACTTTTAAAATTACCGTCGAATAAAAATCAACGATTTAATAAAAAGAACCAAGAGGAATAAGTCACTTTTAAATAATGCTAATGCTAATGCTCATGCCACATTAGCCCACAAGCATATCTCGTCCGCTAAGCCATTAATAGATGTGTGCCCTCCAACTGAAATACCTTGCTTGTTCATGTGCCAATTGAATTTATCAAGTGTGTTTTCGATTGATATCACTTGCTCTTTATTTAAGTTTTCGACCTCATCGCCAGGCATTAATATGAATACTGATGCTTTATTTCCTTTCCCTAACTTAACCGCTGCTTCTACATCTCTAGCCGCTTTTAATAGGTTAAGTTCTATTCTTTGGACATTTGAATAAACAGTTGAAGCAAGTCCACCAACAAGACTTTTATTGTCTCGGAAGGGTACAAACAATTCATGGGAACCCAGTGAATCATTAATTAGTATGGAGCTATCAGCGGGAACAAACTGTTCAAACTGTAAGCCTGCCTTTATTTTTAATGCATCAACCAAACAGGTGTAAAGTTTTTCTGTATTCACAGAATTAAATCGTGCCTCACTGTTTGGAACGCGAATTTTTTTCTGCAAAGGAACCGTTTGTTCAAAAAGACTAGTTAGGATTTCGTCAACAGAAAAGCCTTGAGCATAACCTGAGTGATCATAGGTAATCTGAGGGATTGGTGAGGATTTTTTATTTTGACGTAAGCTCTCACCTACGATAGATGTGACAAGTTCTGCATGGTAAATGCCTCGTTCACCATATAAACACTTTAATCTTTCAAAATAGCTTAATAATCGGCTATGCACTCGCCCCTGTTCGACAAAACCAACGCCAATATTTAGTTTTTCACCTGTAGCTAAATCAGGTGTCCATCTGATATTAAACCACTCACCTTTTACTAGATTGGCATCTGTACTTTGCCCCAATAATTTTTCAAGATTATTCATTTAGGCCACCAATAACCCTGTTTTGTTCTTAATCCTAGAAACACTAAGGTTTGCGCGTGCTTCAAGAAAGTGCCGAAGGTGTGATGAACAATCTTCATCAAGTAACACGTCACACCATTTAATTAACTCTTGATGTGCTTTTTTAAAAGCCTCAGGGTGGAGTTTGCTTGATTCAACTAATGCAACAGATAAAGGTAATGGAAAGTTGTTTTGATATAAACCATCAAGCAGCTTATTTTTGTACACCTTTTCAATAACTAAGTTTTCATTAGTCCACATCTCAGAAACAGGCACATTGCCATGATCAATTACATAAAAGTCATTGTACCCTTTTATCGTTATGTTTCCTGTATTTCTATCTTGATTGGCAACCCAGTCATCAAAGGCTAGCATACTTGGAAAAGATTTCCATTTCTGCAGTATCTCTATACATCGGTTATACGCAACCATGTCACTCATTTTTAGATATGTATTAGGAGTCGTACCAGACTCTTCACTTGCCCACCCCCAATAGTAGTCACCAGAACATTCAAAGTCACCTTTGAAATTGCTCTCTATAACTTCTTTAGGAATTTGTATAATGGCCACTCTTCTCGGTTGCGGTATACCGGTTGCGTGAGCAACTAGGTAGCCAGTAATTTCATTGATCAAGCCTTTGGGGTGACACTTTGGGTATACTTTTACATAGAAACGCCCAGGGGTGTTGTCAATCCACTTAACATTAGCTAAGTGTGTTGCTGCCATTATTCCATCAGACGTCCGTTCCAATGGTGCTATATACTTGTCAAACGAGAGGATTTTCACTATATCGCTCATGTATAATTTCCTTTTCGAGTATTATGTAGCGAATTTTAGTTATGTGAATTCTGTATGATTTTGGCGGCAACTTACGGTGTTTTATAGCTAACAGCTGAAATTTGCAAGATGAGTAGATATGTGTCTAATAAAGGTTTGCTCTACGTTGTTGCAATGCCTAAATAACAATTCCATAAATGCGTTATTGTACGGATTTAATGAGTGCTAAATAAATTCAAATTTCATCGAATCGGTCGTCTTCAGGCAGGTTCAAATCAAATACAATAGTGTTATTGATTATCTTAAATGACCATTCATCTTCGATACGGTCGCCTCCGCACATATCTTTGCAGCCGTAATATGCATCCCAATCATATTCAACACATGCAGTGCCAACATTATCATCAAAATTTATTGCAACTTCTGTAACTGCAAATGTATCAGTTAAAACCTCTGCACGCATATCATATTGGATGCTTACTCTTGACATTCGTTCATTAAATGCGTTGGCATTTTCCTCGATAATGTTTTTAACAACATATTCTAGTTGCTCTTCTCGGTTCTCATGTGCAATTTCAAATGAAAACTCCAAGTGCAAATTATTTTTAATGGACATGTTTATACATCTCTTACTAAAAAGTTAAGTATTCTCTGGAGCTGAAATGCTCTAATAGTGTTTATATGAATGTTAGTATTAATCCGATAATCTAGCATTCCAGATGACTACTTATAGTTATACTTAGTACCACAAATAACTTAAAGTCATACTATGGCCTGCATGCCCCTAATTTTCGGAGTATATTTTCTTGGCACCTTCTTTTGGAACCATTACCGCCATTTTACTAAATGCCATCAAGAGTTGTTCATCAACAGTCATATCTATCGATGATATTTTGAGCAGGCAAAGCTACCGCCCCTGAATTACAGCCTCCAGTTCGCTGCTGTTAACCTGCGAGATAACAACAATCGCTGTCATGGCGTTCTTCCGAGAGGTTGATTGTCATTCGGGTATCTTAAGGGGGAGGGTAGTGTGTTGAGAAGCGGGTTTTGGTGGGAATCTGTGTTGGATCAACAAATTAGTCATTAGTAGTGTTCAATGTCAGCAAATAGGGTTGCCGTAGACTCCCCTCACCCCAGGCCTCTCCCAGAGGGAGAGGGGGTAAAAAGAAAAGGGAGCCGGTCAGGCTCCCTTTCTCATGGTTATGGAGTGGTTATGCGAACTGGCAGATCAGGGTCACAACCAGCTGACCCCATAACCGACCTTATCGATTGGTCGCGGCCTTCATCCCTTCCACAAACTCTTTCAGACGAGTGAGCATATGCTCCGGGTTGTTGTGGTGTGTCTCGATGATCTTCACCACGGCGGAGCCGGAGATGGCACCGGCGGCGCCAGCGGCGATCGCTTCACGCACCTGAGCCGGTTCGCTGATGCCAAAGCCGAGCAGGGCGGGGGGCGCCTTGAACTCGCGCAATGTGTTGATGAGACCTTCCACCGGCATGCCAGCCTTGGTCTCGGCACCGGTCACACCAGCGCGGCTCACCAGATAGGTGTAACCATTGCCGAGCTCCGCCACCTGTTTCAGGGTCTCGGCGTCGCCATTGGGCGGGGCGATAAAGATGCTGTCGATGCCGAACTTGTCGGCAGCCGCCTTGTAGGGGGCGCACATCTGTACCGGCACGTCGGCCACCAGTACCGAATCCACACCTGCCTGCTGGCACTTCTCATAAAAACCGTCGATGTGGCGCACATAAACCAGATTGGCATAGACCAGCAGGCCAACGGGCAACTGCGGGTACTTGGCGCGGATGCGAGCGAGCAGCTCGAAGCAGTCGTCCGGGGTGGTGTGGCTGGCAAACGCCCGCAGGGCGGCGCCCTGAATGGTGGGGCCGTCCGCTACCGGATCGGAGAAGGGAATGCCGAGCTCGAGGGCATCGGCGCCCCCTTCGACCAGCGCATCGACGATGGCCAGTGACAATTCGGGGGTGGGGTCACCCAGCATCACGAACGGCACAAAGGCGCCCTGATTGACCGCATCCAGACGGGAGAAGAGTTGTGCGTAACGGTTCATGACAAGGTTCCTTCTTTTTCAAAAATGTCTGCCACGGTGAAGATATCTTTGTCGCCACGGCCGGAGAGGTTGACGATGAGCACCTGCTCTTTCTCCGGTTCACTGCGGGCCATCTTGAGGGCGTGGGCCAGCGCATGAGCAGACTCCAGCGCCGGGATGATCCCCTCTGATTTGGCCAGCTCCTGGAAGGCGTCCAGCGCCTCCTTGTCGGTGATGGAGACATACTCGGCACGGCCGATGGAGGCCAGATAGGCGTGCTGCGGGCCGACGGAGGGGAAGTCGAGCCCCGCCGAGACGGAGTAGGACTCCTGAATTTGCCCCTGCTTGTCCTGCATCAGGTAGGAGTGCATGCCAAAGAAGACCCCCTTGCTGCCGTGACCCAGCGGCGCACCGTGCTCGCCGCTCTCGATGCCGTGACCACCCGGCTCGACGCCGATCAGACGCACCGATGGTTCATCGATAAAGTCGGCAAACATGCCGATGGCGTTCGACCCGCCGCCGACGCAGGCGATCACCGCATCAGGCAGTCGCTCTTCCTTCTCGAAGCACTGGGCCTTGGCCTCTTCGCCGATCATCTTCTGGAACTCCCGCACGATAGTGGGGAAGGGGTGCGGGCCAGCGGCGGTGCCGAGCAGGTAGTGGGCGGTGTCGTAGTTGGCAGCCCAGTCGCGCAGCGCCTCGTTGCAGGCATCTTTCAGGGTGGCGGAGCCTGAGTGCACCGGAATGACGGTGGCGCCCATCAATTTCATACGGAATACGTTGGGTTTCTGGCGCTCGCAATCCTTGGCGCCCATATAGACCCGGCACTTGAGGCCGAGCAGGGCACAGGCCAGTGCAGTGGCGACGCCGTGCTGACCGGCACCGGTCTCGGCGATGATCTCGGTTTTGCCCATCCGCTTGGCCAGCAGCGCCTGACCCAGCACCTGGTTGGTCTTGTGGGCGCCGCCGTGCAGCAGATCTTCACGCTTCAGGTAGAGGCGGGTCTTGGTGCCCCTGGTCAGGTTGCGGGTCAGGGTGAGCGGGGTCGGGCGACCGGCATACTCGGTCAGCAGCTCCTGAAATTCGGCGATAAAGGCCGGATCATCCTTGGCATCGACGAAGGCTTTCTCCAGCTGGAGCAGGGCGGGGATAAGGATTTGGGGTACGTACATACCGCCAAATTCACCAAAAAACGGGTTGAGCAGGGTCATAGACTATTCCTTGTATTTATAGGCTAATGAGGTTCATTAATCTGGTGCATATCGGGGCGCATGGCCCGTTTACAGTTGGCGCAGGGCAGCAAACACGGCCGCCAGCTTGTGCGCATCCTTCTGGCCCGGGGCACTCTCCACCCCGGAGTTGAAATCAAGGCCGAGGCAGCCGACCTGCGCCGCCTGCAGGGCGTTATCGGGATTCAGCCCCCCCGCCAGCATCAGTTTGCTCTTGTCGAGCGTGGCCAGCATGGCCCAGTCGAACGCCTGACCGGTACCGCCGCTCTGGCTGCCGACTTTCGTATCCAGCAGCAGCCGATCCGCCGGATAGTCGAGGGCAGGCAGCGGCTCGCCGCTTGTGACTCCCACCGCTTTCCAGATCTGGCAGCCAGCCGGCAGCAGCGCACGCAGCCCCTCGATATAGGCGGCATCTTCATCACCATGCAGCTGGACAGCCGCCAAGTTCAGAGCATCCACCGTCTTGGCGATGGTGGTGGGCTGGGCATTGCGAAATACCCCCACATAGGAGAGCGGCGCGCCCGCCATCACGGCGCGGGCGGCGGGGATGTCCACATAGCGCGGGCTTTTCGCCACAAAGATCAGGCCACCAAATACCGCACCCGCCTGATGGGCGGCGGCGGCATCCTCGGCACGGGTCAGGCCACACACCTTGTTCTGGCCGAGGGTGAGCTTGCGCACCGCCGCCTCCAGATCCGGCTCGGCCATCAGGGATGAGCCCACCAGAAAGCCCTTGGCATGGTGGCGCAGATCCGCCACTTGGGCGCGGTGGTTGATGCCGGACTCGCTGATCACCACCCGATCGCTCGGAATATCTCTGGCCAGCTGTTTGGTGCGGTTGAGATCGACGCTCAAATCCCGCAGATCCCGGTTATTGATGCCGATCACCGGCGCCCCCAGCGCGATGGCGCGGGTCAGCTCCTCCTCGTTGCTCACCTCGGTGAGCACGCCAAGGCCCAGCTCTTTGGCCACCGCGAACAGGGCGCGATAGCCCTCGTCGGTGAGCACCGAGAGCATCAGCAGGATGGCGTCCGCCTGATAGTGGCGGGCCAGATAGACCTGGTAGGGGTCAATCATGAAATCCTTGCAGAGCACCGGTTGCGATACGCGGCTGCGCACCCGTGGCAGGAAGGCGAAATCCCCCTGAAAGAACTTCTCGTCGGTCAGCACCGAGATGGCGGTGGCGTATTTGCCATAGATGTCGGCGATGGCCTCCGGGCTGAAATCGTCGCGGATCAAGCCCTTGGAGGGGGAGGCCTTCTTGCACTCCAGAATAAAGCGGGTGGAGCCCGCCTTGAGCGCACCGACAAAATCCCGATCGCTTGGGGTCAGCGCGCTCTGGAAGCTCTCCAGTGGCTGGGCCAGCTTGCGGGCGGCAACCCACTCCTGTTTGGCCGCCACGATCTTGCCGAGAATGGTCTGGCTGATGGAGGCCATGTTCAGAAAAGCATGGGGGGCAATAAGGTCTGACATCTCGTTATCCTTGCGAAACTGGGTACTGCCCTGCGGGCGATCTGAGCTAGTGCCTGAGTGAGTGCCGTGCTGGTTCTTGGCTGACATCATGCCTCCTGATGGCTCAGGGTGGCCAACTTGGCAGCGAGCTCTGCCGTCTTGCCGCTTGCCAGCACCGCCAGCACTTCGGCCGCCGCGCTCTTGAGATCTTTCGCCTTGCCCGCCATCAGCAGCAGTGGCGCCACGTTGGCGGCGATGGCGGCGTTGTGGGCCGGGGTGCCACGTCCTTCCAGAATGGCGGCGGTGATGGCGCGGTTCTCTTCAGGCTCACCGCCCTGAATGGCGCTGACCGGATAGGTCTCGAGGCCAAAGTCAGCCGGGGTGATCATGAATTCGCGGATCTCGCCGTCACGGATCTGGGCCACCTGGGTCGGGCCGTGGATGGCAATCTCGTCGAGCCCGGCGCCGTGAACCACCATACCGGTTTTCAGCCCCAGTGCCAGCAGGGTTTCTGCGATGGGGCGCACCAGCTCGGGGGCATAGACCCCCATCAGCTGATAGGTGGGACGAGCGGGGTTGATGAGCGGCCCCAGCACGTTGAACAGGGTGCGGGTCTTGAGGGCCTGACGCACCGGCATGGCGTGGCGCACGCCAGCGTGGTATTGGGGGGCGAACAGGAAGCAGATGCCGAGTTCATCCAGACAGTGGCGTGCCTGCGCCGGGCTCATGTCGAGCTTGATGCCCATCTTGTCCAGCAGATCGCTGGAGCCTGACTTGCTCGAGACCGAGCGGTTGCCGTGCTTGGCCACTTTCAGGCCGCAGGCGGCGGCGACCAGCGCCGAGGTGGTGGAGACGTTGATGGTGTTGAGGCCATCGCCCCCGGTGCCGACGATATCGCAGAACGCATAGTCTGGACGCGGGAAGTCGCGCGCTTCCGCCAAGAGAGCCTCGGCGGCGCCAGCGATCTCCTCCGGGGTCTCCCCCTTGATCTTGAGGGCGGTCAAGAGACTGGCCAGCACAATGGGATCCACTTCGCCACGTACCACCTGGCCGAAGGCGTCGCGGGTACTTTCACGGCTCAGAGACTGACCCTGATAGAGGGTGTTGAGATGTTGATGCATGTTGGTCTCCTTACCTTAACGCACGCTGCTTTCTGGGCGGGTGATATGGGCGAGCGCCTGAGTCAGCAGACGGGCCCCTTCCGAGGTCATGATGGATTCCGGGTGGAACTGGAATCCCAGCACCCGCTCATCCTGCTGCTCAATGGCCATGGGCATGCCCTGATAGTGGGCAATCACCGTCAGCTCTTCCGGTACATAGGTGGCGACCAGCGAGTGGTAGCGGGCCACCGGCAGCGGGCTCGGCAGACCGGCGAAGGCGCCGTGGCCGTTGTGCTCAATCAGGGAGCGCTTGCCGTGGACGATTTCGCCCGCCGCGCCGACGGTGCCACCGTAGGCTTCGCACAGGGCCTGATGACCGAGACAGATGCCGAGGATGGGCACCTGACCGCGTGCCAGCTTGATCAGGTCAATCAGGCAACCCGCTTCATGGGGGGCGCCCGGCCCCGGCGAGAGCACCAGCACGGCGTCCCCTTCACAGGCGGCGATTTCGCTCATGATGCGGCTGGCCGGCAGGCTGTTGCGATAGATCCTCACCGGATAGCCGAGGGAGCGGAACTGGTCGACGAGGTTGTAGGTAAAGGAGTCGAAGTTGTCGAGCAGGAAGATGTTAGTCATGGCTCACGTCCTTATGTTGCTCCTGCTGGGCGTTCAGTGCTTGCAGGGAGGTGCCATGGCTGGCAGCGATGGCGGCCAGCACGGCGGCCGCCTTGGCGCGGGTCTCGTCCGCTTCGGCCTGCGGTTTGGAGTCATAGACCACCCCGGCACCGGCCTGCACATGGGCCATGCCATCTTTCACAAAGGCGGAGCGGATGACGATGCAGGTATCCATCTCGCCTGCACCGTTGATGTAGCCGACGGCGCCGCCGTAGCTGCCGCGGCGCTTGCCTTCCACCATGCGAATCAGCTCGCTGGCGCGGATCTTGGGTGCGCCGGTGAGGGTGCCCATGTTCATGCAGGCCTGATAGGCGTGCAGGGCGTCAAGGTCGGCGCGCAAGGTACCGACCACCTTGGAGACCAGATGCATCACGTGGCTGTAGCGATCCACTTTCAGCAGCTCCTTGACGTAGCGGGTGCCGGGCTCGGAGATGCGGGCGATGTCGTTACGGCCCAGATCCACCAGCATCAGGTGCTCGGCCACCTCTTTTTCATCCTGACGCAGCTCCAGCTCGATGCGGCCATCGAGATCCCGGTTGATGCTGCCATCGGGGTTGAAGCCACGGCGGCGGGTACCGGCGATAGGGTACATCTCGACGTCGCGGCTGGCGGCGCAGAACTTCACCGCGCTCTCCGGCGAGGCGCCAAACAGGGTGAAGCCCTCATCCTGCACGTAGAACATGTAGGGGCTGGGGTTGGTCTGTTTGAGGCGGCGATAGGCGGCCAAGGGGCTGGGGCAGGGCAGGGAGAAGCAGCGGGACGGCACCACCTGGAAGATGTCGCCACGGCGGATAAAGCCCTTGAGCTTCTCCACCTCGGCACAGAACTGCTTGTCGCTCTTGTCCACGCTCATGCCGCCGCTCAGGGGCTGGGTGGTCAGCTCGGCGCTAAGGGGTTGCTGGCAAAGCTGTTTGAAGTCGGTGAGTCGCTCGGTCAGGCGGGTGTATCTGTCTTCCACCTGGCTCTCGTCGCTGTCGCCGCCAAAGATGCAGGCCAGCAGTTGAGTGGTGCGTTCGATATGGTCGATGGTGATCAGGGTCTCGGCCACGTAGAAGCAGTAGTCGGGGCAGTGGTTGCTCCCCTCCGGCACCTCGGGCAGATCCTCGAAGGAAGCGATCAGGTCATAGGCGAAGCTGCCCGCCATAAAGAGCGCCTCTTTACCAAGCTGGCAATCGAGCTCTCGCTGCAGGGTGCGCAGCACGTCCAGCACGCTGCACCCCTTGAGGCGGGAATCTTCGTCCAGCTCCCGATCGGAGGCCGGGAAATCGAGCTGCAGCTCGCCATCTACCAGCGAACGAGCCACCACCGCAGGCAGCCGCTCGGCCAGCAGGCTCTGCAACTGGGCGCCGTTGTCGTTGAGGGTGCGAACCCGCACGGTGCGACCACGGCACTCGATGCGCAGGCAGGCATCGACCAGCAGCAGGCTCTGTTTGCCCGCCTTGGAGTCGATCTCCACCGATTCAAGCAGCAGGTTGTTGGGGCGACCCTGACAGAGGCGGGTATAGAGCGCCAGCGGATCGGCCACATAAGGGGCGTTGAGTTTGAGGGTATCGAATTCACCCAGAGGAAGGCGATGTGTGGCTGTCATAGTGCGTTCCCTTGCGTGTGATGCGGTTTACCGATGTTCATGCGTCTAATCCCGTAAAAATGCTTTGGAAATTGGGTCGGTTCGGGCGGTTTCAGTAGGGTCGCCATCGCCAGGTCATTGCGCTTGTCTGAATTCTCGGTTTCATCACAGGTCCATTTGCCGGATAATAAAAAAGCCCGCTGGGGTCAGCGGGCTTTTTCTTTGGGTTCTTAATTTGCTGTCAGATTACAGGTACAGCAACGACCACACGCCCGCATGTCAGGGAGTGTGCCACCACCAGATGGTCAGGATGGAAGTCGTTTGCATGATAAAGTCCTGTAAAAAGATGTTTGCAATGAAGTGCCTACAGAAAACGATAAAGCCGCGGCCAAGTCAAGTCGCTTTTTAGCCTTCTTTTTTTCAAGCGGGCCCCAAGACAAGAGCGAAACAAGCCGATGAGATTCGATCTTCACTGCCATACCACTGCCTCCGACGGGGTGCTGAGCCCGGCCGAACTGGTGCGCCGCGCCGCTGAAAAACAGGTTGAGGTGTTAGCGGTTACTGACCACGACACCCTTGACGGGCTTGATGAGGTGCGCCGCACCATCGAGACCGAGCAGTTGCCGCTGCGACTGGTGAGCGGGGTCGAGATCTCCACCGGCTGGGAGCATCACGAAATTCATATCGTGGCGCTGGGGGTGGATGAAAAAAATCCGCAGTTGGTGGCGTTTTTGGCCGGACAACGGGCTCGCCGCGAGGCTCGCGCACTGGAAATCGGGCGCCGTCTGGAGAAGTGTCTGATCCCCGGCACCTATGAAGAGGCCAAGGCATTGGCCGGTGATGCGGCTGTGACCCGTGCCCACTTCGCCCGGGTGCTGGTGGCGCGCGGGGTAGCCGACAACATGCAGAAGGTATTCAAAAAGTACCTGAGTCGTGGCAATAAAGGGTATGCCCCGGCCGAGTGGCCCGAGATGAGCGAAGCAATCACAGCCATTCACGCCGCGGGCGGGCTGGCGGTGCTGGCTCACCCCAGCCGTTACGATCTCACCGCCAAGTGGATCAAGCGGCTGCTGGTGGCGTTCAAAGCGGCCGGTGGCGATGCCATGGAGGTGTCATTGCCCCAGCAGAGCCCGCAGGAGCGGGCCAATCTGGGCCAGTGGGCCAAGGAGCACGACCTCTATATCTCGGTGGGATCGGATTTTCACTTCCCCTCCAACTGGACCGAGCTGGGCCGCCACCTCTGGCTGCCCAAAGAGGGAATGCCCGTCTGGCTGGCCTATCCCGGTCACTTCGGGCTCACCACCGAGCAGCATGCTGAGCTGCTGGCAAGCCGGTAACGGCGCCAGCGAAGCGGCCACAAACAGGTTAAGGTAGTGTCATGGGTCTTTGACCCGTGACCATACGAGCGGGCAGGTATTGCTGCCCCCATTGCGAGAACAAGCTATGAGTCAGCATTTTTACGTACATCCTGAAAACCCCCAGGCCCGTCTGATCGGTCAGGCGGTACAGATCATCCAGAACGGCGGTGTGATCGTCTATCCGACCGACTCCGGTTATGCGCTGGGTTGCCAGATGGGTGACAAGGGCGCGCTGGAGCGCATCTGTCGCATCCGTCGCCTCGACGCCAACCACGACTTCACCCTGGTGTGCCGCGATCTCTCCGAGATCTCCACCTACGCCAAGGTCGACAACAGCGCATTTCGCCTGATCAAGAACAACACCCCGGGCGCCTACACCTTCATCTTCAAGGCGACCAAAGAGGTGCCGCGCCGCCTGATGAACGAGAAGAAAAAGAGCATCGGCATCCGGGTGCCGGACAACAAGATTGCCCAGGCACTGCTGGAAGCACTCGGCGAGCCGCTGCTCTCCACCACACTGATCCTGCCGGACTCTGAAATGGCCGAGTTTGACCCGGAAGAGATCTTCGACAAGCTGGACAAGCAGATCGATCTGGTGGTCAACGGCGGTTATCTGGGCGAGCAGCCCACCACAGTGGTCGATTTCTCTGACGACGAGCCGGTATTGCGTCGTCGCGGCGCCGGGGATCCGACTCCGTTTGAGTGATGTCGCTGAACCGGTGACAGTCCCCTCCGCCGAGACGGGAACTGGCGCCGCACTACCCATCGCGAAAGTCCTGGGGCAGCCCTATCACGAGCTGCCCCAGGACCTGTTCATCCCGCCCGATGCGCTGGAGGTGTTCCTCGATACCTTCGAGGGGCCGCTCGATCTGCTGCTCTACCTTATCCGGCGCCAGCAGCTCGATATTCTCAACCTGCCGATCCTGCAGATCACCGCCCAGTACATGGAGTACGTGGAGCTGATGCAGGGGCTCAACCTTGAGCTGGCGGCCGAATATCTGCTGATGGCGGCCTGGCTGGCGGAGATCAAATCCCGCCTGCTGCTGCCCAAGGCGCCGGAGCTGGAGGATGAAGAGGAGGGAGAAGACCCGCGGGTGACGCTTATTCGCCGCCTGCAGGAGTACGAGCGCTACAAGGTAGGGGCGGAGAGGGTCAATGAGCTGCCACGGGTGGAGCGGGAGATTTATATCGCCGCTGCCTTGCCCCCCGATTTTGGCGCCCTCAAGCCACTGGCGCCCGATGTTTCGCTGGTTGAACTCGCCCTTTACATGCAAAGTGTGGTAAAACGCGCGACTCATTTCGAACATCACCAGATCCGCCGCGAGCAGATCCCGACCCGGGTGCGCATGGCGGAGATCCTCGCCATGCTCACGCTGGGGCAGACCCTGCGCCTTGAGCAGGTGCTGCGCGCCGAAGAGGGGCGCATGGGGGTTCTGGTGACGTTTCTGGCCCTGCTGGAGCTGTGCAAGGAGCAACTGATCTGGATCCTGCAGGCAGAACCACTCGGTCCTATCCATTTTGCATTGGCCGAGCAGAGCGAGGAGGGCAACCGTGGCGCTGCCCACTGAACGACTCAAGACCCTGATCGAAGCGGCATTGTTTGTGGCCGGTCGCCCGCTCAATGTCAGCGAACTGAAAAGCAGCGTGCTGGCGGATTATCCGGTGACCAGTCGCTATGTTCAGCTGCTGTTGGCCGAGATCAGGCAAGATTACAGCTCGCGGGGCGTCGAGCTCAAAGAGGTCGCCTCCGGCTGGCGCTTTCAGGCGCGTCAGGAGTATGCCGAGGAGCTCTCGCGGCTCTGGAGCGAGCGTGCTCCGCGCTATTCCCGCGCCGTGATGGAGACGCTGACCCTGATCGCCTATCGCCAACCCATCACCCGGGCCGAGATCGAAGCGATCCGCGGGGTGGCGGTGTCGAGCCAGATAGTGAATACCCTGAAAGAGCGTGGCTGGGTGCGCAGCATAGGCCACAAAGAGGTGGCGGGTCGCCCCGAGCTGCTCGCCACCACCAGAGAGTTTCTGGATTACTTTAATCTGCAGAGTCTGGAGCAGCTCCCCGAGCTGGATCCGGAGCTGCAACCCCTGTTGCCCTCTGCGGTGGACGGGGAGAACGATGCCCGGTGAATGGCGCCCAAGCGTGCCGATGTCACCGAGATATACATTTTTCAACTGTGACGAGAGCTCCAACCGGCGTTTGTTACAGTTAACCCCGTTGCCCCTTTTACCAGTGGGCAGCGATCAACAATCAGGTAACCCCGATGAGTGAAAAACTGCAAAAAGTGTTGGCCCGCGCGGGTCACGGCTCCCGTCGTGAGATGGAGGCCCTGATCACCGCAGGTCGGGTCAGTGTGGATGGCAAGGTCGCCACACTGGGGGATCGCGTCGAAGTGAACGCCGTGATCCGGGTGGATGGTCACCAGGTCAAGACCCGTGCCGCAGAGGAAGTGATCTGCCGCGTATTGGCTTACCACAAGCCGGAAGGGGAGATGTGTACCCGTCACGATCCGGAAGGTCGTCCCACCGTGTTTGATCGTCTGCCCAAGATGGAAGGTGCCCGCTGGATTGCGGTCGGCCGCCTCGACGTCAACACCTCCGGTCTGCTGCTGTTCACCACCGATGGTGAGCTGGCCAACCGTCTGATGCACCCGAGTCACGAAGTGGAGCGGGAATACGCGGTACGTGTCTTTGGCGAAATCACCGAAGCCATGCTGCAGCGTCTGCGCAAGGGCGTGCAGCTGGAAGATGGCACCGCCAAGTTCAACAAGATCAAACCGGCTGGCGGTGAGGGTCTGAACCAGTGGTTCAACGTTACCCTGACCGAAGGACGCAACCGTGAAGTGCGCCGCCTGTGGGAATCCCAGGAAGTGCAGGTGAGCCGCCTGATGCGGATCCGCTACGGCGACGTCAAGCTGGACCGCGGCATCCCGCGCGGCGGCTGGCAAGAGCTGAAACTGCCGGAAGTAAACTACCTGCGCGGTCTGGTCAACCTGCCGCCGGAGACCGAATCCAAGGTCGATCTGCAGCAGGATGGCAAAACCAGCCGTCACAAGCAGGCCGCCCAGATCCGTCGCGCCGTACAGCGTCACAAAGAGATGCAGGGCAAAGAGCCGCGCGCTCGCGCCACCACCGCCCGTCGCAAGCCGCAAGCCTCTACCCGCAACTCAGGTACCGGTAGCAAGTAAGCCGACAACCCGTTGCGAACTGCGCGCCGTCAAATAGCGCACAGTCGGCCAAGCAAAGGCCCGCACCAACTGGTGCGGGCCTTTTTCATCTCTAGCGGGTGACCTCCAGCTGCAGGCTGGCTCTGGTCATGTGGTAATGATTGCTCTCACACTCCTCAGTTGGCCGGTGTCATCCACTCTTTGTTGAAGTCACGTATAAACATCTCTCCCTCTTCATTGCGGGCGGTGACCAGATAGAAGGTGACGTTCTGGCGAAACAACGAGAGGCGGTAGAGGGCGGCGTTGTCCTCCTCCGAGAGGTTCTTTTTCGAGGTGTCGTTGATGGGCACCAGATCGACTTTGCCCTTTTTCAGCAGTTCGACACACTGGTTGAGGCGGTTGGTGGTTCTGACGATCAGCTTCTGCTCGATGGTCACCCGCTCGATAGCATCGGAGAACCACCCCTTGGGCACGCAGGCGGTTTTCTGCTGCCAGGGCGGGGATTCCAGCCCCTTCTTGTCGGGCGTGGTGTACCAGGACTGGATATCGAATGCGATGGGGGTACTGAACAGCAGGGTGTTGCTGCGCTCGTTGGTCCAGGTAAAGGGGAAGGCGGCGATGGCGTTGCCCAGTTCGATGTTTTTAAGTCCTCTCGGCCAGGGTTGGTAGGAGACCCGCAGATCCGGGTGGCCCGCCGCTTTGAGAGTGGTGAGCACCTTGCTCGCCAGCTCGCCGCCATTGGCCTGCGTCGCCGAAGAGTAGGGGGGCAATTCGCCGGTGATAATCACCGCGCTCTGCACCGTGGCGGCCGGGAGCAGCGAGAGAGCAAACAGGGTGGCAAGAAAGCGAAGGGACGAGCGGAGGCGATAAGTGGCAGAGGGCGTGACCGGATAACGGATGTGCATGGCGGGTGACCTCACCTCTATCGATTGCTGACAGCGTAGCGGTTTCGGCAGGGAAAAAACAGACTCGATAAATGCTGTTGGTCGCGGTGTATGGCCCTTGGCGTTCCCTTTGGCGGGCGGAAGGGGTTGTGGCGGTTGCTCTGCTCCGGTGAGCTTGTTAGCCTGTGCGGTTCTGATAGAGGAGTGAACGATGAGCAAGGTACTTGATGAGCTGCTGGCGTTGCTGGCGCTGGAAAAAATCGAGGAGGGCCTGTTTCGGGGCCAGAGCCAGGATCTCGGTCTGCGGGCCGTGTTTGGCGGACAGGTAATGGGGCAGGCCTTGTCAGCCGCCAAGCAGACGGTCGAGACCGGCCGTCAGGTTCACAGTTTTCACTCCTACTTCCTGCGTCCGGGGGATGTGACCCGTCCCATCGTCTATGACGTGGAGAATATCCGTGACGGCCAGACCGTCTCCACCCGCCGGGTCAAGGCGATTCAGGGCGGCAAGCCCATCTTCTATCTCAACGCCTCGTTTCAGGTGCCGGCCGACGGCTTCGAGCATCAGGCGCAGATGCCCACCGGCATCACCCCGCCGGAGGAGCTCAAGAGCGAGCTGGAGCTGGTGCGCCCCTACGAGAACCTGATCCCGGCCTCTCTGCGCGACAAGATCCTCTGCGAGCAACCCATCGAGATGCGCCCGGTGACCCTGGTCGACCCTATTCGGCCGACGGTGCAGGATCCGGTGCGTCACGTCTGGTTCAAGGCCAATGGCCAGATGCCGGACGATCTGCGGGTGCACAAATACCTGCTGGCCTACGCCTCCGACTTCAACTTCCTGCTCACCTCGCTGCAGCCCCACGGGGTGTCGTACTGGGAGCCGGATATGCAGGTGGCCACCATCGATCACTCCATGTGGTTCCACCGGGATTTCCGCTTCGACGACTGGCTGCTCTACGTGGTAGACAGCCCGAGCGCCAGCAGCGGTCGCGGTCTGGTGCGCGGTCAGTTCTTTACCCGTGACGGCGTGCTGGTGGCGAGCACCATGCAGGAGGGGGTGATCCGCCGTCGCGGCAGTTAAGGCGCAAAGCGGATAGCAAAACGGGGTGGCTTTGGCCACCCCGTTTTCGTTGCTGCGATGTGCGCGGGCGCTGCGGGATCAGCCGCCGCGCTGGTACTTGAAGCGCTTCTTGCGCCGGTAGGGATAGACATCCTCGAACACCCCCACCTTGATGTTGCTCTGCAGCATCTTCCAGTAGTTGGCGTCGAACATCTCCTTGTGCAGTTGCAGCATGATCTCCCGCACCTGCGGCTTTTGCAGCAGGAAGGTGGCGAACTCCTCGGGGAAGATGTCGTTGGGGGCCACCGAATACCAGGGTTCGGCGCTCCACTCATCCTCGGGGTAGCGAGGCGGCGGGATCTGGCGGAAGTTGCACTCCGTCATGTAGCAGATCTCGTCGTAGTCGTAGAAGACCACCCGGCCGTGACGGGTGACGCCAAAGTTCTTGAACAGCATGTCCCCCGGGAAGATGTTGGCCGCCGCCAGCTGCTTGATGGCGTTGCCGTACTCCTCCAACGCGAGGCGGGTCTGCTGCTCGTCCGCCTTGTCCAGATAGAGGTTGAGGGGGATCATCTTGCGTTCGGTATAGAGGTGCTTGATCACCAGCTTGTCGTCGCTGATGGTGAGCGCAGAAGGTGCCACCGTCTTGAGCTCGGCAAGGAGCTCCGGCGAGATGCGGTCCAGCGGAAACTCGAAGTTGGTGAACTCCTGGGTATCGGCCATCCGACCCACCCGATCGTGCTGTTTAACCAGCCGGTATTTTGCCTTCACCTGCTCGTGGCTCACATCCTTCGGGGGAGTGAACTCGTCTTTTATCACCTTGAACACCACATCGTAGGAGGGGAGGGTGAACACGCTCATCACCATCCCCTTGATGCCGGGGGCGATGATGAACTGATCCCGACTCTGGGCCAGATGATGGCGGTAGTGGCGATAGAGCTCGGTCTTGCCGTGCTTCTGGCAGCCGATGGCGTTGTAGATCTCGTAATCGGGCTTGTGGGGCATGATCTGGCGCAGGAAGGCGACAAACAGCGCCGGTTCGCGGGCATAGACCATAAAGTAGGCGCGGGCGAAGCCAAACACGATGGAGGCGAGATCCGGCTCGAAGATCACCGTGTCCACATAGATGCTGTGGCCGGTGCTGAGCAGGGGCAGGATAAAGGGGAAGACCTGATCTTTTACCCGGATCAGCCCTACCAGATAGGCCCCCTTGTTGCGGTAGAACACCTCTTTGAGCAGCTCGATGGCAAAGGGCTCATCATGGAGGATTTGCGGGCCGTTCTCGGCAAGATGGCGGTGGATGTCGACAATATCCCGCTGCTTGTCCTCGTAGGGGAGGGTGAAGCTGTAATCCCCCAAAAGCTGGCTCAAGGTCTGCGGCAAGTGGGCGAGATCGGTGCGATAGATCCGCAGCAGGGCGCTCAGGTCCGGTTTTTCGCCACGGCTGACAAAGGGGTGGATGTAGAGGTTCTCGTCGCGGATATTGCGATGACGAAAGATCCGGCGATAGACGGAGTTGAAGAAGGACTCCGCCACCTCGAAGTTGTCACAACGGGGTAGCAGGTCGCTGAAGGCGCTTTTGACCCGCTTGAGCAGCTCCTGGGTGGCGTGGTGCTCCCCCATCATCTGGCGGATGGAGCTGGCGGTGGCCCCCACATGGTGGTCATAGAGGCGAATTCGCTCGCGCCCGGCGAGCTGCACCCCCAGCCAGTCACTGTTCTCGAAGCGGCTCTTGCTGCCCTGGGTTATCTCGAGAAACCGGCTGTAAAACGACTCGAAGCGTTGCAGGATAGTCTCGGCGACGGCCTGTTCCAATGGCTGCTGCATCTCTCTCTTCCTTGTGATCTGTCGGGCCGATAGCGCGAAGGATTGGGTGTAATTTGTTCAGACGTCAGGCCACTATCGCAACATTCAAACGTCTGTTCAAGTGGCAATTTTCGGGGATAAACGGTAGATTGCGCCCCTGTTTTGGTGATGGTTTAGCGACTGTTTGCTGTCTGTTTGAGAGGCCGTCCGGCCTGTGAGGAAACCCGATGAAGCTCTATTTTGTCCTGGTGGCACCTGCCCGACCTGCGAACGTGGGGGCGGCTGCCCGCGCCATGAAAACCATGGGATTCGATGCCATGCGACTGGTGGCGAGCCGGGTACACGAAGAGGAGGAGGCGAGCTGGGTGGCTCACGGTGCCCAGGAGATCCTGACTCAGGCCGAGGCGTTCGACACCCTGCCCGAGGCACTGGCGGACATGGATCTGGTGATTGCCACCACTGCCCGTGAGCGCGGTCGCTACCAGCACTACCTCACGCCGGGGGAGATCCGCGAGCAGATCCGCAGCAAGCCTTCACTCAACAAGGTGGCCATCGTCTTTGGCTGCGAGGAGTCGGGGCTCTCCAACGAGCAGCTGGCCGAGGTCGATCTCATCAGCTATCTGCCCCTCAAGGTGAGCTACCCGTCTCTCAATCTGGGGCAGGCGATCATGCTCTATGCCTACGAGATGAGTCAGCTGATGGATGAGCTGAACGCCGACGGCGGCGCTGCGGTAGCAGAAAATTTTGATAACGCCGGGCAGGTTCGGGTGCTGAAAAGCAAAACAGCAGAATTGCTTGGTGAACTCGGAGTTTCGCAGGATGAAAAACTGCATCAGTGGGTGATGGACCGGGTGCCCATGCTGCCGCAGCGGGATTTGAACATGCTCCACCTGCTCTGCAAAGACCTTGCGCGCAAACTTGGCAAAGAGGTTTAAGTTGACAGCCCATCGCCCGCCGCGGTATTGCTAAAAGCCAGCTTCGTCAACGAGTGTTCGTCATGCAGTTATTCACCAACGTCATCACCACCATTATTACCGGTACCACCACAGGTGGCACTGGGGCCGGTTGATGCGCTGACGAACAAGCACAGAAATCAAAAAAGGCCCGTACCCACCCAGTACGGGCCTTTTTGTTGGATTGGTTTTTAGATTGAATTTCATAGATTTACAGGGAGAGAAAGCGATGAGAGTGTTGAAATTTGGCGGGTCTTCACTGGCCGATGCAGAACGTTTTTTACGGGTGGCCGATATCGCGGTCAACACCCACGGCCAATCTCAGGTAGCCCTGGTGCTCTCTGCACCTGCCAAGGTGACCAATCATCTGGTGGCGCTGGTGGAGCAGACCAGTCGCGGCATGGATGCCAGTTCCACCCTGTTTGAAGTCAACGGCATCTTCTCCCGCCTGCTGGCCGGGTTGAAGGCGGCCTATCCGGCGCTCGATGACAAGGCGCTGCTGGCCCGCCTCACCGCTGAGCTGGATCAGGTGGAGCGGCTGATGCAGGGCATCCGTCTGCTGGGCCTCTGCCCGGACAACGTGCAGGCGCGCATCCTGAGCCGTGGCGAGAACCTCTCCATCGCCTTTATGCACGAACTGCTGCGGGTGCGTGGCCTCGAGCTGGGTCTCATCGTGCCGGAAGAGCTGCTGGTGACCGATGGCGGCTATCTGGAAGCCCACGTCGATATCGAAGCCTCCCGCCTGCGCTTTGCCGCCAAGGGGCTGCGTAGCGATTGCCTCTACTTGATGCCGGGCTTTACCGGTGGCAGCGACAAGGGCGAGACCGTGCTGCTGGGTCGTAACGGCTCCGACTACTCCGCCGCCGTGTTGGCTGCCTGCGTCGATGCCGAGTGCTGCGAGATCTGGACTGACGTCGAAGGCTGCTACAGCTGCGACCCCCGTCTGGTGCCGGATGCCTACCTGCTGAAAACTCTCTCCTACAAGGAAGCGATGGAGCTCTCCTACTTCGGTGCCAAGGTGCTGCACCCGAAAACCATCGCGCCGGTGGCCCAGTTCCACATTCCCTGCCTCATCAAGAACAGCTTCAACCCGCAAGGGCCGGGCACCCTGATCGGCCCCGAGAGCGGCGACGATGACCTGAAAGTGAAGGCCATCTCGGATCTTTCCGGCATGTGCATGTTCAACGTCTCCGGCCCCGGCATGAAGGGGATGGTCGGCATGGCCGGTCGCATCTTCTCAGCCGTCTCCCGCGCCGGGGTCAGTATCGTGCTGATCACCCAGTCCTCTTCCGAGTACAGCGTCAGCTTCTGTATCCACAGCTACGACAGCGAGAAGACCCGCAAGGTGCTGGAGCGCGAGTTCGAGCTGGAATTCAAAAACCAGCTGCTGGAGCCGCTGGATATCATCAGCGATCTGGCGATCATCTCCCTGATCGGTGACGGCATGCGCACCAGCAAGGGGATGGCAGCCCGCTTCTTCACCTCGCTGGCGCAAGCCTCCATCAACATCGTCGCCATCGCGCAGGGCTCCAGCGAGCGCTCCATCTCGGCGGTGGTGCGGGATCGCAAGGTGGCGGAAGCCATCAAGGCGTGCCACCAGAACTTCTTTGGCAGCCAGCAGTTTATCGATCTGTTTGTGGTCGGGGTCGGTGGCGTCGGTGCCGCGCTGGTGGATCAGATTGCCCGCCAGCAACCGGTACTGGCCGAGCAGGGCACTGGCCTTCGCGTGGTCGGCATCGCCAACAGCCGCCAGATGGCGGTCAACAAGGATGGCCTCAACCTCGCCAACTGGCGCGAACAGCTGGTGGAAGCCCGCGACAGCTTCTCGCTGGAAGGGGTGAAAAAGCTGGTGGAAGATAGCCACATCATCAACCCGGTGATCGTCGACTGCACCTCCTCCGAGGCGGTGGCCGTCCAGTATGCCGACTTCCTCGCCGCCGGTTTCCATGTGGTCACTCCGAACAAGAAGGCCAACACCGGCTCGCTCGATTACTACAAGGCGCTGCGCCGCACTGCCCGCCAGACTCGCCGCAAGTTCCTGTACGAGACCAACGTGGGTGCTGGCCTGCCGGTTATCGAGAACCTGCAGAACCTTATCAAGGCCGGTGACAAGCTGCGTGCCTTCGATGGCATTCTGTCCGGTTCACTCTCCTTTATCTTCGGCAAGCTGGATGAGGGGATGGCGTTCTCGGAGGCGACCCAAATCGCTCGCAGCAACGGCTTTACTGAGCCGGATCCCCGCGACGATCTCAACGGCATGGATGTGGCGCGCAAGCTGCTCATTTTGGCTCGCGAGGCGGGCATGGCGCTGGAGCTCTCCGATGTGGAAGTGGAGCAGGCGCTGCCGCCCGGCTTTGATGTGAGCGGCGATGTGGAAGCCTTTATGGCCCGTCTGCCGGAAGCTGACGGCTGGTTCCGCGACCAGTTCGCCGCCGCCCAGCGTGAAGGCAAGGTGCTGCGCTATGTGGGCTCCATTGACGGTGGCAAGTGCAAGGTCGCCATCAAGGCGGTCGGGGCCGACGAGCCGCTGTTCAAGGTCAAAGACGGGGAGAACGCGCTCGCCTTCTTCTCCACCTACTACCAGCCGATCCCGCTGGTGCTGCGCGGCTACGGCGCCGGTACCGAAGTGACTGCGGCGGGTGTCTTTGCCGACGTGCTGCGCACCCAGAACTGGAAGCAGGAGCTATAAGCATGAGTTCAGACATGTACCCCTCTTATATGACGGAAGGCGCCATGGGTAATGACAGAAGTGTGGTTGCCTATGCCCCCGCCTCCAGCGCCAACCTGAGCGTGGGATTTGATGTACTGGGGGCGGCGCTCGCCCCCGTGGATGGCTCTCTGCTCGGCGATCGGGTGCAGGTAAAAGCGGCTGACGTGCCGTTCGCCCTCTCCGCCGTGGGCCGCTACGCCCACAAGCTGCCGGACGATCCGAAAAAGAATATCCTCCATGACTGCTGGGTCGCCTATGGCGAGGCGCTGGAGAAGCGCGGCCTTGGCCTCAAGCCCCTCGAAATGGTGCTGGAGAAGAACCTGCCGGTCGGCTCGGGTCTGGGTTCCAGCGCCTGTAGCGTGGTGGCGGCGCTGGAGGGGCTCAACGCCTTTCACGGCGCGCCCCTCGACGAGCACGCCCTGCTGCTGCTGATGGGGGAGATGGAAGGCAAGATCTCCGGCTCCGTTCACTACGACAACGTGGCCCCCTGTTATCTGGGTGGCATGCAGCTGGTGGTGGAGGAGGCGGGCGTTATCAGCCAGGGCATTCCGGTGTTTGACGAGTGGTACTGGGTGGTCTGCTACCCGGGCACTGTGGTCTCCACCGCCGCGGCCCGCGCCATCCTGCCGGCCCAATATCGCCGTCAGGATTGCCTCACCTATGGCCGCCGCCTGGCTGCCTTTGTTCACGCCAGCTACACCGGGCAGGAGCCGCTGGCGGCGAGCGTATTGAAAGATGTGATTGCCGAACCCTACCGCGCGGCGCTGATCGAAGGCTTTGCCGAGGTGCGGGCGCAGGCGGCCCAGAACGGGGCGCTCGCCACCGGCATCTCCGGCTCCGGCCCCACCGTGTTTGTGGTGATGAAGGAGCTGGCGCAGGCCGAGCGGATGAAGGATTGGATGGAAGCACATTTCGTGCAGAACGAAGATGGATTTGCCCGGGTCTGCAAACTGGACATGGCCGGGGCACGGGTAACAGGAAGCGAGCTATGAATCTCTACAACATCAAGGACAACAGCGAACAGGTGAGCTTCGCGCAGGCGGTGCGTCAGGGCTTGGGTCGCGAACAGGGGCTCTTCTTCCCCGAACAACTCGAACCGCTCGCCGATGTGGATGCCCTGCTCGATCTGCCGCTGGCCGAACGCTCTGCCCGCATCCTGAGCCACCTGCTGGGGGATGAAGTACCCGCCGCCAAGGTGAGCGAGCTTATCAACGCCGCCTTCACCTTCCCGGCGCCGCTGGTGAAACTCAAAGACGGCTCCGATCGCAAGATATATGCCCTCGAACTGTTCCACGGCCCGACCCTGGCGTTCAAGGATTTCGGCGGCCGCTTTATGGCCCAGTGCCTCGCAGCCTTTAGAACCGTGTCTGCCGAAAAGAATGACAAGATCACCATCCTCACCGCCACCTCGGGCGATACCGGCGCCGCCGTGGCCCACGCCTTCTACGGGCTGGAGGGGATCGAGGTGGTGATCCTCTATCCCAAGGGCAAGATCAGCCCCTTGCAGGAGAAGCTCTTCTGCACCCTCGGCGGCAATATCCGCACCATCGCCATCGACGGCGACTTCGATGCCTGTCAGGCGCTGGTAAAACAGGCCTTTGACGACGAAGCGCTGAAAAAGGCCATTGGCCTCAACTCCGCCAACTCCATCAATATCAGCCGTCTGCTGGCGCAGGTTTGCTACTACTTCGAAGCGGTAGCCCAGCTGCCGAAAGCCTCCCGCGCCAAAGCGGTCATCAGCGTGCCGTCCGGCAACTTTGGCAACCTCACCGCAGGCTTGATTGCCAAGGCGCTGGGGCTGCCGGTGAAGCGCTTTATCGCCGCCACCAACGCCAACGATACCGTGCCGCGCTACCTGAAAACCGGTCAGTGGGAGCCGCACCAGACAGTGGCCACCCTGTCGAATGCCATGGATGTCAGCCGCCCCAACAACTGGCCGCGGGTAGAAGAGCTCTGCCGTCGCAAGGGTTGGGCACTGGAGACCTTAGGCTCCGGTATGCGTGACGATGCCCAGACCCGCGACGCGCTCAAACGCCTGCATCAGCTGGATTACCTCTGCGAACCCCACGGCGCCATTGCCTGGGATCTGCTGGAGGAACAGCTGGCCGAGGACGAAGTGGGGGTGTTCCTCTGCACCGCCCATCCCGCCAAGTTCAAGGAGTCGGTAGACGAGATCCTCAATCTCGATGTACCGCTGCCCGGCCCGCTGGCCAAGCACGCCGAACTGCCGCTGCTCTCCGTTAATTTGCCTGCGGAGTTTGCCCGGTTAAGAGCGTTTTTGGTGGGCTAAGCCGCTTAGGGAAGGTGCGAACAAGTCCCTGATGTGAGATCATGAGCCCCACTTGGCATCAGGGATAAGGTTCAGCATGAATCATC